>DATGPS010000072.1:0-8668 GCA_035304685.1 Natronosporangium sp. | reverse complement strand
GGCGCCGGCTGTCCGACCTGTCCGGTACGGTGCCGGCATGGCGAGCCGAGCGAGCCGACCGGCGCGGGCTGCGCGCCCGGCGTACGAGTGTGAAGTCTGCGGCTACCAGCCGGCGAAGTGGGTGGGGCGCTGCCCGGAGTGCGGCGAGTGGGGTTCGGTCACCGAGTCGGCGCCCGCCGCCAGCGCCGCCCCCGCAGCCGCCGTGCCCGCCCGGGCTCCGTCCACCCCGGCCCGGCCGATCGCCACCTACGACGTGGCCCCGGCCCAGGCCCGCCCCACCGGTGTGGCCGAGTTGGACCGCGTGCTCGGCGGCGGGCTGGTGCCTGGCTCGGTGGTGCTGCTCGCCGGCGAACCGGGGGTCGGCAAGTCCACCCTGCTGCTGGACGTGGCGCAGCAGTGGGCGGCCGGCGGTGGCGACGCCGGTCCGGCCCTGGTGATCTCCGGTGAGGAGTCCGTGGGCCAGGTGCGGCTGCGGGCGGAGCGGGTCGGGGCCCTACACGAGCGGCTCTACCTCGCCGCCGAGACCGACCTGTCGGCGGTGTTGGGCCACCTGGACGCGATCAAGCCCGGGCTACTGGTGCTCGACTCGGTACAGACCGTCACCGCCCCCGGGGTCGACGGGGTGCCGGGCGGGGTGACCCAGGTCCGCGCGGTCACCGCCGCGCTGGTCGCGGTGGCCAAGGAGCGCAACGTCTCGGTGGTGCTGGTCGGCCACGTCACCAAGGACGGCCACGTGGCCGGGCCGCGGGTGCTGGAGCACCTGGTCGACGTGGTGCTCCACTTCGAAGGTGACAAGCACGCCTCGCTGCGGATGGTCCGTGGCCTGAAGAACCGGTTCGGCCCGGCCGACGAGGTGGGCTGCTTCGAGATGCACGAGGGCGGCATCACCAGCCTCCCCGACCCGTCCGGCCTCTTCCTGAACCGTCACGCCGAAGTGGTGCCCGGCACCTGCGTGACGGTGGCGATGGAGGGCCGCCGGGCGCTGGTGACCGAGGTGCAGGCACTGATCGGCGCGGCCACACCGGGCTCACCCAGGCGTACGGTGAGCGGGCTCGATCCGGCCCGGCTGGCGATGGTGCTGGCGGTGGTGCAGCGCTGCCGGCCCCAGATCCGCCTGCACGACCATGAGGTCTTCGCCGCCACCGTGGGCGGGATCCGGGTGGTGGAGCCAGCGGCCGACCTGGCCTGCGCCCTGGCGGTGGCCTCGGGCGCGCTGAACCTCGCCCTCGCCGCCGACCTGGTCGCGCTCGGCGAGGTGGGTCTCACCGGGGAGGTCCGCCGGGTGGGCGCGGTGCCGCGCCGGCTCGCCGAAGCGGCGCGGCTGGGGTTCCGCACCGCGCTGGTACCGCCGGGCACCGGCCCGGCCGCCGCCGGTGGCGTGCCGGCCGGGATGCGGGTGTACGAGGTCGCCACCCTCACGCAGGCGCTACAGGTGGCCGCGCGGGCCTCGGCCGAGTCGGTGGGGGCCGATGCCATCCCAGCGCCCCGGCCGGACGGTCTCTAGACTGTCCGGGTGACGACCGACCGTGACACCGGCAGGACGGCCCGCGTCGTCGTGTCCACAGCCGGTCCGACCGGTGACCCGTTACGGGCGAACCTGGCGCTGATGGCACCGGGCACGGCGCTACGCGACGGGCTGGAACGCATCCTTCGTGGCCGCACCGGCGCGCTGATCGTACTCGGCTACGACAAGGTGGTGGAGTCGATCTGCACCGGGGGCTTTCCGCTGGACGTGGAGTTCTCCGCGACGAGCCTGCGGGAGCTGTGCAAGATGGATGGCGCCGTGGTCCTCTCCAGCGACGGCACCCGGATCGTACGCGCCGGCGTGCACCTGATGCCCGACCCGAACATCCCCACCGAGGAGACCGGCACCCGCCACCGCACCGCGGAGCGGGTGGCCAAACAGACCGGCTTTCCGGTTATCTCGGTCAGCCAGTCCATGAACCTGATCGGGCTCTACCTCAACGGGCACCGGCACGTGCTCGACGACTCCGCCGCGATCATGTCCCGGGCGAACCAGGCCCTCGCCACCCTGGAGCGCTACAAGCTGCGGCTGGACGAGGTCAACGGCACTCTCTCCGCGCTCGAGATCGAGGATCTGGTCACCCTGCGGGACGCGGTGACCGTGATCCAGCGGCTGGAGATGGTACGGCGGATCGCGGATGAGATCGCCGGGTACGTGGTGGAGCTCGGGGTGGACGGCCGGCTGCTCGCCCTCCAGCTCGACGAGCTGATGTCCGGGGTGGAGTCCGACCGGACGCTGGTGGTCCGCGATTACCTGCCCGCCGGCGACGGGGGCAAGGAGCGCACCGCGGCGGAGGCGCTGCAAGACCTCGACCTGCTCTCCGCCACCGACCTGATCGACCTGGTGGCGGTGGCCAAGGCGCTGGGCTACCCGGCGACCGCCGAGGCGCTGGACCAGCCGGTCAGCCCGCGCGGGCTGCGGCTACTCGCCAAGGTGCCCCGCCTGCCCGGCGCGGTGGTGGACCGGCTGGTGGACCACTTCGGCAGCCTGCAGCGGCTGCTCGGGGCCACCGTCGAGGATCTGCAGGCGGTGGACGGGATAGGAGCGGCCCGGGCGCGCGGCGTGCGGGAGGGCCTCTCCCGGCTGGCCGAGGCATCCATCCTGGAACGCTACGTCTGAGGCGCTACGCCTCCCCGGCCGCCCCGCCGCAGCGGCCGGGTGGCGGCCGCAGGTAGCGGCGACCGCCGTGGCAAGCGCGCCAACGGCGAGCGCCAACGGCCGCGCGCGCCCAGGGCCCTCGGGCGGTTAGTGGCTCTCAGGCTCCAGGATCGGCTCGCGCTCGCCTACGCGCTGCTGCGGCGGCGCCATCGGCACCTCCAGCTCGAAGCTGGCGCCGTTGTCGAAGGTCAGCTCCAGCGGCACGATGTCGAAGATCTGCACGTCCTGGCGCAGCCCGGTCAGGGTCACCGTGGTGCGGAGGTACCCGGAGACAGGAACCGCCAGCCCACCCACGGGCTCCACACCCTCACCCGGACTCTCGCCGAGGGTCACGGTGGCCGCCACCGGCGAGGCGGCGGACGTCAACGACACCGGCGTCTCGGTCTCGTTGAACACCATCATCGTGATCGGCATGGTGGAGCCGGCCGGGTAGCCCTCCGGCGCGTACGGGATGGTGACGCCGCGTAGCGCGACGCCCGGCCCGTTGACGTCGATGCCCGGCATCGACGGCACGGTCTCTGTAGTCAACGAGTCTTGGCCGGCGCCGCAGCCGGCCAACGCCACCACCAGCAGCCCCACCGCGGCCGCCTTGCGCACTCTGCTGGTCACGCGGCACAGCCTAGAGCCCCGGATACGCCCACCCCGCAGGGGGTCACCGAGCCAGCTCACCGCCCGGTGCGGTAGGTCTATCGGGTTAGCGTGCCGCCGGCGAGGAGCAGGACCACCGCCACCAGCCCGACCGCCAGGAACGCGCGGAACTGGTAGGTGGGGCGTGCCCGGTGGCTGCGCCGGTCGGCGTACCACCCGGCCGGGAGTACCACCGCGGCGACGACGAGGGCCGCGAACCCGGCGGTGGACGGCGGGCCGGCCGGGCCCACCACCAGCACACCGGTCGCGGCGAGGAGCAGTCCGGCGGCCGCCGCGGCCGCGCCGGTGGCCCCGAGCCGGTGCGGCAGCCCGCGGACCCCGGTGGCCGCGTCGTCGGCCAGGTCGGGCAGGGCGTTGGCGAAGTGCGCGCCCGCGCCCAGCAGCCCGCCCGCCATGACCAGCCACCCCGGCGGGGTGGCGGGCAGCGCGAGTACCACGAACGCCGGCAGGGCCGCGAACGCCACCGCGTACGGCACCGGCGAGAGCACGGTGAACTTCAGCGGCCAGTTGTACGCGCACCCGCCGGCGAGTCCGATCGCCGCCGCCGCCGCGGCGGGCCGGCCCAGGCCGGTCGCGAGGAGCAGCGTGCCGGCGGCCGCCACCACCGCCGCGCCGGCCAGGGTGCGCCGGCTCACCGCCCGGGTCGCCGCTGGTTTGTCGGTACGCCCGACCGCCGCGTCCCGGGCGGCGTCCAGGGCGTCGTTGGACCAGCCGACCGCCAGCTGGCTCGCGGCCACGGTGGCGGTGACCACCGCGGCCCGCGCCGGCGGGTGCCCGACCGCGAGCGCCAGCAGCCCGGAGGCGAGGGTCACCGCGGCGGCCGGCTCCGGATGCGCAGCGCGGATCAGTGCGAACACGAGTGGCAGTCTGGCAGTCACGCCTGATTCATGCCACGCTGAGTGACATGTCGACATCGCCGGTGGCCGTGCCCACATCCGGGCTCCACCTGGGAGATGACCTGGCAGACGAGTGGTGGCGGCCCGGTGGTGCGCTCTCCATGCTGCACTGGATCGCCCGCGCCCGGGCCGCCCTGGTGCCGCCGGCCCGGCGCGACGGTGCGGTGCTGGTAGATCTGGGCTGTGGCGGCGGCGTGCTCGCCCCGCACCTGGCCGGCAAGGGCTACCTGCACGTGGGGGTAGACGTGGTCACCTCCTCCTTGGTGCAGGCCGCCACACACGGCGTACGGGTGGTCCGCGGGGATGTGACCGCCCTGCCGCTGCCGGACCGGTGCGCGGACGTGGTGAGCGCCGGTGAGCTGTTCGAACACGTACCCGACCTGGCCGCGGCGGTCCGGGAGGCGTGCCGGGTGCTGCGCCCCGGGGGACTGCTGGTGGCCGACACGCTCAACGCCACCTGGGTGGCGCGGCTGGCCGCGGTGACGGTCGGGGAGCGGATACCCGGCGTGGCGCCCCGCGGAGTGCACGACCCGGCGCTGTTCGTACCGCCCCGGCGACTGCGGGCCGAGTGCGCCCGGCACGGGGTGGACCTGCGGGTACGCGGTATCCGGCCGGCCGCCGGGGCGCTGCTGCGGTGGCTGGTGACCCGGCGCGGGGAGGTGCCGATCGTGCCCAGCCGGTCGACTGCCGTGCTGTACCAGGCCTGGGGTGTCCGCCGGCCCACCGGAGGTGACGATGAGTGACGCGGTAGCGGGGAGTGAGCTCGTAGCGGGGCGTGATCCGGCAACGGCGCGTGACCCGGTAGCGGCGAGCGATCTGGTAGCGGCGGCGGCCCGGCTGGCGCCGCGGTTCGCGGCCCGGGCGGCGGCGCATGACGCGGCCGGCAGCTTCCCGGTTGACGACTTCGCCGATCTGCGCCAGGCCGGGTTGTTCGGCATCCTGGTGCCGGCTTCACTGGGCGGCGCGGGCGCCGGGTTCGCCGAGTACGCCGCGGTCGCGTACGAGTTGGCCCGCGGCAACGGCGCGACCGCGCTGGTGTTCAACATGCACGCCTCGGTCACCGGCGCGGTCGCGGCGGTGGATCCGGCCCTGGCGGGCGCGCTGGGCGTACCCGAGGCGGCGCTGGCGGCCCGGGACGCGCTGCTGCGCGCCGCCGCCGGCGGGGCGTGGTACGCGGTCGCGATGAGCGAGCGGGGGGTCGGCTCGCGGCTCTCCCAGCTCGCCACCTGCTACGAGCCGGTCGACGGCGGGTTCCGCATCCGCGGTGCGAAGACCTTCGTCTCCGGCGCCGGGCACGCCGACGGCTACCTGGTCGCGGCGCGGCGGGCGGACGACCAGTCGGTGGTCTCCCAGTTCCTGGTGCCGGCCGGGACGCCAGGGCTGCGGGTGGAGCACACCTGGGATGCGCTGGGTATGCGCGCCACCCGCTCCGACGACCTGCACCTGGACGTGACCGTGCCGGCCGAGGCCCTGCTAGGCGGAGTGGAGGGGCTCGCCCTGGTGGTGGCCCAGTTGATGCCGCACTGGCTGGTCGCCAGCTACGCCGCGGTGTACGTGGGCGTGGCGCGGGCGGCGGTGGACGCGGCGGTTGCCCACGCGAACGAGCGCGGGCTGGGCCGGTTGCCGGCGGTCCGGGCGCGGATCGGCCGGGCCGACGCAGCGGTGGCCGCGGCCCACCTGGTGGTGACCGAGGCGGCCCGGCGGGTGGACGCGGAGCCCGGCAGCCCGGAGACGAACCAGTGGGTGTGGCGGGCGAAGCTGCTCGCCGGCGTCACCGCGGCGGAGGTGGCCGCCTCGATGCTGGAGGCGGCCGGGACCTCCGCCTCGCGGCGGGGGCATCCGCTGGAGCGGCTGTTCCGGGACGCCCGGTGCGGGTCGTTGCAGCCCGCCACCTCCGACGTGTGCGCGGACTGGCTCGGGGTGGCGGCGCTGGGCGGCGACCCCGACTCTGACGGGGTGGCGCCGCGATGGTGACCGCCGTGGTACGCGGCGTGGGCACCGCTACCCCGGCCGCGGTGTCGCAGCAGGAGCTGTGGGACGGCTTCTTCGCCGATCACTACGCGGGCACCGGGCAGGTGCTGGCTCGCCGGATCTTTGCCAACGCCGGCGTCGTCACCCGGCACGGGGTGGCCAACCCGCTGGTCGAGGACGTCTCCGGCTGGTCGACCGGTCGGCGGATGGACCGCTACCTGATCGAGGCGCTACCGCTGGGCAAGGAGGCGCTCGCCGGCGCGCTCGCCGACGCCGGGGTCGACCCGCGGCGGCTCGGCCTGCTGGCGGTCTGCTCCTGCACCGGGTACGCCACCCCCGGGCTGGACATCCTGCTCGCCCGGGACCTGGGCCTGGCCGCCGACTGCCAGCGCCTGTTCGTCGGGCACATGGGCTGCTACGCGGCCCTGCCCGGGCTGCGGGCGGTGGCCGACTTCGTGCGGGTCTGCCGCCGGCCGGCCGCCCTGCTCTGCGCCGAGCTCGCGAGCCTGCACGTGCAGCCGCCCACGGTGGACACCGGACAGATCGTCGCCCACGCGCTCTTCTCCGACGCCGCAGCCGCGGTGGTGGTCGCGCCTGGCGGCGACGGCTACGAGGTGTTGGGCGTGGGTTCGGTCACCGACACCACCACGGCTGGGCACATGAGCTGGGAGATCACCGACCTCGGCTTCCGGATGGGGCTCTCCCCGCGGGTGCCGGAGGCGCTCGCGACCAAGGTCGGCGGGTTCGTGGCCGGTCTGCTGGCCGGTGAAGGCCTCTCGGTAGCCGCGGTGGACGGGTGGGCGGTGCACCCGGGTGGCCCGCACATCCTGGACGTGGTGGAACGGGAACTGGCGCTGGCACCCCCGGCGCTCGCCGCCTCCCGGGGTGTACTCGCCGCGCACGGCAACTGCTCCTCGCCCACGGTGCTGTTGATCCTCGATGAGCTGCGCCGGACCGGGTGCGAACACGTGGTTGCGTTGGCGTTCGGGCCCGGGCTCACGCTCTACGCCGCCGTGCTGCGCCGCCGTGGCTGACCGGCCCTTGGCCCGGCGCTCCTGCTTTCAGCAGGGCGCCCCTGCTCATGCTTAAGCCCTAGTGGGGCTCCCCTGCTGACGTTTCACCCACCAGCAGGGCGCCCCTGTTGAGGCCCGGTGTTTAGCAGGGCGCCCCTTTTGAGGCCCGGTTTTCAGCAGGGCGTCCCGGTTGGGGCTCGATGTTTCAGCAGGGGTCCCCTGTTGGCGAGGTTGGCATTAGCAGGGCGTCCCTGATGGGGCTTGAGCCCCAGGAGGGCTCCCCTGTGTCTGCGGGGTGGCCTGCGCTACGGCGCCAGGTCGACCAGTTCGGCCCGGTACTGCCCGATCGCGGTGACGGCGGGGAAGGTGTGGGTGACGCGCTGATCGGCGTTGACGAGCACCACGGTGGCCGCGTTCGTGGGTGCGTCGAGCGCCAGCGAGGCGCGTACCAACTGGTAAGGGTCGCTCAATAGCAACGGTTCCGGGACCCCGGGCTCGAGCGCCGGCGGTGGCGCGGGCGCGGAGTGGCCGACCGCCGCTACGGTGACGCCCTCCGGGGCGGCGGCAGCGGTGGCGGCTACCAGGCCGGCGCAGTCATCGCACTCCTCGATCAGCAGGATCGCCAGTGGGGCCCGGGTGCCGAGCGGGACCGGCACCCCGCTCGCGTCGGTGAGCGTCACCTGCGGCAGGGTCTCGACCGGATCCGCCTGCGGGTCCGCGCCGGCGGGAGGCCGCGTCCCGGACCACGCCATGGCGAACAGGCTGATCATGGTGATCAGTACCGCCATCGACATCACCAGCAGCGGTCCGCCGACGGATGGTCCGCGATCGCCGGTCTTGTCCGACCGCGGGCGGGAACGGAAGAGGCTGAAGGGCGGGTGCTCGGCGGCCCGCCGCTCGGCCAGCTCGCGCCGTACCTGCTCGGCCTCGGCCGCGAGCTCGGACGCGTCGTCGGGGATCTTCAGGTCGCCCCACTCCGGAGGCAGCTCAGGCAGCTCAACCGGCTCGTCCGGCGGGTGATCACCGTCAGGCGGCGGGTTGCCGCTGTCGCCACCGTGTGTGCCCATCGTGAGCTCCCCGGCGCGGTCGGGTGCGCCTGCCTCTACTTTCGCGCATCCCGGTCGTAAACGCCAGGGGGTGCGGGGCACCTCTCACCCCGCGACACGATCGACTGCCTTAAATAGCTGATATAGCGTACTTAATCCAGCTCAGCGGCAATTATGGTAGTAGTTGCGCGGTGTCCGGTCGTGTGAGGTTCACTATCCCCGCCTTGAGCTGCGGTTACGTCATCCGCCTCCTCAGGACAGCGGGATCGCGGCATGTTACCCTTGACACAGCGAAAGGGGTTTCGAACCTATGGTTTTCAGTGTCGGCGAGACCGTTGTCTACCCCCACCACGGGGCCGCACTCATCGAGGCAATCGAGACCCGGGTCGTCAAGGGCGAGGAGAAGAAGTA
>DATGPS010000071.1:0-49905 GCA_035304685.1 Natronosporangium sp. | reverse complement strand
CCGTCGTACGGCCCGACCACCCCGGCCAGCTCCGCCGAGCGCCGGTACGCGGTGGCGGTCATCAGCGAGGTGATGGCGGCGGCGAGCGCCCGCCCGTCGTCTGAGTCGTACGGCAGGCCACAGGCCATCAGCAGCGCGCCGAGGTTGGAGTACCCGATGCCGAGCTGGCGGTACGCCCGCGTGGTCTCCGCGATCTTCTCGGTGGGGAAGTCCGCGAAGCAGATGGAGATGTCCATCGCGGTGATGACGAACTCCACCGCCTTGACGAACATCTCCGCGTCGAACGTGCCGTCGTCGCGCAGGAACTTCATCAGATTCAGCGACGCCAGGTTGCAGGAGGAGTTGTCCAGCGACATGTACTCCGAGCACGGGTTGGACGCGGTGATCCGCCCGGTCTCCGGGTTGGTGTGCCAGTCGTTGATGGTGTCGTCGTACTGGATGCCCGGGTCAGCGCACTCCCAGGCGGCCTGCGCGATCTTGCGGAAGAGCGCCGCGGCGTCGACGGTCTCCACCACCGATCCGTCGAGCCGGGCCCGCAGGTCGAACGTCCCGCCGCTCTCCACCGCGCGCATGAACTCGTCGGAGACCCGGACCGAGTTGTTGGCGTTCTGGTACTGGACGCTGACGATGTCCTTGCCGCCAAGGTCCATGTCGAACCCGGCGTCGCGCAGGGCCCGGATCTTCTCCTCCTCGCGCGCCTTGGTCTCGATGAACTCCTCGATGTCGGGGTGGTCCACGTCGAGTACCACCATCTTCGCCGCCCGCCGGGTGGCGCCGCCGGACTTGATGGTGCCGGCCGAGGCGTCCGCACCGCGCATGAAGCTGACCGGCCCGGAGGCGGTGCCGCCGGAGGAGAGTAGCTCCTTGGAGGAGCGGATCCGGGAGAGGTTCACCCCGGCGCCGGAGCCGCCCTTGAAGATCAGGCCCTCCTCCTTGTACCAGTCCAGGATGGACTCCATCGAGTCGTCGACGGAGAGGATGAAGCAGGCGCTGACCTGTTGCGGGGACGGCGTACCGACGTTGAACCAGACCGGTGAGTTGAAGCTGAAGTACTGGTGCAGCAGCAGGTAGGTGAGCTCGTCCGCGAACACCTCGGCGTCGGCCGGGGTGGCGAAGTAGCCGTGCTCCTCCCCCGCCGCCCGGTAGGTACGCACCACCCGGTCGATGAGCTGCTTGAGCGACCACTCCCGCTGCGGGGTGCCGAGCGCCCCCCGGAAGTACTTGGAGGCGACGATCTGCGTGGCGTTCATGCTCCAGGTGGACGGGAACTCCACTCCCCGCTGCTCGAAGTTGACGGAGCCGTCCCGCCAGTTGGTCATGACCACGTCGCGCCGTTCCCAAGTGACGTCGTCGTACGGGTGCCTACCCGCGGTGGTCCACACCCGCCGCATCCGCAGGCCACCGCCCGCACGCGCGGGCGTGGCCCCGCCCGCCGCCGGGCTGGATCCACCGGTGGCCACCGGCCCGCCAGCGACCCCGTTCTCCGGTGTGGTGCGGTCGTCCCCCGCCATGGTCATCGCCCCCTCAAGGCTGTCACGGCCACCCTGGCCATGATGATGGTCATTTGTCGGTTCTGTTCCCTCAGCGATCCGCTGTGGTCTGTGTGGTCATGCAGAACTACCATCGGCACGCGCCCGGGCACGCCGAGGAGACCCTCGACCGCGCCCGCCGGCCGGTCAGTGAGCCGTGGCCGGCTCGGCGGGTCTGGCCCCGTCCGGCCGGGCCGCACGCTCACCGCGCAGCGCCGCGATCTCCCGCTCGAAGTCGTCCAGGGACTCGAAGGACCGGTAGACGCTGGCGAATCGCAGGTACGCCACCTCGTCCAGCTCCCGCAAGGGCCCGAGGATCGCCAGCCCCACCTCGTGGCTGGGTACCTCGGCCGCGCCCCGGGCGCGGATGGTCTCCTCCACTCGCTGCGCGAGCAGGGTGATCGCGTCCTCCGCCACCGGACGACCCTGGCACGCCTTGAGGACCCCGGCGATGATCTTCGCGCGGCTGAACGGCTCGGTGGCGCCGCTGCGCTTCACCACGGCCAGCACCGCCTCCTCCACGGTGGTGAACCGCTTGCCGCACGCCGGGCAGTGGCGGCGGCGCCGGATCAGCGTGCCCTCTTCGGCCTCCCGGGAGTCGGCCACCCTGGAGTCGGGATTGCGACAGTACGGACAACGCATCGCAGAGCCTCCCAACCCCAAGGTATAGCCAACTTACACCGATGTGGCTACTAGATGTTGGGGTCGAGCCTATGTCGTCGAGGGCCGAACCGCAAGCTGCGACCCGCCCGGGATGGTGCGTGTCGCGCACCACATTCTCGTGCCGTGTCTCCGCCGCATGGTGATCGGCGTACCCGCGATGCCGCCGGCGGGGCAGGCGCCGCCGCGGATCACGAACCTCGATTCCTGGTCCCGCCGGAGGAGGGAGAATCGTACGGGCGTTTGGACGTTTATGACACTCGTGCGATACGGTCAGCAGACTAGAACCAGACAAGGGAGGATGGATGGGGATGACCCGGCAGCCGAGGAAGCAGTCGACCGCCCGGACGCGCCCGCCAGTCCGGCAACGCGGCGGGGAGCGGGAGATGCGCGCGGTCACCGCGGTGGTCAACGCGATGCCGGAGGTGTTCGCGCCCGACCTCTCACCCCGCCAGCGGCGGATCATGGAGTTCCTGCGGGAGTGGTCCGAGGAGCACGGCTACCCGCCCAGCGTGCGGGAGATCGGCGAGGCCGTGGGGCTGGTGTCCCCGTCCAGCGTCGCCTACCAGCTCAAAGTGCTGGAGCGCAAAGGCTACGTGCGCCGCGACCCCAACCGGCCCCGGGCGGTGGACGTGCGCCCGGCCAGGGAGCTGGTAGCCGAGCACGGCGGTCGCCAACCCGCCCCGGCATACGTGCCGATGCTCGGCCAGATCGCCGCCGGCGGCCCGATCCTCGCCGAAGAGATGATCGAGGACGTCTACCCGCTCCCCCGCGAACTCGTGGGCGAGGGCACCCTGTTCCTACTCCAGGTCAAGGGCGACTCGATGATCGACGCGGCGATCTGCGACGGCGACTGGGTGGCGGTGCGGCAGCAGCCCACCGCCGAGACCGGTGAGATCGTCGCGGCGTTGATCGACGGCGAGGCCACGGTCAAGACCTACCAGCACCGCGACGGGCGGGTGTGGCTGGTCCCGCAGAATCCGGCCTACGACCCGATCCCCGGCGAGCGCGCCACCATCATGGGACGGGTGGTCACCGTGCTGCGCCGGCTCTGATCCGCACCGGCGGCCAGCGTCAGTAGCGGCCCTGCCCGCGGAACTCGTACGGGTAGTCGGGGTCCTCCGAGTAGTAGTCGGGCTGGCCTCCGCCCTGGTAGGTGGCTCCCCCCTGATGTGCCCCGCCCTGGTGGTCCCCGGCGTGGTAGGTGCCGCCACCTTCCCCGCCGTACCCCGCCGCGCCGGGTTGCTGCCCCTGGTCGGGGTAGGGCTGCGGCGGGTAACCCGCGGCCTGGTAGTCCTCGGCTCCCCCGTACTGAGCGCCGTAGCCCTGCTGGTCGTAACCGGCGCCGCCGTACTGGCCGCCGTGCTCGGCTCCCGCGTAGCCCCCGTCACCGTAGCCGTCCCCGCCGTACTGGGCACCGGCGTACTCGTTTCCGCCGTAGCCACCGCCCTCGTACTGGTGACCGCCGTACTCATCGCCGCCGTACTGGCCGCCGGCGTACTCGCCACCGGCGTGCGGATGGGAGCCGTACTCGTGGCCGGCGTACTGCGCGCCGCCGTACTGGCCACCGGCGTACTGGTTCCCTCCGTACTCGTTCCCCTCGTACTGGTGACCGCCGTACTCGCCACCGCCGTACTGGCCGCCGGCGTACTGCTGGCCGCCGTACTCCTGCCCGGCGTACTGCTGCTGGCCGCCGTACTCGTTACCGGGGTACTCGTTGCCCGGGTGGGCGTTCTCCGGGTACGCGTGGGCCGAGTAGGTGGTGCCACCGTACTGGCCACCGCCGTACTCCCCACCGGGGTACTCACCGCCGGCCGGCGGCTGCTGCTGACCCGCGGCCGGCGGACCGGCCGGGTATTCGCCTTCGCCGGCCGCCTGGGAGGTGTACACCCCGGAGGGTCGGCCCGCGCCCGGCTCCCACCCCTGCTCGTGGGCGGCCGCGTCCGGCCCGCCCGGCGATCCCGGTGCCGCCGGGGACCCGGACCCGCCCGGTGCGCCGCCGCCTCCGGCCGCGCCGGAGCCGTAGAGGTTCGCCCGGCCGGTGACCGGCGCCGCCGCCTCTGAATCCTCGGCGGCCGCCCGTCGCCGGCGGGCGCGCACGATCCCGAACACGCCGACCCCCACCAGGATCAACCCAACCACGCCCACCGCGGCGATCAGGTTGATGATGTCCTGCACGTTGTTGAAGAGGGAGAACCCGGAGCTCTCCGAGGGCGTCTCGGGCTCGGCCGGCGGCGGGGTCGGCTCCGGCGGCACCGACGGGGTGTAACGCGCGATCACCGCCGGCAGGCCGTCGTCCCCGACCTCGGAGACGGTCAGGAAGTGCGAGCCGTCCGAGGTATAGGTGATCGCCTCGCCCTGCGGCTCGTCCGGGAGCGGCGTCACCCGGGGCTCGCCCTCGGTGATCGCGCCCGCCACGTCGCCGTCGACCACGTCGAACTCGAACGCGTCCGCGTAGGTGCGCAGTACCACCCGGCTGCCGTCGGGTGCGACCGCGCCGCCGGTGATCGTCTTGCGGCCGGGCGCCTGGAACCGGTTCGGGGTGCCGGTGTCCGGCGGGTCGAACTCGCCCACCTTCTCCAGCGGTACCCCCTGCTCGGGCGGGTTGTTCGGGATCAGCTCCGTGGGCACGTACAACTCGGCCGGCCCGGCCGTCTTGGTCACGATCATCGGCATGCCTTCGCCGTCGATCAGCAACGCTTCGGCGTCCCGGGGCTGCCCGTCGGGGTAGACGAACCGGTGGATCACCGGGGTGCGGTCACCACCGCTCAGGTCCACCCGCCACAGCGCCACCGTGGGCCGCGTCTCCCCGCCACCGGCTACGCCCGCGGCGTTGTCGCCGATGTCACCGACCCACAGGGTCTGGGTCTGCGGGTCGTACTCCAGGCCCTCCGGGTCCAGCGGGCGGCCGATCAGGAACGGCTGCTCGTCGACGACCTCGCAGTCCTGGTTCAGGAAGAAGATCGGCAGCCGGGCTTCGAACCCGAAGTCCTGGCTGTCGTTGACCACGATGTACTGGTCACCGACGGCCACCATGCCGGACAGCTCTACCAGGCGCGGGTCGTTGATCTCGCAGACCGGCTCGCCCGGCACCGGCTCGGGGACGTGGAGCGCGGGCGGCGAGTCCGAGGGCTCCGGCTCAGGCTCGGGGCTCTCCTGGGCCACCGCGGCGCCGGGGAAGGCGGCGAGGCCCGCCAGGGCCAGCGCGCACGCCGCCGCCGTCGTGGTCCACCACCGGGTCGAGCCTCTCCAATCTGCTGCTCCCGCCGCACTCAGCCGCATCGGGTCAGTCTCCCACGCCGCCCCGCCCGAGGCCAGGGAGCCGGGGGCCGCTCAGGCCTGCACGACCTGGTACGGAGCGAGTGCGGCGGCGGTCGCCTCGTCCACCCGCGCCACCAGCCGGGTGCCACCGGGCTCGTGGCCGGCCTCGGTGACCTCACCACGCTGGTGGGCCAGCGCCACCAAGTCCCCGCGGGAGTAGGGCACCAACGCGACCACCTCTACGGCGGGCCGCGGCAGTCGCCGTTCCACCTCGGCGCGCAGCTCGGCGAGGCCGGCGCCGGTGTGGGCGGAGACGAAGACCGCCTCCGGCCAGTCCCGCTTCAGTTGGAGCAGCGCCTCCGGGTCCGCCGCGTCGATCTTGTTGATGACGAGCAGCTCCGGTACCTCGTCCGCCCCGATCTCGGCCAGTACCGTGCGGACCGCACGGACCTGGGCCGCCGGGTCCGGGTGGGCGCCGTCGACCACGTGCACGATCAGGTCGGCCTCGGCCACCTCCTCCAGTGTGGACCGGAACGCCTCCACCAGCTGGTGCGGCAGGTGCCGGACGAAACCGACCGTGTCGGAGATGGTGTAGTGCCGGCCGTCTGAGGTCCGCGCGCGCCGGGTAGCCGGATCCAGGGTGGCGAACAGGGCGTCCTGCACCAGGACGCCGGCCCCCGTGAGCCGGTTCAGGAGCGAGGACTTGCCGGCGTTGGTGTAGCCGGCGATGGCCACGCTGGGCACCTCCCGCCGGCGCCGGCGGGCGCGCTGGGTGTCCCGGACCGTCCGCATCCCCGCGATCTGCCGCTTCAGCTTGGCGATGCGGTGCTGGATGCGGCGCCGGTCGGTCTCCAGCTTGGTCTCACCCGGGCCACGCAGCCCGACCCCGCCGGTCGCGCCGCCCGCCCGGCCACCGACCTGCCGGGAGAGTGCCTCACCCCACCCGCGCAAGCGGGGAAGGAGGTAGCGAAGCTGTGCCAGCTCCACCTGGGCCTTGCCTTCCCGGCTGCGCGCGTGCTGCGCGAAGATGTCCAGGATCAGCGCGGTACGGTCGATGACCTTGACCCCGGTCTGCTGCTCCAGGTTGCGCAGCTGGCTCGGTGACAGCTCGCCGTCACAGATCACGGTGTCCGCGCCGGTGGCGACGACCACATCGCGCAGCTCGCTCAGCTTGCCGCGGCCGATGTAGGTGGCCGGGTCCGGCCGGTCGCGGCGCTGGATCAGCCCCTCCAGCACCATCGAACCGGCGGTCTCGGCCAGCGCGGCCAGCTCGGCCAGCGAATTCTCCGCCTCTTCCACGGTGCCTTCGGTCCACACCCCGACCAGCACCACGCGCTCCAGGCGTAGCCGCCGGTACTCCACCTCGGTGATGTCGGCCAACTCGGTGGAGAGCCCGGCCACCCGGCGTAGCGCCTGCCGTTCCTCCAGCTCCAACTCACCGATGGTCGGCTCGGGCGCCTCGCTCACCGGCGGGACCTCGAGCAGCGGATCGCCGAGGAACACGCCCCGATCGCCGAGCAGGCCTTCCGGGGCGTCCCCGCCCGGCTCGCCCCAGGAACCGTCGGCGCGCAGATCGCGACCCGCCGATCCGTCGGTCGCCGCCTGGTCCCGCTGGTCTGCCACCCTGGCGCCTCCTCTGGTCGTTCCGGTCGTCACCGGCAGCTCGTACTCGTCCTGGACGTCACGCATACCTGAAACTCAATCGTGACACGGCCGCCCGCACACCGCAGCCCGGTTTTCGGCGCGTGTAACGGGCTGGACGCCTGGGTAATCCGTAAAGTGCCGCGGCGCACGTCGCCCGGCCGCACCGGCGGGCGGCCGTCGCCGCGCGGGTACGCCAGATGGCGCACCTGAGTCTTACTCACGGAGGTTCAACCATGGGAACCGTCGGGCGGGAGGCCGCCGGTCCGCAGGTCGACGAGATCATCGACCTACTCAACCAGGGCATCGCAGCGGAGATCAACGACGCCTACCGCTATCTGATGCTGTCCACGATCGCCGCCGGCGTACACGCGCCCGCAGTGGTGAAGATGTTCGCCCGCACCGCCCAGGACGAGTGGCGGCATGTGGGCGTGCTGACCGAGCGGGTGGCGCAGCTCGGCGGCACGCCTCTGGCCAGTCCGTCCGAGGCGGGCGCGCGCGCGTACACCGAGTACCGGCCGGCGCCCAAGGACCCCGCCGACCTGTGGACCATGCTCAACGACAGCCTGGAGGGTGAGCGCGCGGCGATCCGCTACTACCGGGATCTGTTCGAGCGCACCCAGCACACCGACCCGGTGACCGCCCAGATCGCCCGTGACGCGCTCGCCGACGAGGTCGACGACGAGGACGAGCTGGAGCGGCTGCTCGCCAACTGGCCCGGTTGACCGGCCGGCCGGCGGGTACCGGCCACGTACGCCGGTTTTGCCGGATGCGGCACCGGGTACGGCGCAGGTATGCAGCGAGGCAACAGTAAGCACGGTCGGCTGTTGGACGAGGAGATGGCCCGGGAGGCCGAGTCCCACACCCGCGGCAGCAGCCCGGGCGGTTCCCGGGCGCAGGAGTGGCGGGAACCGGAACCGGCCGGCGAGGACCAGCCGGAGCTGGACACCATCCCGGCCGGTCCGCGGCCGGGCGGGGCGCCGGCACCACTGACCGGGGAGGAGCTGGAGGCGCGCAGCAGCTTCGGTCGCTGGATCACCCGGTCGGTGCTGCCGGGGGACAAGGCCGACCTGGTCCGGGTCGCGCGCCGGGAGGCCGCGCCCGAGCAGGTACTCGCTGACCTGGAGCGGCTACCCGAAGGGCGGACCTTCGAGACGGTATACGAGATCTGGGACGCACTCGGCTACCGCAACGAGCCGCCGGCGGGCGGGTAGTGCCGGCTCCCGGGGTGGCCGGCTCGCGTGACCGGTCCGCGACTCACACGCAGCCGGCGAGCTCCTCCCGCAACCGGCCCAGCGCACCCTTCAACAGCCGGGAGACATGCATCTGAGACACCCCGGTGGCCTCGGCGATCTGGGACTGGGTCATGTTGCCGTAGAAGCGCATCGCCAGAATGCGCTGCTCCCGCTCGGGCAGCTTCGCGATGATCGGCGGCAACGACACCCGGTCGTCCACCGCGTCCAGGTCTGGGTCGGGTGCCCCGACCACGTCCATCAGCGTCACCCCGTCGTCGCCGACCGGGGTGAACAGCGAGGTGGAGCGGTAGACCTGCGCTGCCTCGATCGCGTCCAGCACCTCGTCGGTGCTCACCCCCAGGTGGCTGGCGAGGTCGGCTGCGCTCGGTGGGACTCCGTTGCGCTGGGTGAGCTCCTCCCGGGCCGAGTTGACCAGCAGGCGCATGTCCTTATAGCGCCGCGGCACCGCCATCGCCCAGGTCCGGTCCCGGAAGTGGCGCCGTAGTTCACCCAGGATGGTCGGGGTCGCGTACGCGATGAACTCGCGCCCGCGTTGCGGGTTGTAGCCGTCCACCGCCTTCAGCAGCCCCACCATCGCCACCTGGTTGAGGTCGTCGAACGGTTCGCCCCGGTCGGTGAACCGCCGGGCGAGGCCGGTCGCGAACGGCACGCAGGTGGTGATGATGTGAGTGCGGATCTTCTCCCGCTCCTCGGTGCCGGGGGCCAGCTCGGTCATGGCGTCCAGCAGCGAAGAGATGACCTCGTCCGAGGTGCGGCGGTCGGGCCCCGCTCCCGGGGTGGGGGCGTTCGCGTGTGACCTGGGCCCGGCTGGCTCGTCCGGCGCCGGCTCGGCGTAGACGTCGAGCTGCTTGGCCACCCCGGCGATCTCGAGGACCTCCAGCACCACGCCGCCCGCGCCGGCCACCCGTAGTGGGCAGCGGCGTTCCTCGGCGCGCGCCCGCAGTTGGACCAGCGTGCCCACGGCCGTGCAGTCCAGGAAACGCACGCCGGAGACGTCCACCACTAGCTCCCGGCCAGGTTGGGCCTGTTCGAGGGCGGTGAGCAGGGCCTCCCGCAGCTGGGGTGCCGAGGCCAGATCCAGCTCGCCAGCGACTACGAACCGGTCTTCCTGCCCGTTGCGGTGCATGTCAATGCGTATAGCGTTCATAACACGCTTCCTTCGCAGTGGGCTGACGGGGTCTAGTTGTGTTGTTTCCAGTCGCGTGCGGAATCAAACCTCTTGACGGTGACGCGCCGCGGCTGTCCCCGCCCGCTGGCCTGGGGGCCGACGCCGCTGCGCCACCGTGGCCCATACGGTTTTCCCGTCCTCGAAGGAAACGTTACCCCATGCGGTGGAGAGGGAGTCGACGATCAGCAGACCTCGCCCTCGGTCGTCAGACTCGCTCGGGGTCTGCATGCGGGCGAGCTCCGACGCCCGGTCCCGCACCGAGACGCGCACGAAATGGTCGTGCAGGGTGAAGGTGACGTCCACATCCGTGCCGGCGTGGCGGACCGCGTTGGTGACCAGCTCCGAGCTGACGATCTTGGCGGGGGTGGCGGCGTCCGGCAGCCCCCACTCCCAGCAGGTGTCGTACGCCAGGTCACGGGCGATCCGGGGCGCGTCCACGGTCGGTTTCATGCGCAGGTCCACCCGCAGCGGCACGGGTTCCTTGGCCGCGACGTCCACCGCAGCCCGCACCGTCGGATGTAACGGCAGGGGTGGCGCTACCGCCATCCGGCGGAGCGCGGTGGCCACGGCCGGCGGGGCGGCGGCGAGCAGCAGCGGTGCCCCGGGCCAGCGCTCGGCGAGTCTCGCCAGGGCGGGGAATACGGTCAACGCCACGTCCTCCACCCGGGTGATCCCGGAGAGGTCCACCACCACCGAGGTCGGCTCGGCGGCGAGCGCCTCCATCACGGCCTTCCGCACGACCTGGCTGCTCAGCGGGGTCAGCTCACCGTGAAGCGCGACCACCGCGACCGGCAGCCGGCGGTCGAGCCGGAAGGTCAATGGCTGCGTCATGACTCCACTTCTGTCTCGGACCGCCTAGGGGGTCGGTCGGCTCCCGGACCGCGTGGGCAATCCCATACGTTACCTGGCACTCCATACCCGCTCATGGGACACTCTTAACCGGCGCTACGGCGCTGACGCCACGCGACCGCTGGCATCGATCACCGTCGGTAGCGGCTACGGGAGCGGCACCCCGAGGAGAGGCGATGAAGCTGACCATCGTGAGCGGTGATACGGACGGTGCCACCACCGTGGCGGTCAGCGGCGACCTCGACCTGGCGACCGCCGCGGAGCTGGAGCGTAAGGTAGAGCGCCTGGTCGCGGGGGGCACCAACCGGCTGGTGGTCGACCTCCACCACGTCAGCTTCTGCGACTCGGCCGGGTTGAACGCGCTGGTCCGGGCCCGCAACCGGTGCGACGCCGCGGGTGGCTGGCTGCGCATCACGCGACCGGTCGGGGAGGTCGCCGAGGTGCTGCGCATCTCCGGGCTGCTGGAGCGCCTCGCCGGAGAACGCACCTTCGGCGAGAGCTGACCCCCTGGCCGCGCTGTTTCCACACCGGACGCGCCGGTCCGTGACCCCCGCGATCCGGATTCTTCGTCCGGTCGGGGTTTAGTGAGGTCGTCTACGGGGCATTTGACCCGAGTTCGCTCGGTCACCGGAGGATGGCGCATGCGGTTGGCCGTGGTCTCGGTCCACATGAGCCCGCTGACCCCGGCCGGAGACCTGATTGATCGCGGGCCGGCGCGGCGGGTGGCTGAACTGTGTCAGGCCCTGGCCGCGCTCGGCCATGAGGTCCGGTTCTTCGCCCGCGCAGACGCCCGCCACCCGGCCGGTACGCGCCCGCTGCTGCCGGGGGTGACGGTCGTGCACATCCCGGTGGGCCCGGCATCGTCGAAGTCCGAGGCCGGCCTACTCTCCTACACCCGCCGGTTCGGCGAGCGCCTGGCGGAACACTGGCGGCGCAGCGGCTGGACTCCAGACCTCGTCCACGCCCACTTCTGGCTCAGCGGCCTGGCCGCGCGTACCGCCGCCCACCTCGCGCAGCGCCCGGTGGCGCTTACCTACCACGAGCTGGCGTCGGTCCGGCGCCGCCTGCTGGGCGACGCGGCCGATCCGGCCGCCCGGGTGGACCTGGAGCGGCGACTCGGCAACGCGGTCAACCTGGTGATCGCCCAGTCCCGGGCCGAACGCGACGAGTTGGCGCGGCTCGGCGTACCCCGGCAGCGGACCATCCTCATCCCCACCGGGGTGGACCCCGGCCGGTTCGCGCCGGTGCGCGCCCTCGCGCCTCCCCACCCCGGCCGGGGGCGCATCGTGGCGGTCGGCGACGGGCTGACCGACCGGACCGGGGTGGTGGATCTGCTCACCGCCCTACGACACCTGCCCGAAGCCGAGGCGACGGTGGTGGGCGGGGCCAGCGCCGGGCGGGTGGGGCGCGACCGGCGCGTGCGCGAGCTGCGCGCCCTGGCCAGGGAGTGGGGCGTGGCCGACCGCGTGCGGTTCGTCGGCCGGATCGCCGCGGCCGAACTGCCGGCCTGGTACCACCGCGCCGACGTGGTGGTGTGCGCCGGCTGGTACGCGCCGTCCGGGGTGACCGCGCTGGAGGCGATGGCCGCGGGCCTCCCGGTGGTCGCCACCGCCATCGGCGGGCAGCGGGACGTGGTCATCGACGGGGTCACCGGAGCCCTGGTGCCGCCGGGCGCGCCGGGCGCGCTGGCCCGAGCGGTACGGCGGGTACTGGCCGACCCGATCCGCCAATTGGAGTACGCCGCGGCCGGGCTGGACCGGGTCCGCCAGTGCTACGCCTGGCACCAGGTCACCCGGCAGCTCGACGTCCGCTTCCGGGAGCTCTGCGCGGCCGGTGCCGCCTGCGCCTGACCGGCACGAACGCAGAGCCCGCGCACCCGCGGGGTCCGAGCGGAGATAAGCAAACCGGGCCGGTTGACACCTGCGCGGAGATGATGGCGGGTGCCAGGGGGCCGCCCCCCTCGGCGGACCGTGGCACCCCCAACCACGTCCGCGCGGCCCGCACCTGGCACCCGCCGCGCCGCGCCCGGGTCGTCGCCCGGCGCTGTCATCGCCATCTCGGCTGTCATCGCCTCTCGGGCGCGGCTGCTGACCACCCATTACCCGTATTCCCAACGCCAAAACGTCTGGGCGGCTACTCGAACCAGGAATGTCGCACGCCCGGTTCCTCCCGGCGGCGGGCCGCCCGGCGCAACTGGATCACTACCAGGTCGACCGCCGCCACCACCGCCAGCGCCGTGCAGATCAGCGCCAGCACGGTAAGCCCCGCCCGCCAGCAGAGGAATGCCAGGATCGCGGAGGTGACCAGGCCGAACGAGGCCAGCAGCAGCCGCAGGTTCAGCGGGGAGTACGGGCGCTCCAGCGTCCCCCGCCGGCGCCGCGGTTGCGACCTGATCCGCACCACCTGGGCGTACCCCGGCGCGCGCCGCCTAACCAAACCCTCCGCCCCCGACGCCTCACCGCACCGGCGGCTACCGGCGCCGCCCCAGTCTCGCGGTCGGCCGGTCGCTCCGGCGCGGGTAACCGACCTGGTCGCTGGGCCATCACGCCTCCTACTCGGCGATCAGACACCGGGGCCGGTTCATCGTCGCGACATCAGCCACCGATCAACCCGAGCGCCGCGTCGGCGATCGCCGCCGCGTCCAGGCCGGCCGCTCGTAGCTGCTCCGCCGGGGTGGCGGAGGTGGGCATGGTGCGGACCGCGAGCTTGCGTACCCGAGGCAACGGCCCCCCGCCGGCCAGGGCGTCCAGCACCGCATCGCCGAGCCCGCCCTCGGGCCAGTGGTCCTCCACGGTGACCAGATGCCCGGTCTCGTCGGCCGCCCGCCGCAGCGTGGCGATATCCGCCGGCTTGATCGAGTACAGGTCGATCACGCGAGCAGGGATCCCGGCGGCGCCGAGCCGATCGGCCGCGGCGACGGCTTCGGGGACGGTCACCCCGGCCGCGACCAGCGTGACCCGATCGCCCGGGCTGGACCGCAACACCCGGCTGCCCCCGATCGGGAACTCCTCCCCCGGCGCGTAGATGACCGGCGTGGCGCCACGGATGGTCCGCAGGTAGCTGATGCCTTCCCGGTCCGCCATCGCCGCCACCAGGTACGCGGTCTGGTTGGCGTCGCACGGATGCAGCACGGTGCTGCCGTGTACCGCGCGAAACGCCGCCAGGTCCTCCAGCGCCATCTGGGACGGGCCGTCCTCGCCGATCGCGACCCCGGCGTGCGAGCCCACCAGGCGGAGGTTGGCGCGGCCCACCGCGGCCATCCGGACGAAGTCGTAGGCCCGGGTCAGGAACGCACCGAAGGTGGCCGCGTACGGCGTCCATCCCCGCGCCTGCATGGCCACGGCCGCGGCCAGCATCTGCTGTTCGGCGATGTAGAACTGGAAGAACCGCTCCGGATGGACCTGTTCGAACAGACCGCTGCGGGTGGAGTCGGAGACCTCGCCGTCCAGCGCCACCACGTCCCCGCGCGCCTCACCGAGGGCCGCCAGCGCCTGGCCGAACGCATCCCGGGTCGCCACCTTGTCACCGGGGGTGAAGCGGGGCAGGGAGAGGTTCTTGCCAGCGAACCCGCGCGGCGCCGGTCCGGTGCCCTCGGGCATGGCCACCGGGACGGTGAGGTGGCGCACCCCGCCGAGTCCGGCGATCACCTGCTCCGGGTCGGGCAGCGGCTTGCCGTGGAAGCCGTTACGGTCTTCAACCTGCGGCGCACCGCGGCCTTTGACCGTGCGGGCGAGCACGGCCACCGGCCCCGGGACCACCGTCGACTCGGCGTACGCGGCGTCGATCTCGTCCAGGTCGTGGCCGTCGATCTCGATCGTGTGCCAACCGAAGGCCTGGATCCGCCGGGCGTACGTGGCGGTGTCCCACTCCTGCCGGGTGGGGCCCCGCTGGCCGAGCCGGTTCACGTCGATGATCGCGGTCAGGTTGTCCAGCCGGCCGTGGCCGGCCTGGGCGAAGGCCTCCCACATCGACCCCTCGGCGAGTTCGCCGTCGCCGCAGAGCACCCAGACCCGTACCGGCAGCCGGTCCAGGACCGATGCGGTGAGCGCGAGCCCGACCCCCACCGGCAACCCCTGGCCCAGGGACCCGGTGGCGACCCTCACCCAGGGGAGTCGCGGGGTGGGGTGCCCCTCCAGCCGGCTGCCCAACCTGCGGTAGGTAAGGAACTCCTCCCCGATCGCGCCGGCCGCGCGCAGCATCGCGTACAGCAACGGCGAGGCGTGCCCTTTGGAGAGCACGAGTTCATCGTTGTGCGGGCTCGCCGGGTCCTCGAAGTCGTACCGTAGGTGGGCGGCGAGCAGTACCGCGCCCAGGTCGGCCGCGGACATCGCCGAGGTCGGGTGGCCGGAGCCGGCCGTGGCGGTGCACCGGACCGCGTCCACTCGTAACTGGGCAGCGAGGTTGGTGAGCAGTTCGCGCTGGGCGGGATTCAGCCGGCGGTGCTCGGTCGCACGCATGGCTGGGGCCTTACCCCGGCGGCCGGTGGTCAAACCCGGTGACCGGCCGGGCTCGGCCCACCCCGCAGTTGCCGCCGCAGCGCCGCCAAGGTGCGGGCGAGGAGTCGGGACACGTGCATCTGGAGATGCCGACCCGGTGGGCGATCTTGAACACCGGTCGGCGTCCCGGTGAGCCGCCGGCGTGCAAGCGGTCAGCGCCGGCGAGCGGAGCTGATCAGAAGAGGGCGGAGACGTCCACGGAGCCCTGCGCCACCAGGACCGCGGGCCCGGTCAGCACGCAGCTCGCACCGGAGAGCGCCACCGCCAGCCGGCCGCCGGGAACGTCCACGGTCACCTCACCATGAGGCCGCCCGGCCTCGCGCAGCACCGCCGCCGCGGCCGCGCAGGCGCCCGAGCCACACGAGAGCGTCTCCCCCACCCCCCGCTCGTGGACCCGCATCCGCACCCCGGTCATTTCCGGCGGGTGGGTGACGAACTCGACGTTCGCGCCGTGCGGGAACCGCTGCGGGTCCAGCTCCGGCGGCCGGCTCAGATCCAGCGCGGCCAGCTCCCGCTCACTGCCGACCGGACAGACCAGGTGCGGGTTGCCGCAGTCCACCACCACGCCGGTCAGGTCGCGCCCGCCCACCCGGGCCCGACTCTCTCCGTTCACTGTGGGCAGTCCGAGAGTGACGCTCACCGCCTCGTCGGTGACCTCCGCCGCCACCGCCCCGGCCCGGGTCGCCAGGGTCATGCGGGGCGTCTCCACCAGCCCGGCCGCCACCAGGTAGCGGGCGAAGACCCGGGCCCCGTTGCCGCAGATCTCCGCTAGCGAGCCGTCCGCGTTGCGGTAGTCCATGAACCATTCGGCGCCCTCGGCGGCGGGCAACGGCTCACCGGCCGCCGCGGTACGCACCACCCGCAACACGCCGTCGCCGCCGATGCCGAAGCGCCGGTCGCACAACCCGGCCACCAGCTTCGGGGTGAGCACCAGCTCCCCGGCCGGATCCGGCAGGATCACAAAGTCGTTCCCGGTGCCGTGCCCCTTGCTGAACCGCCACGACTGCCCCGTCACGACCATCCCTCTCCGTCACCCGGGCCGCCGCCCGGCCGGGTCTTGATTCTCCCCCACCGCCGCCGGTTCCCCCACCTCCGGGGCCGCCCCGACCGGCGGTGCCTCCCCCGCCGGCGGTGCCTCCGCGCCGGCCGGCTCGGCCGTGGCCAGCGTGGCGTCCGCCCGGCGGATCACGGCCAGCGCCGCCTCGACCAGGTCCTCGCGGCTCGCGTCCAGCCACACCGGTCGCGGGTCGCGGCGGAACCAGGTCCGTTGCCGGCGCGCGAACCGGCGGGTGGCCCGCACCGTCTCGGCGTACGCCTGCTCCTCGGTGAGCTCTCCCGCGAGGTACGCCAGCACCTGCTGGTACCCCAGCGCCGCCCTCGCGGTGCGCCCCTGCCGCAGCCCTCGCGCCGCCAGCGCGCGGACCTCCGCCACCAGGCCCTGCCGCCACATCTGCGCCACCCGGGCCTCGATCCGGGCGTCCAGGTCGGGGTGGTCCACCGCTACCTGCACCGACCGGTATGCCGGTCGGGGCCCGGGCAGGCGCGCCGTGAACGGCCGCCCGGTGAGCGCGATCACCTCCAGCGCGCGTACGATCCGCCGCCCGTTGCTGGGCAGGATCGCCGCCGCCGCCGCCGGATCGGCCGCGCGCAACCGCTCGTACAGCGGTCCGGGCCCCACCCGGGCCAGCTCGGCCTCCAGATCCGCCCGCAGCCGGGGATCGGTGCCGGGGAACTCCAGGTCGTCCAAGACCGCCCGGACGTACAGCCCGGACCCACCCACCAGTAGCGGCACCCGGCCGCGGGCCAGGATGTCATCCACTGCGCGGCGGGCCAGGCGCTGGTACTCGGCCACGCTCGCGGGGTGGGTGACCTCCCAGATGTCGAGCAGGTGGTGCGGCACCCCGCCGCGCTCCGCCGGGCGGAGCTTAGCGGTGCCGATGTCCATCCCGCGATAGAGCTGCATCGAATCGGCGTTGACCACCTCACCGCCCAGTTCCCGGGCGAGCGCTAGGCTCAACGCCGACTTGCCGGCCGCGGTCGGGCCGACTACCGCCACGATCAGCCCGGCTGCGCCGGGCGTACCTCCTACCTGGGCCGACACCAGGTCTAGGCTAGTCGTGAGTCACCCACGGTGAGGGCGCCGGCGCACCCGGGCCGATGCGGGAGTCCGGTTCGCCACCGCCTAGGACAACATATGGGTTACGGTCTGCCACGAGTACTCGACTTCCCCAGGGGGGAACCTGTGAGAATGCCTGGGGAGGGTCGGCTCGCGGGCGGCGGTCGACCCGACGGGCTCCGGACGGGATGGACCGGTGCCGGAAGGACAGGACGGGCACATGAACGACTGGACCAGCTACGGTCGGATCGACGCCGATGGGACCGTGTATGTCAAGACAGCCGAGGGTGAGCGGGTGGTGGGCTCGTGGCAAGCCGGCCCGCCAGAGGAGGGGTTAGCCCACTTCGCCCGCCGCTTCGCCGACCTCGTCACCGAGGTCGACCTGATCGAGAGCCGGTTGGCCAGCGGCGTCGCCGACCCGAGCCAGGCCCTGGCGAGCGTACGGCGGCTGCGGGACTCGCTCGCCGACGCGAACGTGGTGGGCGACCTGGACGGGCTCGCCGCCCGGCTGGACAAGCTCGCACAGGTCGCCGACGAGAAGGCGGTCGCGGCCCGCGCCGCCCGGGAGGAGGCCCGGGCCCAGGCCATCGCGCGTAAGACCGCGCTGGTCGAGGAGGCCGAGCAGATCGCCACCACCTCGTCGGGTTGGAAGGCCGCTGGTGACCGGCTGCGGGCCATCTTGGACGAATGGCGCACCATCCGGGGCATCGACAAGAAGACCGACGGGGAGCTGTGGAAGCGGTACGCCGCCGCGCGGGACTCCTTCAACCGCCGCCGCGGGGCCCACTTCGCCGCCCTCGACGCCCAGCGGAAGGAGGCACAGGCGATCAAGGAGGAGTTGGTCGCCGAGGCCGAAGCGCTGGCCGACTCCACCGACTGGACTACCACGGCGAACCAGCTCAAGGAGCTGATGGCGCGGTGGAAGGCGGCACCGCGCGCCTCCAAGGAAGCCGAGCAGCGCCTGTGGACCCGGTTCCGCGCCGCCCAGGACAACTACTTCACCCGCCGCAGCGAGGCGTTCGCGGCACGCGACGCCGAGCAGAAGGAGAACCTGCGCCGCCGCCAGGCGCTGGTGGCCGAGGCCGAAGCCCTGGACGTGGACGCCGACCCCCGAGCCGCACAGGCCGCCCTGCGAGACATCCAGGCCCGGTGGGCAGAGACCGGGCGGGTACGCCGGGAGGCGGTCGCCCCGCTGGAGCGGCGGCTGCGGGCGGTGGAGGACAAGGTCCGCCAGGCCATGGACACCGCCTGGCGCCGCACCACGCCCTCGGCGAACCCGCTGCTGGAGCAGATGCGCGAACAGGTCTCCGAGGCGGAGGAGCGGCTGGCCCGGGCGCGCGCCGCCGGTGACCACAAGCGGATCCAGGAGGCGGAGGCGGCGCTCGCCAACAAGCGCCAGTTCCTCGACCTGGCCGAGCGCAGCGGCTAGCGCGACCCCCGGGCCGGCGGCTAGGCGGGTGCGCCGACCGTGGGCAGGCCCAGCATCACCCCGGGCGTACGCGGTGACCGCCCGGCCTCGTGGGCGTCACCGGCCCGGGTGCGGCGGTGCGCGACCAGCGGTCCGTCGGCGATCAGGTGGTGCGGCGCCGCCTGGGTGATCGTCGTGTGCACCACGTCACCGGGGCGCACCTGCGCGGGGTCGGCCCGCAAGTGCACCAGCCGGCCGTCGCGGGCCCGGCCGGAGAGCCGGCCGGTGGCGTCGTCCTTGCGGCCCTCACCGACCGCCACGAGCACCTCGACCGTGGAGCCGACCAGGCGCTCGTTCTCCGCCAGGGAGATCTCCTCCACCAGCGCGACCAGCCGCTCGTACCGCTCCTGCACCACCGGCTTGGGCACCTGGTCGGGCATCTCGGCCGCGGGCGTGCCCGGCCGGGTGGAGTACTGGAACGTGAACGCGCCGGCGAACCGGGCCGCGCGCACCACGTCCAGCGTGGCTTGGAAGTCCGCCTCGGTCTCGCCCGGGAAGCCGACGATGATGTCGGTGGTGATCGCGGCGTCCGGCATGGCCGCGCGGACCTTCTCCAGGATGCCCAGGTAGCGCTGGGACCGGTAGGAGCGGCGCATCCGCTTGAGCACCGCGTCCGAGCCGGACTGCAGCGGCATGTGGAGCTGGTGGCAGACGCTCGGAGTCTCCGCCATCGCCTCGATCACGTCGTCGGTGAAGTCCTTCGGGTGCGGGCTGGTGAACCGGACCCGCTCCAGCCCCTCGATCTCCCCGCAGGCGCGCAGCAGCTTGCCGAACGCGTACCGGTCGCCGAACTCCACCCCGTAGGAGTTGACGTTCTGGCCGAGCAGCGTGACCTCCAGCACCCCCTCGGCCACCAGCGCCTGCACCTCGGCGAGTACCTCGCCCGGGCGCCGGTCCCGCTCCTTGCCGCGCAGGCTCGGCACGATGCAGAAGGTGCAGGTGTTGTTGCACCCCACCGAGATCGACACCCAGCCGGAGTACGCGGAGTCGCGGCGCGTGGGCAGCGTGGAGGGGAAGACCTCCAGCGCCTCTTTGATCTCCACCTGGGCGGCCTGGTTGTGCCGGGCTCGCTCCAACAGCACCGGCAGGGCACCGAGGTTGTGGGTGCCGAAGACCACGTCCACCCACGGAGCGCGGGCCACGATCTCGCCCCGGTCCTTCTGCGCCAGGCAGCCGCCGACCGCGATCTGCATCCGCGGATGCTTCCGCTTGACCGGCCGCAGCTGGCCCAGGTTTCCGTACAGCCGGTTGTCGGCGTTCTCCCGGACCGCGCAGGTGTTGAAGACCACGACGTCCGGGGTCGCGTCGCCCTCCTGCCGCACGTAGCCGGCCTGTTCCAGCAGCCCGGCGATCCGCTCCGAGTCGTGCACGTTCATCTGGCAGCCGTGCGTGCGGATCTGGTAGGTGCGGGGCGGCGCGGTGGCGCGGTCGGTAGTCATCTCCGCTCCAGGGTACTCAGCGCGCCGCGCCGGTCGGGGACGGCGGGGCACTCAGCGGGCGATCTCGGTGGCCCGAACCTCCCGGATCACGGTGACCCGGATCTGACCCGGGTAGGTCAGCTCCTCCTCCACCTGCTTGGCCACGTCGCGGGCCAGCACCGCCGCGCCGATGTCGTCCACGTGGTCCGGGCTGACCATCACCCGCACCTCCCGGCCGGCCTGCATGGCGAAGACCTTGTCCACCCCCGGCTTGCCCGCGGCGATCTCCTCGATCCGCTGCAACCGCTTCACGTACGACTCCAGACCTTCCCGGCGGGCACCCGGCCGCCCGCCGGAGCAGGCGTCCGCAGCCTGGGTGAGCACCGCTTCGATGGTCTGCGGCGTCACCTCGTTGTGGTGGGCCTCGATCGCGTGCACCACCTCCGGCGGCTCGCCGTACCGGCGGGCCAGGTCCGCGCCCACCTTGGCGTGCGACCCCTCCATCTCGTGGGTGAGCGCCTTACCGATGTCGTGCAGGAACGCGCCGCGCTTGACCAGCGCCGTCTGCTGCGACCCCAGCCCGAGCTCGGCCGCCATCCCCGCGGCGATGTGGGCGCTCTCGATCAGGTGCCGCAGCACGTTCTGGCCGTAGCTGGTGCGGAAGCGCAGCCGGCCCAGCAGCGTCACCAGCTCCGGATGCAGTTCGGTGATGCCGACCTCCACCAGCGCGTCTTCCGCGGCCCGCTGGCACAGCCCGGCGACCTCCCGCTGCGCGGCTTGGAAGACCTCCTCGATCCGGTGGGGGTGGATCCGCCCGTCGGCGACCAGCTTCTCCAGGGTGACCCGGCCCACCTCCCGGCGTACCGGGTCGAAACAGGAGAGCAGCACCGCCTCCGGGGTGTCGTCCACCACCAGGTTGACGCCGGTGACGGACTCGAAGGCCCGGATGTTGCGGCCCTCCCGGCCGATGATGCGCCCCTTCATCTCGTCCGAAGGCAGGTGCAGCACGCTGACCACGCTCTCGGCGGTCTGCTCGCTGGCGACCCGCTGGATGGCGTCCACCACGATGTGCCGGGCCCGCTGCTCACCGGTGCGGCGCGCCTCCGCTTCCAGGTCGCGCACCAGCACCGCCGCCTCCCGCTTGGCCTGGGTCTCGATCGCGGCCACCAGCTCGGCCCGGGCCGCCTCCGCGGTCAGTCCGGCGATCCGCTCCAACTCCTTGAGCCGCAGCTCCTCTGCCTCCACCAGGGCGGCCTGCTGCTCGGCGAGCGCCGTGCCCTGGGCGGCCAGCTCCGCCTCCACCGCCCGGATCTGCTTCTCCCGCTCGGCCAGCCGGTCCGCCTCCTCCGCGAGCCGCCGCTCGCGCTCATCCAGCCGCCGCTGCCGGCGCTGGATCTCGGCGGCGTGCTCGCGGGCGGCGGCGGTCAGCAGCGCGATCTCCCGCTCGCCGCTGCGCCGGGCCGCCGCCTTGAGCTGCTCGGCGTCCTGCTCGGCCTGCCGGTGGGTGCGCTCCAGCAGCGCCTCGGCCTCGGCCTGGGCCGCGTCCAGCACCCGCCGGGTCTCCGCCCGCGCGGCGTTCGCCTCGGCCTGGGCGGTGGCGACGTCGGTCCGGGCGGCGGAGAGGCTCGCCCGGGTCTGCTCGACCGTGGCGTTGGCCTGATCGACCTCGGCCCGCAGCCCGGCCAGAGTGCGCTCGTGGCGCTCCTGCTCATGCTGGTGGACCGGGTCTACCCGGGCCGCGTCCGCCGCGGCCCGGGGCGCGCCGAGCCGCGCCTCCAGGCGCTGGATGCTCCGGGAAAACCAGGCCAGCGCCGCCGCCACGGTGACCGCGAGGGCCGCTACTACTCCCATTAGCGCCCACACCACGCCGGCCATGGCCGTCTCCCTTCGCCCGTGGCGCGCGCAGCGCCGCTCAGTTGTGGGAGCTGCCCGACCGCGGGGCGTCGGCAACATCCGCCGCGGCGCTCCGGGTTGCCCGCCGCCGCTCGAGGACGCGGACCGGGACCGCGGGGCACGGCCTCGCGATTACGGGGCGTCGCGGCGCCACCCGGTGCCGAGAAGCCGCCGGAAAACAACACCGTCGTCGGCACCCGGCCGGCGACGGTTAGTCCTGTCAGTGGTCACCTGCGAGACAGATGACGTCTGCTGTCAAGTGTTGCGGGACTGTTATCCTTCGGATCTTGCGCGTTATCCCTAACTGTGGCCGGAGCTACTCCTTGTACTGGCGAGGCTAAGCGTAGATAACGGTTTGGTCAAGAGGAGTTGATCTCCGGCTCCTCGGCGGCGTCGGCGAGCGCCTCGACATCGAGCCGTTCAGCCAGCTCGGCGGTGCGCTCGTCCTCGGCGAGCACCTCCTTCACCACCCGATACGCCAGCCCGGCCGGGTACCCCTTGCGGGCCAGCATCCCCACCAGGCGGCGCAGCACCGCCTCCGGCGAGCCGGTGGTCGTCCGCAGCCTCCGCTCGACCAGGGCGCGCGCGGTCGCGGCCTCGGTCTCCGGATCCAGCTCGCCGAGCGCCTCCCCCACGGTCTCGTCGGCTACCCCGCGCCGGCGTAGCTCGCTGCCCAGGGCCCGGCGGGCCAGCCCTTTGCTGTGGTGGCGACTGGAGACCCAGGCCCGGGCGAACGCAGCGTCATCGATCATGCCGACCTCGTGGTAGCGCTCGAGCACCTCGGCCGCCACCCGGTCGTCGATGCCGCGCCGGCGCAGCGCGGCCGCCAGCTCCGCCCTCGTCCGCGGCCGCACGGCGAGCAGCCGCAGGCAGATCTCACGGGCCAGTTCCGCTGGGCTGCGCTCGGTCTTCTCCCCGCCGGCGGCGACCTCGCCATCGGCGGCTGGCGCCGGGCCAGCCCGGGACCCGGTGACCCGGCGCCCACCGCCGGAGCGGCGGGCACGGGGCGGGGCCGCGTCCCAGCCCCGGCCGGTCCGCCCGCGCCGTCGTCCGGTCAACTATCGCACCCCGATCAGAAGTCCACCGGCGGCAGCTGCGGCCCTCCGGCCTCGTCGGCGGGCTTGCCCACCCCCAGCTTCTCCAGGATCTTCTTCTCGATCTCGGCGGCGACGTCCGGATTGTCCCGGAGGAACGCCCGGACGTTCTCCTTGCCCTGCCCGAGCTGATCGCCGTCGTAGGTGTACCAGGCCCCGGACTTGCGTACGATCCCCTGCTCCACCCCCACGTCGATCAGCGACCCTTCGCGGGAGATGCCCCGGCCGTAGATCACGTCCATCTCGGCCTGCTTGAAGGGGGCGGAGACCTTGTTCTTCACGACCTTGACCCGGGTCCGGTTACCGACCACCTCGCCGCCGTCCTTGAGCGCCTCGATGCGGCGCACATCCAGCCGCACCGACGCGTAGAACTTCAGCGCTCGCCCACCGCTGGTGGTCTCCGGGCTACCGAACATGACGCCGACCTTCTCGCGGAGCTGGTTGATGAAGATGGCGGTAGTGCCGGAGTTGTTCAGCGCGCCGGTGATCTTCCGCAGCGCCTGGCTCATCAGCCGGGCCTGCAGGCCGACGTGGCTGTCGCCCATCTCGCCCTCGATCTCCGCCCGGGGGACCAGTGCGGCGACCGAGTCGATGACGATGATGTCCAGCGCGCCGGAGCGGATCAGCATGTCTGCGATCTCCAGCGCCTGCTCACCGGTGTCGGGCTGGGAGACCAGCAGCGCGTCGGTATCCACCCCGATCGCCTTGGCGTACTCCGGGTCGAGCGCGTGCTCGGCGTCGATGAACGCGGCGATGCCGCCGGCCTGCTGGGCGTTGGCGACCGCGTGCAGGGCGAGGGTGGTCTTCCCGCCGGCCTCCGGCCCGTAGATCTCCACGATCCGCCCCCGCGGCAGCCCGCCCACCCCCAGGGCGATGTCGAGGGCGATGGAACCGGTGGGGATCACCGGCATCTCCATCGTCGGGCGCTCGCCCAGGCGCATGACGGAGCCCTTGCCGTATTGCTTGTCGATCTGCGCGAGCGCAAGCTCTAGCGCCTTCTCCTTGTCCGGCACTGCTGCCATGGTCGCCGCTCCTGCACTCTTGGTCGTCGTCGGTTTCTTCGCCACCCGGACACGGTATGCGCTCGGTACGACAGCCGGTGCTCCCCGGTCGCCGACCTGTGGACAAGCGCCGTCCTTGTGGACAATAACCGAACGGGCGTACGAGTCAAGCGCGGCGCGCCGCGCCGGCGGAAGCGCTCCTCACCGCAGCCGCTCCGGGACCCGGTCGGGGTAGGCGGCGACCACCGCCCGCCACACGTCCGCCGCCTTCTCCCCGGCCTCCAGCGCCTCGCTGATCGTGCGTCCGCCCAGTTGGGCGAAGACCTGGTCGCGGGCGACGCTCGCCGCGTAGCCGGCGCCGAAGACCTGTTCCAGCCGGTGCCAGAAGTCGCTCAACCGCACCCGTACACCCTCTCACGGGCGGGTGCGCGCCGGCACCGTGCCTGCGCGCACCGGGCGCAGCACCAGCGCCACCAGCGGGACCGTCGCCAGCGCCGCCAGCAGGGTCAACGTGGCGTAGCCGGACCAGGCCACGACCAGCCCGGAGATCGCCCCGGCCAGCGCGCCGGCGAGCAGCATGAGCAGGTCCGCCAGCCCCTGCGCGGACGGTCGCACCGGGGCGGGCACCGACTCGCTGAGCAGCGTGGAGCCGGACACCATCGTCGCCGACCAGCCGAGCCCGAGCAGGAACAGCCCGACCGAGAGCCGGACCGGCTCGTGTCCGGCGGTGCCGGCCACCGCGCAGGCGGCCACCAGCAGCAGGGCGCCGCCGAGGATCACCGGCCGTCGGCCGGCGCGGTCGGTGAGCCAACCCATCAGCGGCGCGAACGCGAACATGCCGGCGATGTGGATACTCAGCACGATCCCCACCAGGCGGAGCGTGTCGGCGTCATCGTGCCCGGCGCCCTGGATGTGCACCGGGGTCATCACCATCACCGCCACCATCACCAGGTAGCCGACCGCCCCGGCGGCCACGCCCAGCCGGGCGGCCGGCCGGGCCGCCACCGCGGCGAGGGCCGCCCGCATCCCCGGCGCCGCGGCCGGCTCGGCCTGCGCGGCGTCGGCTGCCCGGCGGGCCAGCAGCAGCGGATCCGGCCGCAGCAGCCCCAGCAGGACCACGGCGGCGAGCGCGAACAGCAGCCCGGAGAAGACGAACGGGCTGGCCAGCGTCGGTACCCCGGTACCCGAGAGCGTGGTGCCGGCCAGCGGGGCGAGGTTGGGCCCGGCCACCGACCCCACCGTGGTCGCCCACACGATCAGTGACAGGTGCCGGCCACGCCGGGCGGCCGGCGCCAGGTCCACCGCGGCGTAACGGGCCTGCAGATTCGCGGTGGTGCCACCACCGAACAGGAACAACCCCACGAACAGCAGCGGGACCGACCGGGTCAGCGCGGCGACCACCACCAGGACCCCGCCCACGCCGGCGGTCAGGTACACGGCGGCGAGCCCAGGTCGCCGCCCGTACTGCCGCATGATGCGGGCCACCGGCACCGCCAGCAGCGCCGCACCCACCACCGCCACGCTCTGCGCCAGCCCGGAGAGGTTGACGCCGGCCACGTCGGCGGCGAGCAGCGCGCCCACGGACAGGCCGATCGCGACTCCGACGCCGCCTACCACCTGGGTGGCGAAGAGCAGGACGAGCGTACGCCGCTGCACCGCCGCCACGCCGGCGGCCGGCTGCGGCGGCGCGACTGCGACCGGCCCGCCGGTCGGATCTGTGGTCACCCGGTCCCCCATACGTACCCGGCTCCGGCCCGTAAGGAGCCGAAGCCGCCCTCCATCCTTGCCCACTCCCACCGCCACCAGGATGTGACTTCGCTCTCTATGGGCTATTGACAAGCTGCTCGCCCTTGACACACGATGAGACGCACGGCTCCTGGGAACGCTCCCACAACTCGCCCATATGAGAGAGGACCCCCGTCGTGCACCGCTCGCACCTCGCCCGACATCGACTGACCGCGCTGGTCGCGGCGACCCTCGTGGCGCTCGTCACGGCGGCCATGACCATGGTCGCGATGATGGTGACCTCCCCCGGGCCGGCCCACGCCCAGGCCGGCGGGACCGGGGTCGGTTACCTGAGCACCAACGGCAACCGGATCGTCGACTCCACCGGGGCCACGGTCCGGCTGACCGGCATCAACTGGTTCGGCATGGAGACCGGCAACCACACCTTCCACGGCCTCTGGGCCAGCGCGCCGGCCACCTGGCGAGGCCAGATCGACCGCATGGCCGACCTGGGCTTCAACACCATCCGGATCCCGTTTGTCGGTGAGTCCCTGGAGCCGGGAGCCCAGGCCTCCGGCATCAACGACTTCACCAACCCGGATCTGGTGGGCCTGCACCCGCTGGAGATCCTGGACCTGGTGATCGAACACGCCGGCAGCCGTGGCATGCGGGTCATCCTGGACCGGCACGGGACCGTGGCGGACGGCATTCCCCCGCTCTGGTACAACAACCAGGTCACCGAGCAGGACATCATCGACGACTGGATCCTGCTCGCCCAGCGGTACGCCGGTAACCCCACCGTGATCGGCGCGGACCTGTTCAACGAGCCGCACGCCGAGGGGACCCTGCCCAACGCCACCGGGGCCTGCTGGGGCTGCGGCGACCCCAACCGGGACTGGCGGCTGGCGGCCGAGCGGATCGGCAACGCCATCCTGGCGGTCCAGCCGAACTGGCTGATCATCGTGGAGGGTGTGAGCTGCCTCAGCGGCGGCCTGCCGAACCCGTGGTCCAACCCGCCGATCGACGACCACTGCAGCTGGTGGGGTGGCAACCTGGCGGGTGCCGCCGAGTTTCCGGTCCGCCTGAACGTCCCCAACAAGCTGGTCTACTCCGCCCACGACTACGCCACCTCGGTGTTCGAGCAGGACTGGTTCAACGACCCCAACTTCCCGAACAACCTGGAGCCGGAGATCTGGGACCCGAACTGGGGCTACCTGCACAAGCAGAACATCGCCCCAGTGCTGGTCGGCGAGTTCGGCACCACCCTGGCCGACCCGCGGGACCAGCAGTGGCTCTCCACGCTTCTGAACTACATGACCGCCAACAACATGTCGTTCACCTACTGGTCATGGAACCCGAACTCCGGCGACACCGGCGGGATCGTCCAGAACGACTGGTGGACGGTGGAGCAGGCGAAGTACAACATCCTGCAGCCCCACCTGAACGGCGTCATCTCCCCCACCACCCCGTTCCCGACCACCACTCCGCCGCCGACCACGAGCCCGCCGCCGACCACCACCCCGCCGCCGGCCGGCGACTGCCAGGCGACGTACGAGATCACCAACACCTGGCCGGGCAACTTCCAGGCCGAGGTGACGGTCGAGAACACCGGCACGTCCACTATCAACGGTTGGACGCTGACCTGGGCCTTCAACGGTGATCAGAACATCTACAACGAGTGGGGCGCCACGATCGACCAGACCGGGCCGAACGTGACCGCGACCAACGTCAGCTACACCGCGACCATCCCGCCGGGCGGCGAGATCGTCTTCGGTTTCCAGGCGACGGTGAGCGGTAACAACGCGATACCGTCCCCGATCGTCTGCACAAGCTGATCTCTCTGCCCCCCAGTGGTGTCCCCCGGATCCCGGCAGGGGTCCGGGGGACACCACTGCGCTAGCGCTGCCGGGCGAGCGTCCGCTCGACCGAGGTCTCGCAGTTTTGCCAAAACTGCGGCCTCCGCCGCGCCCGAGGGCGCAGTTTTGGCGAAACTGCCAGCAGGAGGCACCGGCCGGGGCCGGGCAGCGCCATCGGCACCCGGTCTACACCCCGTGGGCCGCGCGACCGCGCACCGCGGCGTGGACCGCGTCCGCCAGCGGTCCGATCCCGGCGTCGTCCAGCGGGCTGACCGTGATCCGCACCGCGCCCTCCGGTGACGGGCCCAGCCGGTAGAGGGCGCCGGGCGCGACCGCGTACCCGGCTTCGCGCAGCACCGCCACCACCCGGGTCTCATCCGGCACCGGCACCCACACGTTGATGCCGGTGCGTCCGTGCGCGGCCAGCCCTCGCGCGGTCAACTCCCGGCAGAGCGCGGTCCGGCGGCGCTCGTAGCTCTCCCGCGCCGCCGCCACCTGGCCCGCCACCTCCCGGTCGCGCCACAGCGACGCCACCAGGCGCTGGAGAAGCGTGGAGGTCCAGCCGGCGCCGAGCCGCATGCGGCCCTCCACCCGGGCCACCGTCGCCTCGTCCGCCGCGAGCACCGCCAGGCGCAGGTCCGGTCCGTACGGTTTGGACACCGATCGCAGGAAAGCCCATGCGGTGGTCGCGCCCGCCAGGGTGTGCAGGGGTACGCCGGAGAGTTCGGCGGCGTGGTCGTCCTCGATCAGCAGCACCCGCGGGTACGCCGCGAGTACCGATCGCAGCTGGGCGCACCGGTCGGCGGAGACCGCCGCACCGGTCGGGTTCTGCGCCCGGACGGTCACCACCGCTGCGCGGGCGCCCCCGGCGAGGGCGCGCCGCAGGCCGTCCGCGGTCGGCCCCTCGTCGTCGACCGGTACCGCCACCGCCTCCAATCCCAGCGCGGCGACCAGGTCCAGCAGGTTGGCCCAGCCCGGGTCCTCCACCGCCACCCGGTCGCCGGGCCGCAGGTGGGCGGCGAGCAGCCGCTCGATTCCGTCCAGTGCCCCGTTGGTGACGGTGATCGTGGTGGCCGGTACGCCGTCGGCTGCCAGCCGACTCCGGGCCAGCGCCGCCAGCTCCGGCCACGTGCCCGCGTCCCGGTAGCCGGCCACCGACGGCGGACCGGTGGCGAGTCGCCGCAGGTGTGGTCGCAGGTCGGGCAGCAGCCACGGGTCCGGCTCACCGGTGGACAGGTCGTGCAGGCCGGCCGCGGGCGGCAACCGCCGGGCCGCCCGGGCTCCGGCCACGGGCGGGCGCGGCCTCACCCGGGTGCCGTGCCGCCCGGCGGTCTCCACCAGGCCCCGCTGCCGCAGGCTCCGGTACGCCGAGGCGACCGTGGCGGGGCTCACGCCGAGCGTCGCGGCGAGCTTCCGCACCGGGGGCAGGGGCGCCCCGGGCGGCAGCTCGCCGGTGCGTATCCCGGCCTCCACGCTCGCCGAAATCTCCGCGGCGCTCGACCCGCGGAGCTGATATCGTACTGTCACAGTTTCATTATTGTACTAGCACAATAGCGCTCGCGCTACCGATCGAAGTCCACTGAGGGAGGGCTGCCATGGAAGGTAGGGCCCGGTGACCGCCGCATACCCCGTCACGTCCCGCACCACCGCGCTGCGTAACCGGCACCGCGTCGCCTACGACCGGGCGGCGGTCCACGCGGTGCTGGACGAGGCCTACCACTGCCATTTGGCGTTCGTGGTCCAGGGCGAACCGCGGGTGCTGCCCACCCTGCATGTGCGGCTGGGTGAGACCGTGTATCTGCACGGCTCCACCGGCAGCCGCCCGATGCTCGCCGCCCGCGACGGCGACGGGCTGCCGGTGTGTATGGCGGTGACGCTGCTGGACGGTCTGGTCTACGCCCGCTCGCAGGTTCACCACAGCGTCAACTACCGGTCGGTGATCGCGCACGGCCAGGCCCGGCTGGTCTCCGACGGCGACCTGAAGCGGCGGGTGCTGGCCGCCTTCGTCGACAAAGCCGGCCCGGGCCGGGCCGGGGACTGCCGGCCACCCACCCGGGTCGAGCTGGCACAGACCGCAGTGCTGGCGCTGCCGTTGCGGGAGGTCTCGGTCAAGGTCCGCACCGGCCCGCCGCGGGATGATCCGCCGGACCTGGCGCTGCCCCACTGGGCCGGGGTGGTGCCGCTGCGGCTGGCCGCCGGTGCACCCGAGCCGGACACCGGAGTCACCGCGCCGGTCCCCGGTTACCTCCCGGGGCTCGCCCGCCCGCCCCGCGCCGGCGGGTGAGCGCCCGCGGGGGGCGAGCCACGGACAGGTGTCCTACCCCCCGGGCAGAATGGGGAGCATGGCGCCGGACGAAGCCCCGCTGCGGCGGTTCAGCGCGGCGACCCGGGAGTGGTTCTCGGCCGCGTTCGCGGCCCCCACGGCGGCCCAGGCCGGCGCCTGGGACGCGATCAGCGCCGGAAAGCACGCACTGGTGGTCGCGCCCACCGGGTCCGGCAAGACCCTGGCCGCGTTCCTGTGGTCGCTGGACCGGCTGGCCGCCGAGCCGGCGCCGGAGCCGCGGCGGCGCTGCCGGGTGGTGTACGTCAGCCCACTCAAGGCGCTCGCGGTCGACGTGGAGCGCAACCTGCGCGCCCCCCTGACCGGCATCCGGCACGCCGCGGCCCGGCTGGGCCTGGCGGAGCCGGAGATCACCGTGGCGATGCGCACCGGCGACACTCCGCCGGAGGAGCGCCGCGCGTTCGCCCGGGCCCCCTCCGACATCCTGATCACCACACCGGAGTCGCTGTTCCTGCTGCTCACCTCGTCCGCCCGGGAAGGGCTGCGCGGGGTGGAGACGGTGATCGTGGACGAGGTGCACGCGGTGGCGGGCACCAAGCGCGGCGCGCACCTGGCGTTGTCGCTGGAGCGGCTGGATGCGCTGCTGCCCGCCCCGGCGCAGCGGATCGGGCTGTCGGCGACCGTGCGCCCAGTGGCGGAGGTAGCCCGGTTCCTCGGTGGTGCCGCACCGGTGTCGGTGGTGCGGCCGCCCGCGGCGAAGACCATCGAGGTGCGGGTAGAGGTGCCGGTCGAGGACATGACCGAGCTCAGCGCCCCCGCCGACGACGCGGACGACCCGGACGCGCCACGCCGGCCCTCGATCTGGCCGGCGGTCGAGCGGCGGGTGTTCGACCTGGTCCGGGCCCACCGGTCGACGATCGTGTTTACCAACGGCCGCCGCGCCGCCGAGCGCCTCTGTGCCCGCCTCAACGAGCTGGCCGCTGAGGCACGGGTCGGCGCCGCGGCGCTCGACCGGGCCCCGGTCGCCGCCGGTCAGGGCGGCAGCGCGCGCGCCGGCGCCGGCGGGGCGCCGCGGCTGCCCGCCGAGATCATGGCCCAGTCGGGGGCGGCCGGGGGCGCCGCCCCGGTGGTGGCCCGGGCCCACCACGGCAGCGTCTCCAAGGAAGAACGCAAGCAGATCGAGGAGGCACTGAAATCGGGGCGGCTGCCGGCCGTGGTCGCCACCAGCTCGCTGGAACTGGGTATCGACATGGGCGCGGTAGACCTGGTGGTGCAGGTCGAGGCGCCGCCGAGCGTGGCGGCCGGGCTGCAGCGCGTGGGCCGGGCCGGCCACCAGGTGGGGGCGGTCTCCACCGGGGTCATCTTCCCCAAGCACCGCGGCGACCTGCTCTCCTGCGCGGTGGTGGCGCGGCGGATGAGCGAGGGGCAGATCGAGGCCCTGCGCTACCCGCGCAACCCGCTGGACGTGCTCGCCCAGCAGATCGTGGCGATGGTGGCGATGGACCCGTGGCCGGTGCCGGAGCTGGCCGCGCTGGTCCGCCGCGCGGCGCCCTTCGCTGAGCTGCCCGACTCGGCGCTCACCGCGGTGCTGGACATGCTCTCCGGCCGCTACCCCTCCACCGCCTTCGCCGAGCTACGCCCGCGGCTGGTCTGGGATCGCGACGCGGATCTGCTCACCGGTCGCCGCGGGGTGCAGCGCCTGGCGGTCACCAGCGGCGGCACCATCCCCGACCGGGGGCTGTTCGGCGTGTTCCTGGCGGGTGCCGACCGGCCGGTGCGGGTCGGCGAGCTGGACGAGGAGATGGTCTACGAGTCCCGGGTGGGCGACGTGTTCCTGCTCGGCTCCACCTCTTGGCGGATCGAGGAGATCACCCCCGACCGGGTGCTGGTCTCCCCCGCTCCCGGCCAGCCGGCCCGGATGCCGTTCTGGAAGGGCGACGCGCCGGGCCGGCCGCTGGAGCTGGGGCGGGCGATCGGCGCGACGCTGCGCAGCCTGGTACGCGCCGGGCGCCCGGAGGCGTCGCAGCGGCTGCGCGCCGCCGGGCTGGACGCGTGGGCCGCCGACAACCTGCTCGCGTACCTCGCCGAGCAGCGGGAGGCTACCCGGGCGGTGCCCGACGACCGGACGGTGGTGGTGGAGCGGTTCCGCGACGAGCTGGGCGATTGGCGGCTGGCGGTGCACTGCGTGCTCGGTGCCAAGGTGAACGGGCCGTGGGCCTTGGCGATCAGCCACCGGCTGCGGGAGCGGTACGGCGTGGACGCGCAGGTGCTGCCCTCCGACGACGGGATCGTGGTCCGGTTGCCGGACACCGCGGACGATCCGCCCGGCACCGACCTGGTGATCTTCGACCCGGACGAGGTGGACGAGGTCGTCCAGGCGGCGGTCGGCGGGTCGGCCCTGTTCGCCGCGCGGTTCCGCGAGTGCGCCGCCCGCGCGCTACTGCTACCGCGCCGCGACCCGCGGCGGCGGCAGCCGCTGTGGCAGCAGCGCCAACGGGCCGCCCAGCTCCTCGACGTGGCCCGGGAGTTCGCGGACTTCCCGATCACCCTGGAGGCCGCCCGGGAGTGCCTGCAGGACGTGTTCGACCTGCCCGGGCTGGTCACCCTGATGCGGGAACTGGCCGGGCGGCGGGTCCGGGCGGTCGAAGTGGAGACGGCGCGCCCCAGCCCGTTCGCCCGCTCGCTGCTCTTCGGCTATGTGGGCGCCTTCCTGTACGAAGGGGACGCCCCGCTGGCCGAGCGCCGCGCGGCCGCCCTGGCGCTGGACACCTCGCTGCTGTCCGAGCTGCTCGGCCGGGTTGACCTGCGGGAGCTACTGGACCCGGCGGTGGTGGCCGAGACCGAGCGAGGGTTGCAGTGGCTGCGGGAGCCGCCACGGGTCCGCGACGCGGACGACACGGCGGAGCTGCTCCGGGTGGTCGGCGACCTCACCGCCGACGAGTGCGTCGCGCGCGGGGTGGACCCGGCCTGGCTGGCCGAGCTCGCCGCGGCCCGCCGCGCGATCCAGGTCCGGATCGCCGGGCAGGAGCGGTGGATCGCGATCGAGGACGCCGGACGCTACGCGCAGGCGCTCGGCGTGGCGCTGCCGGTAGGGGTACCCGCGGCACACCAGGCGCCGGTGCCGGACCCGCTCGCCGACCTGATCGCGCGGTTCGCGCGTACCCACGGGCCGTTCGACGCCGCGACCTGTGCGGCCCGGTTCGGTCTCGGGGTGGCGGTGGTCGACCAGGCGCTGCGGCGCCTGGCCGGGACCGGCCGGGTGGTCTCCGGTGAGCTGCTGCCCGAGAGCGCCGGGGTGCAATGGTGCGACGCGGAGGTGCTGCGGCTGTTGCGACGCCGGTCGCTGGCGGCGCTGCGGCGCGAGATCGAGCCGGTGCCGCCCGCGGCGCTGGCCCGGTTCCTGCCCCGCTGGCAGCATGTGGGCGGCCACGCCAGCGGGGTGGAGGCTACCGCCGCGGCGGTGGAGCAGTTGCAGGGCGCGCCGGTCCCGGCCTCCGCGCTGGAGCGGCTGGTGCTGCCCGCCCGGGTAGCCGACTACACCCCGGCGTACCTGGACGAGTTGTGCGCCAGCGGCGAGGTGGTCTGGGCCGGTGCCGGCGCGATCGGCACCGCCGACGGCTGGGTCTGCCTGGCGTACGCCGAGGCCGCGCCGCTGTTACTCCCGCCGCCCGACCCGGCGCTGGCGCTGACGCCGCTGCACACCGCGGTGCTGGCGGCGCTCGACGGTGGTCAGGCCCGGTTCTTCCGCGATCTCGCCGACCACGTCGCCACCGCAGTGCCCGACCCGGTGGACGACGCCACCCTGACCGGGGTGATCTGGGACCTGGTCTGGGCCGGCCACATCGCCAACGACACGCTGGCGCCGCTGCGGGCGGTGCTCGCCGGGGGCACCGGCGCCCACCGGCGCCGGCCGGCGCCCGTGCGTTCCCGGTACGCCGGCCGACCCGGCTGGCGGCGGCCGGGCCGCCCGGCGCTGCCGAGCCGGGCCGGCCCGCCGACCGTGGCCGGCCGGTGGTACCGGTTGCCGGCCCGGGAGACCGACCCCACGCGGCGGGCGACGGCGCTCGCCGAGGTGCTGCTGGAACGGCACGGCGTGGTGACCCGGCAGGCGGTGGCCGCGGAGGCGCCGCCGGGCGGCTTCGCCGGCGTCTACCCGGTGCTCGCCGCGATGGAGGAGCGGGGGTCGGCCCGGCGCGGCTACTTCGTGGAGGGGCTGGGCGCCGCACAGTTCGCCGCGCCCGGCGCCGTGGACCGGCTCCGGGCACTGGCCGACGAGAGTAGCCGCCGCGACGGCGCCGACCCACCGCTGGTGCTCGCCGCTACCGATCCGGCCAACCCCTACGGCGCCGCGCTGCCCTGGCCGGAGCGCCCGGTGGACGCGGACGGAGTCGCGGCCGGGCACCGGGCCGGCCGCAAGGCGGGGGCCCTGGTGGTGATCGTCGACGGTCGCCTCGTGCTCTACGTCGAGCGGGGCGGCCGGACCCTGCTGTCCTACGCCGAGGATCAAGACTCCCTGGTGGCCGCGGCCAAGGCGCTCGCGGACGCGGTCCACGCCGGGGCCCTCGGGTCGCTGTCGGTGGAGCGGGCGGACGGCGCCGCGGTCCGCTCCTCGCCGCTGCACGACGCGCTCACCGCCGCCGGCTTCCGGGTCACCCCCCGCGGCCTGCGCCTGCGCGCGTGAGCTCCCGCCCGGGCCGGGCGGTCGCGGTGGTCTCGTGGCTCACCGGGTGACCCGAAGCTGCGGGATCAGCTCGATGACCCCGAACGCCGCTCCGGCCGGGTCGAGCAGCTGCGCGTAGGTGCCGGCGCCGACGCCCATCGGTGCCAGTGCGACCTGGCCGCCCAGTTCGACGCAGCGCCGCGCGATCTCCCCGCAGTCGTCCACCTCAAAGGTGGTACGCCAGTGGGCCGGCACGCCGGCCGGGACCTCCTCCCCCAGCGCGAACATGCCGGCGACGACCCGGTTCTGCACCGCCCACTCGAAGTACTCCAGCTCTCCCGCCAAGCTGCCCGGCTGGTCGGCCCAGCCGAACACCTTGCCGTAGAACGTGACCGCCGCCGCCATGTCCCGGGTGGCGAGGTCGCTCCAGCACACGGCGTTCGGCTCGCTGGCGACCTGCGCCCCCCGGAAGGTACCCCGCTGCCATACCGCGAAGACCGCTCCCTCCGGGTCCGCGCACACCGCCATCTGCCCGCGGTCGCCTACCGCCGTGGGCGGGCGCAACACCGCCCCGCCCGCATCCGAGACCGCCGTCACGGTCGCGTTGATGTCCTCGGTGGAGATGTAGGTGAGCCACCCGGCCGGCTGGTCGGCGGCTGGGGCCGCCACCACGCCGGCGGCGGCGGCGCCACCCAGGGTGAACACTGTCGACCCGACCTCGGTCGGGTGGGCCTCCCAGCCGAAGAGACCACTGTAGAAGGCGATCGCCGCCGCCGGGTCCGGGATCATCAGCTCGGCCCAGCACGGCGTCGCGGGAGCATACCCTCTGATCCGCAAGTCGCCGTCCCCCTTCCGGTCCACCAAGCATGGCCATGGTCGGGTCATGGTATCTAGACAGAACTGGACAGTCCATGAAGACGCGGAACAAACGCGCAGGATACGTAAGCGGGCACGAAGAGTAGTGAGGCTGACGAAAGCCGTAACCACTCCACTACGGATAGATGACGGCCGGCCGGCGGTTTCTCCACAGTGGTACCCGGTCGGGCACCATCCGCGACCGTCGGCCGTTCTCAGTTCCCGGCCGGGCCGATCGCACCGGCCCTGCGGCTTCTCGAAGAGCAGGAGGCGGCGAACCGTGGCCGGACGGATCTGACCTTCGTCGTCTCCGACATCCACCGTCTCGGGGCCGAGACGGAGGACGGCTGGCTGTCGATCCTGCACGGCGAGATCCGGTGCCGGCGGTGAGCTGACCCACGCGCCGGCGACCGCGATGGCGACCCCCGCCCGGCGACGACCGGGGCGACCAGGTCGTCGCCGGTGCGGCTCGCCATGCCCGCGCGGCACCACCCAGCACCGCCGCGTGGATCATCGGTAGTCGCCGGGGCCCCGGTAGCCACCCGGCCGGCGACGCGTTCATTCTGGCCCGCACACCCCGGTGCGGCCAGCGGTTTTCCGGAGCACCCCGTGGCAGATTGTTGCGATAGCAAGTATCTTGGGGGCACCGACCAAAGGAGGCACCGTGCCCGCTGTCACCGTGGACGACGTCCTTGTCCTACCCCGCGTACCGGCACTTGACCCGGCGCAGACCTCGTTCCGGGGCGTCCAGCGGATCGTCACCGCGCCGAGCGGCTTCGAGGGTGAGGGCTTTCCGGTGCGGCGCGCGTTCGCCGGAGTACCGCTGACCGAGTTGGACCCGTTCATCCACCTTGACCAGATGGGCGAGGTGGAGTACGCACCGGGTGAGCCGAAAGGTACGCCGTGGCACCCGCACCGCGGCTTCGAGACGGTCACCTACATGATCGACGGCGTCTTCGAGCACCAGGACTCCAACGGCGGTGGTGGCACCATCACCAACGGTGACACCCAGTGGATGACCGCCGGAGCCGGCATCCTGCACATCGAGGCGCCGCCGGAACACCTGGTAGCCAGCGGCGGACTATTCCACGGACTCCAGCTGTGGGTGAACCTGCCCCGGGTGAAGAAGTTCGCGCCGCCCCGTTACCAGGACATCCGCGGCCGCCAAGCGGCCCTGCTGACCTCGCCGGACGGCGGCGCGCTGATCCGCGTGATCGCCGGCGAGCTGGCCGGCCACCGCGGGCCGGGCGTCACGCACACCCCGATCACCATCGCCCACATCACCCTGGAGCCGGGCGCCCAGCTCGACCTGCCATGGCGGCGGGACTACAACGCCCTGCTCTACGTGCTCGCCGGCAAGGGCAAGGTCGGTCTCAAGCGCCATGACATCCACATCGGTCAGCTGGCGGTGTACGGCGACGGGGACGCGCTGCGGGTGGCCGCCGACGCCACTCAGAGCGAGCGGATGCCGAAACTGGAGCTGTATCTGATGGGTGGGCAGCCGATCCGGGAGCCGGTGGCGCACTACGGCCCGTTCGTGATGAACACCCGCGACGAGCTGATCCAAGCCTTTGAGGACTACCAGGCCGGCCGGCTGGGCACCATCCCGGCCGAGCGTACGCCCCACACCGCCGCGGACGAGACCCCGCCGGCATAGCCGGCCGGACCACCCCGCCGGTCGCCCTTCCCGCCCCTCTCAGCCGGGGTGCGCGGGACGCGCCTCAGGTCAGGGCCGGCCAGGCGACCGGCTCCACCGCCGGCAGCTCGCGATCGCCGAACCAGTACGCGATCTCCCGCTCCGGCTCGTCCGGGTCGAGTTCGTTGTCTGAGGCGTGGACCAGATTGCGCACCGCGGCGTGCCGCGGCCCGGCGACCAGCGCCGAGACGCTGGCGAAGTCGCCCCGGATGGTCCCGGGCGCGGCCGCCAGCGGCATGGTGGCGCCGCAGAGTGCCCGCAGCTTCTTCACCGCGTGATAGCCCTCGATCACCGCCGCCACCACCGGCCCGGAGGTGAGGTACGCGAGGTTCCAGTCGAAGATCATCCGGCCGAGCGCCACCGGCTCCTCGGTGCCGAACTCGGCGGCCACGTCCAGCCCGGCGTCGCGGAAGCCGGCCAGCAACTTCGAGCCCATCTGCGCGAGCTGGGCGTCGGTGGTGGCGTAGTGACCCTCGGCGAACTCCTTGGTGACCTGCCGCAGCTCGAGTGCCACCAGCGCCAGGCCGGTGTCCTCGACTCGCTGCAGAATCCGGCCCACCAGGCCGCGGCGTACCGCGTCGGGCTTGATCAGAAGCAGTGTCCGCTCGCGCTGGGAACTCACGCGGCGGATCGTAGCAGCTCGCGGCGGGGTGGCTGGCCGCGGCTCAGGCAGCGGCGGCTTCTACCCGTACCAGATCCCCCGGGGCCACGCCGAGGACCACCGCCGCGCGGCCACCATGCACCGCCACCGCCAGCCGGCCGGCGGAGTCGGTCAGCACCACCAGGCCGCCCGCCGGAGCGTCCGCGAAGGTCGCACCCCGCACCGCCGGCAGCCCGCCGACCACCACGTCGCGGCCGAGCCCACCGGCGGCGTCACCGCGCGCCGCGAGCTGGACGTTGCCGAACCGGTCCACGGTGAGCACCTCCGCCTCCACCCAACCGTCGCCGGTCCGGACGACCGGGTCGGGTAGGCGGACCAGCCCGGCCGGGTCCAGGGCCGGCCCGGCCTCGGAGAGGGGCGCGCCGGCGGCGAGCCGGGCCCCGGCCGGGGCGAAGACGTCCCGGCCGTGGAAGGTCCGCGACCCGCCGGCGTGCCAGGCCGGGTTGGTCAGTACGGCCGCGACGGTGATCCCGCCCAGCGCTTCGGCCGCCCAGGGCAGCAACCCGTTATCCGGCCCGACCAGCACCCCACCCGGGGCCTGCAGCACCACCGCCCGCCGCTGGGTGCCCACTCCCGGGTCCACCACCGCCACGTGCACCGCCGGCGGCAGGTACGGCACGGTCTGGGCCAGCACCGCCGCGCCGCGCCGGATGTCACCAGGCGGCACCTCATGGGTCACGTCGATGACCCGCACCCCTGGCGCGGTGCGGGCGATCACACCGTGGCAGGCGGCGACGAACCCGTCCCAGGTGCCGTAGTCGGTGGTGAGGCTCAGCCAGTCGTACCCCGCCATGCCCGCGACTCTAGGGCATGCCACGCCCGCGCTCGTGGGGAAGGCGGGCGCGGTCAACGGGTCCGGGGTGGCGGGCCCGCCCACGCCGCGGGGGACGATGGAGTCATGCCCGAGGGAGACACCGTCTTCCGCACCGCGCGCATCCTGCATCGCGCGCTCGCCGGCCGGCGACTCACCGCCGCCGACCTGCGCGTGCCCCACCTGGCGACCGCCGCCCTGGCCGGCCAGACCGTGGTGGAGTGCGCGAGCCGCGGCAAGCACCTGCTGCTGCGGCTGCGGGCAGACGGCGGGCCCGCGCTCACCCTCCACTCGCACCTGGGGATGGAGGGCTCATGGCGGGTGTACGCGGTGGGCGAGCGCTGGCGGCCATACCGGCGGGACCTGATCCGCGCGGTCCTGCGTACGCCGGACACGGTAGCGGTGGGCTACCGGCTCACCCGGCTGGCGCTGATCCCCACCGCCGACGAGGCGGAACTGGTGGGGCACCTCGGCCCGGACCTGCTCGGCCCGGCCTGGGACCCGGCCGAGGCGGTCCGCCGGCTGTCCCGCCACCCCACGGAGCCGATCGCCGATGCCCTGCGGGAGCAGCGCAACCTCGCCGGGATCGGCAACGTCTACTGCTCCGAGGTGCTGTTCCTACGCGGCGTCTGGCCCGGGACGCCGGTGGCGCAGGTGGGAAATCTGACCAGACTCGTCACGCTCGCACACCAGCTCCTGTGGGCCAATCGCGACCGGACCGTCCGCAGCACCACCGGGTCGCTGCGCCGCGGGGAGCAGACCTATGTGTACGGGCGGGCGGGGCGCCCGTGCCGGCGATGCACCACCCCGGTGCGGATGGACACTAGCGCGGAGCGGATCACCTTCTGGTGTCCAGTGTGCCAGCCGGACCCGGCTCACCCGGTCACGCGCAGATCGCCGTAGAGGCGACGCAGCTCCGACAACCCGGCGGTGACCCCCCGCAGGCGGTCGGTGGCGTCGGTCAGACCGGTCACCATGGGGGCCGGCTCCCCGGCGCGGGCAGACTCCGCGACGAAGCTGGCCGCCGCCACGACGAACTCCTCGTACGCGGCGACGCCGGTCCGCAGGTGGCTGAGGTGGTCGTCGCGCAGCTCCCGTAGCGGTGCCTGCGCCTCGGCCGGTGCCACTCTCATCGCCCGTTCGAGGCTGATGATGCGATCGGTCAACTCGCGTAGCTCGCGCTCGACCCGGCCGGCCTCGCGGACCGCCTCGGGGTCGGAGCCGCCCAGCCGGGAGGTGAGCTCCCGCATGGTCCGGGCGCACCGGTCCAGCCGCTCCCACACCTCCGCCGCCTCAGAACCGCGCAGGCCACCGCGGACCCGCTGGCGGCGGATGCCCTCCGCGACCGAGTACCCACCGGGAAGCTGAGAGAGGATCGCGAGCCAGCGTTCACCGGCCTGGGCCGGGTCGAGCGGCGGCGGCTCGGGCTGGGCCGCCAGCTCCCGCAGGTCCGACCAGCGCCACCAGGCGAACACCGCCGAGGCTCCGGTGAGCCCGGCCCACACCGCGTCCCAGGGGCCTAGCCCCTGGTAGGGCAGGAGCACGGCGGAGGTGGCGGCCAAGCCGCCGGCGGTGACCGTCCAGCGGCGCACCGCGCCTCGCAGCCGCCGGAGCCGGCGGCGGTGACGTGCCCGCTCGTCGATCACGCTGCCCCACCCTGTCAGCCGGTGGCCGCGGCGTCACCGGTGGACTTGGCGGAGTCCTTCGCCGCGCTCTCCTTGGCGAGACTCGCCCGGATCTCATCCAACCGGGACACGGTCGCGTCCCGGGCACCGGTCGCGCCCGACTCCTTGCCGGCCTCGACCGCCGGCCGCTCGGCGGCTCCGGTGAGCTGCTCGCCGGCCATGCTGGCGCGGATCTGCTCCAACCGGGAGGCTCCCGCCATGTCCAGTGTGGTGCGCTGGACCTCCAGCATCCGCCCTTCGACCGAGTTGGAGGCGAGCTCCGCCCGGCCCATCGCGGCCGCGTACCGGCTCTCGATCTTGTCTCGGATCTCGTCCAGGGAGGGCGTGTTGCCCGGCGCGGCCAATGCGGACATGGACTCCAGCGACGCGGCCACCGTCTCCTGCATCTTGGCCTGCTCCAGCTGGCTGAGCAGCTTGCTGCGCTCGGCGAGCTTCTCCTCCAGCAGCATCTTGTTGTTCTCCACCGCCTTGCGGGCCTGCTGGGCGGCGTTGAGCGCCTGATCGTGCAGGGTCTTGAGGTCCTCCACGGCCTGCTCGGCGGAGACCAGCTGGGTGGCGGCGGACTGGGCGGCCCGCTCGTACTCCTGGGCCTTCTGCTCATCCCCCTCGGCCCGGGCCTTGTCGGCGAGCACCAGCCCCTGCCGCGCCATCCCCTGCCACTTCTCCACCTCGGACATCTGGCGAGAGAGCCGCATCTCCAACTGGCGCTGGTTCCCGATCACGGCTGCGGCCTGCCGCACGAGAGTCTGATGCTGGACCTTCGCCTCGTCGATCGCCTGCTGGATCTGGATCTTGGGATCGGCGTACTCGTCGATCTTGGCGCCGAACAACGCCATCAGGTATCTCCAGCCCTTGACGAACGGGTTCGCCATCTTCGCGGTCCTCTCTTCGGCTGTGTCGTCGCGTCGCTGGGCCACGCGCACAAGGGGTGGTAACCGGGCCGGTCACCCTGGTGCCTCCATGGTCTCAGGCGAACGCAGCCCCGTCACGCCCTGCCTCCCCGCCGAATCCAGCGGTCGTGGTGATAACAGACATTACCCGCTGGCTGCGACGGAATCACCCGCGCCAGGCACGCCCCGCGTGGCGGACCGGCTACCCGGTCGGTCGGGTCAGCGTGCCCAGGCGGGCCGGATCGAGGTCGCGGTTTCGCACCGCGTGCAGCGTGGTGCGCAACGGCCCGTCGCGGCGCACCCGGACCGAGACGGTGCCGTCCGAGATGGTGTGCCCCTCACGCGCCGCCCGGGCGGCCGGCACCGGGTCGGCCGGCGCCTCCCGCTTCGACTCGGACGAGCGCCCGTCGGCGCCCGCCTCCACCGGCTCGGCAGCGTCACCGGGGGTCGGCGCCTCGGCGAGCACGGCGTCGGCCTGCTCCACCAGCGCCATGGTGTCGCTCACATCCCGCAGCACCTCGGAGAGTTGGCTGCCCAACGCCTCGCAGATCGCCGCCAGCAGCTCGCTGGAGGCTTCCTTCTGCCCGCGCTCGATCTCGGAGAGGTAGCCCAGCGACACGTTGGCCGCGGTGGACACCTCCCGCAGCGTGCGATGTTGACCCTGGCGCCGCGCCCGCAGCACGTCACCCATTACCCGACGAAGCAGCACGGCACCTCCTCCACTACAACGTCTTCCGCAACGGTACCCGCTAGGAGCCGCGACGGCATCCCGGGGCGGCGGCGGTTCGATACCGGTTCGGCGACAAGCCCGCGACCCGGCCACCACACCGTCACCCCTGGCCGGTCAGGGCTCCGGCAGGTGGTCGGCGAGCAGCGCGAGCGCCGCCCGTACCGACCCGCGCCGGATCGCCGGGCGATCGCCTGGCAGCGCGAACGAACGCACCGCCCGCCCACCCGGGCCGGCCAGGCCGACGTAGACCGTACCCACCGGGACGCCGCCCTGCGGGGTGGGACCCGCCACGCCGGTGGTGGCCACGCCCCAGTCCGCCGCGCAGCGGTCCCGGACACCCTCGGCCATCGCCCCGGCCACGGCCGGGTCCACCGGGCCCCGCTCGGCGAGCAGGGTCGGCGAGACCCCGGTCAACGACGACTTCAGGTCGGTGGCGTAGACCACCAGCCCACCCCGGAACACCGCGCTCGCCCCGGGCACGTCCACCAGCGCGGCCGCGAGCAGCCCGCCGGTGAGGGACTCCGCGACCGCGAGCGTCTGCTGTCGCTGGGCGAGCCGCCGCACCACGGTCTCGGCCATCTGATCGGTCACCGCCTCACCTGCCCCCACGGTCTCTCACCCGCCCGCCGGCCCGGCGGTCGGCCGCCGCAGCCGCAGCGCGCGGGCCGTGTAGTCCAACCCCGTGGCCACAGTGACCACCACCGCCGCCGCCATCAGCCACGGCCCGACCGGCACCAGCGCCTCCGGCATCGGCCACAGGTACCAGCCGATGGCCAGGATCTGCAGCCCGGTCTTGACCTTCCCGCCCCGACTGGCGGCCATCACACCGTGGCGGATCACCCAGAACCGCAGCAGGGTCACGCCCACCTCCCGCACCAGGATCAGCGCGGTCACCCACCACGGCAGTACCCCGTACCCGGAGAGCATGACCAGCGCGGTGCCGATCAGCGCCTTGTCCGCGATCGGGTCCGCGACCTTGCCGAACGCGGTGATCAGGCGGTAGCGGCGGGCGATCCAGCCGTCCACGAAGTCGGTGCCGCAGGCCACCAGGAATACCAGGCAGGCCGCGATCCGGGTGTTCCGCTCCACCATCGCCGACCAGGCCAGCAAGGCTCCGAAGACCGGCACCAGCACCAACCGGATGGCGGTCAGGGCATTCGCGGCGTTGACCAGGGGAACCCGCCGGATGATCTCACTCACCGCCGCACCGCCGGTGAGATCACGGTGACCGGCTCGGCGATGAGGTCCACCCCGTCGGCGCCGGTCACCCGCGCCTCCACCAGGTCCCCCGGGCGAAGCCCGGCCACCTCACCCCCGACCAGGGTGGTGGCGCCGTCCACCTCCGGGGCCTGGTGCGCCGCCCTGCCCTCCACCTCACCCTCGTCGACCCGGTCCACCAGTACCGTGACGGTCTCGCCCACCCGCTGCGCCGCCCGCTGGGCGCACAACTCCTCCGCCAGAGTGAGGAGCTTGTCGTACCGCCGTTGCCGGGTGGCGGCCGACACCTTCCCCGGCAGCCCGGCCGCCTCCGTGCCCTCCTCGTCGCTGTAGGCGAACACCCCTACCGCGTCCAGCTCCGCCGCTTCCAGGAACCGCACCAGCTCCGCGACGTCCCAGCGGGTCTCCCCCGGGAAGCCGACGATCACGTTGCTGCGCGCCCCGGCCGCCGGAGCCACGGCCCGGATCTGGCCGAGCAGCTCCAGGAACCGCCCGCCGGAACCGAACCGGCGCATCCGGCGCAGCACCGTCTCGCTGGCGTGCTGGAACGACAGGTCGAAGTAGGGCGCCACCCCGAGGGTGGTCCCGATCGCCGCCACCAGGCCGGGCCGCAGCTCCGCCGGCTGCAGATAGCTCACCCGCACCCGGACGATCCCGTCCACCGCTGCCAGTTGCGGCAGCAGCTTCTCCAGCGCCCGCGGGTCGCCCAGGTCCTTGCCGTAGGAGGTGGAGTTCTCGCTGACCAGCAGCAGCTCCCGTACCCCGGCGCGGGCCAGCCACTCCGCCTCCGCGAGCAGCTCATCCGGCGTACGCGAGACGAACGCGCCCCGAAATCGCGGGATGGCGCAGAAGCTGCACCGCCGGTCGCAGCCGCTCGCCAGTTTCAACGGGGCGACCGGCCCGGAGCCCAGCCGGTGCCGCAGCACCGTCCGCAGGTGGGCCGGGGTCGCCTGGTCCACCACCGCGTGCCCGGGCACGGAGGTGGCGGCGCCGCGGCGGGCCACCGGGGTGACCGGCAGCAGCTTCCGCCGGTCCCGGGGCGTGTGCGCGGCCGGTCGCTCCCCGGCGATCACCGCGGCGAGCCGGGCCGAGATGTCGGGGTAGTCGTCGAAGCTCAGCACCGCCGCCGCCTCGGGCAGGCTGTCGGCCAGCTCCCGCCCGTACCGCTCGGCGAGGCAACCGGCCGCCACCACCGGCACCCCGCTCTCGGCGGCCGAGAGCAGGGTCTCGATCGAGTCCTGTTTGGCGCTGTCGACGAACCCGCAGGTGTTCACCAACACGACGTCGGCCGCGGCGCTGTCGTCGGGATCGGCGCTGACCCGCCACCCGTCCCGGGCGAGCCGGCCAGCCAGCTCCTCAGAGTCGACCTCGTTGCGAGCACAACCTAGAGTCAGCAGGGCCACCCGCCGCCCACCCGAAGGAGCGGCGGGCGACCCGACCGGCGGAGACGGCGGGGTCGTGGACACCCACCGAGCGTACCGAGCCCGCGGCCATCCGCCCGGGCAGTGCCCTGCCGGCCATCCGGCCTGGGTGAAGGCGACGCAACTTCGGCAAAAGTGCGGTCTCAACGCGCACGGAGAGCGCAATTTTGGCGAAACTGCGACGGTGGCGGGCTGGGCGGGCGCCGGCCGGCCGTGGTCAGCCGTTGTCCCCGCCGACCGCGGCCAGCACCTCCGGCAGCTCCTCCGGCTTGACCAGCACCTCCCGGGCCTTGGAGCCCTCCGACGGGCCGACCACGCCCCGGGTCTCCATCAGATCCATCAGCCGGCCGGCCTTGGCGAACCCCACCCGCAGCTTGCGCTGCAACATCGACGTGGACCCGAACTGGGAGGTCACCACCAGCTCGATCGCCTGCAGCAGCAGCTGCAGATCCTCGCCCACATCCTCGTCGACCTTCTTCTTCCCGCCGGTGGTCGGCGCTGTGACCTCCTCCCGGAACTCCGGCTCGCGCTGCCGCTTGCAGTGGGCGACCAGGTCGGCGATCTCCGGCTCGGTGACCCAGGCGCCCTGGATCCGGACCGGTTTGGAGGCGCCCATCGGCAGGAACAGGCCGTCGCCGCGGCCCAGCAGCTTCTCCGCTCCGGGCTGGTCCAGGATCACCCGGGAGTCCGCCAGCGAGGAGGTGGCGAACGCCAACCGGGAAGGGACGTTCGCCTTGATCAGCCCGGTCACCACGTCCACCGAGGGCCGCTGGGTGGCGAGCACCAGGTGGATCCCGGCCGCCCGGGCGAGCTGGGTGATCCGCACCACCGAGTCCTCCACGTCCTGGGGGGCGACCATCATCAGGTCGGCCAGCTCGTCCACGATCACCAGCAGGTACGGATGGGGCCGCAGCTCCCGTTCGCTGCCGGGCGGGGCCTTGATCTGCCCGGCCCGCACCTTGCGGTTGAACTCGTCCACGTGCCGCACCCCGGCGGCGGCGAGGTCGTCGTAGCGCAGGTCCATCTCCCGCACCACCCAGTCCAGCGCCACCGCGGCCTTCTTGGGGTTGGTCACGATCGGGTGGACCAGGTGCGGGATGCCCTCGTAGCCGGTCAGCTCCACCCGCTTGGGGTCGATCAGCAGCAGCCGCACCTCATCCGGGGTGGCGCGCATCAAGATCGAAGCGAGGATCGAGTTCAGGCAGGACGACTTGCCCGCCCCGGTAGCGCCGGCGATCAGGATGTGCGGCATGTGGGCCAGGTTCGCCACCACGTACCCGCCCTCGATGTCCTTGCCCAGTCCGACCAGCATCGGATGGTGGTCGGAGGCGGCCGCGCGGGAGCGCAGCACGTCACCGAGGGCCACGGTCTCCGGGTCGGCGTTGGGGATCTCCACACCCACCGCGCTCTTGCCCGGGATCGGGCTCAGGATCCGCACGTCCGGTGACTTCACCGCGTACGCGATGTTGCGGGAGAGCTGGGTGATGCGCTCCACCTTGACCCCCGGGCCCAGCTCCACCTCGTACCGGGTGACGGTCGGCCCGCGGGTGAAGCCGGTGACCGCCGCATCCACGTCGAACTGTTCGAAGACGCTCTGGAGCGCCTCGATCACCTGGTCGTTGACCTTGCTACGGGTCTTGGCCGCGGCGCCGGGGCGTAGCAGATTCGCCGGCGGGAGCGTGTAGTCGCCGCTCAGCCCGGCGAGGGCGGGCTGCTCGATCCGGGCCGGAGGCGGCGTGTGGGCCGGTGGTTGCCGGCGGCGAGGCGGCCGGTACGGCTCCGGCGGCGGCTCGGGCTCCGGTTCCGGGGCAGCGATCGCGGGTGGCTCGGGCTGCGGGGTGAGATCGCGGGCAGCGTGGACGCCCTGGCGGCGCCGGGTGGTGCTGCGCCGCCGGGCGGGCGGCTCCGGCTCCGCACCGGCGTCCGCGTCGGGGTCGTCCATCTCCGCCAGCTCCGAGGGCAGCGGGCGGCCAAGCAGCAGGTCACGCAGGTAGGCGAGGCGCTCCGGGATCCGGCTGACCGGGGTCGCGGTGACCACCAGCAGGCCGAACACCGCCAGCAGCGCCAGCACCGGGACCGCCACCCAGGGGGTTACCGCGCGCGAGAGCACCCCGCCCAGGCCGCCCAGCAGCCCACCGGCCGACTCGCGGTCGGCGAGCGACTGCGGGCCGTGCGCCACGTCCAGCAGACCGGTGGCCGCGACGGCGAGCGCGGTCCACCCCACCAGGGCCCGGCCGCGGTGCTCCGGGCCGCCAGGGGCCCGCATCAGGCGTACCGCCAGGACCACCAGCAGGGGCGGCAGCAGCACCGCCACCGTACCCACCAGCCGGCGGACGCCCACTCCGATCATCTCGCCGACCGGACCACCGGCGTCGAACCACACCGCCACCGCCAGCAGGATCGCGAGGCTCAGGGCCAGCAGCCCGGCCCCGTCCCGGCGGTGCTCGGGGTCGATCTCCTTGGCGGTGGCCGCCTGCCGGCCGATCGCCCGGACCAGCCAGCCGACCCCGCTGGCCACCCCCAACCAGAGCACCACGAGCCAACTGCGGCGCGGAGTCCGGCGCCGCGGCGCCCGCGCGCGCGGCTTGGTCGTTCGCCGCCGGGTGGTGGTGCGAGAGGTGCGGCCGGCCATGCCTTCATACGTTAGTGGGGCACCGCACGCCGGTCCGGCTTTTCCCGCCCGTGTCGGCGCAACCAGCGCCGATCCTGACGGCAGGGGCGTCACCGGGCGGCGACCGTGAGGCAGCCGTGAAGGGTCCGACGCATCCATGACGGGTCCATGGACCGGATTCGGCCGGCTGGCTACCCGACGTCGTAGACGGGCCAGCCGTCGTCCCCGCGCCGTGCGGCCGGATGCGGCCGGTGCGGCTGCGACTGACCCGGCTGGAGCAGGTGGACCACCTCCACGCCGCGCATCGTCAGCGCGTCCGCCACCAGCATCCGGTGGCATTGCCACCACAACGTCTCGGCGCACATGATCGCCGACCGGGTACGGGCGGCCTGCTCCTGCAACCGCTCCACCGCGGCCCGGAACTCGGCGGTGTCCATGTGGTCCGCGTAGCCGGCGAACGCGCGGTTGCGCAGCGCGGTGTGCCGGGACGTAGCCGCCCGCGACCGCCGGCCGCCCAGCGCCGGGCCTTCCCACTCGTACGCGATGCCGGCCTCGGCGAGCGCGGCCGCCAAGGCCGACCGCCCGAACTGCGGGTGGCGGCGGGACCCCGGGAACCGGCGGATGTCCCACACCAGCTCGATCTCCGCCTCGCGCAGCACCGCCAGCAGGGTCGACGCCGGCCGGGCACCGTGCCCGACCGTGTACACCCGCGTCCCCGGTTCCGGCACGCCGCCGGTCAGACCTCCACCACGATCGGGACGATCATCGGCCGGCGACGGTAGGTCTCGTTCACCCACCGGCCGACCGTCCGCCGAACCACCTGCTGCAGCTGGTGCGGATCGGAGATGCCGTCCGCGGCCGCACGGTCCAGCGCCTCGGTGATCAGCCCGAGCGCCGGTTCGAACACCGCCGGGTCCTCGGAGAAGCCCTTGCCCGAGACGGTCGGCCCACCGACCACCTTGCCGGTGACCGAGTCGACCACCACCGTGGCGGAGATGAAGCCGCCGTCGCCGAGGATGCGCCGCTCGGTCAGCAGGCTCTCCCCCACGTCACCCACGGCCAGGCCGTCCACGTAGACGTACCGGGTGGGGACGCGCCCGACCACCGAGGCGCGGCCGTCGACCAGGTCCACCACGTCGCCGTCCTCGCACAGGATGACCCGCTCCGGATCCATCCCGGACTCGATCCCGAGCTGCGCGTGCGCTCGCAGGTGCCGCCACTCGCCGTGCACCGGCATAAGGTTCGCGGGGCGGACCAGGTTCAGCACGTAGAGCAGCTCCCCGGCCGGCGCGTGGCCGCTCACGTGCACGTTCGCCACGTCCTTGTGGATCACCATGGCGCCGCCCCGGGCGAGCTGGTTGATCACCCGGTACACGGCGGTCTCGTTGCCGGGCACCAGCGAGCTGGCGAGGACCACGGTGTCGCCCGGCGCCACGGTGACGTGCCGATGGTCGCCCGTGGCGATCCGGCCGAGCGCGCTCATCGGCTCACCCTGGGATCCGGTGCACATCAGCACCACCTCATCGGGCGGCAGGTCCGTCGCCGTGTCCACCCCCACCACGAGTTCGCCCGGGATCCGCAGCAGGCCCAGGTCGCGCGCGATGCCCATGTTGCGGACCATCGAACGGCCGACGAACGCCACCTTGCGGCCGTGTTCGTGGGCGGAGTCGAGGACCTGTTGCACCCGGTGCACGTGGGAGGCGAAGCTCGCCACGATCACCCGCCCCTGCGCCTTGGCGAAGATCGCGTCCAGTACCGGCCCGATCTCCCGCTCCGGGGTGACGAACCCGGGAAACTCGGCGTTGGTGGAGTCGGACAGGAGCAGGTCCACGCCCTCGCTGCCCAGCCGCGCGAACCCGGCCAGGTCGGTGACCCGCCCGTCCAGGGGCAACTGGTCGAGCTTGAAGTCGCCGGTGTGCAGCACCAGCCCGGCACCGGTCCGGATCGCCACCGCCAGCGCGTCCGGGATCGAGTGGTTGACCGCGAAGAACTCGCACTCGAACGGCCCGAGCCGCTCGCGCTGACCCTCCCGCACGGTGAGGGTGTAGGGCTCGATCCGCCGCTCGGCCAGCTTCGCCTCCACCAGCGCGAGCGTGAACTGGGAGCCGACCAACGGGATGTCGCTCTTATGCGCCAGCAGGTAGGGAACCGCGCCGATGTGGTCCTCGTGCCCGTGGGTGAGCACGATCGCCTCGATGTCGTCGAGTCGGTCCAGGATCGGGCTGAAGTCCGGCAGGATGAGATCCACCCCGGGCTGTTCCATGTCCGGGAAGAGCACACCGCAGTCGACCACCAGCAGCCGGCCGTCGTACTCGAACACGGTCATGTTCCGGCCGATCGCGCCCAGCCCGCCCAGCGGCGTGACCCGCAGCGCACCATCGGGCAGCGGGGGAGGCGGCCCTAGCTCCTCGTGCGGGCCTTTCACGGCAACGCCAGCCCGGCCTCGGCGCAGTCTTCCCGCAGCTGGGCCACCTGCTCCTCGGTGGCGTCGACCAACGGGGAGCGGACCGGCCCGGCCGGCAGACCACGGACGTTCAACCCGGCCTTCACCAGGATCGTGCCCTGGGTACGGAAGATGCCGGTGTACAACGGCAGCAGGGCACGGTGCAGCCGCAGCGCCTCATCCACCCGGCCCTGCTCGTACGCCTCGATCATCTGCTTGGTGCCCACGCCGGTGAAGTGGGTGGAGGTCCCCACCACGCCGACCGCGCCGACCGCGAGCAACGGCAGGGTGAGCGCGTCGTCGCCGGAGTAGTACGCCAGGTCGGTGCGGCGCAGCACCCAGGCGGTCTCGGCCAGGTTGGCCTTGGCGTCCTTGACCCCGACCACCCGCTCGTGCTCGGCCAACCGGCACAGCGTGTCGGTGGCGATCGGGACACCGGAGCGGTGCGGGATGTCGTAGAGCAGGATCGGCAGCCCGGTGGCGTCCGCCACCGCGGTGAAGTGGCGCAGCAG
>DATGPS010000070.1:0-20843 GCA_035304685.1 Natronosporangium sp. | reverse complement strand
TGTGACGAGGCGGATCGCTGGCCGAAGCCTACGCCGGTGCTCACTCGGCCTCCGGCTCCGGGGGCAGCTTGCGCCGCTGCGGATAGATGGTCTCGCCGCGCTCCAGCATCTCCACGAAGCTGGCGATCCGGCGGGCCCGGGTCTCCGGGCGCTTGATCGCACCGAGCCGGTGCAGAATCGCGTAGCGGTTCTGGCTGGTGAGGATCGCGAACATGGCCGCCGCCCGGGGGGAGGCAGCGACCGCGGCGGCCAGGTCCGCGGGCACCTCGGCGGAGGCGGGGCCCGCGTACGCCGCCTGCCACCGCCCGTCGGCCTTGGCGGCCACCACTTGCACGAGCCCGGCCGGGTGCATCCGGCCGTCCCGCTCCAGCCGGTTCACGATCTCCACGTTGCGCTGCGACCACCGGCTGCCCGGCCGGCGGGGCGTGAACCGTTGCAGGTAGCTGGCGTCGTCCCGGCCGCGGGCCTGGCCGTCGATCCAGCCGAAGCACAGCGCCTCTTCCAGCGCCTCGTCGCGGCCCAGACTGGTGGGTGCGGCCGCGCCTTTGCGAGCGAGCACCAGCCACGCGCCGGACGCGCCCGCGTGGTGACGCTCCAGCCACGCCCGCCAGGCGGCCGCGTCGGTGACGATCAGCTCTTCCGGGTCACCTGCCATACCGGGTAACGTAGCCACCCGGCCTGACATGAAACGTCCCGCGCGAGCCACCGCCGCCCACCGGGCTGAGACCGCCCGAGTAGCCCGGGGCCGCCCCGGATCACTCGGCGAGCAGGGCGTCGATCTGGCCGAACGCCTGTCGCATCCCTCCCACCACGCCCATGTTGAGGACCTGCTCCATCTGCTCCCGGGAGTCGTAGGTGGAGCGCACCTCCATCCGGGTGCCACCACCCTCCCGGGCGATGAGCCGCACCCGCACCGTGGTGGTGGGCAGGTCCGTGGCCGGCTTCCCCTCCGCGTCGGCGAACCCGTCGATGAACTCCAGCGACTCGGGCGGGTTCACCGCGGTCACCCGCCACCAGCCGCCGTGCTTGTCACCCTCCGGACCGGTCATGAAGTAGGTGACGTCGCCGCCCGGGCTCAGGTCATGCTCCTCCACGGTGGCGGGGTAGGTCGGAGGTCCCCACCAGCGCTCCAGCTGGCGGGGGTCGGCCCACAGCTGCCACACCCGCTCCACCGGAGCGTCGAACTCGGCGATCAGGGTCAGGGTGAGCTGGTCCAGGTCCTGCTCCACACTGGTGATAGTCATCTTGGATCTCCTCGTCTGGGTTGTTCCCCGCTGCGGGGGCTCGGCAACAGTTCCGACATCCGCTCCACCCGGGCGCGCCAGACCGTCTCCAGCTCCTCGAGCGCCTGCCTCACCCGGCGCACCGCGGCCGGGTCGGTCCGCACGAGCTGCTCCCGCCCCCGGCGCTGCTTGGTGACCAGACCCGCTCGCGCCAGCACCGCCACGTGCTTCTGCACCGCGGCGAAACTCATCGGGTACGCCTCGGCCAGCCGGGACACCGACAGCTCCCCGGAGATCGCCCGCCGGACGATGTCGCGGCGGGTAGGGTCGGCCAACGCGTGGAACAGGTCGTTCAGCTCCTGTTCACCCGGATCACCTACAACCATTTGGTTGTAGGTTAGCGAGGGGTGACGGTGGGTGTCAACCCCCTCGGACCAGGTTCCGAAAACCGGTTGACTTCGAGCAAGCTCGAGGCCCTAGCTTTCTCACCCGTATCTAGCTGGTCCTGGACGGAGGAGAAATCCACATGGAATACCGGGTCCTAGGCAACAGCGGCTTGATGGTGAGCGAGCTGTGCCTCGGGGCGATGACGTTCGGCAACGAAACCGACGAGGCCGGGTCCCACCAGTTGCTTGACCGGTTCGTAGCGGCCGGGGGCAACTTCATCGACACCGCCGACGTCTACGCCGGCGGTGCCTCGGAGGAGATCATCGGGCGGTGGCTGGCGCGCCAGCGCCGCGACGACCTGGTCATCGCCACGAAGCTGTTCTGGCCCACCGGCGGCGGTCCGAACGACCGCGGAGCCGGGCGCAAGCACATCCTGAGTGCGGTGGAAGCGAGCCTGCGCCGCCTCAACACCGACTACATTGACCTCTACCAGGTGCACTGCTTCGATGAGACCACCCCGATCGAGGAGACCCTCGCCACCCTGGACAACCTGGTCCGCGCCGGCAAGGTCCGCCACCTGGGCGCCAGCAACTACGCGAGCTGGCAGCTGCAGAAGACCATGGATGTCGCCCGCTACCGCGGGTGGGAGCCGCTGGTGGCGTTGCAGCCGCTCTACAACCTGATCGACCGGGAAGTCGAGCTGGAACTGGTGCCCGTGTGCCGCAATGAAGGCGTCGGGATCATCCCCTGGGCTCCGATGCGCGGCGGCTGGCTCACCGGCAAGTACCGGCGGGGCATGACCACGGCGCCGCCCGACACCCGGTGGGAGGAGAACAAGCAGCCTTGGCTGGGCAGCTGGGAGACCAAGGTGGACGAGCGGACCTGGACGGTCACCGACACGGTGCTGGCGGTGGCCGAGGAGGTGGGGCGCTCGCCGGCCCAGGTGGCGCTGCGCTGGCTGCTGCAGCGGCCGGGCGTGACCGCGCCGATCGTCGGCGCCCGCCGCCTGGACCAGCTCGAGGACAACCTCGGGGCCACCGGCTGGAGCCTCAGCGACAAGCACATGGAGCGGCTCACCACCGCCGGTGAGCAGCCGCTGCCGTACCCGCACGGCTATCTCGCCGGGTCCCCCCGGCGGCGCCGGTAGCCGCCGGACGTCCGGGGCCGGCCCGAGCGGGCCGGCCCCTTCCCGGCCCGACCATCCGGCGGCCCCGGCCGTTCCGGGTCCCGGACGGCAAGATCTTCGCCAGCCGCCGAAACCCGTGGCCGGGGCGACCGTACGCTATGGGGCGGAGTGTGGACGCCCCGCCGGACCGGCCGGGGTGAGAACGGGCCGGCCTGAGCGAACCGGCCGGGGTGAGAACGGGCCGGCCTGAGCGAACCGGCCGGCCGGCGTGACAGACGGGCGGGGACATGCGTACGGGCACCTGGTGGCGGCGGCCGGCGGTGTGGGCGGCGGTGGTGGTGGCGGTCTGGCTGGTCGCGGGTGCGCCGCTGGGAAGCTTCCAGGGTCGGCTCTCCGAGGTCCAGGTCAACGACGAGGCGACGTTCCTGCCGGCCACCGCCGAGGCCACCAAGGTAGCGGAGCTGCAGGACCGGTTCGGGCCGCCGGACGTGATCCCCGCCGTGGTGGTGTTCGAGCGCCCGGGCGGGCTGACCGGTCCGGATCGGACCCACCTGGAATCCGCGGCCCGGCGGGCCGGCGAGCTCCCCGGAGTAGCGGAGGTCCCGGCCCCACCGGTGGTCTCCGGGGACGGTGCGGCCGCCCAGCTCGTGGTCCAACTCGCGGAGGACGACACCGCCCCCGCGGTCGACGCGCTACGGCGCGCGATGACCACCGGAGCGCCGTCCGGGCTGGCGGTTTATGTGACCGGTCCGGCCGGGTTCGCCGCGGACCTGTCGGAGGCGTTCGGCAACATCGACGGGCTGCTGCTGGTGGTCACCGCCTCCGCCGTGGCCGTGATCCTCGTGGTGGTCTACCGTAGCCCGCTGCTGCCACTGGTCGTGCTGCTCGGAGCCGGACTCGCCCTCGGTGCCGCCTCGGCCGCGGTCTACCTGCTGGTGAGCGCCGACATGGTCGTCCTCAACGGCCAGAGCCAGGGGATCATGCTGATCCTGGTCTTCGGCGCCGCCACCGACTACGCCCTGCTGCTGGTGGCCCGGTTCCGGGAGGAGCTACCGCGCCAGCCCGACCGGTTCGCCGCCATGCGGGTGGCCTGGCGCCGCTCGATCGGCCCGATCCTCGCCTCCGGGTCCACGGTGATCCTCGGGCTGCTGTGCCTGCTGCTCAGCGACCTGAACTCCAACCGCAGCCTGGGTCCGGTGGCGGCGGTGGGCATCGGCGCCGCGCTGCTGGTGATGCTGACCTACCTGCCGGCCGTGCTCAGCCTGCTCGGCCGCGCCGGGTTCTGGCCGTTCCGCCCGCCGCCGCCCTCGGCCACCCCGGTCGAGGGCGACCGCTGGTGGCGGCGGCTCGCCGGTTTCGTGGTCCGCCGCGCCCGCCCGGTCTGGCTGCTCACGCTGCTCGTCCTCGCCGGCCTCGCGGCGCTGGCACCGCAGCTGGACGCCGGCGGCGTCCCCGAGTCCGACCTGTTCATCGGCGGCGCCGAAGCGGCCTCCGGGCAGGAGGTGCTCGCCCGCCACTTCCCCGCCGGCGCCACCGCACCCACCCAGGTGGTCGCCGCCGCCGACCGGGTAGCAGAGGTGGTGGCGGCGGCCCAGGGCGTCGAGGGGGTGGCCACCGCCCAGCCCGTGGGCGAGAGCGCTGGCCTGGCGCTGATCCAGGTGGTGCTGACCGACCCGGCCGACAGCGACGCGGCGATCGACACCGTCCGGCGGCTCCGCTCCGCGGTGCACGCGGTACCGGGCGCGGACGCCCTGGTGGGCGGCGCCACCGCGGTGGACCTGGACACCCGGGACGCCGCCCGGCGCGACCTGGTGGTGATCATCCCGCTGGTGCTGGTGGTGGTCCTGCTGGTGATCATCTGGCTGCTGCGGGCCCTGGTGGCGCCGGTGGTGATCCTCGCCTCGGTGGTGCTGTCCTTCGCCGCCACCCTCGGCCTGGCCGCGGTGGTGTTCCAGGCGGTGTTCGACTTCCCCGGCGCGGACCCGTCACTCCCGCTGTTCGGGTTCGTGTTCCTGGTGGCGCTCGGCGTCGACTACAGCATCTTCCTGATGACCCGGGTCCGCGAGGAGGCCGGCCGCCGGGGGACCACCGCCGGCGTCCAGGAAGGGCTGGCGGTGACCGGCGGGGTGATCACCTCCGCCGGGGTGGTCCTCGCGGCCACCTTCGCCGCGCTGGCCGTGCTGCCGCTGCTGTTCCTGGTCCAGATCGCCTTCATCGTCGCCGTGGGCGTGCTGATCGACACCATGGTGGTGCGCTCGCTGCTCGTGCCGGCGCTCTGCGTCGAGCTCGGGCGCCGGGTGTGGTGGCCGGGCCGGCTGTCCCGGCCCGGGCACCACACCCGGGCGTGATCAGCTGCGTTGGAAGTCCAGCCCGACCACGTAGCCGCCGGGCTCCTCATCCGAGACCACCCCGATCCGGTAGTAGCCGGGGTCGCCGGTGAAGGTGATCTGGTCGCTCGAGGTCGGCCCGGACTCGGCCACGTTATGCCAGGCCTCCCCGTCCCACTGCTGCAGGATCAGGTAGAACCCGACCCCCTCCGGGGCGGCGAGGCACACCGTCTGGGTGCCCCGGCGGAGGACTCGGAAGTACCGCCCGCCCGGCTCGACGCTCACGTAGTCCGGCGACGCGAGCTGCCCCTCGAAGCCGTACTCGAAGCCCTCGCACCCGTCTGCCGGCACCGAGGAGCCGCCGGGCGGGGCCGGATCCTTGCCCCCGCCGGTGGTCAGCAGGCTCACACCGGTGCGGTCCAAGATGTCGTCCAACGGCTGGAAGAACGTGGTGCCCCCGAACGTGCAGTCACCCGAGCCGCCCGAGGTGACGCCCTGCGCCTGGTCCCCGGAGAGCCACGCGCCGCCGGAGTCACCCGGCTCGGAGCAGGCGGTGGTGCGGGTCATGCCGAAGATCGTCCCTTCCGGATAGACCACGGTGGCGTCGAACGCTTCGATCACGCCGCAGGAGAAGCCGGTGGTCCGGCCGTACCGGCACACCGAGGCACCGATCGGTGCCTCCACCGCACCCGCGACCGGCAACAGCCCACCCTGGTAGTCGTTCACCATCGGCTGCGGCGCCCAGATGCTCTCGTCCACCGCCACGATCCCCCAGTCCTCCGGGCCACCCTCACCCACGCCCGGGAACGACGCGGCGACGAACTCGCCCATCGGCGTACCGTCGGATCCGTACACGGTGGTCCCGGCCAGCGCGCAGTGGCCGGCGGTGATGAACCCGCCCTGGATCGCGAACCCCACCGAGCAGACGGCCGCGTTCTCGATGACGTACTCATCGCCGCCGTAGAGGTCGGTGAACAACCGCGGCCGCTCGTCCGAGAAGGTGATCTCGATCGCTTCGCTGAACGCCCCGGCCGCCTCGGCCAGGTCCCGCGCCATCGCCTCGGCCTCCGGCGGCGCCTTCACCACCACCTTGTTCGCGGAGACGTCCACATACCAGCCGGCGACGTAGTCCACCAGCTCCCGGGCGGCTTCGGCGATCTCCGGGGCGTGCTCGTCCAGGACCGCCAGCACCTGCTCCAGGTAGGCCGCGCCGTGGGAGACCTCCACCGGCTCGGCGCCGGCGGAGCGGACCAGATCAGCGGCGTCCCGGTCGGTCACCGCCACCCGCAGGGTCTGCGCGTCGTGGTCGAGCCAGGCGCCGCCGAACCGCTCCTCCCCCAGCTCCCGGCGCAGCGCGGCGGTGGTCTGGCCCGCCCACGCCTCCAGGCGCAGCCGCTCGTGCGCCTCCTCCTCGGTCAACCCGAGGTCGCGCTGCATCGCCTCCAGCATGCCGGGGGCCAGGTTGGTCTCGATCGGCGGCGCGTCAGCGAGGGGCGACTCGCCCGCCACCGTGCGGCTGACCACGGCCACCGTGACGGCGGCGACCACGCCGACCACGGTGACAGCGGCGGCGGCGATGACCAGGCCGCGGACCTTCATACATGGACTCCTTGTGGACGAGGGGCCGGACGCTGAGCGCGTTCATCATAGGAGGAAGGCGCAAGTGCAGGCGGGACACCGGCCAACACACTCGATAGTGGACGGTCACCGGAGGTGACCGTCGGGTGTGCTGGCGGTGCGGCGGCGCTAGGAGGCGGTCCGCCGCACCGTAGCCGGCGGGGCTCGGCGGCCGGGTGGCTCAGGCGACCATGGAACCGACCGCGGGCTTGGTGAGCAGCGCAGACTGGTTGCGCGGCACGCCCGGGTCCAGGGTGCCGGCCACGAAGATGGCGTGCCAGATGCAGAACACCAGCACGGTCCAGAGCTTGCGGGAGTGGTCGGCCTCACCCTTGCGGTGGGCCTCCAGCAGCCCGCGGGCGTACTCCAGATTGAGCAGCTCGCCCGCGCCCGAGGTGGAGAGGACGTGGTGCGCCCACTCGTACATCTCGTTGGCCAGCCACACCCGGGTCGGGGTGGGGAACCCGAGCTTCTTCCGGTTCACGATCTCCGGTGGCACGACCCCCTCCAACGCCCGGCGCAGGGCGTACTTGGTGTCGGTGGACCGCGGCGGCAGCTTCAGCTCCACCGGCACGGTCGCCGCCACCTCGAAGACCTCCTTGTCCAGGAACGGCACCCGCAGCTCGAGCGAGTGGGCCATGGACATCCGGTCGGCCTTGACCAAGATGTCGCCGCGTAGCCAGGTGTAGAGGTCGACGTACTGCATGGTGGTGACGTCGTCCAGCTCCGGCACCTCGGCGTAGATCGGGGCGGTGACATCGGTGTAGCGCACCGACGGGTCGTAGCGGCGCATCACCCGGCGCTTCTCCTCCTCGGTGAAGATCCGGGCGTTGCCGTAGTAGCGAGCCTCGATCGGGGTGGTGCCGCGCTGCAGGAAGCTCTTGCCCTTCACGCCCTCGGGGATCACCTTGGACACCGCCCGCAGGCCCTTCTGCAGCGGGTCGGGTAGCGCCTGCACCGGCGCGAGCGACAGCGGCTCCCGGTAGATGGTGTAGCCGCCGAAGAACTCGTCCGCGCCCTCGCCGGAGAGCACCACGGTCACGTGCTCGGCCGCTTTCTTAGCGACAAAGTAGAGCGGCACCAGCGCCGGGTCGGCCACCGGGTCGTCCAGGTGCCACACGATCCTCGGCAGGGCCGCCATCATGTCCTGCGGCCCGATCTTGGTGGGGATGGTGGTGACTCCCAGATACTGCGCTGAAGCCTGCGCCACCTCGATCTCGGAGTAACCGGGCACGTCGTATCCCACCGTGAAGGTGAGGATGTTCGGGTGGAACTCCCGGGCCAGCGCCACCACCGCGGTGGAGTCGATCCCGCTGGAGAGGAACGCGCCCACCGGCACGTCCGCCCGCATGTGCACCCGGACGCTCTCGCGCAGGGTCTCCCGGATCCGGTCGTAGAGGGCCTGCGGGTCGTCGGTAGGGGTAGGCCGGAACACCGGGCGGTACCACCGCCGCACCTCGAACCGGCCGTCCGGGGTCCAGGTCAGGCACTCCCCGGACCCGATCCGCGCGATGCCCTGGTGCAGGGTACGCGGCTCCGGCACGTACTGCAGGGTCAGGTAGTGCGACAGGTTCACCGCGTCCACGCCGGCGTCCCCCGCCCGCGCGCTCGGGGCGAACGGCAGCAGCGCCTTCTTCTCCGAAGCCAGGTAGACCCCGTCCATGGTCCGCAGGTAGTACAGCGGCTTGATGCCGAAGCGGTCCCGGGCACCGAAAGCCACCCGCTGCTGCCGGTCCCAGATCACGAACGCGAACATCCCCCGCAACCGGTGCACCGCCTCCGGCCCCCACACGTGGTACGCCGCGGCGATCACCTCGGCGTCGCCCGCGGTGGCGAACCGGGCACCGTGCTCGCGGATCAGCTCCTCCCGTAACTCCACATAGTTGTAGATCTCCCCGTTGAAGGTCAGCAGGTAGCGCCCGCCGGCGTAGGAGAGCGGCTCCCGGCTGGCGGCGACGTCGATGATCGACAGGCGCTTGTGCGCGAACACCGCGTCAGCGGTGCCGTCCGGCGCCTTCAACAGCTCCACGCCGGTGTCGTCCGGGCCACGATGGTGGAGGGTCTCCAGGGCGGCGGTGATCGCGTCCACCTGGGTGTCGGCCGTACCGGAGGCGCTGAAGTAGGCGAGGAGTCCACACATGGCCCACATCCTCCCACGCCTGCTCAGGCGACTCACGGAGTACGGTAGGAGCCATGGCCGAGCAGAGCGACGGTGCCGCGCGGACCCGCCAGACCCGCCAGGCCGCGCACGATCCCCAGTTTCCGGAGCAGCTCCTCCAACTCATGCGTACCGGATGGCGAGAGCTGCCGCGGGAGGTGACGCCCGCGCCGCAGGCGGATCGGTACGCCGCGCGCCGGGCCGCCCTCTCGGCCGCGTTCCCGGAGGACACCCTGGTGATCCCGACCGGGCGGGAGAAGGTACGGGCGAACGACACCACCTACCCGTTCCGGCCCGGCAGCGACTTTGTCTGGCTCACCGGCGACCACGACCCGGACAGCGTGTTGATCATGCGGCCCACCGGCTCCGGCCACGACGCCACGCTGTACGTCCGGCCCCGGTCCTCCCGCGAGAGCGACGAGTTCTTCCGCGACCGGCAGTACGGCGAGCTGTGGATCGGCCGGCGGGCCACGCTGGCGGAGAAGTCCACCGAACTCGGGATCGCCACCGCCCCGTACGCGGACCTGCCCCGGGCCCTGGCCGGTTGCGCGCCGGCCACCACCCGGGTGCTGCGCGGGCTGGACCCGGTGGTGGACGAGGCGGTGGCGCGATACTCCCCCGACCGGGAGTCGGTCGACCGGGACCGGGAGCTGGCCTGGACCATCTCCGAGCTGAAGCTGGTCAAGGACGAGTGGGAGATCAGCCAGCTGCAGGCGGCGGTGGACGCGACCGTGCTCGGCTTCGAAGACGTGGCCCGGGTGCTGCCCGCCGACCGGCCGGTCTCCGAGCGGCTGGTGGAGGGCGTCTTCGGGTTGCGTGCCCGGCACGACGGCAACGACGTGGGCTACTCCTCCATCGTCGCGGCCGGCAGCCACGCCACCATCCTGCACTGGGTACGCAACGACGGGCTGATCCGCCCCGGTGAGCTGTTGCTGGCCGACATGGGGGTGGAGGGGCCGCACCTCTACACCGCCGACGTCACCCGCACCCTGCCGGTCTCCGGCCGGTTCACCCCGGCCCAGCGGCGGGTCTACGAGATCGTGTACGCGGCGCAACAGGCCGGCATCGAGGCGGTCAAGCCGGGGCTGAAGTGGGAGGACCTCGCGTTCACCATCAACCGGGTGCTCGCCGAAGGGCTCGCCGACCTGGGGGTGCTGCCCGGTTCGGTGGAGCACGCCCTGGACAAGGACTCCCAGGTGTACCGGCGGTGGACCCTGCACGCGTTCGGTCACATGCTCGGGCTGGATGTGCACGACTGCGCCCAGGCCCGTAGGGAGCACTACACCAAGGGCACGATCGGTGAGGGGTATGTCTTCACCATCGAGCCGGGGCTGTATTTCCAGCCCGAGGACGACCTGGTGCCCGAGGAGCTGCGCGGGATCGGTATCCGGATCGAGGACGACATCTGGTGCACCACTGAGGGCGCGGTCAACCTCTCCGCCGCGCTCCCCCGCCACCCCGACGAGGTGGAGGCCTGGCTGGCCACCCAGCGCGCCGCCGGCCCACGTCTGCCCGGCTGAGGCTGCCTGGCGGCGGCTGCCTGGCGGCGGCTGCCTGGCCGCGGCTGCCTGGCCGCGGCCGTCAGTCGCAGGGCTGCCGGATCTCGACCGGCCCGGTGGCGGCGGTCGCCGACTCGGTGCCGACCTCGACCCACCATTCGTACCGCCCCCGACTGACGAGCCAGTCGGTGCGCACACGGGCGGTGTCCCCGTCGATCTCCATCGGGAGGCTGGTGTGCCAGCGGCCGGAGAGGTGCAGCTCGGCGGTGTGCAGCGGCTCGCTACCGGTGGCGGTGACCCGCAGCCGGTGAGCGTCGCGGAACCACCTGGCGCACTCTACCTCCACGTCGGCGGTCACGGTCAACGCCGGCACCACCGGGTCTGGCCGCCGGGTGGGCTCCGGCGGCGCGGTCGGCTCCGGCGGTGGCGGAGTTGGTGGCGGAGCAGGAACGAGAGTCTCGGAGGGGAGTGGGGTCGGCGCCGGAGTCGGGGTCTCCGCCGCGGCGGTGGTGGGCGCGGCCACTCCGGCGACGGTGGTGGGAACCGGCTGGGGTGGGGGTGGTGGGGGGGCGGCGGCGGTGAACGCGGCCGCGTTCACCGCCGCCGCACCCCCACCAACCAGCACCAGTGCCCCGGTCGTCAGCCCGGCTACCAGCGCCAGCCGGCGCCGCCGGCGCACCCGCCACGGCCGGGGAAAGCCGTGGGGCCCGAGCCGGCCGACCCGCCGCAACACCGCCTCGCGTTCGGGTGCCAGCCCCGGCTCCAGCGCGCGGAGTTCCAGCCGTGGCCACAGCAGCGCCGGCGCGGGCGGGAACGACTCCTGGACCGGCTCGACCGCCAGGGCCACCGAACCCCGGTCCGGCTCCCGCTCGCCCCGGGCCTTGGCCAGCAACTGGCGTACCCGGTGGGAGGGCAGACCCAGCACCGCGCCGGCTTCCGCGACCGGCAGGCCGTGCCGGTCGACCAGCTCGTGCAGCTCCCACTGATCCGGCTCGAGCTGGTCCGCACCGCGGCGGCGGAGCTGGGCAGACCCCAGGCACTGGCTCCGGGCGATGGCATACAACCAGCCGCGTAGCCGCTCCGGTTGCCGCAGCCGGTCCGAGCGCGCGCGAGCCACCACGAACGTGTCGACCGTCGCCTCGCCGGCCGCCTCCGGGTCATCGAGCAACCACTGACAGTATGCGTACACCTGGTCGGCGTACGCGTCGTACGTGCCGGCGAGGCCGGCGGGGTCGCCGGCGACCAGGGCGGCCACCAGGGCGCGGTCGTTCACACCAACCACCGTAGTACCGCTCGCCACCCGTACCGATTCGTCACCACCGGGTCAGGGCTGCCGATCGAGCCGGCGGTACATGATGTGCACGTCCACCAGGCCCGCCCGGGCGTGCCGGAACGCCTCCGGCACCGTGCCGACGACCCGGAAGCCGAGCGAGTCCCACAGCCGCAACGCCGCGGCGTTGGTGCTCACCACGGCGTTGAACTGCATGGCCCGGTAACCCTGTTCCCGGGCCTGGTGCAGCACGTAGGTCGCCAACCGCCGGCCCAGGCCGTGGCCGTGCGCGGACGGATCCACCATGAAGGCGGCGTTGGCCACATGCGAGCCCAGCCCCGGCTGGTTGGGCTGGAGCAGTGCGGTGCCGACCACCCCGCCGGCACCGGTGGCGACGAACACTTGGGCCGGCTCGGGCAACATCCAGGCCGCCCGGGCGGCGGGCTCGTCGGTCTCCGGCGGCCAGCAGTACGTCTCCCCGGTGGCGACCACCTCGTGCCAGATCGGCCAGATGCCGGGCCAGTCGTCGTCGGTTGCGCGTCGGATGTCCACGGTCCACATCATCCCCTGATCGGGTCACGGGGGCGCTACGCCACGCGGTCGGGGCCGGCACCGGCCTCCTGCCGGTGACGCCGCGTGGCCGGTGGCCGTCAGTCACGCCGGGCCGGGACAGCGTAGGGCACGCTCGCGAGCACCATCGCCATCACCACCGCCGCGGTGCCGGCGATACCGACCGCGCCGCCGGCGTACGCGGTGAGCAGCCGGCCGCGCCCGAGCAGCTCGGCCGGGGTGGCGAGTTCCTGGTAGGTGACGGCGATCGCCACCGCCGCCATCGCCAGCAGGGCGGCGGCGGCGGACAGCAGGATGCCCAACGCCAGCCGGTGCCCGCGCGGCGGGGCCGCCGAACCGTCCCGGTGGTGCGTCCAGGTCAGCAATGCCGCCCCGGCCGCCGCCCAGGTGCCCACCACGAGCAACGCGGCGACGGCGTCGCTCGGCCGGTGCCAGCCGGCGGAGAGCGTGGCCACCCCGGCGAGCGCCGCGTATCCCGCGCCGACCAACCCGGCCAGCCCGCGCAGCGCCGGTGGTAAGACGAAGACCAGCGCGACCGCCACCGAGGCGGCGACGGTGGTATGCCCGCTCGGCAGGCTGTTCCCGGCCGCGGCGCGGGCCACGTCCACCCCCACGTCGGGGCGCTCGATCACCGCTTTGAGCAGCTGGGTGGTGACGTTAGCGCCGATGACCATCGCCGTCGCCACCGCCGCCAGCAGCACCCGGCGGCGCGCCAGCGCGATGAAGCCGATCGCCGCGAGCGCCACCGCCACCGACACCACGGTGAGGGCGTCCAGGACGCCGTCGACGATCCCCTCCACGTAGCTCTCGCCGATGTGGTTGCCCGCCAGCGCGGCGGTATCCAGTAACTGCCCCCGGATCGACTCCACGAACACCCGGCGGATCACCGCCAGCGCCAGCACCTGCGCGACCACCGCCGCCACCAGCGCCACCGTCACGTACCCGGTGGCTCGTCCTCCGACTGTCCGCTCCCGCACGCGGGACACAGTAATCGGACGCTTCCCGCCGCACGCGCCGGAGCGAGCGATTCGGCGGACCGTGCCGCCCGAACCCGCGCGGTTTGCCGCCGACCTCGCTCCCCCCGGCCGGGGGGACTACCCGGCGTGGGCGAAGCCCTACTCGTGCCACTCGCCCCGCTCCGCCCGGGGGAGACGCCGTGGCGGTCGCACACCCTTTTGCGCTTCGCCCCTGCCTCATCTGCAGGTCACCTGCTGATCGAGGACGCTTCGCTTGGCCCAGCCGGGGAGGTACGCGCTCTTCACTACGGCTCTGCACGACGTCCTGACCTTCTGCTCGTTTCGGTCGTGCAGCGGTGTCATCCTCTGTCAACGTCGCGATCGCACCAGAGCGTGAGGCCGGGCCGGGCCCCTCCGATGAGCCCGGTCGCTGGCCACTCCCGACCTGCTGTGCCAGCTCATCGCGGTCGCCGGGGTGAGCGGCTCGGGCAAGCCCACCCTGGGAGAGAACACACCCGCCCAGCCGGGACCAGCCGAGACCCGTCCTCCCTTGTACCCCGCGGGCACCGGGTCGGCGAGAGACACACTGGCCGGTCTCTGCCTCGACCGGGGTGCGTCCGCGCCCCGCCTGGTCGTGCGGCGCTGACCCGGACGGTGGGCGTGTGCCCACCCGGTCCTGCAGCGCTGACACGGACCGTGACATGTGCCCAATCCGGTCGAGCAGCGCACCGCCACCTTGTGCAGACACACCGGTAGCTTGTGCAGAGGCACCAGCGGCTCGCGCAAAGTCACGTCTCGCTCGTGCAGGGGCGCGCCTCCTCGTGCAGAGGCGCTCGCTCGTGCAGACGCACCCAGCTCGAGCAGCCCGCCCGACCGCGCAGCCGCCCGCCCGACCGCGCAGCCGCTCACCCGACCGCGCAGCCGCTCACCCGACCGCGCAGCCGCCCGCCCGATCGCGCAGCCGCTCACCCGATCGCGCAGCCGCTCACCCGGTCGTGCAGCCGCTCACCCGGTCGTGCAGAGTCGTAGGGTCACGACCACCTCTCCCTGGAGTCTCGCGCCACCGCACCGGCGGCCCGCCCAGGTGGCCCGCGGCCGGGAGCCCGGTCGCGGTCCTCTCCACAGGCGGCTCGGTTATCCACAGCGAGCGATCAGAAGGTTGCGGATGGCGGCGAGCGCCCACAGGCTGGACGGGTGATCGGAGTGACCGAGCGCCTCGACCTGGCCGCTTCCCTACGCGCGCTGCGACGGCGCGCCGACCTCAGTCAACGTGAGCTGGCCGAGCGCAGCGGCATCCCGCCGAGCACGGTGGGCAGTGTGGAGTCTGGACGGTCCAAAGACCCGCGGTTTCGCACGATAGAGCGGCTGGTCGCGGCCACCGGTGCCAGGCTGGCGATCCTCGACCTGGACGGTACGCCTCCGGTGCCGCTGGACACCGAAGAGTGGCGTGACCGTGGCGGCCGGCACCTCCCCGCCCACCTTGACCCGTTTCGGGTGACCTGGGAGGGCACCGGACCGGTCGACCGGTTCGGATACCTCCGCAACCGGCTGATCCGCGATCTCGATCGCCGTGATCGCGCGGGAAAGCAACTGTCCGACCTCAACTACGAGATCCGCCGGCTGGGGCCGCGCGACGTGACCACGCTGGCGGCGATCCGCGCCGACCCGGGGTTGGCTCTCGGCGACGCGCCACCAGCCGGCGGGCCGGACCCGACCACCGAGGCGGGGCAAGACCGTGCGCGGCTGTACCTACGCGACCCGTCGCTGTGTCACTGGATCGCCGAAGAGTGCGGCACCGGCCGGGTGCTCGCCCACCTCGCAGTGCGGCTGCACCCGCGCTACCCGGGTCGACCGGCGATGGTCGTGCTCGAGTTCGGCGCCCGGCCCGAGTACCGTGACGGATTCGCCAGCATCCTCCTGATCGCGGCCATGTGCGACGAGGCCGAGCGGTGCGGCGTGGGCGAGATCGTGGCCGCGCCGGGCGGGCGGGCCGCCGCGCGGTATCTGCGCAGGCTAGGGTTCAGGCGAGGGCCGCGCCAGCGGCTGCTCACCTTCCCGGAGTAGCGCGCCAGGCGGGGACGCGGACGGAGCCAGGGCCGCCACGATCGCCTCCGCGGTCCGCGGGCCGATCCCGGGCACCTGCGCGATCTCGTCCACTCCGGCCGCGGCGATCCGCTTCACCGAACCGAACCGCCGCAGCAGGGCCTTGCGACGTACCTCCCCCAACCCGGGGATCGAGTCCAGTACCGACCGGGTCATCCGCTTCGAGCGCCGCTGCCGGTGGAACGTGATCGCGAACCGGTGCGCCTCGTCCCGGATGCGCTGAAGCAGGTACAGCCCCTCGCTCTGGCGCGGCAGGATCACCGGGTACGGCTGGTGGGGCAGCCACACCTCCTCCAGGCGTTTCGCCAGCCCACACACCGCGACCTCGGTGATCCCCAGCTCCGCCAGCACCGCCGCGGCGGCGTTCACCTGCGGCTGTCCACCGTCGACCACGACCAGCTGCGGCGGGTAGGCGAACTTGCGCGGCTTGCCGGTAGCCGGGTCCAGCCCCGGGCGGTCAGGGTCGCTCGCGGTCTCCTCCCCCAGCTCCCCGGTCTCGGCCCGCGCCTCCAGGTACCGGGCGAACCGGCGGCGCAGCACCTCCGAGAGCGCGGCGACATCGTCGGTGCCGTCACCGCGGACCGTGAAGCGCCGGTACTCGCTCTTGCGCGGCAGCCCGTCCTCGAACACGACCATGCTGCCGACCACGTCCGTGCCCTGGATCTGGGAGACGTCGTAGCACTCCACCCGCAGCGGCGCGGACGCCAGCTCCAACGCCTCCGCGATCTCCTCCAACGCCTGGCTGCGCGCGGTCAGGTCGCCCGCCCGGCGCAGCTTGTGGGTGGTGAGCGACTCGGCGGCGTTGCGGGCCACGGTCTCCAACAGCGCCTTCTTGTCGCCGCGGCGGGGCACCCGCAGGGTCACCCGGGCGCCCCGGCGCTGGGACAACCAGTCCGCCAGAGCGTCCACGTCGGCCGGCAACTCCGGCACCAGCACCTCCCGGGGCACGTCCGGAGCGGGCCCGCCCTCACCCGGCGCCGCCTCGCCGGCCTCGCCGTACACCTGTCGGCAGAAGTGGTGCACCAGGTCGCCGAGGGACAGCTCCTCGGTCTTCTCCACCACCCAACCCCGCTGCCCGCGTACCCGGCCACCGCGGACGTGGAAGACCTGGACCGCGGCCTCCAGCGGATCGTCGGCGAAGGCCACCACGTCCGCGTCGGTGCCGTCGGGCAGCACCACGGCCTGCTTCTCCATCGCCCGGCGTACCGCGGCGAGGTCATCGCGCAGCCGGGCGGCGCGCTCGAACTCCAGCGCCTCCGACGCCTCGTACATCTGCCGCTCCAGCCGCCGCACCAGGTCGTCCGCGCGGCCGGCCATGAACTCGCAGAAGTCCTCCACGATCCGCCGGTGCTGGGCCGCGTCGACCCGGCCGACGCAGGGCGCCGAGCACTTGCCGATGTCACCGAGCAGGCAGGGACGCCCGATCTGCCCGGCCCGCCGGAACACCCCGGCGGAGCAGGTGCGCGCCGGGAAGACCCGCAGCAGCAGATCCAGCGTCTCCCGGATCGCCCAGGCGTGCGAGTACGGCCCGAAGTAGCGCACCCCCTTGCGCTTCGCCCCCCGCATCACCTGCAGGCGCGGGTACTCCTCGTCCAGCGTGACCGCCAGGTAAGGGTACGACTTGTCGTCGCGGTACTTCACATTGAACCGGGGGTCGTACTCCTTGATCCAGGCGTACTCCAGCTGCAGCGCCTCGACCTCGGTGTTCACCGTCACCCAGTCGACCGAGGCGGCGGCCTGCACCATCTGCTGGGTACGCGGATGCAGCGGGTCGGCGAAGTAGGAGTTGACCCGGCTGCGCAGGCTCTTTGCCTTGCCCACGTAGAGGACCCGGCCGGTCTCGTCGCGGAACCGGTAGACCCCGGGGGCGTCGGGGATCGTCCCGGGCGGCGGACGGTAGGTCGACGGATCTGCCACGCTTTCCCAGCCTAGCCGGGCGGCTCAGCCGGAGCGGGCCTCGAACCGCTGGCGCAGCTCCCCGGCGACCTCGGGATCGACGAAACCCTGGTGGGCCAGCGCCTCCTCGTGCAGCCGCTCCGGGATGAGCGCGCGGACCTTGTCTGCGTAGGTCGTGGCCTGCAACCCCGCGGAGTTGGTCTCGGGCCACCGCACGATCACCGGATCGGTCAGTTCCACCGCGACCGGGCCGCTGGCGCGGATCGCGTCCGGCCACCCCAGACCGGGACCTACCGCGGCGCACATGTGGTGGGCGTAGATCGTCCGCACCTCCGCCACGGTGGTGGCGTCCGGCGGGTCGAAGCCGAAGGTGGACGCGGCGCACACCAGCTCGCTCGCCTCCCCGTCCGCCCCGTCCGCGGAGTGGTCGTGGTCGGCGTGCAAGTTGAGGGTGGTCTCTTCGAGGGCCCGCACGACCCGGTCGGAGAGCTGCTGGGAGAACGAGGTCTCCTGCCGTGGCGCATCCCGGGTCACCTGGATCAGCACCACGGCCACGACCGCCGCGGCGACCGCGGCCAGCGCCGCCAACCAGCGACCCCGGGATCGGGGCGCCGGCTGCCCGGTCTCGGCGTCATCGATGGTCGTCTGCACACAGGGATCGTCGCATATCAAACCGCCCGGCGCGAGCCCCTAGTCTCCACCGGGCGTGGCCCGAGATCGGGAGCGACCCGTGACCGATTTAGACCTCGTGGACCCGTTCGCCCGGTTCGCCGCGGCCGCCGGGTTGCGCGTCGACCCGGCGCGGGCACGCGAGCCGGCGCCGTTCGCCCGGGCCGCCCGGCTGACCGCGACCGAGGCGCCCGCTGGCGCGGCGCCGTCCAGGCCGAGCACCGGCCGCAGGAACTGCCCGGTGTAGCTCTCCGCGGTCTCGGCGAGCTCCTCCGGCGTACCCACCGCCACCACCGTCCCGCCCCGGTTGCCGCCCTCCGGTCCCATGTCGATCAGCCAGTCGGCGGTCTTGATCACGTCGAGGTTGTGCTCGATCACGATCACGGTATTGCCCTTGTCGACCAGCCCGGAGAGCACCCGCAGCAGCTTGCGGATGTCGTCGAAGTGCAACCCCGTGGTCGGCTCGTCGAGCACGTAGACCGTCCGTCCGGTGGAGCGTTTCTGCAGCTCCGAGGCGAGCTTGACCCGTTGCGCCTCCCCACCGGAGAGGGTCGGGGCCGGCTGGCCCAGCCGCACGTACCCCAGGCCGACATCCACCAGGGTCCGCAGGTGCCGGTGGATCGCGGGGATGGCGGCGAAGAACTGCTCCGCCTCCTCGATCGGCATGTCCAGCACCTCGGCGATGGTGCGGCCCTTGTAGTGCACCTCCAGCGTCTCCCGGTTGTACCGGGCGCCCTTGCACACCTCGCACGGCACGTAGACGTCCGGGAGGAAGTTCATCTCGATCTTGATCGTGCCGTCGCCGGCGCAGTTTTCGCACCGGCCGCCCTTCACGTTGAACGAGAACCGGCCCGGCCCGTACCCGCGTACCTTCGCCTCGGTGGTCTCGGCGAACAGCTTGCGGATGTGGTCGAAGACGCCGGTGTAGGTGGCCGGGTTGGACCGCGGTGTACGCCCGATCGGGGACTGGTCCACGCCGACGACCTTGTCCACGTGCTCCAGCCCACTGATGCGGGTATGCCGGCCCGGGACCAGCCGGGCGCCGTTGATCTGGTTAGCCAGCGCCGCGTACAGGATGTCGTTGACCAGGGTGGACTTGCCCGAGCCGCTCACCCCGGTGACCGCGATGAGCTGGCCCAGCGGGAACGACACGGTCAGGTTGCGCAGGTTGTGCGCCCGGGCGCCGTGCACGGTCAGCTCCCGCCCCGGCTGCCGCGGCCGGCGGCTGGCCGGGACCGGGATGCTCCGGCGGCCGGAGAGGTACGCACCGGTGATCGACTCCCGGTTCTTCAGCAGCTTCGCCACCGGCCCGCTGTGGACGATCTGCCCGCCGCGCTCACCGGCGCCGGGACCGATGTCCACGATCCAGTCCGCCGCCCGGATGGTGTCCTCGTCGTGCTCCACCACGATCAGGGTGTTGCCCATGTCCCGCAGCCGGAGCAGCGTCTCCATCAGCCGGTGGTTGTCCCGCTGGTGCAGCCCGATCGACGGCTCGTCCAGCACGTACAGCACCCCGACCAGGCCGGAACCGATCTGGGTGGCGAGCCGGATGCGCTGCGCCTCGCCGCCGGAGAGGGTGCCGGCCGGCCGGTCCAGCGAGAGGTAGTCCAGCCCCACATCGACCAGGAACCGCAGCCGGGCGTTGATCTCCTTCAGCACCCGCTCGGCGATCAGCTTCTGCCGGTCGGTCAGGGTCATCGTGCCCAGCAGCTGCGCGCACTCCCCCACCGACAGCGCGCACACCTCGGCGATGTTGCGGCCGTCCACGGTCACCGCCAGCACCTCGGGCTTGAGCCTCGCCCCGCCGCAGGCCGCGCACGGCACGTCGCGCATGTACCCCTCGTACTTGTCCCGGGACCACTCCGACTCGGTGTCGGCGTGGCGGCGCTCCAGCCACTGCACCACGCCCTCGAACCCGGTGTAGTAGGAGCGCACCCGGCCGTACCGGTTGCGGTAACGCACGTGTACCTGGTCTTCGGAGCCGTAGAGGATCGTCTTCTGCGCCCGGCTGGAGATCGCCCGCCACGGGGTGTCCAGGTCGAAGCCCTCCTGCTGGCCGAGCGCCTCCAGCAGCCGGAGGAAGTAGTCCAGGGTGTGCCCGCTCGACCACGGCTGGATCGCCCCTTGCCGCAGCGTCCGCTCCGGGTCCGGCACGACCAGCTCCGGGTCGACCTCCTTCTTGGTACCCAGCCCGGTGCACTCCGGGCAGGCCCCGTAGGGCGAGTTGAAGGAGAACGAGCGCGGCTCCAGCGCCTCGAAGCTGAGATCGCAGAACGTGCAGGCGAGGTGCTCGGAGAAGATGCGCTCCCGGCGCTCGTCGTCCTCGTCCAGGTCCACGAAGTCGAGGATTACGATCCCGTCGGCGAGGTTGAGCGCGGTCTCCACCGAGTCGGTCAGCCGCTGTTTCGCCGACGGCTTCACGGTGAGCCGGTCCACCACCACCTCGATGGTGTGCTTCTCCTGCTTCTTCAGCTTGACCGGCCGCGCGCCGGTGAAGTCGGTGAGCGGGTGGATCACCCCGTCCACGCGCACCCGGGCGTACCCCTTCGACTGCAGCTCGGCGAAGAGGTCGGCGTACTCCCCCTTGCGGCCCCGCACCACCGGCGCGAGCACCTGGAACCGGGTGCGCTCGGGCATGGCGAGCACCCGGTCCACGATCTGCTGCGGGGTCTGCCGGGCGATCGGCCGGCCGCAGTTGGGGCAGTGCGGCTCACCGACGCGGGCGAACAGCAGCCGGAGATAGTCGTAGACCTCGGTGATGGTGCCGACCGTGGAGCGGGGGTTGCGGGAGGTGGACTTCTGGTCGATGGACACCGCCGGGGAGAGTCCCTCGATGAAGTCGACATCGGGCTTGTCCATCTGCCCGAGGAACTGGCGGGCATAGGCGGAGAGCGACTCCACGTACCGCCGCTGCCCCTCGGCGAAGATCGTGTCGAAGGCCAGGCTCGACTTGCCCGAGCCGGACAACCCGGTGAACACGATCAGCGCGTCCCGGGGCAGCTCGAGGTTGACATCGCGCAGGTTGTGCTCCCGCGCGCCACG
>DATGPS010000069.1:0-12245 GCA_035304685.1 Natronosporangium sp. | reverse complement strand
GCCGGCACCACGGTGGCCGGCCGGGGCTGACGCCCGGGTGCGCCGCCCGGCGCACGTTTGCACCCGTCCGTGACGGGTAAGGCACGATCATGGAATTCTTGTTATGGCTGCTCGCAGTGATCCTCGTGATCGGTGGGATCGTCGCCCTGTTCCGCCGGCAGTTCCTGTGGGGCATCGTGTTGATCATCGTCGGGTTCCTGGTAGGCCCCGGCGGGGTCAGCCTGTTCACCTAGGGCGCACCTTCGGCTCAGTCGCGGTCTCGCACCCGCTTGGAGGGCGCAGTCTTGGCGAAAGTGCGGCGCTGGTGGTCGGTCCGGGTGCAGTGGACGGAGCAGGTACAGCCCGCGGTCGACGGCCAGGCCGAGCGCCAGCCCGGCCAGACCATCGCTGAACCAGTGGTACGACAGATAGGTGGTGGTGAAGAGCACCACCACCGGGGGCACGAGCCGGACCGCCACCCGGACCCGCCGGGACGGGCCCGGCCGCCCGTACGCGTAACACACCCCGACGACGAGCGCGAGTAGCACCCCGTACCAGACCACGGTGTTGGCCGCGTGCCCGCCGGGGTAGCCCGCGGCGTACTCGCCGGGCGGCAGCGGACCCCGCAGCTGCACGGTGATCTCCGGCGGCAGGGGCGAGCTCGGCGCTCCCCGGCCGGTGGAGTCCTTGAGCACCCGTACCGTCGGGACCAGTAGCACCGCCGCGGCGAGCACGTAGAGCAGCGGCACCGCCGCCCGCCACCGGCCCTCGCCGAGGCGCCAGCGCCGCACCGCGAGCCACGCGGCGATCGCGGCGCAGATGCCCAGCAGCCACAGGCCCTGTCCGAGCCGGTTGAGCACGCTCGCGACCACCTCGGCCGCGGCCGGGCGGTACGCCGACAGCGAGCGCTCCACCGCCAGGTCCAGGTCGATCAGCCACCCGCCGGCCGCGAGCGCGGCCGTGATCGCCGCGAACGCCCCGACCGAGGCCACCAGCGGCCCCCAGCCCAGGACCAGGTCGCGCTTCACCCGCACACCCTAACCACTCGCCGGACCGACCATGGCGTACGCGCCCCGCTCCGGCCGGCGACCGGGCCGGCGCAACCCCGGGCCGACCCGCGACCGCCGCGCGGGCAAAGTTCGGACTGTTAAACGAGCCACGTTAGTGGGGTCTGGAAACCTCGCTGCCGCATGCTTGACAGTGTGCGTATCACCTCTGCCCTCATCGACCCGGCACTACTGGAGCTGCCCTGGTCGACGCCGCTGGCGGAGTGGCCGGCCGACCACCTGGTGGCGTTGCCACAGGGTATCTCCCGCCACGTGGTCCGGTTTGTACGCCTGGACGGCACCGTCTACGCCATGAAGGAGACCGGCGAGCGGGTGGCCGAGCGCGAGTACGACCTACTGCGCACGCTGGAGCGGATGGACTTTCCGTCGGTACGGGCGGTGGCCGTGGTCGCCGACCGGACGGACCACTCTGGAGCTCCGCTGGACCCGGTGCTGATCACCCGGCATCTACAGTTCTCGCTGCCGTACCGGGCGGTGTTCTCGCACACCCTGCGACCGGAGACGTTGGACCGGCTGCTCGACGCGCTCGCCGTCCTGTTGGTACGCGCCCACCTGACCGGCTTCTTCTGGGGGGACTGCTCGCTCTCCAACGCGCTGTTCCGGCGGGACGCGGGCGCGTTCGCGGCGTACCTGGTGGACGTGGAGACCTCGGCGCTGCGGCCGAGCCTCTCCCCGGGCCAGCAGGAGGAGGATCTGGAGATCGCCCGGGTGAACATCTTCGGTGAGACCCTGGACCTGGCCGCGGCCGGCCTGCTGGACCCTTCGCTCGATCCCGAGCAGATCGCGGACGACGTGATCAACCGCTACCGGGGGCTCTGGCACGAGTTGACCTACGAGCAAGTGATCGGCCGCGGCGACCGGCACGACATCGAGAAGCGGATCCGCCGGCTGAACGAACTCGGCTTCGACGTGGCGGAGGTACATATGTCGATCACCGAGGGTGGCGCCGCGTACGCGGTGCGCCCCAAGGTGGTGGACGCCGGTCACCACAGCCGCCGGCTGCTGCGGCTGACCGGCCTGGACACCGAGGAGAACCAGGCCCGCCGGCTGCTCAACGACCTGGACACCTACCGGGCCGAGACCGACCTGACCGACGAGGCGCAGGCCGCCCACCGGTGGCTGGTCGAGGTCTTCGAGCCGGTGGTACGCGCCGTCCCGCCGGAGCTGCGCGGGAAGCTGGAGCCGCCGGAGCTGTTCGTGGAGGTGGTCAACCACCGGTGGCGGCTCTCCGAGGCGGCCGGCCGGGACGTGGGGCTGGCCCCGGCGGTGGAGTCGTTCCTCTCCGAGGTGCTGGTCCACCGCCCGGACGAGCAGGCCGTCCTCGGCGCCGCCTGAGGCCGTCAGCCGGCGCCGTCAGCCAGACGCCGTCAGGCGGACCTGGCGGCGGCGAGGACGTGAGCGAGCCCGGTCCGGGTCGCGACCACCAGCAGCCGGTCGCCGGCGCGCACCGGCGTGTCCGGGGCCGGCAGCCAGGTCGGAGACGCCTGTGCCGCGGCGGTGTGGGCGATTACCCGGACCGCCCCGGGCTGGTCGACCCAGCGGAGCGGGCGGCCCGCCAGCTTCGCCCCTCCCTCCACCCGGGTCTCGGCCAGGACCAGTACCCGCCGGCCGACCGCGACGGTCCCGATCACCTGCTGGCCCAGCAGCGCACCGGCGAACGCCGGCGCGGCGAGCGCCGCGACGCTGCGTGAGACGGGTATGCCGAACGCGGTCTCCACCCGGGCGGCGAAGTCGTTGTCGAACAGGCGCAGCACCACCTGCAGGCCGGGCTGCATCTCCCGGGCCCGCAGCGCGGCGGTCAGGTTGATCACGTCTGATGTGGAGAGCGCGAGCAGCGCGCGGCAGGAGTGCGCGGAGGACCGGCGCAGGGTCTCCCCCTGACTGGCGTCCCCGATCACCAGCGGGATGTCCAGCTCCCGGGCGGTCTGGGCGCCCCGGGAGGTCTCGGACTGGTCGACCGCCACCACGTCGTGTCCGAGTTCATGCAGGAGCCGGATCACCCGGGTGCCGAGGTCGCCCAGCCCGATCACGACCACGTGCCCGCCCCAGGTGTAGCCCATGAGCTTCGCCATGCGCACCTTCACCGACGCGTTCACCACGGCCGCGGTGATCAATGGCACCAGGGCGAGGCCGGCGATCGCGATGAGGGTCTGGGCGATCTGGCGGACCAGCCCGCTCTCCAGGTCCGCGTCCCCGGCATCCAGCGCGATCAGCAGGCTGGTGTAGAACGCGTGCCAGGGGGTCAGCCCGTCCACCACCCCGATCGCCACCACCCCGGCGAGGAACACCCCGAGCAGGATCAGCACCGCGATCTCCAACTTGCTGTCGACCAGCCGGAGCAGGCGGACGAGGCCCACCCGCCGGTTCCGGCGCCGGACCCGGCGGGGCCGGCTGAGGCGTCGCCGGCGGGCGGGCTGGCTCCGGCCGGTGGCAGAGGCGGTGACCGGAGGCGGAGCGCCCTGGGACGGGGTGGCGTGGGACCAGGTGGCGGGGAGGCGGGCGGCGGGGAGCAGGTCGCGGCCGCGCCGGGCCACCGCCAGCACCAGGTCCGCAGTGGACTCGTCGGCCGGGAGCACCTCCGGGTGCTCGGAGGTGGTCGCGATCCCGCAGGTCACGTCGGAGGCGCGGACCTGGTCCCGGCTGGCCACGAACAGGGTACGGCCGTGGACCCGCGCGAACGTCGGGGCGATCTCCCCCAACGCCGCGGCGGCGAACTCCGGCGCGGCGATCTCGGAGTCTGACAGCAGGGCGGCCTCGGGCATCAGCCGCCGCAGGCCGTGGCCCAGGGCCAGGTTGAAGATCCGGATCACCAGGCGCACCTGCGGGTTGATCTCCTGGGCCCGCAGCGCGGCCTCGATGTTGCCGACATCGTCCTGCCCGACCAGGGCCAGCCCGTCCGCCCGGGCCAGGCCGGCCACCTGGAACGCCTCGGCGTCCAACCGGCCGGCCTCCACCATCCGCACGCCGCGCAGGGCGGCGAGCTGCGGGCCGTAGTTGTGGCGGCGGGAGGGCAGCACCACGGTGACGTGGGCGTCGTGCCGGCTGGTCAGCTCCTCGGCGAGGGTGTACGCGAGCGGGTCGTCACCGCACACCACGAACCGGGGTACGCGGCGCAGCCTGCCGCGGGCCCGTTCAGCGAGGCTCTGACCGCCGGGGTGGGGTAGCGGTCCGGTCACTCAGGTAGGATCGCAGGGTCCGCCGGGCGTCGCACCGCGGGCCCGTGCCGGCCCCGGTCCGCCCCGCTCACGCAGGCCCGCCGACGTAGCTCAATTGGCAGAGCAGCCGCCTTGTAAGCGGCAGGTTAGGGGTTCGAGTCCCCTCGTCGGCTCCATTCACGATCAGATACCGACGCCCGCCCGCCATGCCCACCGGCGGGGGCGCGGCGCCGGGACCGCCCTGCTAGGCCCAGACGTCCTGCGGCTGGGCACGGCGCTCCGCCAGGGACGGCGCCGGGTCGTACTCGCGTACCACCTCGTAGCGGGTGTTGCGCTCCACCGGCCGGAACCCGGCATCCCAGATCAGGTGCAGCAGGTCCTCCCGGTGCATGGTGGAGGGCGTGCCGTAGGCGTCCGCGTCGTGGGTGATCTTGTACTCCACGACCGAGCCGTCGAGATCGTCCACCCCGAAGTGGAGTGACAGCTGCGCCACCGACAGCCCGTGCATCACCCAGAAGCACTTGATGTGCGGCACGTTGTCCAGCAGCAGCCGGGAGACCGCGAACGTCTTCAGCGACTCCGCCGGGGCCGCCATGGTGGTGCGCTCCTGCAGCCGGTTGCGGACCACCCCGTCCGCGGAGTCCACGAAGTCGTGCTGGTAGCGCAGGGGGATGAACACCACGAACCCGCCGGTCTCGTCCTGCAGCTCCCGCAGCCGCAGCACGTGGTCGACCCGGTGCCGGGGCTCCTCGATGTGCCCGTACAGCATGGTGCAGGGGGTACGCATGCCCTTGGCGTGCGCCAGCCGGTGGATGCGCGACCAGTCCTCCCAGTGGGTGTCGTGGTCGACGATCTGCTGGCGTATCTCCCAGTCGAAGATCTCCGCGCCGCCGCCGGTGAGCGACTCCAGCCCGGCGGCCATCAGCTCGTCCAGCACCGCGTCCGCGTCCAATCCGGAAATCTTCTCGAACCAGTGGATCTCGGTCGCGGTGAACGCCTTCAGGCTGACCTCCGGCAGCGCCGCCTTCAGCTCCCGCAGCACCCGCGGGTAGTAGCGCCACGGCAGCGTCGGGTGCAGCCCGTTGACGATGTGCAGCTCGGTGAGCCCCTCTCCGCGCAGCTCCACCGCCTTGGCCACCGCCTCCTCCACCCGCATGGTGTAGGCGGACTTCTCGCCCGGCTTGCGCTGGAATGAGCAGTACGCGCAAGAGGCGCTGCAGACGTTGGTCAGGTTCAAGTGGCGGTTGACGTTGAACATGACCCGGTCACCGCCGCGCGGAGCCGACGCCGACACCACCTCACCGGGCGCCACCACCCCCTGGGTACGCCGGTGGTGGGCGAGCCGCCCCAACCAGGCCAGGTCGTCGCTCGCGTACAGGTCGATGCCGTCGTCGCGGCTCAGCCGCTCTCCCGCGTAGACCTTCTCCTCCAGCTCACGCTTGCGCGCAGGGTCCATGGGTCGGAGCCTACCTGGCGGTACGCCCCACCCACTTGACCGGTTCCGTAGTCATTCGAGCACTATGCGCCGACCGGAATTGCCCGGGAAGGATCGACAGTACTGGTACTGATGCGGTAGATAGATGAGGGAACCGCGCCCCCAACAACCAGAACGGGGACTTGAGCATGGGTGACCATCGGCAGCCGCGCCTGGCGGCCCGGGCCGGGCTGTCCGCAGCGGTGTGCGTCGCGATGGTCGCCCTGCTGGCCAGCCCCGGTCACGCCGGCCCCGACCGGGTCCCCGACCCGGGCGCCCGGCCCACGCCCGGGACGGAGGTCCACCTCCCGGACGGGAGCGTCGCGCCCGCGGTCCCGCCCACCCCGGAGGGGCCGCTCGCCGCGGAGATCGCCGAGGTCCAGCTGGAGATCGCCACGGTCACCGCGGAGCTCTCCGCCCTGCAGGCCGAGGCCTCCCCCGCCAACGACCTGGTCGCGCAGGCCGAGGCCGAACTGGCGGCGGCGACCGCCGCCCGGGAAGCGGCCGAGCAGCAGGTGGACACCCTGGTGGACGAGGTGTTCCGCAGCTCCGCCGCAGTGCCCAAGCAGCTGCTCGGTCCCCGGCTGAACGCGCTCTCCACGCTGGTCCCGGTCGGGGTGGAGACGCCGCTGGGGGCGGAGGCGGCCGCCCGCCGGTTGACCCGCGCGGAGGAGGTCGAACGCGCCGCCGTCGAAGCACTCGCCACGGCCGAGGAGAGACAGCGGGACCTCGCCGAGCAGATCCGCGACCTGGAGGATCAGCTCGCCGAGCTCACCGAGCGCCGGTCCGACCTGGAGGAACGCAACACCGAGCAGGTGGCCGCGCGGGAACGCCAGCGGGAGGCGGCCGAGCAGAAGCGGGCCAGCGAGGAGTACCCGGACCCGGCGCCGGTCAACGGGATGCGGGCCCACCCCCGGGCGATCAAAGCGGTCGAGTTCGCGCTGCGCCAGCTCGGCAAGCCGTACCTGTGGGGGGCGGAGGGGCCGGACCGGTACGACTGCAGCGGGCTGGTCCTCGCCTCCTACCGGTCGGTCGGGGAGAACCTACCCCGGGTCGCCGCCGACCAGTACTGGGGGACCCGCGACCGGCTGGTGACCCGGTCGGCGACCGTGGCCCAGCGCGGCCTGCTCCCCGGTGACCTGGTCTTCTTCAGCGACGACCAGTTCAACTGGCGGGCCATCGGCCACGTCGGCATCTACGTCGGGGACGGGCGGATGGTGCACGCCCCCAGCAGCGGCGACGTGGTGAAGGTCGCACCGGTGATGTGGTCACGCTTCTTCGCCGCCACCCGGGTGATCGACGCGGTGCCCGACCCGGACGCCGGCGAGCCGACGAAGCCACCGACGACCTCACCGACCCCGCCGCCCCCGTCGCCGACCGTGGCGCCACCGATCCGGCCCATCGTGCCCCCGCCGAGCCCGCCTGGCGGGTCCTCGCCCGACCCCACCACCCCGGGCCCGAGCCCGACCCGCAGCCCCACCCCGGACCCGACCCGCAGCCCGACGCCGGACCCGACCCGCAGCCCGACGCCGGACCCGAGCCCTACTCCGCGGCCATCCCCGAGCCCGGCGCCGTCCCCGGACCCGACGCTGGCTCCGGGCCCGAGCCCGACCCCGGCGCCGGACCCGAGCCCGAGCCCGCTGCCGTCCGGTGGGCAGGACACCCCCACGCCGAGCGCCACCGGGTCGTGAGGGTCAGCACCGGGCCGGCGCGATCGCGCCGGTGACCTCGGCGAGCGTGATCCGCCCGCCGCCGGCCGCGGGCGCGCTGGCCCGGATGGTCACGGTGTCGCCGTCCGCCAGGAAGGTGCGGGGCGCGCCGTCACCGAGTCGGACCGGTTCAGCGCCGTTCCAGGTCAGCTCGAGCAGCGAGCCGACCTGGTCGCGCCTCGGGCCGGAGACCGTGCCCGAGCCGTACAGGTCGCCGGTGCGCACCGGCGCGCCGTTGCTGGTGAGATGGGCCAGCTGCTGCGCCGGGGTCCAGTACATGCCGGCGAAGGGTGGGGAGCTGACCAGGGTGCCGTTCCAGTACACCCGTAGCGCCAGGTCCAGCCCGAGCCGCGGGGTCTGGCGGAGGTACGCCAGCACCGGCGGGTCCTGCTCCGGCAGCGGCACCCAGGCGTCTGCCAGCGCCGCCAGCGGGGTGATCCAGGCGCTGATCGAGGTGGCGAACGACTTACCCAGGAACGGCCCGAGCGGGTGGTACTCCCAGGCTTGCAGGTCCCGGGCGGACCAGTCGTTCACCAGCACCACCCCGAACACGTGGTCGGCGAACCGGTCCACCCCGACCGGCTCCCCCGGCCGGGAGGGGACCCCGACCACGAACCCCACCTCCGCCTCGATGTCCAGCCGGGTGGTCGGCCCGAACCTCGGCGCCCCGGCCCCGGCGAGGTGCTGGCCGCACGGGCGGACCACCGGGGTGCCGGAGATCACCACCGTGCCGGCGCGGCCGTGGTAACCCGCCGGCAGGTGCCGCCAGTTCGCCGGCAGGCCCGGCCGGTCCGGCCGGAAGATCTTCCCCACGTTGGTGGCGTGGTGCTCCGAGGAGTAGAAGTCCACGAAGTCGGCGACCGGGAACGGCATCACCGCCCCGGTGGCCGGGCGCAGCAGCGGCTCCACCGCGGGGCGCGCCGCCGGGTCGGTCAGCAGCGTGCGGAGCCGCTCCCGGACCGCCCGCCAGCGGGCCGGGCCGGCGGCGAGGAACGGGGTCAGGTCCGGGCCGCGCAGCCGCCCGCCGGCGTCGACCAGGCCGGCCTCCTCCGCGGCCGCCAGGTCGAGGGCGTGGTCGCCGATGCGCACCGCCGGCCGCCGTTCCGCCCCGACCGCGAGTACGCCGTAGGGCAGGTGCGCGACCCCGAACCCGGAGCCGGCCGCCCCGGGCACCCAGGTCACGCGGGACCCTCGCGGAGCAGGCCGAGCGTGGCCAGGTCCGCCACCGCTCTGGTCACCTCGCTGGCCCCGAACCCGACCCACCATGGACGCGGACCCATCAGCCGGGCCCGCACCGCCTCCACCACCGGCAGCGGGTCCTCCTCGGCGAGTACCTCGGCCACCTCCGCCGGCTCCGCGCCGTCACCGGCGGCGAGGCTGCCGGCGAGGAGGTTGAGGAACCCGTGGTGGGTGAGCCCGGTCTCGGGGTCGGTGTGCCGCAGCGCGGGCTGCCGGCCCGCGGTCAGCTTGAACGGCAGTTTCCGGTCCCGGCAGGCGCAGATCACCGCGGCGAGCGCGACCGGCGTGGGGAACAGCTCGGCCGCCAGCCCGCCGATGCGGAACTTCGGGGCGATCCGGACACCGGCGGCGCGCTCCGTGGCGATCAGGTCCAACCCCGCCATCAGGCCCCAGGTCAGCGGCAGCTCCGCGAAGACGTCGATGCCCGGGCCGGCCGCCGCCTCGGCCAGCAGGGTGCGTAGCCCCGGCAGCGGGTCTTCACCCCGCTTCGCGACCGCCACCTCGAACTGGACGCACTCCGGCGTGGATGCCGCCGCCCGCAACGCCGCGGGCAGCCCGGACAGCCCGGTGTCACCCACCACCGCCAGCGCCGGCACGCCGGGCAGCCCCGCTAGCTCCGCCAGCATCGAGGCGGGCACCAGCAACGGGCCGACCAGGTCGGCATACCAGGACGCGCGGTGCGCGGCGTGGGCGGCGAGCGCCTCGGCCACCGGCGTACTGGTGGGCGGGACGGCGGAGGCGTCATCCACCAGGCGGGTCAGCAGTGGGGCCACGGCGCGGTCGAGCGGCACGGCTACCGAAGCTATCGGAGTGGCCCACCGGCGACAACCGGCTGGGCCAGGCGGCGCGCCACGCGCCAGACACCGGCGGCGCGACCCTCAGCCGGTGCGCCCGGTCGGGGGGCGCGGGCGGAACAGGCCGGCGAGCTCCCGCAGGAACTGGCGCAGGCCCCAGGTCTGGTCCGGCTCCTCGACCGGACCCCGGACCGGTCCCGCCGCTGACTCCGCCACCTGATCCGGCGCCGGGCTCTGGCCCGGCGCCTGGGCCGGCTCCCGGGCGGGCCCGGGGAGCACGCCGCTCGGCCCGGTCCCCGCCGGCGGGTCGCTGGTGGCCGGGCTGCGCTCGGGCACCGGAGCCTCGCCGATGGCGTAGGCCAGCGCCACCGCGTACCGGTACTGCTCGGCGCGCGCCAGGCCCACCGCCGCCTGCCGGTCGAGCAGTTGCTGGTCCAGCGCCAGCGCCTCCTGGTAGGCCCGCCGCGCGAGGTCCGGCAGCTCCAGCCCGGCGGCGACCAGGCCCAGCACGAGGTGGGCGCGAGGCTGGTCCGGGGCGAGGCGTACACCTTCCCAGGCCGCTTCCAGCGCGACCTGGCCGTTGCGGACGGCCCCCAGCACCGCCGCGGCGCTGGTGCGGGCGTACCCGTCCGCGTCCGGGTGGGCGAGGATCCGTTCCGCCTGGGCCGCGGCCTCGTCTACCCGCCCCAGCTCCGCCAGGACCAGGCCCCGGGCGATCATCGCGCCCAGGTCGTCGGGGCCGGCGGTGACCGCCGCCTCCGCCGCCGCCAACGCCGGCCGCGGCTCGCCGGCCGCCAGCCGGACCCGCGCCAGCAGGGTGGCGGCCGCGACATCGTCTGGTGTGGCGCGGGCCAACTCTTCCGCCGCCTCGTGGTAGTGACCAAGGTCGGCGAGGAGCTCCGCCCGCCGCAGGTAGTCGGCCACGCCGCGAGCCTAGCGCGGCGGGCGGCCCGGCCGGCTCACGCCGCCTCCCCCGCCGGGCCGGCGGGGTAGACCAGAGCCACCGCGAGCCCGGCCATGCCCTCTCCGCGCCCGGTCAGGCCCAGGCCATCGGTGGTGGTGCCGGCGACCGTCACTGGCGCACCGACCGCCTCGGAGAGCACCTGCTCAGCTTCCCGCCGCCGGGTCGCGATCTTCGGCGCTACCCCGACCACCTGGATCGACACGTTGCCGATGGCGAAACCGGCGGCCCGGACCCGGCGGGCGGTCTCGGCGAGCAGGGCGGCGCCGGAGGCGCCCGTCCACTCCGGTTGGCCGGTGCCGAAGACCGCGCCCAGGTCGCCCAGGCCGGCGGCGGAGAGCAGCGCGTCGCAGGCCGCATGGGCCGCGACGTCACCGTCGGAGTGCCCGGCCAGACCGGCGGCCCCGGGCCAGGTCAGCCCCGCCACGCGGCACGGCCGGTCCGGATCGTACGCGTGGACGTCCGTACCGATCCCTACCCTGGGCAGCGTCATGCCGGCAGCGTAGTGCCTGGCCTTGCCGGCGCCGCGCGGGTGCCCGGCGCGCCCCGGCCGGTGCCGGTCGCCGCCTGCCCGAGCAGGGTCTCCGCCACGATCAGGTCGGTCGGGCTGGTGATCTTGAAGGCCTCGAGGGAGCCGGGCACGGTACGCACCCGCACCCCGAGGCGGGCGACCAGGCCGGCGTCGTCCGTGGCGGCGGCGTCCGGCGCGGCCGCGTGCGCGGCAGCCAGCACGCTGCGGCGGAAGCCCTGCGGCGTCTGGACCGCCCGCAGGCTGGCCCGGTCGAGCGTGCGGCTGACATCGCCGGACTCGTCCACCTGGGTGATCGTGTCTGTAACCGGGACCACCGGGATGACCGCGTCGTGCCCGGAGCGCACGGCCGCCGCCACCGCCTCCACCAGCGCGACCGGCACCAGCGCCCGGGCCGCGTCGTGGACCAGCACGATCTCGAACTCCGCCGGTACCGCGGCGAGTGCGGCCGCCACCGACCGTTGCCGGTCTGCACCGCCCGAGACCACTATCACCTGCCGGCCCGACCGGGCAGTCGTGCCCAGCAGCTCGCGCACCGCCGGCTCATGCCCCGGCGGTGCCGCCACCACCAGGCACCCCACCGGTGCGGCCGAGGCGAGTCGGCGGATGGCGTGCGACAGCAGGGGCTCCCCGCCCAGTGGCTGGAGGGCCTTGGGGCCGCCCGCACCCAACCGGGTACCCGCTCCGGCGGCGGGCACCAGCACCGCCACGTCGCCGTGCCGGCTCACGCCGTCCTACCCGATCGAGCGCACTGGATCACGCCGCCGCGCACTAACCCACCCGGCGCGACGGGCCTGGGCCTATCCAAACTCCTAGGTCTCGGTGAGCACCTTGTCGAGGAGGATCTCCGCCTCGTCCTTGGTGCTCTTTTCACAGAGCGCGACCTCACCCACCAGAATGTCCCGGGCCTTGGAGAGCATCCGCTTCTCACCGGCGGAGAGCCCGCGCTCCCGCTCCCGGCGCCAGAGGTCACGCACGACCTCGGCCACCTTCATCGGGTTGCCGGAGGCGAGCTTCTCGAGGTTGGCCTTGTAGCGCCGTGACCAGTTGGTCGGTTCCTCCGTGTGCGGAGCGCGTAGGACGTCGAAGACCTTGGTGAGGCCCTCCTCTCCGACGACTTCGCGCACGCCGACCACCTCGGCGTTCTCGGCGGGCACCCGCACCGTCAGGTCACCCTGAGCGACCCTGAGGACGAGATACTTCTTCTCCTCGCCCTTGACGACCCGGGTCTCGATTGCCTCGATGAGTGCGGCCCCGTGGTGGGGGTAGACAACGGTCTCGCCGACACTGAAAACCATAGGTTCGAAACCCCTTTCGCTGTGTCAAGGGTAACATGCC
>DATGPS010000068.1:0-4843 GCA_035304685.1 Natronosporangium sp. | reverse complement strand
ACGTACACGTCCACCGGGATGAGCTGATCAACGCCTTTGGTGACCGAGTAGGAGTCCCAGTACGGTCCGCCGCAGTTGGCGCAGGCACCGAAGGAGATCACATACTTGGGCTCCGGCATCTGCTCGTAGAGCCGCAGGATCGCCGGGGCCATCTTGTCGGTGACCGTGCCCGAGACCACCATCAGGTCCGCCTGCCGGGGACCGTGCGCGAACGGGATCACGCCCAGCCGGATGAAGTCGTGCCGGCCCATGCTGGTGGCGATGAACTCGATCGCGCAGCACGCCAACCCGAAGTTGAACACCCACAGTGAGTAGCGCCGGCCCCAGTTCAGCACGAACCGGATCGGCTTTCCCAGCACCTCCGGCAACCCGGCCATGCCCTCACCCTATCGCCCGCCGGCCGGGCTCCTCGGGGTCAGCTCCCCCGCGGTCGGCCCCCCGCGGCCCTCGCGGTCGGGCTCCCGCGCCGGTCGGGCGGTGGCCAGGGGAGCGACTCCGGGTACCAGGCGGCGGCTCGCATGTCGACCTTGTCGCCCCGCATCGGCGTACCCTCCCGGGCGTAGTGGGTCCGGGCCTGGGCCTCGTGGCCGGGCGCGGGGCGGCCGTCCGCCGCCACCACCCGGTACCAGGGCACGGAGCCGCCGTACTGGGCCATGATCGTGCCGATCCGCCGCGGGGAGGCGCGGCCGGAGACCTCCGCCAGGGCGTCGGCGACCGCCCCGTAGCTCATCACCCGGCCCGGCGGGATGCGCTCCACCAGTGTCAGCACGGCCTCGACGTAAGCCTCCGCGTCCATGCGGGGAGAATAGGGCGCGTGGACAGTGACCGCCCGGAGCAGGTACGCGCCGCCGTGGCGGCCGCCCGCCGGCTGGTGGTGAAGGTCGGCTCCTCCTCGCTGACCAGCGCGGCCGGTGGGCTGGACCCGGCCCGGCTGGATCGGCTGGTGGACACCTTGGCCCGGGGCCCGGAGCGGGAGGTGGTGCTGGTCTCCTCCGGCGCCATCGCCGCCGGCCTGGCGCCGCTCGGGCTCCCCCGCCGGCCGGTCGACCTCGCCACCCAGCAGGCGGCGGCGAGCGTCGGCCAGGGCCTTTTGATCGGCCGGTACGCGGAGGCGTTCGCCCGGCACGGCCGCACGGTCGGTCAGGTGCTGCTCACCGTGGACGACCTGACCCGGCGTACGCACTACCGCAACGCGTACCGGACCCTGCGTAAGCTGCTGGACCTCGGCACGGTGCCGATCATCAACGAGAACGACACGGTCGCCACCCACGAGATCCGGTTCGGCGACAACGACCGCCTGGCGGCGCTCACCGCCGCCCTGGTCGACGCCGAGGCGCTGATCCTGCTGTCAGATGTGGATGGTCTGTGGAGCGGCGATCCGGCGCGGCCGGACACCCACCGCATCGAGGTGGTACGCCCCGGGGACGACCTCGCCGGGGTACGGCTGGGCCGGCGCGGCCGCGCCGGGGTGGGCACCGGCGGCATGGTGACCAAGGTGGAGGCGGCCCGGATCGCCACCGGCGCCGGGATCGCGGTGGTGCTCACCGACGCCACGCTCGCGGCGGAGGCGCTCGCCGGCAAGCCGGTGGGTACGCTCTTCCTGCCCGCCCGCGAGCGTCCGGCGGCGCGCCTGCACTGGCTGGCGTACGCGACCACCCCGCGCGGCCGGCTGCACCTGGACCCGGGCGCGGTGGCGGCGGTGGTCGAGCGGCGCAAGTCGCTGCTGCCCGCGGGGATCACCGCGGTGGACGGCGCGTTCAATGCCGGTGACCCGGTCGACCTGGTGGATCCCGACGGCCGCCCGGTGGCCCGCGGGCTGGTCAACTACGACGCGATCGAACTACCGCCGCTGCTCGGGCGTACCACCGGGGAGCTCGCCGCCTCGCTCGGCCCGGCGTACGAGCGAGAGGTGGTCCACCGCGACGACCTGGTCCTGCTCACCGCTTGAGCACCCGGTCCAGCGTGCTACGTGGGCTCGGGCACCGGTGGGCCGCCTTCTGCCAGCGGCGCCAACCAGTCACCGTGCTCCGACACCCGCGCCAGCACCTGCGCCGGAGTGAACTTCCCGATCCCGCCGCGCTCCACCTCGTCCCAGCTCAGCGGCGTCGACACCGACGGGGCCGGCTCGGCCCGCAGCGAGTACGGCGCGACCGTGGTCTTCGCGGCCGCGTTCTGGCTCCAGTCGATGAAGACCTTGCCTGGCCGGAGTCGCTTCGCCATCTGGGCGGTGATCCGGCGCGGGTGGGCGCGCGCCAGCTCCTCCGCCAACCGCTTGACGTACGCGGAGACCACATCGGACGGCTGGGTGGCGGAGATCGCGCAGTAAAGTTGCATCCCCTTCTTGCCCGAGGTCTTGGCGACCGCGGTCAGCCCGTCGGCGGCCAGCCGCTCCCGGAGCATCAGCGCCACCTCGGCGCACTCGCGCAGCCCGGCCGGCGGGCCCGGGTCGAGATCCACCACGAGCAGGTCCGGCCCGGAAGCACCAACCTTCCACTGTGGAGTGTGGAGCTCCAGCGCGGCCAGGTTCGCCAGCCACACCAGGGTGGGGAGGTCGTCGGCGACCACGAAGTCGAGGGTCTCCCGGCCGGTGGCGGAGCCGGGCACCGGCAGGGTCACGGTCCGCACCCAGGCGGGCGTACCGAGCGGCGCGTTCTTCTCGAAGAACGACGGCCGGCCCACCCCGTCGGGGTAGCGGATCCGGGTCAAGGGGCGGTCCCGCAGGTACGGCAAGAGCACCGGCGCCACCCGGGTGTAGTAGTCGATCACCTCGCCCTTGGTGAAACCGACCGTCGGGTACAACACCTTGTCGAGATTGGACAGCTCTAGGTCGCGCCCGTCGACGCGGACCCGCACGCTCGCCGCCGCCGCGGCCGATGACCCGGTGGCCGACCCCGTGTCTGAGCCGGCACCCGGCACGGCAGCCCGCGGCTCCGCGCCCGGTCCGGCAGCCGGCGGCTCCGCGCCCGGTCCGGCGGCCGGCTCCCCGGCCGCCGGGCTCCCGCGCGCGCCCGCCCCATCCGCCTCTGCGGCCACCTCAGCCGGGGCCAGGTCCGGGCGCTGCCGCACGAACCGCGGGAACCGGAGCCGGCCGTCGGCGGTGCGCTGGCCGTACCTCACCTCCACCACCAGCTCCGGGCGTACCCAGGTGGCACCGCGGGCGTCCTCGCGCGGCACCGGCGAGACGAACGGCGACGCCTCGGCCCGCAGCGGCTCCAGCGCCGCCAGCAGGGAGCGCTCGGCCGCGGCGCTGATCCCGCCGCCGACCCGACCGCGGTACTCCAGCCCCCCGCCGGCCGCCGGGGTCCCCACCAGCAGCGCCCCCAACCTGCGCTCCCCCGGCCGCCAGCCGCCGACCACGAACTCCTCGGTCTCCTCCCGCTTGACCTTGACCCAGTCGGTGGAGCGCGCTCCCGGCTGGTACCGGGAGGTGAGCCGCTTGGCGACCACGCCTTCCAGCGCGTGCTCCCGGGCGGCCGCCAGGGTCGCCGGACCGTCCGAGAACCGGGGCGGCACCAGCCAGTGCGGCCCTTCGGACAGCGTCGCCTCCAGCGTCTGCCGCCGCTGCGCGTACCCGCGGTGGGTCTGATCCTCGCCCCCGAGGGTGAGCAGGTCGAAGACCATGTAGGTGACCGGTACGGTGGCCGCGAGCTGGGCGGCCCGCGCGCGCTCACGCACGTGCATCCGCTCCGCCAGGGTCTGGAAGGACGGGCGGCCGGCGGCGTCGAACGCGACGATCTCGCCGTCCAGCACGGTCTCGTCCGGCACGGCGCCGACCAGATCGGCGAGCTCCGGGTACGCGACGGTGATCTCCGCCCCGGACCGGGCGTACAGGCGGGTCCGGCCGCCGCGGAGGACGGCGATCGCGCGCACGCCGTCCCATTTCAGCTCGTACGCCCAGTCCTCTCCGACCGGCAGGTCACCCGCGACCGCGAGCATCGGCAGGATCGGCACGCCCCCACTCTGCCAGAGTGAGCCGACACCTACACAACGGCACGTATTCGCCCGGCGACGGTAGGTAATTTGTGACCCCTCCGTGCCAGACTGGCGGGAGGAGGTGCGGCAAATGCGGGCGATCTGGAAGGGCGCGGTCTCGTTCGGCCTGGTGTCGATCGCGGTCAAGCTGTACTCGGCCACCGAGGAGAAGAGCATCCGGTTCCACCAGGTCCACCGCGACGACGGCGGCCGCATCCGGTATCAGCGGGTCTGCAGCGTCTGCGGTAAGCAGGTCGAGTACGACGACATCGCGAAGGGCTACGACCTCGGCGGTGGGGAGATGGTCGTGCTCACCGACGAGGACTTCGCCGACCTGCCGCTCTCCACCTCCCGCGCGATCGACGTGCTGGAGTTCGTGCCGGCCGAGCAGATCGACCCGATCCTGTTCAACAAGTCCTACTACCTCGAACCGGAGGGGACGGCCGCCAAGCCGTACGTGCTGCTGCGGGACGCGTTGGCGGACAGCAAGCGGGTGGCGATCGTGAAGATCGCGCTGCGGCAGCGGGAGCAGCTGGCCAGCCTGCGGGTACGCGACGACGTGCTGGTCCTCAACACCATGCTCTGGCCGGACGAGGTACGCCAGCCGGACTTCTCCTTCCTGGACGAGGAGGTCGAGGCCCGGGAGCCGGAGCTGGCCATGGCGGCGTCGCTGATCGACTCCATGACCGGCGACTTCGAGCCGGATCAGTACACCGACGATTACCGGCAGGCGCTGCAGCAGGTCATCGACGCCAAGGTCGAGGGGCGGGAGATCGAGGTGGCGGCCGAGCCGGAGGAGGCGCCGGCCGCGGTGGACCTGATGGCGGCGCTGCGCGCCTCGGTGGAGCGGGCGCAGGCGGCCCGCGGCGAG
>DATGPS010000067.1:0-5041 GCA_035304685.1 Natronosporangium sp. | reverse complement strand
CCGGCGTACCCCGCCCCCAGCACCAGGCTGCCCACCGCCAGCGAGGCATAGCAGATGGTCAGTAGGGCCTCCAGGCCGGAGCCGTAGTCGAAGACGTAGTCCGGTCCGGACAGGACACTCAGCGGTGGGCGTTCACTGGCGGAGATGGTGCCGGCGACCACCGCCACCTGCGCCGCCGCCAGGACCGCTACCACCCACCAGGTGAGCCGGCGGGTGCGTAGGCGGGCGATCTCCGCCCGGAGCAGGCTCACGGCGCCGCCGGTCCCCGGGTGCGGCCGGCGGCCATCCCGCGGCCGGGCGCTCGGACTCCGTGGACGACGACCGGGTCCATGTCCGGCCACTATACGGCCGGCGACCCCTCTCGGTGTGCGCGAGCGTGGCGGCAAACCGGTCGAAGGCCGTACGATGCTACCGGCCACGCACGGGAGGGTTCGCCCGTGCGGGGTCAGAGAGGCCCCCCATGACCGATCCGCAGACCCCACGCCCGGTCACGCTCGGCGACGATCTGTGGGATCTGCGAGCGTCCCCGCAGACGGTGGAGGCGGCCGCCCGGGCCTGGCGGGACCTGGCCGATTCCACAGAGACCGCTGAGGAGACGGTGTCCCGGAACGCGCGTGCGGTGCTGGACGGGGAAGGCTGGGTGGGCGACACCGCGGAGTCCTACCGTGACCATCAACGCCGAGCCACCTCTGACCTGCGGGAACTCGCCGAGCGGGCGCGCCAGGTCGCGGCCACGCTGGAGGAGATCGCCGGTCTGTTGCGGATCAACCAGGCGGTGCTGGATCAGGAGCGGGAACGGTTGGCCGGGGTCCCGACCACCCGCGACCCGAAGCTGACCTTCCACCCCACCGACGAGGAGCAGTGGCAGCTGGTGACCGATGCCGTCCAGGCTGCGCACGAGATCCGCGAGCGGGTAGACGGCCAGCTCGCCGACCAGCTCGGGGTGCTGTCCGAGGCGGAGGCGGGCTTCACCGCGCTCGCCGAGAGCTGGGCGCCCCGCACCATCGGCCTGCTCAACCTCAACATCGGCCAGGGCTACGAGAACACTCCGCGTAACTCGGCCGGCACCGACCACGGGGACATCGGCGCCATCGCCCAGGTGATCGCGGACGCGGACGTCGAGGTCGTGACCATCCAGGAGATGTTCGGCCAGGAGGCTGACGATCTGGAGCGGGAGCTGCGGGAGCGCACCGGCGACCAGTGGACCGTCTATTTCGGAGAAGCTAGCGAGAAGGTGTACTGGAGCGACGGGTTCCGGCCGCGCGGTTTCCATGAGCCGTTCGGCAACGCGGTCGCGGTCCGGCACGGCGGCCCGGTGGAGGACTCCAGCCACGTCGCCACCCACAAACTCGACCAACCCGGTAGCACGGTCTCGACCCCGTCGGGCACGGTGGCCGACGGCGAGGGTCGTTCGGCGGTGGAGGTGGAGCTGCGGCTCAACCCCGGCTGAGCGCCAGCGAGCCTGGATGCGGCAGCCCGCACGGTGGCAGCCCTTGACCTAGCGCTTCACCCGGCGCGGCCCTACCACCGGGGGATGGTGAGGTCCACCCGCTGGCCGTCGTGATCGGACGGATCGCCCTCCACCCGCTGCGGGTTCGCGGCGTCGATCGCGGGTGAGGTGATCACATAGTCGATACTCCGGCCACCGGAGGATGTCCCTCCGACCTCACCGGCGTCGATGACGTGGCCGTCGTCGACGAAGTCGCGTACCGCCTGCGCGGACCGGTTGTCCTGGTCGGCCTCGACGTTCAAGTCGGCGCCGAGTACGCCCGGCCGGGCGTTGAACCGGTCCGCCAGCACCCCGATCTGCCCGGCCCGGATGATGTCGTCGGCGGTGGCGTCGTCGCTGCCGTGGCTGTGCACGTGGGCGCTGTAGACGGTCAAGGTGCCCTGGCCGGCGGCGGCGCAGAGACGGTCGGCGGTCTCGTGGTCGGTCTCCTGGAAGCAGCGGATGACCTCCCGCAGCCGGCTCACGTCCTGGTCGAGCACGAGCGTGAGGTTACCGGCGGCGGTGCTGGCGGCGTGCCGGGTCCGGGCGTACGCACCGGCGAGCGCCGCCGCGGTAGGGGTGTTACCGAACGCGTTCCAGGGCGGCACGTGAGCGGCCGGGATCCGGCGGTAGGTGGAGGGGGAGCCGCCCACCGCCTGCTGCCCGTCCGCCACGGCGGCGGCCGCCTCAGCGACCCGGGCGGCCAGCGTGCCCACCCGCTCATAGTCCATGTAGGTCACGGGCGCGGTCATGGCGTGAGCCTAGCGCGGGCCGCCGGGCCCGGGCGCCCTCCGTCAGCCGCTGCGGGTCCACCTCCCGGTGGGGGAACCGCCGCAGGTACTCGTGTTCCAGCTCGGCCATGCGCGCGTCGTGGTGGTCCAGCGCCTGGTCGGAGCCGTGGCGGAGCGCGTCGTGCCGGGTCCGGTGCACCGAGCGCAGTTCCCGTAGCAGATCCTCATCGGCGAGCGAGGTGGCCGGCACTCCGGTGGCCAAGTATCGGCGTGACATAGCGTGCTGCTACCCCACCGGGTACGCCGGGTAACGCCGCTCCGGTCGGGCGTCAATCCGGCAGCAGCGGCACGGCGAGGCCGGGGTCCCGACCGAGCAGTACGGCCCGGGTGACGGCGGCCGAGCCGAACCGCCGCCGCACCTCGTCCAGGGCGGCGTCCAGGTCGGCGCGCCGGTCGAACGGCAGCTCCGGCTGCACCAGGTTGTCGTCGTCCAGGTTGCTGACCGCCACCCCGATCAGGGTGACCCCCTGCCGGTGGATCAGTGGCATCGCCTCGCCCAGCAACTCCCGTGCCGCGCGCAGCACGGTGTGGGTGCTGGCGGTGGGCATGGGCAGGGTCCGCGAGCGGCTGGCGCGGGAGTAGTCGGCGAACCGGAGTCGCAACACCACGGTACGGCCGGTGCGGCCGCCGGTCCGCATCCGCCGGGTGACCCGGTCGACCAGGCCGGCCAACACCGCCATCAGTTCCGCCGGGGAGTGCCGGGCCCGGCCCAGGGCCCGCTGCGCGCCGACCGACCCGCGGCGACGCCCCACCCGGACCCGGCGGGGGTCGCGGTTGTGAGCCAGCGCGTACAGGTGACGGCCGGCCGCGGGCCCGAGCACGGACACCAGGCTCGCCTCGCCCAGCCGGGCTACCTGACCGACCGTACGGATGCCGCGGGCGTGCAGCTTCGCGGCCGTGACCGGGCCGACGCCCCACAACCGCTCCACCGGCAACGGATGCAGGAACGCCCGCTCGCCGGTGGGCGGCACCAGCAACAGCCCGTCCGGCTTGGCTACCGCGCTGGCGACCTTGGCCAGGAACTTGGTGCGGGCCACCCCCACGGTGATCGGCAACCCGACCTGTTCGCGCACCCGCCGGCGCAGCTCGGCGGCGATCTCGATCGGTGGACCGGCGAGCCGCCACAGCCCGGAGACGTCGAGGAACGCTTCGTCGATGGAGAGGCCCTCGACCAGCGGGGTGGTCTCGCGGAACACCTGGAACACCGCCCGGCTCGCGGCGGCGTACGCCGACATCCGGGGCGGCACCACCACCGCGGCCGGACACAGCCGGCGGGCCAGCCGGCCGGGCATGGCGGTGCGCACCCCGCAGGCCTTCGCCTCGTAGCTGGCGGCGAGCACCACGCCGGCGCCGACGATCACCGGGCGGCCTCGGAGCGCGGGATCGTCGCGCTGCTCCACCGAGGCGTAGAACGAGTCCAGGTCCGCGTGCAGGATCGTGGCGTCCCGCATGCCGGCATGTTAGCACAGATGTACGAATACGCGCGCGGTCGTCGGGCCGGAGCTACCGGAGCCCGGGCATGACGCCGCAAGCGGGCTCCCCGGTCGGGGCTAGCGCGTGGCGCGAGAGCCGCGGCTGGGGCTGGCGGGTGAGCTGCGGCGGTGCTCCAGTGCCCAGATCACCAGCCCGATCAGGCCCACCGCCGCCAGCAGGCCGCAGACCCCGGCCCAGCCGGATCGCTCGTACGCGGCCGCGGACAGGGCCGAGCCGGCCACCCCGCCGGCGAAGAAGACCGTCATGTACGCGCTGGTGATGCGGCTGCGGGCGTCCGCCTGGAGGCGGTAGATCTCGCTCTGGTTGGTGATGTGCAGGCTCTGGGTGCCCAGGGTGACCAGGAGCGCACCCCCGGCCAGGGCCCAGAGGTGCCAGACGCCGAGGGCGGCGAGGCCGGCGCCGAGGAGGACCAGCGCGTTCGAGACCCCGGTGAGGCGGCGGACGTGACCGCGGTCGGCGAACCGCCCCACCGTGCCGGTGGTGAACGCCAGTGGCACGGTGAGCAGGGCGAAGAGGCCGATCGCCGCCTCCCCGAACCGGTACGGTGGCCGGGCGAGCAGGAAGGCCACCGGGGTCCACAGCACGTTCAGCCCGCCGAACGACAGGGCGCCGTAGGCTGCGCGCAGGCGCAGCACCGGCTCCTGCGCCAACAGCCGCCAGGGGGAGCCGAGCAGGGCGAGGTACCGCTGGCCGGCGGCGGGCGGCCGGCCGGCTGGCAGCGCCCGCAGGAGCAGCAGCGCCAGGCCGGTGGTCAGGGCCGCGGCGCCGAGGTAGACCGCCCGCCAACCAGCCACCTGCGCTACCAGTCCGGCGGCGGTACGCGACAGCAAAGTACCGAGCAGCAGCCCGGTCATCACATAGCCGACCACCCGGCCGCGGTCACGGTCGTCGGCGAGGGTGGCGGCGAACGGGATCAGCACCTGGGATACCACCGAGGTGAATCCGACCGCCGCGATCGCGCCGCCTACCAGTGCGAATGAGGGCGCGCCCGCGACCAGCAGCAGGGCCCCGGCGCAGGCGAACAGCATCGTGGCGACCAGCCGCCGCCGGTTGAGCAGGTCACCGAGTGGCACCAGTAGCAGCAGGCCGGCGGCGTACCCGAGCTGGCTGAAGGTGACGATCAGGCCGGCGGTGCCGCTGCCGATCCCGAGCTGCCGGGCGATCGCGTCCAGCAGCGGCTGGGCGTAGTAGACGTTGGCCACCGCCAGCCCGCACGCGAGCGCCAGCAGCGCGACGAGCGGCCGGGGGACCGACAGGGGTGCGCGGG
>DATGPS010000066.1:0-12328 GCA_035304685.1 Natronosporangium sp. | reverse complement strand
GCGGTGGCGGCGGTGGTGGGCCGCACCTGGGCCACGCAGACGAACGCGGGGGTATCCGTCGCGCCCCTGGGCGCGAGCTCTCCCCGGTCGACCGGCACCCACAGCACCAGGTCGGCGAACGAGAGGTCGGACAGCAACTGCCACTCGCCGGCGAGGCGGTGCAGATGCTCGATGTCCGCCGGTCGCATCCTGGTGTGCTCTTCGACCAGGTCACGCAGGGTGGACACGCCCGAAAGCCTACTTCCCGCGCGCCATGGGGGACCCGGCCGGCTACCCTGTGTCACCTACCGGGTCGGCGTGATCTTGTGCAGGCCGCGCGGCGCGTCCGGGTCCTCGCCCCGGGCCAGCGCCAACGCCAGCGCGAGCTGCTGCAACGGCAGGATGTCCAGCAGGGCCGCGTGGCGCTCCTCCAGCACCGGTACCCGCAGGTGGGCGGCGGTGCCGGGCACCGGGTGCGGCCCCACCGCCACCACGTCGGCGCGCCGCTCCCCCAGCCGGGCCAGCACTTCCCGCATCGCCTCGCCTCCGGGCCCCTCCCCCACCACCGCCAGCACCGGCACGTCCGGGTCGGTCATGGCCAGCGGGCCGTGCAGCAGGTCCGCTCCGGAGAAGGCGAGCGCGGCCAGGTAGGAGGTCTCCATCAGCTTCAGCGCGGCCTCCCGCGCGGTCGGGTACGCGTACCCGCGCCCGGTGGTGACCAGCCGGTGGGCGAACCGGTACCTCGGAGCCAGCTCGCCCGGGGTCGGGTCGGCCAGGGTGAGTGCGGCCAGCTCGGGCAGCACCGCCAGCGCCGCCCGCTCCTCCGGCGGCAGCGCGCCGGTGCCGCCGCGTACCCCTTCCACCAGCATCAACAGCGCCAGCAGCGCGGCGGTGTAGGTCTTGGTGGCGGCGACCGCCCGCTCGATGCCGGCGGCGATGTCCACGACCAGCTCGGCCGCCTCTGCCAGCGGTGAGTCCGGCTGATTGGTCACCGCCACGGTCAGCGCGCCCGACCGGCGCGCCACGGTCAGGACCTCGACCAGGTCCGGGGAGGCGCCGCTCTGGCTCACCCCGATCACCAGCGCCTCGGACAGGTCCGGCCGACCGCCGAAGAGCGTGACCACGCTGGGTGAGGCGAGCCCGGCGGGGAGGCCGAGCCGGATCTCCACCAGGTACGCGGCGTACAACGCCGCGTGGTCCGAGCTGCCCCGGGCGGCGAGCACCACGTGCCGCGGGCGGCGGCGCACGATCCGGGCCGCCACCGCCGCGATCGGGTCCGCCTGCGCCGGCTCCACCAGCCGGGCGTACACCTCGGGCTGCTCACCCAGGTCCACCGCCATGCCCGCACCCCGGGTCACGCGCCACCTCCTCCGACTGCTACCGGGTCTCGCCGGCCGCGCCGCCCTCGCCGCAGCGCCGGCGGCGGTGTCCCGGGCGTCGGGTACCGCGCGGCGGAGCGCACGCCAGCGCCGCTCATGCCGGCGGCAACGTCACTCGATCACCGCGATCAGGTCGCCCTCCTGGACCACGTCGCCCTCGTTCACCGCGAGCTGGGCGACGGTCCCCTCGGACTCGGCGACGACCGGGATCTCCATCTTCATCGACTCCAGGATGACCAGCGTGTCCCCGTCCGCGACCTGGTCGCCCACGGACACGACGACTTTCCACACGTTGGCCACCATCTCGGCCCTGATCTCATCGGCCATCGCCACTATCTCCCTCGGTCAACGCGCACGTGTTAGGTATCCAACCACGACGCCCCGCCGGACTCGCCACCACTCCGGTACGATGGCGTGCCGACGTGAGGAGACAATCATGGCGAAGAAGGCGCGCAAACGGCGGGCCCGGAAGAAGAAGGCCGCCAACCACGGTAAGCGCCCCACCGCCCGGTAGCTGGGCCGGCCCGGTGAGCGGCCCCGGAGGCGGGAGCGGGTCGGCCGGCGAGGGAGACCGGCCGGGCCGGCTCAGCGTTCCCGGACCTCCTCGGTGACGGCGACCAGCTCGGCCAGCTTGGCGCGCAGCCGGCGGCGCAGATCATCGGGCGCGGTCTCATCCCCGCAGCACCGCCCGACCAGCGCCTTCACCTCCTGCTCGATGCCGTACTCGCGCAGGCAGGGCGAGCACTCGTCCAGGTGGGCGCGGATGACTTCGCGGCGGCCCTGCGAGCACTCCAGGTCCAGGTAGAGGTAGACCTCCTCCAGTACCTCGCGACAGTCGGTTTTGTGCGGTTCTCCGCGGCTCACGTGCGCTCCCCCTCCTTCCCGTTGACCGGACCGGTCGCGGGGGTCGGCACCAGACCACGCCCAGCGGCGTAGCTCTCCAGCAGGCGGCGCAGGTTGCGCCGGCCACGGTGCAGCCGGGACATCACGGTGCCGATCGGTGTGCCCATGATCTCGGCGATCTCCTTATAGGAGAACCCTTCCACGTCGGCGAGGTACACCGCCAGCCGGAACTCTTCGGGCAGCTGCTGGAGGGCGTCCTTCACGTCGCTGTCGGGCAGGCGCTCCAGCGCCTCGGTCTCGGCGGACTTGAGCCCTCGGGCAGAGTGCGACTCCGCCTCGGCCAGCTGCCAGTCCGTGATCTCCTCGGTGGGCGCCTGCACTGGCTGCCGTTGCCGCTTCCGGTACGAGTTGATGTAGGTGTTGGTCAAGATCCGGTACAGCCAGGCCTTGAGGTTGGTACCCGCCTGGAACTGGTGGAAGGCCGCGAACGCCTTCATGAAGGTCTCCTGCACCAGGTCCTCGGCGTCGGCGGGGTTACGGGTCATCCGCAGCGCCGCGGCGTAGAGCTGGTCAAGGAACGGCAGCGCGTCCCGCTCGAACCGGGCCTGACGCTCCTGAGCGGTTTCACTAGCCACCACGCGGGCATCCATCCTCGTCTCGTCCGTGACCGGACGCACCGCCCGCTGCGCCCCGACCTGGGCGCCGTGGGTGAAACGTACCGGCCGACCCGCTGAGGATACGCGCCCGTCAACTGGCCCGTTACTCCGACGCCGACGTGCAACAGTCTGCACCGCACTCCCCTCCGGCGGCCAAGGTTGACGGCCGCGCTGCCGGACGCCCGCCCCGGTGACGGGCCCGCGTGCAGTGCAACGCCCCTGGCCCGGCCGACCATTCCGGGCTGCTGCGTTACCTGTGGCCCGCCGTTCCGTTGAACCGGGTAGCCCGGCGAGTCGTCGGGGATGGCGCGACATCGGCGAGGGCAGACCGGCGAGGGTGACAGCTTCACGGGATGGCCGATCATCGAGGAGCGGGAACCACGGGGGATCTGCCCGACCGGCACGCGTGGTCACCCGGCCGGACCGGGCGAACCGGCGGCCCATCGGACCGCACCTACCTCCCTGGCCCTTCCTGACTCCGCCACCGCGGTCGCGGAGTCAGGAAGGGTCGCCCGCAGCTCAACCCGCCCGCACCAACCGCAACAGCTCCGCCCGGTCCATCGCCGCGCCCACCGGCAGGTCACCCGCCGCCGGGGCCGCGGACTCACCGGGGTCGGCGCCGGCCGCGGCGCCGACCAGGGGCGACTCGCCGCCGTGCTGCCAGCCGCGCCAGACCACGGCCATGGCGCGGCGTTCCCGGGCGGTCGTGCCGCCCCAGACGCCGTGCAGGTCGCCCGCCTCCAGTGCCCAAGCCAGACAAGCGCCCTGCACCGGGCAGGAGCGGCACAGTTCGATCGCGGGGTCGGCCGGCTCGCTGGGCGCGGGGAAGAACGTCTCCGGATCCACCGACTGGCATACCCCACGGGTACGCCAGGCCGGGTCGCGGCCGCCCTCATGAAACGCTCGCAGCAGGCGTTGATCGCGCCGTGCGTCCTCGATCTCGTGCGGGCGTGGGGTCCGCGCCCGTGTCAACTCACCCACCTCCCCGTAGGGGCCAATGCATCCCACCCGCCCTCGCGAGGGCAAGTTCTTCCGGCGCTGTGTTGTATCGCACAAATCAGGTGAGAACAAGGGGTCGCCCCAAGATTGTGGAAAATCGAGCTCTGCAGAACCCCATCAACCGGGGAAATCAGGGCATCGCGGCGGGGCGGGTGTCGGGTCAGAACAGGGTCGGCTGGGTCGGCTCCGGCACCGGCCGGGGATCGACACGTCTCACCAGCTCCGGACCGTCGTTGCGGACGTTGCCCACGGCCGGACCCACCGGCCGGATCTCCAGCCGGCCATCCGCGATCCCCGGCGGCGGGGGCTCGCCCGCCAGCCACTCCGCCCACCGTGACGGCGGCAGCACCAGCGGCATCCGGTCATGCACCGCGGCCAGCGGTCCGGCCGCGGCGGTGGTGAGCACGGTGAAGGTCAGCAGCCGCGCCGGCCCCCACCGGCTCCACAAGCCGGCGAACGCCAGCACCGAGCCGTCGTGCGGGGTCAGGTAGTACGCCTGCCGCGTGGACCCGACCCGGCGCCACTCGTACCACCCGTCGGCCGGCACCAGCGCGCGGCGGCGGGCGTACGCCTCGGCGTACGCCCGGGTGGTGGCCACGGTCTCCACCCGTGCGTTGATCATGCGCGCGCCCGCGCGGGGATCCCGCGCCCAGTGCGGCAACAGACCCCACCGGCCCACCGACAACACCCGCTCGCCCGCCGCCAGGTGGACCAGTGGTGCCGGGTCGGTGGGCGCGAGGTTGTAGCGCGGCACCACCCCACCGGCCTCGCCGGTGGCGTCCACGGCCTCGAACCAGGCGCTGAGGTCCGCCGCGCTCCGCGTGGTGGCGTACCGGCCGCACATGGCCATCAGCCTAACCGATCTTGACCCGCCGGCCGCGCCGTACAATGTGCGGATGCGACCCTCACCGGCACCGTGGCCGGCCCCGACCGCCTCCGGGCCGGTCCACGCCACCGTGCGGCTGCCCGGCTCAAAGTCGGTGACCGCGCGGGCCCTGGTGCTCGCCGCGCTCGCGGACGGCCCGTCCACTGTGCATGATCCACTACACGCGCGGGACACCGCGCTCATGGCGGCCGGCCTGCGCGCCATGGGCATCCACGTCTCCACCACCGACCCGGCGCGGTGGGTGGTCCAACCGGACAAGCTGCGCGGCCCGGCCCGGGTGGACGTGGGGCTCGCCGGCACGGTGATGCGGTTCCTGCCGCCGGTCGCTGCGCTCGCCGACGGGCCGGTCACCTTCACCGGAGACCCCCAGGCGGAGCGGCGGCCGCTGGCCCCGCTGGTGGCGGGGCTCCAGGCGGCCGGGGTCAAGGTCACCGCCGGGGAGTCCGGTGGGCTGCCGCTGACCGTGCACGGCACCGGCGCGGTCGCCGGCGGTGAGATCAGCATCGACGCCTCCGCCTCCAGCCAGTTCGTCTCCGGGCTGCTGCTGGCCGCGCCCCGCTTCCGCGATGGCCTGGTGCTGCGCCACATCGGCGAGAAGCTGCCCTCCCGACCCCACCTGCAGATGACCGTGGAGATGCTGCGGGCCGCCGGGGCCGCGGTGGACGACCACCTCCCCCACGTGTGGGCGGTGCAGCCCGGCCGGCTGACCGGGCGGGCCTGGCGGGTGGAGCCGGACCTCTCCGGGGCGGCGCCGTTCCTGGCCGCGGCGCTGGTCACCGGCGGGGAGGTGACCGTGCCGGCGTGGCCGCCGAACACCACCCAGCCCGGCCACCGGCTGCGGGAGCTGCTCACGTCGATGGGCGCCACCTGCACCCTCACCGCGGAGGGCTTGACCGTACGCGGTCACGGCGCGGTCCACGGCATCGACGCCGACCTCTCCGACATGAGTGAGCTGACTCCGGTGGTGGCCGCCCTGTGCGCGCTCGCCGGCGCCCCGTCCCGGCTGCGGGGGATCGCGCACATCCGGGGCCACGAGACCGACCGGCTCGCCGCCCTGGCCCGGGAGCTGTCCCGGCTGGGCGCGGAGGTGGACGAGACCCCGGACGGGTTGGCGATCCAGCCACGGCCGCTGCGCGGCGGGCGGTTCGAGACCTACCACGACCACCGGATGGCCCACGCCGCCGCGGTGCTGGGGCTGGTGGTACCCGGCGTACACCTCGACGACGTCTCCTGCACGGCGAAGACCCTGCCAGACTTCCCCGAAATGTGGGCGGCGATGCTGCGCGGGTCCGGCGACTCAGCCGGGGGACCACCGGCGTGACCCGCCGGCGCGACTACGACGAGGACGACGTCCGCGTACGTCCGGGCCGTGCGTCGCGCCCCCGCACCCGCACCCGACCCCGCCACGCCGACGCCGTCCCCGCCATGGTCACCGAGGTCCACCTGGGCCGGTACGTCTGCGTCACCGGCGACCGCAAGATCATCGCCATGCGCGCCCGGGAACTGGGCCGCCGGGGGGTGGTGGTCGGCGACCGGGTATGGCTGGTAGGCGACCTCAGCGGCGATCCCGGCACCCTGGCCCGGATCGTCCGCGTGGCCCCGCGGCGTTCAGCCCTGCGCCGCACCGCGGACGATGACGCCAGTACCCCGGAGGGCCGCCAGGAGCGCGTGGTGGTGGCCAACGCCGACCAGTTGGTGATCGTCTCCGCCCTGGTCGACCCGCCGCCCCGGACCGGCTTCATCGACCGGTGCCTGGTCGCCGCGTACGACGCCGAGATCGACCCGCTGCTGTGCCTGACCAAGGCGGACCTGGTCGCGGACGATCCGGCCCCGCTGGCGGCGCTGCGCGACTACTACGCCGAGCTGGACCTGCCGTACGTGCAGTGCCGGCCGGACCGGCCGCTGGACGACCTGCGGGCCGCCCTGCGGGGCCGGATGTCGGTGCTGATCGGCCACTCCGGGGTGGGTAAGTCCACCCTGGTGAACCGGCTGGTCCCGGCGGCGGACCGGGCGGTCGGCGCGGTGAGCGCGGTGGGCAAGGGCCGGCACACCTCGGCCAGCGCGGTGGCGCTGCGGCTACCCGGCAGCGACGACTGGATGATCGACACCCCGGGGGTACGCAGCTTCGGGCTGGCGCACGTCTCCCCCGACCACCTGCTGGACGCGTTCGCGGACCTGGTGGAGGGCAGCGCCGAGTGCCCGCCCGGCTGCGACCACCTGGGCGACGGTTGCGCGCTGGACGCCTGGGTGGCGGCCGGGCGCGCCGACCCCCGGCGGCTGGCCTCGTATCGCCGGCTACTCGCCTCCCGTACCGGCCCCCTGCCCGAGCGCCGAGGGTGAACCCGTACCCGCAGCGGCGGCGGGTCGGATAGATTCACCAACCATGGCAGCCGGTTACTCCGACGACCTGTCGCTGGCCCACGTGCTGGCGGACACCGCGGACGCCATCTCCACCGCCCGATTCCGGGCGCTGGATCTGCACGTGGAGTCCAAGCCAGACCTGACCCCGGTCTCGGACGCGGACACCGCGGTGGAGAACGCGGTGCGCGCCACGCTGGCCCGGACCCGACCCCGCGACGCGGTGCTGGGAGAGGAGTTCGGGGCCACCGAGGCGGCGGCGGGCACCGGGAACCGGCAGTGGGTGGTGGACCCGATCGACGGCACCAAGAACTTCATCCGCGGCGTACCGATCTGGGCCACGCTGATCGCGCTGATGGAAGGCGACGAGCCGGTCGTCGGGCTGGTCTCCGCGCCGGCGCTGGGGCGGCGCTGGTGGGCGGCGAAGGGCCACGGAGCGTACGCGGGGCGGCACACCGCCGCGGCCACGCCGATCTCGGTCTCGGGAGTCCGGCGGCTGGCGGACGCCTCGTTCTGCTACTCCGACCTGACCGGCTGGGAGCAGAACGGGCGGCTCGGCGCCGTGCTCGACCTCATGCGCGGCACCTGGCGCAGCCGGGCGTACGGCGACTTCTACGGGTACATGCTGGTGGCCGAGGGTTCGGTGGACGTGATGGTGGAGCCGGAACTGTCCCTGTGGGACGTGGCCGCGCTGGTGCCGATCGTCACCGAAGCCGGCGGTTCCTTCACCGACCTGGCCGGCAAGCCCGGGCCGGCCGGCGGTTCGGCGGTGGCCACCAACGGCCGGCTCCACTCCGACGTGCTGGTCAAGCTCGCCGCGCCCGGCGTCAGCGTGCTCGACCTCTGAGCCGGCACCCGCAGCCTGCGCGGACGGCCGGGGGTCGACGCGTGCGACCGCCCACCCGGAGCGCTTCGACGCCGGCCGGTCAGCGGCGTGGCGGCGCGGTGCTCTCCCGTACCACCAGCGCGGTCGCCAGCTCCACCCGCGGGCTCTCCACCTCGTCCCCGGCGGCCAGCCGCAACACCGTCCGCGCGGCCAGGACGCCCATCTCCGTCAGCGGCTGGCGCACGGTGGTCAGCGGCGGCGAGGACCACCGCACCTCCGGCAGGTCGTCGAACCCGACCACGCTGACGTCGTCGGGCACCCGCAGCCCCTGCTGGCGGACGGCTTCGTAGACCCCGAACGCCATCTGGTCACTGGACGCGAAGATCGCGGTGGGCCGGTCCGGCAGCGACAGCAGGGAGGTACCGCTCTCGAACCCGGACTCGTGGTAGAAATCGCCCTCCCGCACCAGGTCCTCGTCCAGCGGGATGCCGGCGGCCTCCAGCCCGGCACGGTAGCCGTCGAGCCGGGCCCGGCTGCAGACCAGCTGCCGGGGGCCGCTGACGAACCCGATCCGCCGGTGGCCCAGCGAGAGCAGGTGCTCGGTGGCGGAGAGGCCACCCGCCCAGTTGGTGGCTCCGACCGTGGGGGCGTCCAGCGAGGGGCCGCCCGCCGGGTCCACCACCACCATCGGTACGTCCAGGCGGCGCAGCTCCGCCTGCATCGGCGACTCCAGGATGGAGTTGACCAGGATCACCCCGTCCGAGGCGCGGGCGCGCAGGTTCTGCAGCCACTGCCGCGCCGCGGTGCCCCGGCGGTGGATGGCGGAGACCACCGTGCCTACGCCGGCGGCGTGGGCGACATCCTCCACTCCCCGGATGATCTCCACTGCCCAGGGGCTGTCCAGGTCGTTGAAGACCAGGTCGATCAAGCGCGCATTGGAACGGGGGCGGGAGGACCGCCGCCGGTAGCCGTGCCGGCGCAGCAGCTCCTCCACGCGTTCCCGGGTCTGGGGCGCCACGTCGGAGCGTCCGTTGACCACCCGGGACACGGTCGGGACCGAGACTCCCGCCTCCGCGGCGATGGCGCTGATCGTCACTCGTTGCTCCGGCTCCGCGCCTGCGCGCGGACTCCGCCCCGGCTCCTCGGGACGCCGAACCGCGGCGCCCCGGGGCGCGCCGCCGCCGACGACCGGCCGGCCGCTCGCGACCATGCTGTCGTGCCTCCTCGCTCGTCTCGCTGCTCCAGCGTATCGCCGGACGGGTGCGGGGTGCCGGGCCGGCACCCCGCACCCTGGAGCGCGCTTCCACACGACGCCCCTGCTCGGCGGCCGGGCGCGGCCACCGAGGCTCACGGCCCACTGGTCCACCCTTCCCGGGGGCCACGTCTGGAGGAAGCTCATCGCCGGTAGTTTCGGAGCTGGATCGACGACGAGCAGCTGTCGGAGCGTAAACTTTCGGGCCAGTCTCGGTACTTTCGGTGACTCCGGGAGGCTATCGTGCCACCCATCACCGGTCAACCCCTTCAATACGGGCTGCCGCGATGTTATTGTGAGCCCACTTCTACCGATAATGGCAACCCACCTTCCGGAAAAATATCGGAGCCTCCCGGACCGGTCGCCACTGAAACGAGACGGAAGCGATGCAAACCGAGAACGACAACGACGCCGCGCGCACCGCCGGCGTACAGGATGGTGCCTGGCGTGACCCGACGCTCCCGGTGGCGGACCGGGTGGCGGCACTGCTGGCCGAGATGACCCTGGAGGAGAAGGTCGCACAGCTCTCCTCCGCCTGGGTAGGCATCGACCCGGATCACGACAACGTCGCGCCGCACCAGCACGAGCTCGTCGACGTCTCCATCGACTTCGATGCGTTGACTCGCTTCGGTCTCGGCCAGCTCACCCGCCCGTTCGGCACCGCCCCGGTGGAGCCGGCCGACGGCGCCAAGGCGGTGGCCCGCATCCAGGCCGACATCGTCGCGGCCAACCGGTTCCGCATCCCGGCGGTCGTCCACGAGGAGTGCCTGACCGGGTTCATGACCTGGCGGGCCACGATCTACCCCACCCCGCTGGCTTGGGGAGCGACCTTTGACCCGGCGCTGGTGGAGCAGATGGCGGCCCAGATCGGCGCGGGCATGCGCGCGGTCGGGGTCCACCAGGGCCTCGCGCCGGTGCTGGACGTGACCCGCGACCCACGCTGGGGCCGCACCGAGGAGACCATGGGCGAGGATCCGTACCTGGTCGGGACCATCGGCACGGCGTACGTGCGGGGCCTGCAGTCGGCCGGAGTCATCGCCACCCTCAAGCACTTCGTCGGATACTCCGCCTCGGTCGGCGCCCGCAACTTCGGCCCGGTCGCGGTCGGCCAGCGGGAGCTGCACGACGTGCTGCTGCCGCCGTTCGAGATGGCGATCCGCGACGGCGGTGCGGAGTCGGTGATGGCCGCGTACGTCGAGATCGACGGCGTGCCGGCGAGCGCGGACGGCGCCTGCCTCACCGAGCTGCTGCGCGACGCCTGGGGTTTCGCCGGCACGGTCGTGGCCGACTACTTCGGGGTGTCGTTCCTGGAGCTCCATCACCGCGTGGCCGACTCCAAGACCGAGGCCGGGGCGCTGGCGCTCGCCGCCGGGCTGGACGTGGAGCTGCCGTCGGTGCGTTGCTACGGGGAGCCGCTGCTGGCGGCGGTCCGCGCCGGCCAGGTGCCCGAGTCACTGGTCGACCGCGCCGCCGCCCGGGTGCTGGAGCAGAAGTGCCGGCTCGGCCTGCTGGACCCGGACTGGGTCTCGGTGCCGGCGTTGCAGGGCCCCAACGGCGCCCCCGACGTCGACCTCGACCCCCCGCACGCGCGGCAGCTGGCCCGGACCCTCGCCGAGGAGTCGCTGGTGCTGCTGCGCAACGACGGCGCGCTGCCGCTGGGGCAGCAGCCGCGCCGGATCGCGGTGGTGGGCCCGCTCGCCGACGACCCGGCGGCGATGCTCGGCTGCTACACCTTCCCCAGCCACGCCGGGCGCAACAGCATCTCCGGGGACAAGAGCCGCACCGAGCTGGGCCCGCTCGGAGTGGAGATCCCCACCGTGCTGGCGGCGCTGCGCGAGGAGCTGCCCGCGGCGACCCTCACGCACCAGCGCGGCTGCACGGTCGCCGGCGACGACGTCTCCGGGATCGCGGCGGCGGCCGAGGCGGCGGCCGAGGCCGACGTCTGTGTAGCGGTGCTCGGTGACCACGCCGGGCTGTTCGGGCGCGGCACCTCCGGCGAGGGTTGCGACGCGGAGCACCTGGGCCTGCCGGGGGTGCAGGAGCAGCTGCTGGAGGCCCTGCTGGCGACCGGTACGCCGGTGGTGCTGGTGCTGATGACCGGCCGCCCCTACGCCCTGGGCGCCTTCGCCGACCGGCTCGCCGCGATCGTGCAGGCGTTCTTCCCGGGCGAGGAGGGCGGCCCGGCGGTCGCCGGCATGCTCTCCGGCCGGGTGACGCCCTCCGGGCGGCTCCCGATCAGCGTGCCCCGCGTGCCTCACCGCCCGCCGGCCAACTACCTCGACCCACCGCTGGGCCACCTGACCGAGGTCAGCAGCGTGGACCCGACCCCGCTGTTCCCGTTCGGGCACGGCCTGTCGTACACCACCTTCGCCTGGGAGGACGCCACGGTCGACCAGACCGAGGTGCCGACCGACGGCACGGTGACCGTGTCGGTGCGGATCCGCAACACCGGGGACCGGCCCGGGGCGGAGGTGGTCCAGCTCTACCTGCACGACCCGGTGGCGCAGGTGACCCGGCCGGTGGTCAAGCTGATCGGCTACGCCCGGGTGGAGCTGGAGCCGGGCGAGTCGCGAGAGGTCAGGCTGGGCGTGAGCGCCGACCTGACCTCGTTCATCGGTCGCCAGGGCAAACGGGTGGTCGAGCCGGGCGAGCTGGAGCTACGGCTGGGTGCGTCCTGCACCGACATCCGGCACACCCTGCAGGTCAAGTTGGTCGGCCCGGAGCGGGTGGTCGACCACCGGCGGCGGCTGACCGCGGAGGTGAGCATCGGGTGACAGTCGCCCCGCAGTCCCGGCGCGGCTCCCGCACGTTCGAGTTCGCGATGGTCGGCACCGGCGGCATCGCGGCGATCCACGCCGGCGACATCGCCCGGATGGGTGACCGCGCGCGCATCGTCGCCGCGGTCGACACCGACCCGCAGCGGTTGGACGACTTCTGCACCAAGTGGTCGATCCCCCGCCGCTACCCGGACCTGGGGGCGATGCTCAGCTACGAGCGTCCGGACGTGGTGGCCCTCGCCACGCCGCCGGGACTGCACGCGGAACAGGCCAAGGCCACGCTGGCGTACGGGATGACGGTGCTGTGCGAGAAGCCACCCGCCCGCAGCCTCGCCGAGCTGGACGAGATCGGCGCGGCGGAGGCCGCCAGCGG
>DATGPS010000065.1:0-21366 GCA_035304685.1 Natronosporangium sp. | reverse complement strand
CACCCCGACCACGCGGCGCTGCAGCTGGCGAACCTCATCTTCGGCGGGTACTTCTCCTCCCGCTGGGTGGAGAACATCCGCGAGGACAAGGGCTACACCTACGGCCCGCACTCGGTGATCGAGCACTCGGTGGCCGGCTCGGCGCTGGTGCTCGCCGCCGAGGTGGCGACCGAGGTCACCGCGCCGGCGCTGCTGGAGACCCTGTACGAGCTGGGGCGGCTGGCCACGATCCCCCCGACCGTCGAGGAGCTGGAGCAGGCCCGGCAGTATGCGCTCGGCACCCTCCAGTTGGGAATGTCCACTCAGTCCGGTCTGGCTGGGCTGGCCAGTACGTACGCCGGGTTCGGGCTGCGGCTGGACTACCTCGCCGAGCACGCCCGCAAGCTGTCCGCGGCCACGGTGGAGGAGGTGGCGGCGGCGGCCGCCCGGTACCTCGCCCCGGCCAAGGCGGCCGGAGTGGTGCTGGGCGACGCCACGCGGGTGGAGAACGCCCTGGCCGCCCTCACCCCGGTGGCCCGCGAACCGGCGTGATCGGGCCGGCGGGGCCCGGCTCGCTGCCGGGCGGGCCGCCGCTCGCCCGTTCCGGGGTGGACCGGGCGGCGGCCTACCGTACCGACCCGGCGTGGTTGGCGGACGCCTGGCTGCGGGCCCGGGTGTTGGTGATCGACGCGAAAGGGCGGGCCCTGTGCCGGTTCCCCGAGCCGTCCCGCGCCGCGGGCACGCCGGAGCCAACCGATCTCACCGCCGGCTCCACCAGGCCGGAGCTGGTGCTGCTCGACTCGTCCGAGGCGCCGCCGGTCGCCGAGGCGGAGCGCCTCTTCCTCGGCCTGGACCCGCACGGCATCCCGTACTTCGCCGTGGTCGCCGACCCGCCGGAGCGGCCCGGCACCCGGCCGGTGACTCTGCGGGAGGTGGGTGCCGAGCTCAGCGACCGGGACGCCGGGCTGCTGGTGACCGCGGTGGCGCTGGCGAACTGGCACACCGCTCACCGGTACGCACCCGCCTCCGGCCAGCCCACCTCGGTCGCCGAGGGCGGCTGGCTGCGGGTCGACCCGGCCGGCGGGCAGATGTTCCCGCGTACCGACCCGGCGATCATCGTGCTGGTGCACGACGGCGTGCCCGGCCCGGAGGGTCGCTGCCTGCTCGGCCACAACGCCCGGTGGGCGGGGCGTCCGGACGGGCGGCGCTTCTTCTCCACCCTGGCCGGGTTCGTGGAGCCGGGCGAGTCCGCCGAGGCCGCGGTGGTGCGGGAGGTCGCCGAAGAGGTCGGCGTCCAGGTCTCGCACCTGCGGTACGAGGGCAGCCAGGCCTGGCCGTATCCGGCGTCGCTGATGCTGGGGTTCACCGGGTACGCGGACCCGCGCCAACCGCTGCGCCCGGACCAGACCGAGATCGCCGAGGCCCGGTGGTTCACCCGCGCCGAGATCGCCGCCCTGCTCTCGGAGCGTCCGGACCCGGGCGGGGCCCCGTACGGCGCGAGCCCGCCGGGGTCGGCGGTGGCGCTGCCCGGTCCGGCTTCGATCGCCCACTACCTCATCCGTACCTGGCTGGCACGCGACACCGACGGGTGAGGAAACTCTCTTTTCGAAAGAGAGCTTGCGAAAGGAGAGTTTCGAAGCATACGCTTCGATCATGTCCGAGTCAGTGAATCTGCCCCGCCGGGAGATCGCCGAGGCCGGCGCGCTGCGAGCACTGGCGCACCCGCTGCGCTGGCGGCTGTTGCGGGAGCTGGTGGTGCACGGGCCCGCCACCGCGACCGCGCTCGCGGAGCGGGTGGACGAGTCACCGTCGAACTGTTCGTGGCACCTCCGGCAGCTTGCCAAACACGGGTTCGTCGAGGAGGCCGAGGGCGGCACCGGCCGGCAGCGGCCGTGGCGGTTCGTGCTGCAGGCCACGAGCGTGGCCGAGGCGGGTGACGACCCGGAGACCGCCCACGCTCGCGAAGCCCTCCTCGACTTCCTCCGGCAGCGGGACCTGCAGGAGCTACGGGCGTGGGAGGCCACCCAGCACCGCGAGCCGTCGGCGTGGCGAGAGGCGGCGGTGGTGGCGGACGCCAACTACGTCTGGCTCTCCGCGGAGGAGCTGGCCGCGTTCACCACCGCCCTGACCGAGCTGATCCACCAGCACCTGACGCCCCGGGTGGGTCGGGTCGACCCGGCCCACCGGCCACCGGGCAGCCGGCCGATCACGTTCACCGCCTGGGCCGTTCCGGCCGGCCCGCCCCACGAGGAGGCCGGGCGCCCGGCGACCGACCCACCCGGAGAGGAAGACGATGACGCTGGAGATTGAGGACCTCACCAAGGTCTACCGCAACGGCACCCGCGCCAACGACGGGATCAACCTGCGGCTCGCCGCCGGGGAGGTGCTCGGGCTGCTCGGCCACAACGGGGCCGGCAAGACCACCCTGCTCCACCAGGTCGTGGGGTTGCTGCGCCCTACCTCCGGCCACATCCGTATCGACGGCGTGGACGTGGTGGCCCGTCCCGCGCGGGCGCGGCGGTGGTGCTCCCTGCAACCCCAGGGGCAGGCGCCACTGGACGGGGTCACGCCGCGGGAGGCGATCGAACTGATGGCCCGGCTCCGGGGCGCGGGCCGGGTTCGGGCCCGCCGCCGCGCGGCCGAACTGCTGGCCGCACTGGAGCTGGAGCGGTGGGCGGAGACCGCCGGGGAACGGCTCTCGGGTGGCGTGCAGCGGTTGACCGGATTCGCCATGGCGGCCGCCGAGCCGGGCCGGGTGGTGATGCTGGACGAGCCCACCAACGACGTGGACCCGGTGCGGCGCCGGCTGCTCTGGGCCCAGGTGCGGGCCCTCGGCGAGCAGGGGTGCGCGGTGGTGTTGGTGACCCACAACGTAGTGGAGGCCGAGCGTGCGGTGGCGCGGCTGGTGATCCTCGACCGCGGGCGGGTGGTCGCGCAGGGTACGCCGGCGGAGCTGCGGGGTGACCAGGCCAACCGGTTGCGGTTGGAGCTGGTCGCCGCCGCCGACGCCGCCGTGGCCACGCTGGTCCGCCGCCTCCCGGCCGGGCTCCCGGCGACCCGCCCGGCCGCGGCCGGCCGGCGGGTCACCGTGTTCCTCACCCCCGAGGCGGCGGACCGGGCGCTGGTCTGGGCGCAGCAGGAGCGGGCCGCCGGTCGGCTGGAGGAGTTCTCGCTCGCCCCGGTCAGCCTGGAAGAGATCTACATCAACCTGGTCGGGGCCGGCGCGGAGGGCGGGCGCCCACCAGCGGATGCGACCCAAGAGGTGGAGAATGCCGGACTCGCTGCGTAGCTACGGGCTGTTGCTGCGGTGGAACATCCTGCGGTCCCGGTCCATCCTGCCGGTGAGCCTGGTGATCCAGACCCTGCTCTCGGTCGGGATCGTGCTCGGCTTCTCGCTGCTGATCCCCGAGCTGGACCGGACCAGCGCCCTCTACCTCGCCACCGGGGCCCCGACCGTGGCGCTGATCAGCGTGGGCATGGTGCTGGCGCCGCAGATGGTCGCCCAGCAGAAGCAGCGGGGCTGGTTCGACTATCAGCGGGCGATGCCGGTGCCGCGGCTGGCCATGCTCGCCGCCGACGCCACGATCTGGGCGGCGATCGCCCTGCCGGGGGTGGTCGCGGCGGTGGCGGTGGCGGTGCTCCGGTTCGACCTGGCGCTGGCGGTGAGCCCCCTGGTGGTGCCGGCGGTCCTGCTGGCGGCGCTGGTCACCGTCGCGATCGGGTACGGGATCGCATACCTGACCCCGCCGGAGGTCACCACCATCGTCACCAACCTGGTGGTGATCGTGGCGCTGATGTTCTCGCCGATCAACTACCCGCCGGAGCGGATGCCCGACTGGCTCGCCGCCGCGCATCAGGTGCTGCCGTTCCAGTACCTGGCCCAGGCCGTGCGGGAGACCCTGGACGTCCCCGCCGCCGGCGTACCGGTGCTGCCGTTCGCGGTCCTCGCGGGGTGGGCGGTGGCCGGGCTGTCCTCGACCTACCGCATCATGACCCGCCGCCCGTGAGGCCGTACCCGGCGCGCGGCCGGTCGGCTTACCCGACCTGCGCGAGCCGGGCCTTGACCTCGGTGATCGACGGGTTGGTCAGCGCGGTGCCGTCTGGGAACCGCACCGTCGGCACGGTCCGGTTGCCGTGGTTGACGCTCGTGACGTACTCCGCGGCGGCGGCGTCCTGTTCGATGTCCACCACCTGGTAGGGGATGCGCTCCCGGTCCAGCTGGGCAGCGAGCCGGCGGCAGTAGCCACACCAGGGGGTCGAGTACATCGTCAGCATGGAGTGGGACCTCCGGGGGGAAAGAGACTTCCGGGGAAATAGGCTCCCCTGGTTTCAACGCCGCGGGGGTCGCTTCCATGCCCGCGCGACGCTGATGTACCGGGATGCGCGGGATGCCGCCGGATTCCCGCACCGGGCGGCGCCCCGTCGCAGCCGCCTGCCATGATGCCTGGGTGGCGGTGGAGGCGGCCGAGCGGGTGCTGGCAGGGCTCGACCCGGAGCAGCAGCGGGCGGTGACCGCTCCGGCGGGCCCGGTGTGCATCCTGGCCGGGGCCGGCACCGGCAAGACGCGGGCGATCACCCACCGCATCGCCTACCGCGTGGTGAGCGGCGAGATCGCCGCCGGGCACGTGCTCGCGGTCACGTTCACCGCCCGCGCCGCCGCCCAGCTCCGCGAGCGGCTCGCCCAACTCGGCGCCTCCGGCGTGTCCGCGCGTACCTTCCACGCCGCGGCGCTGCGGCAGGTGCGCTACTTCGCCCCCCGGCTCCTCGGCGGCCGGGAGCTGCCCGAGCTGGTAGAGAGCAAGACCCGGCTGGTCACGCTCGCCGCCGCCCGGGCCGGGCTGCGCGCCGACCGGATCGCCGCCCGCGACCTCGCCAGCGAGATCGAGTGGGCCAAGGCCAACCTGGTGGAGCCGGGGGAGTACCCGGTGGCGGCGGCCAAGGCCATGCGCGAGGCGCCGTACGACCCGGCGAAGGTAGCCGAGGTCTACATCGCGTACGAGGAGATGAAGCGCGCCCGCGGGGTGATCGACTTCGAGGATCTGCTCCGGGCGGCGGTGTGGGCGATCGAGGAGCACCCGGACGTCGCGGCCCAGATCCGGGCCCAGTACCGGCACTTCGTGGTGGACGAGTACCAGGACGTGAACCCGCTGCAGCACCGGCTGCTCGACGCCTGGCTCGGCGGGCGTTCGGACCTGACCGTGGTGGGCGACGCCAGCCAGACCATCTACTCGTTCACCGGCGCCACCTCGGCGTACCTGCTCGACTTCCCGCGCCGCTACCGCGAGGCGGTGGTGGTGCGGCTGGTGCGGGACTACCGTTCCACCCCGCAGGTGGTGGCGCTGGCCAACGACGTGATCCGACGCGCCCGCGGCGCCCAGGCGAGGCTGCGGGTGACCCTGGAAGGGCAGCGGCCCTCCGGCCCCGAGCCGGATCTGCGGATCTTCCCGGACGAGCCGGCCGAGGCGGCGGCGGTCGCCGCCCGCTGCGCCGACCTGATCGCCGGCGGTACTCCGCCCCGGGAGATCGCGGTGCTGTTCCGCACCAACGCGCAGTCCGAGGCGTACGAGGCGGCCCTGGCCGAGGTGGGGGTACCGGCGGTGGTGACCGGTGCGGAGCGGTTCTTCGACCGTCCGGAGGTCCGCCAGGCGATGGTGGCGCTGCGCGCGGCCGGCCGGGCCAGCGCCGACCAGCCGGACGCCCCGTTGCCGGAGCGGGTGGCCGAGGCGCTCGCCGCCGTGGGCTGGCACCGTGACCAGCCGCCCCCGGGCGGGGCTGCCCGGGAGCGGTGGGAGGCGCTGGCCGCGCTGGTCACACTGGCGGATGCCTGGTCCAAGGGCGGCGCGGGGGCGGAGACGCCGGACGCGGCGCGGGAGCGGTCGCTGGCGGAGTTCCACGACGAGCTGACCCGGCGCGCCGCGGCCCAGCACGCCCCCACGGTGGACGGCGTGACCCTGGCCAGCCTGCACTCGGCCAAGGGCCTGGAGTGGGACGCGGTCTTCCTGGTGGGGCTGGTGGAGGGTACGCTGCCCACCTCGTACGCGAAGACCGACGAGGCGATCGAGGAGGAGCGCCGGCTGCTCTACGTGGGGATCACCCGCGCGCGGCAGTGGCTGTGGCTGTCGTACGCGCAGTCGCGTTCCCCGGGCGGGCGGCCCCGCCGGCCATGCCGGTTCCTGCCGCAGCTGGCCGGTACCGCCGGAAGCGGGTCACCGCCCGCCGGTGGGCGGGCGGCCCGGGGGTCCCGGCGCGCGCCGGTGGTGTCGTGCCGGATCTGCGGGGCGACCCTCACCGCCGGCGTGGACCGCAAGCTCGGGCGGTGCGCGACCTGCCCGTCCGACCGGGACGAAGCGCTCTACGAGCGGCTGCGGGAGTGGCGGCGCGTCACCGCCGCCGCGCAGGAGGTGCCCGCGTACGTGGTCTTCACGGACGCGACCCTGGCCGCGCTGGCAGAGCGCCGGCCGACCACCGAGGCGGAGCTCGCCGCGATCGGGGGGATCGGCCCGCGCAAGCTGGAGCTGTACGGCGCGGCGGTGCGGGCGCTGATCCGGGGGGAGGACCCGGGCCCGCCAGGCGGCGGAGCGGGGGCATAGTGGCTGATGTGCAGGGTGATGTGCGGGTTTGTCCTGTGAGCGTCATTACGAATCAGACACCGGGGCGTTAATTCGTTTGCCGGCCCGTGGCCGGGGGCGTAGATTTGCGCCCAGATCGACGCGGTGGCGCCCGCCACCGCGCAGCGACGAGCGTAGGTGGGAGGTGACCACGGTGGCATCGAACAGCATGACCCGAAAGCGGCTGTGGCTGCCGTCGGTGCCTGTGGCTGCCTACGCTCCGGTAGCTCTCGCGGCCTTCGGTGCCCATTCCGATCGCGCGGTCGCGACCGGGTTCGGGCCGGCGCGGAAGGCAGTGATCGAGGGCTACGGGATCAATGGGTCCACCGTCGGCGCCTTCGCCGGTGAGGACATGGCCGTGATTGACACCCAGCTCACGGGTGATGTCCGCGGTGTTCCGCCTCGAGGTCGACCGGTCTAGACAGACCGACCGGCTTACCTCGAGGCCGCGGAACCCGCACACCGGGATCCGCGGCCTTCTTTATTGCCCAGGGCGAGGGCTCCGGTCCTCGCCGGCCCCCGACGACAGGGGGTCCGACCGAGACGATCCACGAGATCGAGTACGAGAAAGGTGACCGGGACGATGAATCTGGCACTAGCGCCTCCGTTGCGTCCCGTGGGGGTCGAGCCGGACGCGCTTCCCTGCCGGAACTACGACCCTGACCTGTGGTTTTCCGACTCGCCCGCAGAGCTGGAGCTGGCCAAGTCCCTGTGCGACGGGTGTCCGCTTCGGATCGAGTGCCTCGCTGGCGCGGTCGAGCGACAGGAACCCTGGGGTGTCTGGGGTGGAGAGATCTTCGAGCGCGGGGTGGTGGTCGCGCGGAAGCGGCCGCGTGGACGCCCCCGCAAGGCGGATCTCGCCCGCGACGCCGAACTGGTGAGCGCCGCGAACGCCCGGGCGGCGGAGGCGGTCCGGGCGGTCGAGTCGCGCCACACGCTGCGGCTCGCCGCGTGAGGCGGCCAGGCATCCATAAGCGTCGGTCAAACTCTAGAAAGGAACCGAGGGATGTTACACGTACCTGAGATGTATCTGATGCCAGAAATACTGTCGCGGGCGCGAATGCCCAGGCGCGGCACCGCCCGCCCAGCTCGACAGATCGCGATGGCCGCGCGCAGGGCTGGGCGTACGCGGCGATGACTACGGACGGGGCGCTCCGTTGGGGGGCGGGGCGCCCCCGAGCCGTTGACCCCGGATGCCGCGCAGGGAACCGGCTCATTGGAGCCGGCTAAATGGCGCTGGCGGCGGGGAACGGGTGGCCGCTACTGCGCCGCCGGCAGCGCGGCGTCGGGGCCGGTGCCGGAGAACCCGGGCAGCCAGCGCTCCACGATAGAGCGGTACGGCGCGGTCGCCTCCAGCTGGCACAGCACGCCGATGGAGCCCAGCGTCACCCGGTGGATGAGCAGGTAGGCCGGCGGCAAGGTGAGCTGCCGGCCCAGGGCGTACGCCGGGCTGCGCGGGCTGGTGACCCGGGCCGCCTCAGCGCGCAGCCAGGCCCGGGTGAACGTGAACTCCTCGGCCTGCAATGGAGCCAGCATCGGTAGCAGGTAGTCCAGTACCGCCTGGGCGTCCACCTTCAGCTCGGGGTGGATGAAGCCCTCCGCGCGCAACCCCTCGAACACCGCCTGGGCGTCCCCGGCCAGCGCCAGGCGGACCAGCCGGCCGATCGGCTCCGGATGGCCACCCGGTAGCCGGGCCACCGCGCCGAAGTCGAACACCCCCAGCCGCCCGTCGTCGAGCAGCCGGAAGTTGCCCGGGTGCGGGTCGGCATGCAGTAGCCCGGCGCGCTGCGGCGCCGAGAAGTGCAGGCCGGTGAGCAGGGCCCCGGCCCGGTTGCGCTGGGCCGGTGTCCCGTTCGCGATCACCTCCGCCAGCGGCGTACCGTCCAGCCACTCCGTGATCAGCACCCGGTCGGCCTCGGCCACCACCGCCGGCACGACGATCTCCTCGTCGCCGGCGTACGCCTCGGCGAAGGCCCGCTGCGCCGAGGCCTCCAGCCGGTAGTCCAGTTCCTCGGTGACCCGCTCCCGCAGCTCGGTCAGGAGCGGCTTGACGTCCATGCCCGGCTGCAGCACCTTGAACAGGCCCGCCAGCCGGGAGAGCTGGCTGAGGTCGGAGATGAGGGCGTCTCCGGCCCCCGGGTACTGGACCTTCACCGCGACGTCCCGCCGCCGTCCATCCGGGTCGCGCCACACGCCCCGGTGCACCTGCCCGATACTCGCGGACGCGGCCGGCCGGTCGTCGAACTCGACCAGCGACTCCCGCCACTGCTCGCCGAGCTGCTCGGCGAGCACCCGGTGCACGGTCGCGGTCGGCATCGGTGGCGCCGCCTCCTGCAGCCGGGTGAGCGCCTGCCGGTACGGCCCGGCGAGCTCCTCGGGCAGGGCGGCCTCGAAGATGCTGAGGGCCTGCCCGAGCTTCATGGCGCCGCCCTTGAGCCCGCCCAGCACCCGGAACAGGTGTTCCGCGGTCCGTTGTTGGACCTCGGCGGAGATCACCTCGGATGCCAGCCCGGTCACCCGCTTGCCCAGGCCGACCGCGGCCCGCCCGGCGAAGCCCAACGGCAGGCCGGCCAGGCGCGCGGTCCGGCTGACCGTCCGGCGCGGTATGTCGTCTTCCATCACCCGATTGTGCCTGAGCGAGCGCAGGTACTCCGATCCCGGAAGATCCAGTGTCCCGCGCCGACCTGTTCGGGGAAGCCAGGAGGTCAGGCGGGTGGCGGCCCGGTTGCGGCGCGGGCCCGGCCGAGGCAGTAACACCGGGGGTGGGGCGGCCAGCTCCGGCGGCGCCACTGCGCCGGGCTGTTCACTTCGATGCTGGCGCCTACCGTGTGCGGTTGCCCGCCGTCGATCCAGCAGAGAACCTCCCCCGCGGCCAGACCGGCGGCCACCATCACGGTGGCGGCCGTACACGGTTCGCCGTCACCGGCCGGCGCGCCCGCCAGCTGGGCCGCTAGCGCGGGCCACTGCGGGTCCCGGTCACGGCGATGCAGGTCGAGGCAGTTCAGGCAGGGGCGCCCGGCGGGCGGGACCAGCGGTCCGACCACGGCGGTGCCATCGCGTACCGATACCAGGAGATGGGCGAGCCGGTACTGGGCGTAGCCAGCGGCGGTCAGGGTGGCCGGGGCGGCCGCCCCGATCTGTACCAGGAAGGTGGCCTCGCGCCGCCGCAGCGGCGTGGTCCGGGCACCCGGTGCGGCCCGAGCGACCAGCTCCGCGAGCGTGCCGTCGCGCCGCCGGGGGTGTGCGGGGTCGCCCGGGGCCGGCCAGACGTGCCCGACGCCGGCTCCGGCGAGGGTGAGCGCCACCGGCGCCAGGAGCGGTCCGTGGCCGGTGACCACCACGCGGGCGGCCGCGCGCCGGCGGAGGCGTTGGGCCGGGCTGCCGGGGGCGTCGCCACCGCGGAGCGCCAACGCCGCCGCCTCCCCGGCCAGCCGGCGCCGGGCCGGCCCGGACAGGCTCTTGGGGAGCAGGCTCTGGGCGCTCACCACCAGCCCGGCCCGGCGCAGCTCGTGGAGCAGGGCGGCGGCGTCGCCGGGGATCTGGCGGCGGGCGGCGTCGGCGAGTACTTCCCGCTCCGAGCGGGTCCCGTCGAGCAGGTCCAGTACCCGGGCGGTCGCGGTGTCCGGCAGCTCCAGGACCACCGCGCGGTTCGGGTCGAGGCCCAGTTGCAACTGCCGGCGGCCGCGCCACAGGCGGCGCAGGCCGGGCAGCAGGGTGGGCCGGGACAGCGGCCGGGGGTCGGCCGGGACGGGAGTGGCGGATCTGTCGGTCATGGTGACAGGCTGTCACCGCGGATTCGGCGCAACGCGAGTTATCCACAGGTGGGCAGGCGCGGGAGCGGCCTTATCCACAGGAACGGCCAAGTTATCCACAGCCGCGTGGGCGGCTGCCGGCCGGTACTCACCCGTCGCGGGCGCGGTCCCGCCGCTGCGGCGGGTGCGGTCGGTCGAAGCCTCGAGCTACGCCTTGCCGAGGATGCGGTTGACGGTGATACCGCAGACCGGGCAGCTGCCCTTGGCCATCCTCATCCCCGTCTTGGAAACGCTGACCGTGCCTTCGAAGTCACGCTTCGTCCGGCACTTGACGCAGTACCCGTTGTACATCTGGGCCGTCTCGGGCAATGGTCCCACCCCTTCATTCATCGGCGGTCGGCGTTGTCCCGCCAGGACAGGCCGGACAAGTCATAGTACGCGAGACAGGCCGGAAGAAACATAACATCACAGTATTTTCGGGGTGGCGCGCTGGCGTACTGGCGCTAGGACAGCTAGCGTGCGGTCGTGGGCAGTCGCTCACCGGCGGGGACCGGCCGGTCCGGCCCGCCGGAGCAGGCACCCGGCGCCAGGGGGGTCGCCGGCCTCGCGGTTGAGGTCCGGCGGAGCCAGCGCCGGCGGCGCACCGTGTCCGCGTACCGCGACGGGGAGCGGGTGGTCGTGCTCATCCCGGCCCGGTTCTCCCGGGCGGAGGAGAGTGAGTGGGTCGACCGGATGCTGGCGCGCCTCGCCGCCCGCGCGGCGCGGGCGCGCCGCTCCGACGCTGACCTGCTCGCCCGCGCCCGCCGCCTGGCCGACCGCTACCTGAGCGAGTACGACATCGCCATCAACAGCGTGCGCTGGGTGGGCAACCAGCACAGCCGGTGGGGCTCGTGTACGCCGGAGGACCGCACCATCCGGATCTCCGAGCGGGTCCGCGGGATGCCGGACTGGGTGCTCGACTACGTCGTCCTGCACGAACTGGTGCACCTGATCGTCCCGACCCACGGCAGCTGCTTCTGGGCACTGGTGGGTCGCTACCCCAAGGCGGAGCGCGCACGCGGCTACCTGGAAGGAGTGGCGGCCGCGACCCAGTAGTCACCGGGCCGCGGGCAGCAGCGTCAGTCGGGTGGGAAGTCCAGCTCCGGCGGGGTCTGTGCGAAGGACTCGGGATCGGCGAAGTCCTCGTCGGTGGGGAGCAGGTCCGGGTGGCTCCAGACCGCGTCGCGGCCCTCCACCCCGCGGTGCTCGGTGAGCGCGGCCCACAGCGTCGTCGCCTCCCGCAGCCGGCGCGGGCGCAGCTCCAGGCCCACCAGGGCGGCGAAGGTCTGCTCGGCCGGCCCGCCCGCCGCCCGGCGGCGGCGGAACGCCTCCGCCAGCTTCACCGCATCCGGCAGCCGGCCGGTGGCCGCGGCGTCCACCAGATGGCACACCCAGCCCTCCACCAGCGCCAGCGCGGTCTCCAGCCGGGCCAGCGCGGCGGTCTGCTCCGGACTGGACTCCGGGGAGAAGATCCCCTCCACCTGCAGCTCCCGGACCGACTCCGGGTCGGCCGGGTCGAACCGGCTCATCGCCTCCTCGACCGCCTCCCGGTCCACCCGGATGCCGTTGGCGTACGTCTCCACCGCCGAGAGCACGTGCCCGCGCAGCCACTGGACGTGGCCGAACAGCCGCTGGTGGGCCGCTTCCCGGAGAGCCACGTAGAGCTTGACCTGTTCGGCGTCGATGGACAGGCCCTCGCCGTACTCCGCGATGTTGGCCGGGATCAGCGCCGCGGTGCCGGCCGGGCCCAGCGGCAGCCCGATGTCGCCGGCGGAGAGCACCTCGGCGGCGAGCGAACCCAGCGCATGCCCGAGCTGCCCGCCGAAGAGCGCGCCGCCGAGCGCCTGCACCATGGTCTGCATCGGCCCGAGTCCACCCTGGGCGCCCTCGGGCACCAGGTCGTTCATGGCACCGACCATCCGGGCGGCCACCGGGTCACACAGCTTCTTCCACACGTCCAGGGTGTGGTAGACCCACTCGTTGCGGTTCCAGGCGGCGGTAGTCCGCACCCCGGTGGGGAAGGCACTGGTCGGCTCCAGCCACAGGTCGGCCAGGCGCAGCGCCTCCGCCACGCTCTCCTGCTGGCTGCCGGTCACCGCCGGGTCGCCGGCGGCGGCGAGCTGATTCGCCGCGACCTGCCGGGCGAGATCCCAGTTGACCGGGCCGCCGCCACCCGGCGATGCCAGCAGGTGCTGCAACTGCGCCAGCAACTGCTGCACCTGCTGCGGGTCACGTGGATCGGGCGGCTCGCCGCCGGGGAGCGAGAAGCCGAACGGGTTGTCGGACACCCCTCCACCGTACGCCCTGAACAGCGGTGGACGGCAGCTGGTGGCGCCGTGGTTAGGCTGTCCGCATGCAGGGTCCGGGGATTCAGCCGCGGGGCGCCACAGTGCTGGTGGGGGCGGTCCTGATCGCACTGCTCGGCCTGGGCGTGACCGTGGCGCCGGTGCCGTACGTGGTGCTGCAACCCGGCCCGACCGTGGACACCCTGGGCGAGCGGGACGGCGTACCGGTGATCGAGATCGAGGGTGAAGGTCTCGCGGCGGACGGTACGGCCGGTGAGAACGTGGGCGAGCTGCGGCTGACCACGGTCTCGGTCCGGCCCGACATCAGCGTCCTGGACGCGGTCTGGGCCTGGTTCGACGATGAGGAGGCGGTGGTCCCCGCGGAGCTGGTCTACCCGCCCGGGCAGAGCCGGCAGGAGGTGGAGGAGCGCAACACCGAGCAGTTCACCCGGTCGCAGAGCGCCGCCGAGGCCGCCGCCATGCGGCACCTGGGATATCCGGTACGGGTGTCGGTGGCGGACGTGGCCGCGGGCGGGCCCGCCGCCGGGGTGCTGGCGCCCGGCGACATCATCACCGCGGTGGACGGCACCGAGGTGAACCAGACGGAGGACCTCACCCGCCTGGTCAGCGAGCGACCGGTCGGCACCACCCTGGAGGTGGAGTACGAGCGGGACGGCGAGCCCGCCACCGCCAAGCTGACCACCGCGCCCGACCCGGAGGACGCGAACGTCTCCCGGATCGGGGTGGTGATCACCGCCGAGGTGGATCACCCGTACGAACTCACGATCGAGCTGGACCGCATCGGCGGCCCGAGCGCCGGCCTGATGTTCGCGCTGGGCATAATCGACAAGATCGATCCGGAGGACCTGACCGGTGGGCGGATCATCGCGGGCACCGGCTCCATCACCGCCGACGGCGAGGTAGGCCCGATCGGCGGGGTTCCCCAGAAGTTGGTCGCCGCGCGGGCCGCGGGCGCGACCGCGTTCCTGGTGCCGGCCGCGAACTGCCCCGAAGCGGTGGCGAACGCTCCGGACGGCCTGATCCTGATCGAGGTGGAGACGCTGACCGATGCGCTGGACGGCCTGGCCGCGCTGCGCGCGGGCGAAGAGCCGGAGACCTGTGACTGAGCGACCGGTCCGCCGGCCGCGCCGGGATTCCGGCGCGGCCGGGGATACCTGTGACTGGCTGGTCGCCGGTAATGAGTAGGCTGGGGTCCCGATAACGGGGCACTAACGGTGTGCGACAGGTCTGGAGCTGATTCGTCGTGGTCATGCGGGAGGGCCGCCCTCTGCCCGGGATGAGCCGGCGCGCGAAGGTGACCATCGCCGTGGTCATCGGCGTGATCGTGCTGTTCAGCCTGTTGGGCACGGCCGTGGACCTGTGGACGGAAATCCTCTGGTTCCAGGAGGTGGACTACTCCCAGGTCTTCACCGGCGTGCTCTTCACCCGGATCGGGCTGTTCCTGATGGTGGGCCTGGGCATGGCGCTGCTGGTCGGGCTCAACCTGTGGCTGGCGTACCGGCTGCGCCCGTTGCTGCGCCCGCACTCGCCGGAGCAGGCGTCGCTGGAGCGGTACCGTACCCTCCTCACCCCCCACATCGGGGTGTGGATCGGCGTACTCGCCGGCGTCGTCGGTCTCTTCGCCGGCCTCACCGCCCAGAGCCGGTGGGACGACTGGCTGATGTTCCGCCACGGCGGTGAGTTCGGCTGGAAGGACCCGATCCTGGGGGTGGACGCCGGGTTCTACGTCTTCCAGTTCCCGTTCCTGCGCTTCCTGCTCGGCGTCGGGTTCGCGCTGGTGGTGCTCTCCCTGCTGGGCGCGCTGGTCATGCACTACCTCTACGGCGGGGTGCGCCTGCAGGGCGTCGGGGACCGGATCACCACCGCCGCCCGCGCCCACCTCTCGGTGCTGGTGGCGCTGTTCGTCGGTCTCAAGGCGGTGGCGTACTGGCTGGACCGGCGCAGCCTGATGGTGGAGCTCAACAGCGAGATCGGGCTCTACGGCGCCGGCGCATCCTCGGTGAACGCGCTGCTGCCGGCTAAGGAGATGCTGATCTGGATCGCGGTGATGGTGGCGATCGCGGTGCTGGTCTTCGCCAACGCCGTGATGCGCAATCTCACCTATCCGGCGGTGGCGCTCGGGCTGCTCGCGCTGGCCGCGATCGTGATCGGCGGGGTCTACCCCTGGGGGGTGCAGACCTTCGACGTGCGCCCCACCCTGCGGGACAAGGAAGCGCCGTACATCGCGCACTCCATCGAGGCCACCCGGTACGCGTTCGGGCTGGACACTACCGAGATGACCCAGGTGCCGGGGCGCAACGACACCCCGCCGCCGCAGATGGCCGAGGACGAGCGGCTGGCGGACAGCATCCGGCTGCTGGACCCGGAGATCCTGCCCCAGACCTACACCCAGCTCCAGCAGGTACGCGGCTTCTACGGCTTCGGTGAGAAGCTGGACGTGGTCCGGTACGAATCCGGCACCGGTGACCCGGTGGACTACGTGGTCGGGGCCCGGCAGATCTCGGACGCCGACCTCACCCAGCAGCAACAGCAGTGGCAGAACCGCCACAGCTACTACAGCCACGGATTCGGGTTGGTGGGCGCCCCGGCGAGCGAGGTCGTCTGTAACGGCCAGCCGTACTTCGTCTCCGGTTTCCTCGGCGCGCCCGAGGAGGAGGGCGGGCCGGAGGTGGTCGGCGGTGAGCGCTGCCGGGCGCCGACCGACATCCCGCAGCTCGCCGCCGAGCAGCCGCGCATCTACTACGGCGACGGCATGAGCGACTACGTGATCGTCGGCGGGGTGGACGAGTTCGACCGGCCGCAGTCCGGTGGCGGCGAGGTCACCTACCGCTACACCGGCGAGGGCGGGGTCGAGGTCGGCTCGTTCTGGCGCAAGCTGCTGTACGCGATCAAGTTCCGCGAGTCCAACTTCGTCCTCTCGGAGATCGTCAACCCCGAGTCGAAGGTGATCTACGAGCGGGAACCCCGGCAACGGGTGGAGAAGGTGGCGCCGTTCCTCACGGTCGACGGTGACCCGTACCCGGCGGTGGTGGACGGGCGGATCGTGTGGATCGTCGACGCCTACACCACCGCCACGAACTTCCCCTACGCGCAGCGGATCGACCTGCAGACCGAGACCCAGGACGCGCAGGTGGGCGCCGGCGGGGTGGCGCAGCTGGCTCAGGAGGAGATCAGCTACATGCGCAACTCGGTCAAGGCCACGGTGGACGCCTATGACGGCACCGTGACCCTGTACGAGTTCGACGACGAAGACCCGGTGCTCCAGGCGTGGAACGAGGCGTTCGGCGGGGACCTGGTGGTGCCGAAGGAAGAGACGCCGGCGTCGCTGGTCCCGCACTTCCGCTACCCGATCGACATGTTCAAGGTGCAGCGCAACCTGCTGCAGCGGTTCTACGTCGAGAACCCGGGCGAGTTCTTCGCCGGCACCGACTTCTGGGAGGTGCCCAACACCCCGGCCAACCCGGACTCGCCGTTCCGGCAGCCGCCGTACTACCTGCTCGCCCAGTTCCCGGGCCAGGAGCAGCCGACCTTCCAGCTCACCTCGGCGCTCAGCCCGGTGGACCGGTTCAACCTGGCTTCGCTGGTCTCCGGCGCCTTCGTCGACGGCGAGCTGCGGTTGCAGGCGTGGACTCTGCCCGACGACACCCGCATCCCCGGGCCGGTGCAGGTCCACCAGTTCATGACCAACGCCTCAGCGGTGCGCTCTGAGCTGACGCTGCTGGAGGCGGGCGGCAGCGCCCGGGTGGAGTTCGGCAACCTGCTCTCCCTGCCGTACGAGGACGGGATGCTCTACGTCGAGCCGGTCTACGTGCGGACCACGGCGACCGACGCGTACCCGCTGTTGCAGAAGGTACTGATGAGCTACGGCCAGTACGTCACCCTCGCCGACAGCGTGGAGGAGGGCCTGGCCGACCTGGTCGAGCAGGGTGAACGCGGGATCCCGACGCTGCCGGATGAGCCGCCACCGGCGGAGGGCGAGGCGCAGCCACCACCGACCACGCCACCGGCTGAGCCGCCGGAGCCGACGACTCCACCCGCGACCGAGGAGCCGCCACCGGACCTCGCCGAGGCCCAGGCCGCGATGGAGGAGGCCGAGCAGGAGCTGGCGGACGCGTACGACTCCGGTGACTTCGCGCGGATCGCCGAAGCGCTGCAGCAGTGGTACGAGGCTAGGCAGGCGCTGGAGGCCGCCGGCGGCTGACGCCCGCCCCGGTCGCCTCGGCGATCGGGCAGCCCGGTCAACGCCTTGCCCGGGCGGCGGGTCAGCGCCTTGCCGGGGCGGCGGGTCAGCGCCTTACGAAGGTGGCGCGAAACATCGCCGCCAGGCGCTCGGCGAGCTGCTGCTCGGACCAGCCCCGCTCGACCAGCAGGCCCTCCAGCACGTCGAACGACATGAGCGCCCAGAGCATGTCGGTGGCGGTGTCTACCGTCCACGGTGGCGCCAGCCGGCCCTCGGCCTCGAGCCGGGCCGCCAGGGTGCGGCAGTGGTCATGCCAGTCCCGGGTAACCAGCTCCCAGTGCGCTCCGGCGTCCGGGTCGCTGTCCTGGGCGCGTTGCAGCGCCCGTCCGATCGCGATCAGCCGGGGGTGGTAGCGGGCCAGGTGCTTGGCCCACTCCACCAGCGCCTGCTCGCCGTCTGGGGCGTCGGCGACCGGGCGGACCGACCCGGCCAGGTCCTCGGTCTGGTTGACGTACGCGAACAGCGCGGTGATCAGTTCGGCGCGCGAGGAGAAGTGCAGGTAGACCGCGCGGCGGGAGACGCCGGCGCGTTGTGCTACCGCGCCCATGGTGAGGCCGGCCAGGCCCTCCGACTCGATCAGGGAGCGGGCCGCGGCGAGTAGCGCCTCGCGGGTGCGGCGGCTGCGCGCATTGCGTGGGTCCATGGCAGACACAGTGACTGACCTCACTCCTGGCGACCGGGTGTCTGGGCAAAACTTCACGCCATGTGTAGTGTACGAACTACACATGCCGTGAAGTTTTTGGGAAGGGGGAATCATGCGAGCGGTCACGTTCGCGTCCTTCGGCGGGCCAGAGGTGCTGTCGATCTCGCAGGTGCCGGACCCGCAACCCGGCGCCGGGCAGGTGCGGGTGCGGGTGGCGGCGGCGCCGGTGCAGCCGGGTGACCTCGCGGCCCGTTCCGGCGCCATGGGGCCGAGGATGCCGGAGAGGCGTTACATTCCAGGCTTCGACTTCGCCGGGACCGTGGACCAGGTCGGCCCCTCCGCGACGGAGTTCGCGGTCGGCGATCAGGTGGTCGGGCTCTGCGAGTGGCTCGGGACCGCGCAGGGCGCGCAGGCTGAGTACGCGGTGGTCGACGCTCACACGCTCGCTCCGGCCCCGGCCGGCGTCGACCTGGTCACGGCCTCCACGGTGCCGGGGAACGCGCTGACCGCCGCGCAGGCGCTGGATGAGCTGGGTATCGCCGAAGACCAGACCCTGGCGATCACCGGCGCGGGCGGCGCGGTGGGCGGCTACGCGGTCGAGCTGGCGCGGCTGCGTGGCATCCGGGTACTCGGGGTCGCGTCCCCGCAGGACGAGGCGTTCCTGACCGAACGGGGCGCCGAGTTCCTCCCCCGGGAAGAGGACCCGGTAGCCGCGGTACGCCGGGTGGTTCCCGGCGGGGTGGACGCGCTCCTCGACGGGGCCGGGCTCGGCCCGGCCGTGCTCGGTGCGGTCCGCGACGGCGGGGCGTTCGCCAGCCTCATCCCACCGGCCACGCCCCCGGCCGAGCGCGGCATCACGGTGCGCACGCCCTTCCTGCGGGCCGACGGTGCCCGCCTGCGGGAACTGGTCGCGCTGGTCGAACGCGGGGAGCTGACGCCACGCGTGGCCGGCGTACTGCCGCTGGAACGGGTGGCGGAAGCGCACGCCGAAGCCGCCAAGAGCGGAGTCCGCGGCCGCTTCGTACTCGTCCCCTGACCCCGGACGCCCGCCCCACCTTCAGCAGGGCGCCCCTGTTGTCTCCACAGGGGCGCCCTGCTGCTTTATCAGGGGCGCCCTGCTGTTTCGTTAGGGGCGCCCTGCTGTTGCCATAGGGCGCCCCTGCGGAGAGCTTTGGTTCAGCCGGGCTCCCCTCTTGGGTGCTTCTGCTTCAGCAGGGCGCCCCGGCTGGGGCTCTATGGGTAGCAGGGCGCCCCTGTTGGGGCGTTCGGTTCAGCAGGGCGCCCCTGTTGGGCGCTTTCTGTTCAGTAGGGCGCCCCTGCTGGGGCTCTAGGGCCAGTAGGGGCGCCCCGTTGAGCTTGCTGAGCGCTCGCGCGGCGGGCGGCGGCGTGGGACGATGTCCGGCGCATGATCGCGTTACCGGCGTAGGGAGGTGGCGGTCGTGACCGCCCTGAAGGTTCTGTTCATCGGCGGCACCGGCATCATCAGCTCCGCGTGCGCGGCCCGGGCGGTCGCGGCCGGGATGGAGCTGACCGTGCTCAACCGCGGCAAGACCAGCACCCGGCCGCTGCCGGAGGGCGCCGAGGTGGTCCAGGCAGACATCCGCGACCCCGACTCGGTCCGGGCCGCACTCGGCGATCGTGAGTTCGACGTGGTGGTGGACTTCGTCGCCTTCCTGCCCGAGCACGTGCAAGCGGACATCGCGCTGTTCCAGGACCGCACCGGCCAGTACATCTTCATCAGCTCCGCCTCGGCGTACCAGACCCCACCGGCGCGGCTGCCCATCGTGGAGTCCACGCCGCTGCGCAACCCCCACTGGCAGTACTCCCGCGACAAGATCGCCTGCGAGGAGCTGCTGACCGCCGCGTACCGCGAGAGCGGGTTCCCGGTCACGATCGTCCGGCCCTCCCACACGTACGACCGGACCACCGTGCCCCTGCCCGGCGGCTGGACCACCGTGGCGCGGATGCGCCGCGGCCAGCCGGTGGTCGTCCCTGGTGACGGTACGTCGCTGTGGACGCTGACCCACCACACCGACTTCGCGAAGGCGTTCGTCGGCCTGCTCGGGCGTCCGCAGGCGATCGGGGACAGCTTCCACATCACCTCCGACGAGGTGCTCACCTGGAACCAGATCTACGAACTGGTGGCGGCGGCCGCCGGGGTGGAGCCGAGGCTGGTGCACATCGCGTCGCGCACCATCGCCGCACACATCCCCGCGCTCGGGCCGGGCTTGCTCGGCGACAAGTCACACTCGATGATCTTCGACAATCGCAAGGTGAAGGCGTTGGTGCCGGAGTACGTGGCCACGGTGCCGTTCGCGACCGGGGCGCGCGAGATCATCGCCTGGCAGGACGCCGAGCCGGGGCGCGGCGCGGTGGACGACGAGCTGAACACGGCCTTCGACCGGCTGATCGCGGCCGCTGGCTGAGAGCGTGAAGCGCCGACCGTCAACAGGGGCGCCCTGCTGGGGCTAGAGCCTGAGGAAGGGCGCCCTGCTGGGGCCAAGCGCGTGAGGAGGGGCGCCCTGCTGGGGCCAAGCGCGTGAGGAGGGGCGCCCTGTTGGGGCCAAGCGCGTGAGGAGGGGCGCCCTGTTGGGGTGGGGTGTAAACGGATGACTCGGGCATAGGCCACCTTACGGGCAGAGGTGGATGCCGCGGTAGTGTGTGCCCGTGACGACGGCCGAGCCACACCTCAACCGCGCCTCCGCCGGCGAAACCGCAGCCACCGATCCGGCACCTCCCGACCCGACTCCCACCGACCCGACTCCGACCGAGCCGGCACCGACCGAGCCGCCGCCCCGGGCCACGCCCGAGCCCGGCCCCGGGTCGCCGCCCGAGCCCGGCCGCCGGGTCGGCCTCCGGTCCCTGCTGCCGTACCTGCGTGGCCACCGGCGGGCCCTGCTCGCGGTGGTGGTGCTCTCCCTACTCTCCGCCGCCGGTACGCTCGCCCAACCGCTGCTGATCCGGTCGGTGCTGAACGGCATCGGCGCCGGGGAGGTGGTCACCGGCAGCGTCACCGCGCTGGTCGGCCTGCTCGTCGCGGTCGCCGTGGTCTACGCCGGGCGCAACTACCTGCTGCAACGCGCCGCCGAAGGGCTGGTGCTGAGTACCCGGCGACGCCTCGCCGGCCACCTGCTGCGCCTGCCGATCGTCGAGTACGACCAGCGGCGTACCGGCGATCTGCTGTCCCGGATGGGCGCCGACACCACGCTGCTGCGCTCGGTGATCACCTCCGGAGTCCTGGAGATGGCGAGCGGCGTGGTGATCGTGGTCGGGGCCGCGATCATGATGGTCGTCATCGACCCGCTGATGTTCGGGGTCACCGTGCTGGCGATGGTGGGGCTGATCGGCGGCATCACGATCGCCCGCCGGGTACGCGGCGTCTCCGAGCAGGCGCAGACCCGGGTCGGCGAGATGACGGCCGCGGTGGAGCGGGCGATCACCGCGGCCCGCACGATCCGGGCCGCCCGGGCGGAGGCGCGGGAGGCCGCGGTCATCACCCACAGCGCACACGAGGCGTACCTCGCCGGTCTGCGGATGGCCCGGTTGCAGGCGATGGTGGGTCCGGCGGTGACCACCGTGATCCAGGCCGCGTTCCTGGCCGTACTCGGGGTCGGGGGCGCCCGGGTCGCCGCCGGCGGCATGAGCGTGGGCGACCTGGTGGCGTTCGTACTCTTCCTGTTCCTGCTGATGATGCCGATCGCGCAGGCCATGAACGCGTACACCCAGCTGCAGGCCGGGCTGGGGGCGCTACAGCGGATCGAGGACGTGCTGGCGCTGCCCACCGAGACCGCCGGGGACC
>DATGPS010000064.1:0-21265 GCA_035304685.1 Natronosporangium sp. | reverse complement strand
GCCCTCTTCCGGATAGCCGTACCCGGCTTCCGCGTGCGGGAGTGGGCGCAACTCGTAGAACGAGTTCAGGTACGTGCCCGGGAGTCCGTGCGGCTCGCCCTCGTCGAGGTTGCCCCTGAGTCCGATGTGTCCGTTGGAGAGGGCGAAGACGGACTCGGACTGGGCCAAGATCTCTAGGTCAAGCCGGGTTTCACGGATGTGCCACGGCTCCACCGGGTATGCGCGCTCACGAATCATGGCGAGCTCCATCAGATTGGGTCAGAAGTTCGGCGAGATCGCGGACGACGACATCCGCGCCGTGAGCGTACAGGTTTTCGCGCTGTCCCACCCGATCGACACCGACGACGTATCCGAATCCGCCGGCCCGCCCGGCGGCGACTCCGGCGAGCGCGTCCTCGAACACCGCCGCGTGCTCCGGCGCCACACCCAGCTTCGCCGCGGCGGCGAGGAAGGTGTCCGGCGCCGGCTTGCCCGGCAGGCCCTCCTGCCGCGCGGTCAAACCGTCCACCCGGACCTCCAGTAGGTCGGCGATCCCCGCGGCCTCGATCACCTCGCGACAGTTCGCGCTGGCGGAGACCACGGCCCGGCGCATCCCCGCCTTCTCGGCCGCGCGCAGGTACGCCAGCGAGCCTTCATAAGGCTGTACGCCGTAGCGGCGCAGGCGCTCCAGGAGGATCCGGTTCTTCGCGTTGCCGATGCCGTGCACCGTGGTGTGGGCCTCGTCCGACAGGTCCCCGGGGTCGTCGGGGTCGCCGTCGGGCAGTGTGATCCCGCGCGAGGCGAGGAAGGAGCGCACGCCGTCGGCGCGGGGACGGCCGTCGACGTACCGGTGGTAGTCCGGCCCGGGGTCGAAGGGCACGAACGGCTCACCGGTGCGCTCCGCCCGCTGGCGCAGGTAGGTGTTGAAGGTCTCCTCCCAGGCGGCGGTATGTACCAGGGCGGTTGGCGTCAGCACGCCGTCCAGATCGAACAGGCATGCGGTGATGGGGTGCGGCAATCCGAGCACGTCTCCACGGTAGCGGCGGTACCAGATGAGGGGGGTCCAGCTGCTGATATCAGCATATAGCGGGTATAACCGTATCAGCCATGTTTGGATGTGGCGTACTTCACCTTTCTCGGCCATTTTCGCGTGCGGGCTGGCGCGGCGGCCCCGGATACGGCATGGTGCGACATCGTGGCCAGCCACAGCAGCAGCATCCCCCGCAAGCGTCACCGGCGCCGCGACCACATACCAAGGCACCGCATGGACGAACAGCGGGTGGCGCGGACCGTAGCCGTCGGCGCGGTCAGCGCGATCGCGATCGGCGCCGTGTTTGGCGTCACCGCTGGTCAGTTCAAGGGCGATGGTGCGCCGGTCGCTCAGGAGGCGGGCGGAGACGGCCTGGAGGTGCTGTTCCACGACCGCGCCGACCGGCCCTCCCGCGGCCTGGCCCGCAGCCCCGACCACGCCGCCCCGGTCACCGCGCGGGCCCGCGCGCCGGTACCCAGCCCCAGCCCGACCCAGCCGCAAGGGCCGCCGGCCGCGCCGCTGCCACCGGTACCGGCGGACTGCGAGGAGTACTCCGGCAACCGGCAGATCGGCTGCGCGCTGCTGAGCGAGTTCGGTTTCGGGCTCGACCAGATGCCCGCCCTGGACGCGCTGTGGACCCGGGAGAGCGGCTGGAACCATCTCGCCCAGAACCCCTCCTCCGGCGCGTACGGCATCCCGCAGGCGCTGCCGGGGAGCAAGATGGCTTCGGTCGCCGGCGACTGGGAGACCAACCCGGCCACGCAGATCCGCTGGGGTCTCGGGTACATCAAGGACCGGTACGGCAGCCCGCAGGCCGCCTGGGAGTTCTCACAGGCCAACGGCTGGTACTGAGCCGTCGCTGGTGAGCCGCTGGCATGAGGCCGCTGGCGGGTGGCTGCGTCGCCACCGGTGACCTTCTTGCTACCTGCCCTGTGCCCAGGCCGACCAGCACCACACCGACGAGATCGAACCTCGCTGCCGACGCCCGGTGCTGCTCCCCGGGCGGGTTCTGTCCCTGGGCGGGTCGGTACCGCCGCCTCAGCCCCCTGCCGGACCACCCCCGCCGTAGACCCGCCCAGCTCCTGCCAGCCGGGTGGAGACCCTCGACGGTTATCGTCGGACTCGGTCGATGTGAGATGCATGTCCGCCGGAGACCGGCGTGGCGGATCACCACCTGAGAGGACCGGATGGCCTGGCTGATACTGCTCGTCGCGGGTCTGCTGGAGATCGTGTGGGCGATCGCGATGAAGCACGCGGAAGGTTTCACCCGGTGGTGGCCGTCAGTGATCACCGTGGTAGCCGCGGTGGCCAGCATGGTGCTGTTGGCGCTCGCGATGCGACACCTACCGGTCGGCACGGCCTACGCGGTCTGGGTGGGGGTGGGCGTGCTCGGGGTCGCCGCGATCGGCATCACGTTTCTGGGGGAGAGCGCGTCTCCGGGTCGCATCGCCTGCCTGCTACTAGTGCTCACCGGCGTGATCGGGTTGCGCGTGGTGGAGGGCTGAGCGGGACGCTCCGGATGCCGCCCCGAGCTTTCAGCAGGGGAGCCCTACTGGGGCTCTAGCACTAGCAGGGGCGCCCTGCTGAAGAAGAGCGCACCTACCGGGGAGCCCTGCTGAGGGTTTGCGCTCAACCGGGGCGCCCCGTTGAAGCTGCACGTTCAACCGGGGAGCCCTGCTAAAGCAACCGGGGCGCCCCGCTGAACTACTGGGCTCAGCCGGGGAGCCCTGCTGGGACAACAGGGGAGCCCTGCTGGGACAAGAAGGCAGCCCTGCTGGGGCTCTAGCGGTAGCAGGGGAGCCCTGCTGGGGATGAGTGCATTGGTAGGGGCGCCCTACCGAGCGGCTTATCCCCAACCGGGGAGCCCTGCCAGGGCTCTAGCAGCAACCGGGGCGCCCTGCTGAAGGAGAAGCGCCTGCTGAAGGAGAAGCGCCCGTGAAGGAACAGCGTCTGCTGAAGGAACAGCGTTGGCTACTCGGGAGCGACGAGCAGCTTCGCGATCTCCGAGCGTAGGGCGGAGAGCGCCGCCTGGGCCCGCTGCCGAGCCGCCGGTACGTCGGCCCGCCCGGCGACCGGCTCCACCACCTCCAGGTACGCCTTGAGTTTGGGCTCGGTGCCGGAGGGCCGCACCACCACCCGGGCCCGGTCCGTGCGCACGGTCACCACATCCGCCTCCGGTTGCCGATCTTCCACCGAGGTCACCGGCTCGTCCAGCAACGACCTGGGTCCGGCGGCGCGGAACCGGGACATCAGCGAGGTCAGCACCGCCGGGGTGGCCACGCGCAGCGAGTGCTGACCGGTGGCGTACACCCCGAACTCGGCCGCCAGTTCGTCCAGCCGGTCGGTGAGGGTCTGCGACTGGGCGCGGAGCATGGCGGCGAGCTCACACGCCAGCAGCGCGGCGGTGATGCCGTCCTTGTCACGCACCAGATCTGGGGCCACGCAGTAGCCCAGCGCCTCCTCGTACCCGTAGGCCAGGTCCTCCCCGGCGCGCACGATCCACTTGAACCCGGTCAGCGTCTCCGCGTACGCCTGCCCGCGAGCTTCGCAGACCGCCTTCAGCAGCGAGGAGGAGACGATGGTGGTGACGTACCGGCCGGTACGTCCCCGCCGCAGCAGGTGGTCGGCGAGCAGCACGCCCAGCTCGTCGCCGTGCAGCACGCGCCAGCCGGCGCGGTCCGGCACCCCGACCGCACACCGGTCGGCGTCCGGGTCGTGCGCGACCACCAGGTCCGCGTCCTGCTCCGCGGCGAGCGCCAGCACCCGGTCCATGGCGCCGGGCTCCTCCGGGTTGGGGAAGGCCACGGTGGGGAAGTCCGGGTCCGGGTCACGCTGGTCGGCCACGATCGCCGGCGGCGGGAATCCGGCGCGGGTCATCGCCCGCGTGAACACCTCGGCCCCGACCCCGTGCAGGGGGGTGTACGCGACCGCGAGGTCCTTCGGTGCCGAGGGGTCCACCACCGCCGCCGCACCCTCGACATAGGATTCGACCATCCGGTCATCGAGCACGGTCCCGGCCGGGCCGAGCGGCACCGTGGAGAGTGGACCGACCGCCCGGATCGCCGCCTCGATCTCGGTGTCCACCGGTGGCGCGATCTGCGCCCCGGCCCCGGTCGGTCCACCCAGGTCAGCCCCGAGGTACACCTTGTACCCGTTGTCCTGCGGAGGATTGTGGCTGGCGGTCACCATCACGCCGGCTACCGCGCCCAGCGCGCGCACCGCGTGGGCCAGCACCGGGGTGGGTAGGGGTGCGGGTAGCCGCAGCGCGCGCCGGCCGGCCCCGGTGGCCACCCGGGCGGTCTCCTCGGCGAACCGGGCGGAGCCGTGCCGGGCGTCGTACCCGATCACTAGTGGACCGGTAGCTCCCTGGGCGTCCAACCAGTTCACCAGTCCGGCGGCGGCGGCGCGTACCGTCGCCAGGTTCATCCCGTTGGGTCCGGCCCGCAGCGGGCCGCGCAGGCCGGCGGTGCCGAAGGCCAGCGGTCCGGCGAACCGGTCGGCCAGCTCCGCGGCTGAGCCCGGCCACCGGTCCAGCAACCGCCGCAGCTCCGCGCGCGAGGCCGGGTCCGGGTCCTCGGCTAGCCACGCGGCGACCAGCTCCGGGAGGTCCTCGACGACCGGCGGGGTCGCTCCAGCGGCGTCCATGCCACTACCCTACGAGGGCGCGGCGCACATCCCCGGAGGGTCAGCCTCGGAGGAGTCAGCCCTCGGCGAGGTGGAACGAGCGGACCATCTCGTCGAAGATCACGGTCTGGTCGTCGACCCGGTCCGCGGGTAAGCGGACGAAGAACGAGTACGCCTTGCCGTCGCGGACGGTGGTGACCCACCGGGTGCGGTAAGCGTCCTGCCCTTCGCCGCAGGTGTACTCCAGCAGCGTGGCCGGGTGGCCGTCCAGCTCGATGTCGGTGAGGTCCACCCGCTGGTAGGGGCCGGCACAGTTGCCCGCGATGGTCGGCTCGGCGATGTCGGTGACGAACTCGTGCGCCGGCCGGCCCGAGTCCTCCACCAGCAGCCGGATCCGCGCGATCGAATCCTGCGGGTCGACGTAGTCCACCCGGATGCTGGTGCTGTCGGCCTCCTCCCAGCCTTCGGGCACGTTCACCTGGATCTCGCGGTAGCTGACCTGCTGGACCGGCAGCAGGGGCTGGTCCGCCGGCGCGGCCACGGTCGGGTCCGGGGCGTCACCGGCGCTGGGCGGCTCCACCGGGTCGCCGCCTCGACCGCTCACGAGCCAGGCCACCACCACCAGCAGCACCAGCGCCACGCCACCGCCGGCGGCGAACATGGTCGCCCGCCGGGGGTCGCGGCGCGCCGCCTCGCGCAGCCGGCCGCCCGCGTCCCGCAGCTTGGCCCCGGCCCGTTGTGCCATCTCCGAGAGTTGCTGGCCGGCGCCGGCCGGGCGGCGGCCAGGGCCAGGCGTCTGGCCGACGGCCACCGGTGGCAGGGCGGCGGTGCCGGCGTCGTCGAAGCCGCCCCGATACGGGTCGGGGGCGCCCCGGTACGGGTCCGGCGTCCGCTGGTAGGGGTCGCTGGCCTGCTGGTACGCGTCGTGGTACGCGCCGGTCTGCTGGTAGGCACCGGTGGCCTCGTACGCGGAGTGGTGCGGGGGCCGGTGGGTGTCCGCGGGCGCGCGGCGGGCGTCGGCGCGGTCGGCCGGGGACTCGCCCGGGGCGAGCAGCGCCCGCCCGCCGACCTTGCTGCCGCCCGCGGGGCTGGCCGGGCTCCACGCCGGTGGCTGCGCCGGCACCACCGAGTACGGATCGGTGGGGAACTGCGGGGTGCGGCTGGCCAGCGGCCCCGCGAGGAGTTCCCGCAGCGCGGCGCGGGCGCGCGGCGCGTCCCAGCGGCGGTCCGGGTTCTTCTCTAGTAGCCCGTAGAGCACCTCGGTCAGCACCCCGGCCCGCTGCGGTGGCCGCGGCTCGTCCTCCACCACCGAGTGCATGGTGGCGATCGGGTCGCCCTTGTCGAACGGCGGTTGCCCCTCCACGGCGCAGTACAGCGTCACGCCGAGCGAGAACAGGTCGCTGGGCGGGCCGAACGAGGCGCCCATGGCGCGCTCGGGGGAGATGAAGTGCGGCGAGCCCAGCACCATGCCCGGCGTGGTGAGCTGCTGGTCGGTGGGCATCCGGGCGACGCCGAAGTCGGTCAGCACGCACCGGCCGTCGGTGCAGACCAGCACGTTGGCCGGCTTCACGTCGCGGTGCAGGACGCCGGCGGCGTGCGCCACCTCCAGGGCACCCAGCAGCGTCATCCCGATCTTGGCCACCGCTCGGGGCGCGAGCGGGCCGTCCTCCAGCACCATGTCGGAGAGGCTGCGGGCGTCCAGCAGCTCCATCACGATCCACGGCCGGTCGCCGTCGGTGACCACGTCGTAGACCTGGACCACACCGGGGTGGGACAGCACCGCCGCGGCGCGCGCCTCGCGCAGCATCCGCTCGTACATCGCGTCCCGGTCCTCCGGGGCGATCCCGGGCGGGGTGACCACCTCCTTGACCGCCACCAGCCGGTTCAACTGGGTATCGGTGGCCCGCCACACCGTGCCCATCCCGCCGTGCCCGATGGCGGCGCGCAACGTGTAGCGACCGCCCACCACGGTGCCGGGGCCGGCACGCTCGATCGATGTCTGCGGATAGCCACGCGAGACCTGTGAGGGTTGGGAGGTCAAGGGGTCAGTCACGCTCACCGCCGCCGGGAAGGCCGAGGGGAAGGTCGCCCACTAACCTAGCGGGTATGGCGGCGATTGGGGGGCCCGGGGCGCGGCGAGGCTCGGCGACGTCACCGCCGGGCCGGCGCGCGGAGTCCGGATTCGAGATCCAGCCCCGTTACGGCCCGGAGGACCTGCCGGCGGACGCGCTGGCGAAGTTGGGGGAGCCCGGGGAGTACCCGTTCACCCGCGGGGTCTACCCCACGATGTACACGACTCGACCGTGGACCATGCGCCAGTACGCGGGGTTCGGCACCGCGGCGGAGTCCAACGCCCGCTACCACCAGCTGATCCGGGCCGGCACCACCGGCCTGTCGGTCGCGTTCGACCTGCCGACCCAGATGGGGTACGACTCGGACGCGCCGCTGGCCCACGGCGAGGTGGGCAAGGTCGGGGTGGCGATCGACTCCATCGAGGACATGCGCACCCTGTTCGCCGGTATCCCGCTGGACCAGGTCTCCACCTCCATGACGATCAACGCGCCGGCGAGCGTGCTGCTGCTGCTCTACCAGCTCGTCGCCGAGGAGCAGGGCGTGCCCGGGTCCGCGTTGACCGGCACCATCCAGAACGACATCCTCAAGGAGTACATCGCGCGCGGCACCTACATCTTCCCGCCCAAGCCGTCGCTGCGACTGGTCGCGGACACGTTCGCATACTGTCGGCGCGAGCTGCCCCGGTGGAACACGATCTCGATCTCCGGCTATCACATGGCCGAGGCCGGGGCCAGCCCGGTGCAGGAGCTGGCCTTCACGCTCGCCAACGGTGTGGAGTACGTGCGGACGGCGATCGCGGCCGGTCTGGCGGTGGACGACTTCGCGCCCCGGCTGTCGTTCTTCTTCGTGGCGCGTACCGCCCTGTTGGAGGAGGTGGCCAAGTTCCGGGCGGCCCGGCGGATCTGGGCCCGGTTGATGCGGGAGGAGTTCGGCGCGCGTAATCCGAAGTCGTGGATGCTGCGCTTCCACACCCAGACCGCGGGCGTGCAGCTCACCGCGCAGCAGCCCGAGGTGAACCTGGTCCGGGTGGCGGTGCAGGCGCTCGCCGCGGTGCTGGGCGGCACCCAGTCGCTGCACACCAACGCGTACGACGAGGCGATCGCGCTGCCGAATGAGAAGGCCGCCCGGCTGGCTCTGCGTACCCAGCAGGTGCTGGCGTACGAGACCGACCTGTGCGCCACGGTGGACCCGTTCGCCGGTTCGTACGCGGTGGAGGCCCTGACCGACCAGGTGGAGTCGGCGACGCTGGCGCTGATGGAGCGGGTGGCCGAGTTCGGGTCCGCGGTGGACGCGATCGAGGCCGGCTTCCAGAAGCGGGAGATCGAGGGGTCGGCGTACCGGATCGCACGGGAGATCGACTCTGGTCAGCGGGTGGTGGTGGGCGTCAACCGGTTCACCGACGACGGGGACGAGCCGTACGAGCCGCTGCGGGTGGACCCGGCGATCGAGGCCGCGCAGGCGGCTTCGCTGGCGAAGCTGCGGAGCTCGCGGGACGCGGCCGCGGTGGCGGCGGCACTGGCGGAGCTGCGGCGAGCCGCCGCCGGCACCGACAACGTGCTCTGGCCGATGCGGGAGGCGCTGCGGGCGCGGGCCACGGTCGGGGAGGTCTGCGACGCCCTGCGCGAGGTCTGGGGTACCTACCAGCCGGCGGAGCGGTTCTCGTGATCGCAGGGTTTTGAGGGCTCTTGCGGGGTATAGTCGGTATGTCCGGTCGGGCGGCGTGACCCGGTCGCGGAGGGACCGTTGTAGGAGAGTGTGGCGGTGCCCGCCACGTTGAGTGAGGTCGCCGGCCGGGCGATGAGCAGGGTCAGACCCCTGCTACCTGGGGTTATATGACGCTACGCGCGGCAGGCACTACCCGTCGGGGTTGCGCGGCGTCGCGGTGCCCGGTCTAGGCTGTCCGAGGCCCCGCTTTGGCGGGGTTGGGCTGGCGAATACCTAGTCGAGACTCTCAGGGATCGAGAAGCGAGCGAGATGAGCACATCGACGGCACCGGTGGCCGATCCGGCCCAGCGCCACACTCCGCCCGGAGCTGACCCGCTGCCGGGGCAGCTCGACGACTGGCTCGCCGCCCAGGGCCCGGAGCTGGTAGCCCTACGGCGGCACCTGCACGCCCACCCGGAGCCGTCACACCAGGAGTTCGAGACCGCCACACTGGTCGCCCGCGAGCTGGAGGCCGCCGGGCTACGACCCCGCCTGCTCCCCCGGGGCAACGGCGTGCTCTGCGACGTCGGCGAGGGCGACCGGGTGATCGCGCTGCGCGCAGACCTTGACGCGCTGCCGGTGGCCGACCGCAAAGAGGTGGCGTACCGCTCCACCGCGCCGGGGTTGTCCCATGCCTGCGGCCACGACGTACACACCAGCGTGCTGATCGGGGTGGGGCGCGCGCTCGCCCAGCTCGCCCACCGCGACGCGCTGCCCGGGCGGGTCCGGCTGCTGTTCCAGCCGGCGGAGGAGAGCCCCGCCTCCGGCGCTCCGGAGATCATCTCAGCCGGTGGCCTGAAGGATGTGGCGGCCGCGTTCGGCCTGCACTGCGCCCCGCACCTGCCGGCGGGGGTCGCGGGGGTACGCCCCGGGCAGGCGGCCGCCGCCGCCGACCGGGTCGAGGTCACCCTCACCGGACCCGGCGGGCACACCGCCCGGCCCCACCTGAGCGTGGACCTGGTGCACGCCCTCGGTCGCGTGATCGTGAACGTGCCCTCCCTGCTGTACCGGCGCACCGACCCGCGAGCCGGGATCAGCCTGGTATGGGGCACCGCGCGGGCCGGCGACGCCTACAACGCGATCCCGGTCGAGGGTGACCTCTCCGGGAACGTGCACATCCTTGACCGGGAGGCCTGGCAGGAGGCCCCGAAGCTGATCACCAGCCTGATCCAGGAGGTGGCCTCGGCGACCGGAGCCCGGGCGGAGGTCCGGTACCTGCGCGGCGTCCCACCGGTGGTGAACGACCTCGCGGCCGCGCAGGCGATCGCGGCCGCGGCGCGGGCCGCGCTCGGCCCCGACCAGGTGGTGGACGACCGGGTGAGCCTCGCCGGCAACGGCTTCGCCTACTACCTGGAGCACGTGCCCGGGGCGCTGGTCCGGCTCGGCACCGCCGGGCCGGGCGTCACCGGAGACCTCCACCGCGGAGACTTCGACGTGGACGAGCGCGCGATCGAGGCCGGGGTACGGGTGCTGCTGCACACGGTGCTCGCCTGGTTCGCCGACGACGGGCGCGCGCCCGCGCGTAGCTGAGCCCGCCGCCAGAGCGACAGGCCGCTCGTCCGGCACCTGGCGTCGGCGGTGACCCCGCCTCGGGTCAGGCGCGGTCGGAGCCGAGCAGCGCGCGGATCACCGTGTGCACCAGTAGTTTCACCCCCACGCCGATGGCGCGTTCGTCCACATCGAAGCTGCCCTGGTGCAGGTCGAGATCGTGCCCGTCGATGGCCGTACCCAGCCTGGCCATCGCCCCCGGCACCTGCTCGAGGTACCAGGAGAAGTCCTCGCCCCCCATGCTCTGCGGCACCTCGGCCGCGGCGTCCGGGCCCAACGCCGCGATGGTGGCTCCGGTGAGGGTGCGCACCGCTCCGGCGTCGTTGACCACCGGCGGGCGCCCGCGCTGGTACTCCACGTCGGCGACCGCTCCCGTGGGCGCGACCAGCTCCTCCACCACACTGGTCACCAGGCCGGCCGCCTGCGCCCAGGTGGCCCGGTCCAGCACCCGGACGGTCCCGGCGACCCGGCCTTCGGTAGGGATCGTGCCCGGGTCCCCACCTGCCTGGAGTTCCCCGAAGACGACCAGCAGGCCGCCGCGGGTGTCGGTGCGCCGGCTGAGGACGGCCGGCAGCTCGGTCACCACCCGGCCGAGCGCGTCCATCAGATCCACGCTCTGGTGTGGCCGGGCCGGATGGCCGCCCGGGCCGCGCAGGGTGACGGTGAGGTTGTCCGCGGCGGCGGTCAGCGGGCCGCTACGCAGGCCCACCCGGCCGGCCGGCAGCTTGGGGTCGCAGTGGAGCGCGTAGATCTCCGACACCCCGGTCAAGCCGCCCGCCTCGATCACCTCCAGTGAGCCGCACGGCAGGATCTCCTCGGCGGGCTGGAACAGCAGCCGGACCCGGCCCGGCAACGCGTCACCCAGGGTGGCGAGGAACAGCCCGACGCCGGCCACCACGGTGGTGTGCACATCGTGGCCGCAGGCGTGGCACACGCCGTCGACTGTGGAGCGGTACGGTACGTCCTTGAGGTCCTGCACCGGCAGGGCGTCGATGTCCGCCCGCAGGGCGACGGTACGCGGCGCGTCCGCGGGGCCGACGTCGCAGATCAGGCCGTTGCCCTTGGGCAGCAGCACCGGCTGGTGGCCGGCGGCGGTCAGCCGGTCGGCGAGGAAGCGGGTGGTCGCGAACTCAGCGCCGGACAGCTCCGGGTGGGCGTGCAGATGCCGCCGCAGCGCGATCAGGGACCGGGACTCGGCGGTGAGCCACTGATCCAGCTGGACGTCCAGCCGCTCCAGCTCAGCAGCTTTCAGGATGTTCAGCACATTCGTCACGTTACACGGCGCAGGCGGGCGCCCTACCCCTGCGCCAGGCGTGTTGAGCGGCGGCCCGGCGGTAGCCCGGGTTCAACCGGGGAACCCTGCCGGGGGTAGAACATCAGCAGGGGCGCCCTGTTGGCGCCAGTTGCTGTAGCAGGGGCGCCCTACTGGCGTTAGACGTCCAGCCGGGGAGCCCTCGCTGAAGCCGGAGGTCAGGAGGCCACGATGCGGATGACGAAGTACACTCACGCCTGCGTACGCCTGGAACGCGACGGCGGGGTACTGGTGATCGATCCGGGTACGTTCACCGAACCGGAGGCCCTGGCGGGCGCGGACGCGGTGCTGATCACCCACGAGCACGCCGACCACCTCGACGTGGAGAAGCTCACCGCGGCCCGCGCCGGCGGACAGGACTTCACCGTCCACACTCACCCCTCGGTGCTGCCGAAGCTGTCGGCGTTGGGCGACGCGGTGCACCCGATCCACTCCGGGGAGGAGATCACCGTCGCCGGCTTCCAGGTCCGGGCGTTCGGGGAGTGGCACGCGGTGATCCACCCCGACGTTCCCCAGATAGCGAACCTTGGCTTCCTGGTGGAGGGCGCGATCTACCACCCTGGCGACTCGGTGGAGCCGCCGGCCGGCGTCCGCGTGGAGACGCTCCTGCTGCCGATCAGCGCCCCGTGGCTGAAGCTCGCGGAGGCGGTGGAGTTTGCCCGGGCGGTCGCTCCCCGCCGCGCGTACGCCATCCACGACCATCTGCTCTCGCCGGTCGGTGCCCAGATCTTCGGCCGCAACCTCGCCAATCTCGCCGGCTGCGACTACCAGCATCTTCCGCCCGGCTCCGAGCTGCCCTGAGCGGCCGGGGCGGGTCGCGGGCGTGGCCGCCCGGAGCGGGTCCGGGCCGCGGGGTGGGGAGCCCGGTCAGGCGGGCGCCGTCAGGGTGAGGAGGTACGCGTCGGACGGGACCGCAGCTCCGCCACGTAGTCGGCGGGTGCCCCCGCGGCCTCGGCCGCGCTGGCGATCTCCGCGAGGTACCACGCGGTCGGCAACCCTCCCTCGTACGCGTTCAGCACATAGACCCAGGCCGCGACGGTGCCGTCCAGTGTGGCGACGCGGACCGTCAGCCGGCGGTAGGCGCCGGCGAGCGCGCCCTCGGTCTCGTCGAGCTGCGCGGCGTCCCACGGGTGCACGTCGTAGAGCGCCACGAAGACCCGGTCACCGGCGGACTCGACGATCGTGGCGACCGCCCCGTCCTTGCCGATCTGGCCCTCCCCGCCGAAGGTGAGCCGCCACCCCTCCAGCCAGCCGGTGCCTACCATCGGCGAGAGCGGGCAGTAGGCTTGCATCCGCGCGGGGTCGAGGTTCGAGCCATACGCTGCGTAGTGACGCACGGCGACGACGATAGCCCGCGCGGGCGCCGCAGGAGCGGACGGGAGGCGCGTGTCATGAGCCGGATCGCGATCATCGGCGGCGGACCGGCGGGTTACGAAGCAGCTCTGGTCGCCGCGCAGCTGGACGCGGAAGTGACGATCATCGAGGCGGAGGGCGCCGGCGGCGCCTGCGTACTGCACGACTGTGTACCGTCGAAGACCTTCATCGCCAGCTCAGACGTGGTGACCGCGTACCGGGGCACCGAGCGGTTCGGGATTCACACCGGAGGCCTTGCGGCGATCAGCGTGGACGCTGCGGCGGTGCACAACCGGGTGCGGCAACTGGCCGCGGCGCAGTCGCAGGACATCCACGCCAAGCTGGTGAAGGCCGGGGTGGAGGTGGTGGCCGGGCACGCGCGTCTCGGTACCGCTACCGCCAGTCACCGCCATCCGGTATTGGTGACCCGGTCGGGCGGATCGGCCCGCTCCCGGCGCACCGAGCGGATCGACGCCGACATCGTGCTGGTGGCCACCGGCGGCACCCCGCGGGTGTTGCCGGACGCGGTCCCGGACGGGGAGCGCATCCTCACCTGGCGCCAGGTGTACGACCTGGACACGCTCCCCGAGCACCTGATCGTGGTCGGCTCCGGGGTCACCGGGGCGGAGTTCGCCTCCGCGTACCTGGCGATGGGGGTGCCGGTGACGCTGGTCTCCAGCCGGGAGCGGGTGATGCCGCACGAGGACGCGGACGCGGCGTTCGCGATCGAGCGGGTGTTCCGCTCCCGCGGCATGACGATCTTGAACCGCTCCCGCGCCGCCGCGGTACGCCGGCAGGGCACGGGCGTGGTGGTCGAGTTGACCGACGGGCGGCGGGTGACCGGCAGCCACGCCCTGATGGCGGTGGGCTCGGTGCCGAACACCCAGTCCGTCGGGCTGGCCGAGTACGGGGTCGACGTACGGCCGGGCGGCTACGTCAGCGTGGACCGGGTCTCGCGTACCAGCGTCCCCGGCATCTACGCCGCGGGCGACTGCACCGGGCTGCTGCAACTGGCGAGCGTCGCGGCGATGCAGGGCCGGATCGCCATGTGGCACGCGCTGGGAGAAGCGGTGACGCCGCTGCGACGCAGCACCATCGCGGCGAACGTGTTCACCGATCCGGAGTTGGCCACGGTGGGTGTCTCGCAGGCGGACGTCGACTCCGGCCGGGTCCCGGCCCGGCAGCTCATGCTGCCGCTGGCGGGTAATGCGCGCGCCAAGATGGCGGGGATCGAGGACGGTTTCGTCAAACTGTTCTGCCGGGCACCCTCCGGCATCGTGGTGGGCGGGGTGGTGGTGGCCCCGAAGGCGAGCGAGCTGATCCTGCCGATCTCGCTGGCCGTGACCAACCACCTCACGGTAGACCAGCTGGCCCAGACCACCACCATCTATCCGTCGTTGTCGGGTTCGCTCTCCGAGGCCGCGCGCCAGCTCATGGGACACGACGCGGATCTGTGAACTCCGGGTGCTCTGCCCGCCCTTCGCTTTCAGCAGGGCGCCCCGGTGGGGTGGGTTTTCTTTAGCAGGGCGCCCCGGTTAGTGCTCAAGCCCTATCAGGGGCGCCCTGCTGAGGATGGCGGTGCCGACAGGGCGCCCCGGTTGAGCGGAGACGCTTAGCAGGGCGCCCCTGCTGAGCGGGGATGCTTAGCAGGGCGCCCCGGTTGAGTGGGTCTTCTTCAGCAGGGCGCCCCGGTTAGTGCTCAAGCCCCATCAGGGGCGCCCTGCGGAAAAGCAGGGCCACGGCCGCAGCCGGGTTCATGGGCGCTCGCGGTCGGTCTCGTCGTAGAACTCGCCGATCATCAGTTCCAGCAGGTCTTCCAAGGCGACGAACCCGCGTACCTGGCCGTCCACCGCGACCAGCGCGAGCTGCACCCGGGCCGCGCGCATCCGGGTGGCGGCCGCGGCCACACTCAGCGCGGCGTCCAGGGTGGTGGCCGGCGTCATCAGGGTGGCGGCCGTGGCGTCCCGCTGGTCGCGCGTGGTCGCCCGCACCACGTCCCGGATGTGGACCAGTCCCAGCACCCGACCACCGCCGTCCACCACCCCGAGCCGGGAGCGGCCCGCGGTCCGGCAGATGGACTCCACCGTGGCCGCGGACTCCCCGGCGGCAACCACCGCGAGCCGCTCGATCGGGGTCATCACCTGCGCCAGGCTGGTACGCGCCAGCGGCAGCATCCGGCTCAGCAACTGGTGCTGCTCGGCGTCGAGCAGCCCTTCCTGGCGCGAGCGCTCCAGCAGCATCCGGAGCTCGGCTGGGCCGTGCGCCGCGGCGAGCGCGGCCTGCGGTTCCACCCCGGCCAGCCGCAGCACCAGGTTCGCCGACCACTGCATGGCTGCCAGCATCGGGCGTACCAGTCGGGCGAACCCGCGAAACGGCAGGGCGAGCAGCAGCGCCGTGCCCTCCGGGTGGGTGATCGCCCACGACTTGGGCGCCATCTCTCCCACCACCACATGCAGGAACGCCACCACGACCAGGGCGACGACGAACGCGATCGCGACGCTGGCGCCGGCGGGTACGCCCAGGTCCGCCATCGGCGGTCCGATCAGCCGCTCGATCGCCGGCTCCGCCAACGCGCCGAGCCCCAGGGTGCAGACCGTGATGCCCAGTTGCGCCCCGGCCAGCATCAACGACAGCTCCCGGGTACCCGCCAGGGCCGCGCCGGCGGCCCGGCTGCCCGCCGCCACGGCCTGCTCCAGGCGGTAGGGCTTGCTCGCCACCAGTGCGAACTCGGCCGCGACGAAGAACGCGTTGCCGGCGAGCAGCAGCACGGAGAGCAGCAGCGCCCAGGCGGTACTCATGCGCTCGTCTCCGCCGGCGGCGCGGTGACCATCATCCGTACCGTCCGCGGTACCTGCCGGTGTACGGCGACCACCCGCAGGATCGCGCCGTCGACCTCAACTTCGTCGCCGACCTGCGCCATCCGGCCCAGGGCTCGCAGCACCAGCCCGGAGAGGGTGTCGTAGTGCTCCGACTCGGGTAGCTCCACGCCGGTGGCGTCCGCCACCTCGTCGATGCGGAGCCAGGCCGGCACCAGCCAGGAGCCGTCGAGCTGGCGGGCCGGTACCGGTTCGGCCGGGTCGACCTCGTCGCTGATCGGACCGACCAGCTCCTCGGCGACGTCCTCCAGGGTGATGATGCCCGCCAGGCCGCCGTACTCGTCCACCACGCACGCCAGCTGCCGGTGGCTGCGGCGCAGCCGGTCGAGTACCGCCGGCAGGGGCAGCGCCGCCGGTAGCAGGAGCGGGGGTACGGCCACCGCACCGGCGGTGGTGGTGGCCCGCTGCGGTGGCGGCACTGCCAGCACGTCGAATACGCCGATCACGCCGACGATGTCGTCCACCCCACCCGGCCCGAGCACGGGAAAGCGGGAGTGGCCGGTGCTCTCCAGCTTCTCCACCACCGCGGTCAGCGGCTCGTCCACCGCGACCGTGGTCACCGAGACCCGGGGGGTCATCGCCTCGGCCGCGGTGTGTTCGCGGAAGTCGAGGCCGCGTTCGAGCAGCCGGGAGGTCTCCGGGTCCAGGCGCCCGGCGGCCTGGGCCTCGGCGACGATCTGTTCCAGGTCCTGGACGGTGGCGCCCTCGGGCAGCTCCTGCACCGGGTCGATGCCGATCAGCCGCAGCAGCCGGTTGGCCGCCCCGTCGAAGAGCGCGATCAACGGGGCGGTGAGGGCGCGGTAGATCAGCGTGGAGCGGCTCAGGCGCTTGGCGACCGCCTCGGCCCGGGCGATGGCCAGATTCTTGGGGGCGAGTTCGCCGAGGATCATCTGGGCCGCGGTGGAGATCAGCAGCGCCAGGGCCAGGGCCACGGACAGGCTCGCCCCCGGCGGGAGGCCGGCGTCGCCGAGCAGGGCGGCGAGGCCCTGGCCGAGGTACGGCTCGGCGAGGTATCCGATCAACAGGACGGTGACGGTGATCCCGAGCTGGGAGCCGGAGAGCGTGAACGACAGGCGCTCGGCCACCCGCAGCGCCCGGGCGGCGGCCTGGTCGCCCTCGGCCGCCTCGTGGTGCAGCCGGGACCGGTCCGCCGCGACATAGGCGAACTCCTGGGCGACAAAGTAGCCGGTGGCTGCCGTCAGTGCCAGGATCAGCCCCAGACCGACGGCGATCAGCATGGCGTACTGGCGGGCACGCCATCGTCAGGCATGCCGGTCAAATTAGCACGTACGCAAGCGGCGGAGGGTCAGGCCGTCGGTTGCCGCGGCGCGGGCATCCGGTGCAGCGCGTGCGGGCGGGGGCCCCGGGTGGCGTGCGGCTTGCCCTCCCGGCGCAGCCGGTCGGCTTCGTCCCGGGAGACTTCGGTGCGTTCCCGGACGTAGTCCAGCAGCAGCCGGAGCTCGTTCTCGTTCAGGTCGGCGGCCTCCTCGGTGATGTGGGCCGCCTGGCCGGCGAAGAGTCCGACCACGGACCCCTCGGCGCCCGGCACCAGCTCCACGATCACCCGGCGCCCGTCATGCGGATGGCGCACCCGGCGGACGAAGCCGCCGCGGTGCAGCCGGTCGATCATCCGGGTCACCGCGCCGGTGCTCAGCCCCAGCTCGGTGGCGAGCTCGCCGGCGGTGGCGCGGCCCCGGTCGCGGAGCGTCCGCAGGCAGGTCAGGTCGGTGATGTGCAGGCCGAGCTGGTCGGCGACGGCGTCGTAGTAGCGCGCCATCTGCCAGGCCATGGTCCGGGTCTCCTGGACCAGGCTCGCGACCAATCGTTCCTTCTCTCCGATCACCCTGTGCTCCCCGTTTTGTGTGCTCCTCGGTTATCTGTACTGGCCGGTCACCACGTGTCCATGGTGCGTCACCGCCCGGCGTTCTGGCACGTGAAGGTGACCAGATCGACTCCCTGTCCGCTGCTGGGGCGGGTGGCCCGGTGACAACGGGCGGCATCCAGCCTCGGCTGACCCGGCTTCCGGGCAGTACGGGCCGGTGACAGCGAAAAGGCAGTGAAACGGAAGCGCTCCCAGGCAAGGTGGGTACGTCCGCCGAGCGGTGATTCCGGTTTCGGAGAGCCATGGCCACGCTGACAGACGCGCTAGCCGCCGGCTTGCGGGTGGTCGGCGCGAGCCTGTCGGTACTTCACGCGAGCGGTGTTGCGGGTAGTGGCTCGACCTGACCAGACCTGCTGGTGGATACGGCGGTGGTACTGCCTGCCGGTAGTGGTCGGTCACGGCCGCCCGCGGAGTGTCGACGCGCACACCGCGCTGTACCGGGTAGCGGAGGCCCGGAGAGCTGGCCGTGACCGGCCCCACCGGCTGCGCCCGACGGGGCCGGATCCTCGCCCCTTCCGCGGGGGCGCGCCCGTCGGTGGCCGGACGCGAACACCCCGGCCCGCAACCGGGGCCCGGTTCACGCCAGGTATTGACCGAACGGCGGTACGTGAATTGAACGTTCGGTCACCCGGAGTCGACCGGTGGGTAGGAAGCGAAACGTTTGGATGAGTGCGGTCGCGGCTGCTTCCACGTTGTCCAGTGCCATGGCACGATCTGTGGTAACGCTAAGTGAGCGCCGTCGTGTCGCGGAAAGGAGCGGTCATGCGCGCACGCAGGCTTGGTCGCTGGGTCGGGCGGCTCGCGATGATTACTGCCCTCGGCGTGGGTGTCGCCCTGGGCCTGGGCGCGACGTCCGCCGTCGCGGCCGACGAGGGCGCGTCCTTGAACGGGCCGAAGGTCGGCACCAGCTCCCCGGGGTTCGCCACCCCCAACGAGGCCGTCTGGGACTGACACACGACGAAGGCACGTCAACCTGCCCGTGGTGGGGCGGCGGCGAAAGCGCCGCGTCGCCGCGAGCCAACGGGGGTTCGGTAGGGAGGGCGGTTGTCCAGGCTCCGCTCCGCTGAGCCGGCTCCGGCCCGCCGGGCGTGGTGGCTGACCGTCCCGCTCGCGGTGGTCACGGTCGTGTTCACCCTGCTGGCGCAGATCGGCTGGCAGGTCCCCGGCTGGCAATGGCTGCTGGGCGTGGTGTTCCTCGCCGCCTTCATCCTGGTCGACCTGACCACCATTCACGTGGAGGTGCGGCGGCACCGGTTCGGGGTCTCCGTCGGCGAGGTCCCGCTGCTGCTCGCCCTGTTCTTCCTATCACCGGTGACACTGGTGGTCTCCCGGTCGCTCGCCGCCCTGCTCGCCCGGCTCTACCAGCGCCAGAGCTGGGTGAAGGTCTCCTTCAACGTCGCGTCGCTCGCCGCCGCGGCGGCACTGGCCAGCTTGATCGTCCGGGCCGGGGCGCCGCTGGACAGCGGCTCGCCCCGGACCTGGCTGCTGCTCGCGGTCGCGGTGACCGCCGGCTCCCTCGCGACGCATCTGGCGGTGGTCGGCGTCCTCACCCTGGTGCAGGGCCGGATGTCCGGCGGCGAGCTGGCGCGGGCGGTGGTCCCCGGCCTGGTGATGGCGACCGCGAACACCACGATCGGGTTGATCGTGCTGCTGGTGCTGCGGCAGGGTCCGTGGGCGGTGCTGCCGCTGCTCGCGATGGCGGTCATCTCGGTCGGCGCCTACCGGGCGTACGCCCAGTCCATGCGGCACAACCAAGCGCTGGCCGAGATGTACGAGCTGACCCGGGCCATCGCCCACGCGCCCCATGACGGGACCCTGGCGGACGTGTTTCTCGGCCGGGTGCGGGAAGTGCTCCAGGCGGAGTACGCCACGCTGTGGTTGCCCGCCAGCCCTCGGCACCCGGAGGTGCTCCTCTCCGCCAACGTCGACTACCCCGCCCTGCTTGACCTCGCAGCCACCCCGCCGGAGCTGCGAAAACGCGCCTTCGAGACCGGCGAGACGATCGCGGTCGGTCCCCGGTTCGGCGATCCCCACCTGCGTAGGCTGCTCGCCCGGGACGGCAACAAGGACGCGATCGTGGTGCCGTTGCGGGCGGGGTCCGCCTTGATCGGCTGCCTGGAGGTGGCGAACCGGATCGGTGACACGGGCTACTTCGGGCCCGACGATGTGCGACTGCTGGCCACCGTGGCCGGCCACGCCGCGGTGGCGGTGGAGAACTCCCGCCTGGTGGAGCGGCTGCGCTTCGACGCGTACCACGACTCCATGACCGGCCTGCCCAACCGCCGGCGGGTGAGCGACGCGCTGGCCGACGCGGTGGCGGTGTGGGCTCCCGGCGAGGTGGTCGCGGTGCTGATCCTGGACGTCAGCGGCTTGCGGCAGGTGAACGAGTCGCTCGGCCGCGCCGCCGGGGACCAGTTGCTGCGGGAGGTCGCCGGCCGGCTGCGGGAGGTGGCGCCGCCGGCCGCGCTGGTGGGCCGGGTCGGCGGGGATTCGTTCGCGGTCACCCTGCGCCTGCCGGACACCACCGGCGCCATGGCGCTCGCCGCCACCCTGCGGGACCAGGTGGGCGGGGGGTGCACCGTGGGCCAGGTCGTGCTGGACACCGACGTGGCGGTCGGGGTCGCGGTCCACCCGCAGCACGGCGCTGACCCGGCGATCCTGCTGCAACGCGCGGACGTGGCGAGCCAGTCGGCCAAGGCCCTCGCCAGCGGCGTGCAGCTCTTCAACGACGCCTTGGAGTCCCGCTCAGCGCGCCGGCTCGGCCTCGCCGCCGACCTCCGGCAGGCACTCGAGCGGGACGAGGTGGAGGTCTACTTCCAGCCCAAGGTGGCGATCGCCGACCGCCGGCTGGTCGGGGTGGAGTGCCTGGCGCGGTGGGAGCATCCGGCGCACGGCTCGGTCGCGCCGGCGGACTTCGTGGCCGTGGCCGAGCACACCGGTCTGCTGGCCCGGCTCACCGAGTCGGTGCTGCGGGTGGCGCTGCGGCGGGCCCAGCAGTGGGCCCGATCCGGCCACCCGTTGCCGGTCGCGGTGAATCTCGCTGCGCGAACCCTGGTCGACCCTGGTTTTCCCGACCGGGTGGCGGACCTGCTCCAGGAGTACCAGGTCGCGCCGGAGCTGCTCACCCTGGAGGTCACCGAGGCCGGGGCGATGGGCGAGCCCGACCGCCCGCTGCCCATCCTGCGTCGCCTCTCGGAGCTCGGGGTACGCCTAGCGGTGGACGACGTCGGCACGGGCTACTCATCCCTGTCCTTCCTGCGGCAACTACCCGTGCAGGAGCTCAAGATCGACAAATCGTTCATCCAGGGTATGGCGACCGACGCGGGTGATCTGGCGATCGTGCGGACGGTGGTGGACCTGTCGCGGCACTTCGGCCTGGTGGCCGTGGCCGAGGGCGTGGAGAGCGAGCTGACGCTGGGGCTGCTCGCCGACATGGGCTGCGACATCGGCCAGGGCTTCCTGTTCAGCCGCCCGCTGCCGTACGAGCGGTTGGAGGCCTGGATGGCGGCGCAGACCGACGCCGAGCCGTCCCCTACCGGCCAGGTGCGCCGGCTGCGCGTGGTGAGCTGAGCGCGGCGGACCCGCCCGCATCGCCGGTACCGGCCCGCCTCGCAACCCCCGGCCCGGCGTCCGCCCCGGGACCTGCCCGACACGGGGTGGGTCTGGCTACACCGAGCCGGCGCAAGCGTGTACGCTAGTCGAGGCACGCCGTGGTCGGAGCTACCGGCTCCGGTAGGCGACGTGTGCCCCCTTAGCTCAGTCGGCAGAGCGTCTCCATGGTAAGGAGAAGGTCTACGGTTCGATTCCGTAAGGGGGCTCGCAAGGCGGTGTAGCTCAGGTGGTAGAGCAAACGGCTCATAATCGTTGTGTCGCCGGTTCGAGTC
>DATGPS010000063.1:0-24809 GCA_035304685.1 Natronosporangium sp. | reverse complement strand
GGCAGGATCGGCAGGTCGGCCGCGACCTCCCCGGGCAGGGAGGTGTAGTTGACGTCCCGGTAGGCCTCGTTCAGCCGGGCCAGCGCGTCGCGGACCTGGTTGGCCTTCGCCTCCTTGTTCGGGTCGCCGAACGGGTTGATGGTGTCGAGGAACTTCTCGCCGAAGCTCCGGGTGTCACCCTCGGGCGGGAAGCTGGACACCGCTTCCTGCAGCACCTCCGCCGACCGGTTGGCGAAAGTGGACATCCGCGCGGCGGTATCGGCCAGGTGCGTGGCCGTGGCCGCGATCCGCTGCAGCGCCCGCTGGGCCGCCACCGAGGTCTCCGACTCCCACTCTTCGGCGAGCGACTCGGCGTTGTTACGCAGCAGGTCCGCCACGTAGGTGAGGCGTTCCGAGGTGGACTGGAACGCCGCACCCGCCGACTGCAGCCGCTGCCAGGACTGCCGGTCCCGTACCTTGCGGATCTGCTCGTGCACCCAGGCCGGGTCGTACTGCGAGGTGTCCTCGCGTTGGTTGATGAACGGCACCCGGGTGGTGTCGCGGAACTCGCCGGCCGACTGGACGGGCGCCACCGCCGGCGTGCCCACCTGGTCCCAGCCGGCCGCCCGGGCCTCCAGGTCCACCTTGGCACCCTGGTCGATCTCGCGGTAGTCGTCCGCCGTGGCCTTGAACAGCTCACCCGCGGCCCGGAGCTGGTCGGCGAGCAGGCGGTAGTAGTGGAGGATGCTGCCCTGGGCGGTGGTCAGGCCGTGCTCCATCTGGACCGCGGTCGGCCACTCGCCGAACCAGTGCTCGCCTACCCCCATCTCGGTGTCCTTTTCGAGCCCGACCGTGGTGCTACGCCGGGCGTCGTCCAGGTAGCTGATGCCATGGGGCAGCGCGCTGTTGTCCGCGGTCATCGAACTGGCCTGGCCGGTCAGGACGGCGCCGATCCGCTCCAGGGTGTCGGGATCTACCCGCAGCCCGCGCGGAGACGCCGTCAGGCCGGGCCAGGACGCATCACGCCGTATCCCAGTCGTTGGATACGGTTCAATGGGCATGACACACCTCCCGGTCCCACCGCCCAACAGGCGCCATAGTACGTGGCCGATGCGAACCCACGCGCGCTAGGCACAATCAACGCCATAGTTCTCATTAGCCACCTATGGTTCAAGATCGACAAGTAGCATGAGTTGGTGCGTCGCAGACTGCTGTGGAGCACGGCGGCGACGGTCGCCGTACTGGTTCTCACCGCCGGATCCTGCGGGGACGACGGTGCCGACGCGGTGCTCGGCGAGGTCGGCCGAGGCGACGTGGTGGAGGTAGTGGAGGCCCCGGCGACCGTGTTGGCGACCGCCGCCACCACCCTGACCGCGGTGGCGGACGGCACCCTGGCGGAGGTGCGGGTCGAGCCCGGCGACGAGGTGGAGGAGGGCGACATCCTCGCGGTGGTGGACTCGCCCGAGGCCCAGCGCCGGCTGGCGCAGGCGGGAGAGGCGCTCGCCGCGGTCGACCAGGCCGGCGGTACCACCGGGCCGGGCGCCGTGGGTGCCGGTGCGACCGGGGGCAGCCCGGTCACCGGCGCGAGTGATCTGGTCGCCGCCCAGGCCGCCACCGATCAGGCCGCTGCGACCGCGTTCGAGCAGGCCCGCCAGGTGGCCGAGCAGGTCACCGACGAGGAGCTGCGGGCTTCCCTGCGCCAGCAGGTCGACGCCGCCCAGGAGCAGTACGAGTCGGCGGCGGCCACCGCCCGGCAGGCAGCGGCCGCGGTGGAGGATGGCGTCGCCAGCCTGGACCGCGCGGTCACCGCCATGACCGCCGCGCAGCGGGTACAGGCCCAGCAGGCGTACGACCTGGCGCAGGCCACTGTGGATGCTTTGACGCTGCGGGCGCCGTTCGACGGGGTGGTCCAGTGGGGTGGGGCCGTCACCGGAGACCAGGCGGCCGGCATGCTGGAAGAGCTGCTCGCCGGGGACGCGGACTTGCCTCCGCTGGACGGCGCCGCCCCGAGCGGACCACCGGCGGGGGTCGCCGAGGTACCCGCGCCTGGTACCCCGGTGAAAGCGGGGACGCCGTTGCTCACCGTGGTCGACGCCACCGACCCGGTCCTGGTGGCCGAGGTGGACGAGACCGATGTGCTGCTGGTCGAGCCCGGGGTGGCGGCCGAAGTGGAGCTGGACGCCGCGGTCGGCGCCCGGTACCCGGCCACCGTGACCGCGGTAGACCTGCTGCCGAGCCCCGCCACCCGCGGCGGCGTCACCTACCGCGTACACCTGGAGCTGGGTGAGGGCACCTGGCCGGATGGCGAGCCGGCTCCGGCCCCGCGGCCGGGCATGAGCGCGGTGGCGACCCTGCAGGTCGCGGAGGCCACGGACTCGCTGGTGGTGCCCGCCACCGCGATCCTGCGGGTGGACGGCGCGGATGTGGTGTGGGCGGTACGCGACGGCCGCGCGGAACGGACCGAGGTCACGCTCGGCGTGACCGGCGAGGACCTGGTGGAGGTGGTAGCCGGGCTGGCCGAGGGTGACCAGATCGTGGTGCAAGGCGCTGACCAGGTCACCGAGGGGCAGCAGGTGCCGTGACCGCCGCGATCGAGGCGGAAGACCTCACCCGCACCTATCAGATCGGGGCGGGGACCGTGGCGGCGCTGCGCGGAGTCTCGCTGCGGGTGGCGGCCGGCGACTACCTGGCGGTGGTCGGCCCCTCCGGCTCCGGAAAGTCCACCCTGATGCACCTGTTGGGCGGGCTGGACCGGCCCAGCGGCGGGCGGCTCGTGATCGGCGGGCGGGACGTCTCTACCCTCACCGCCGACCAGCTCGCGGAGCTGCGGAACAAGACCATCGGATTCATCTTCCAGACCTTCCACCTACTGCCGCGCACCACCGCCGTGGACAACGTGGCGCTCCCCCTGGTCTACCGTGGACTGTCGGCCCGGGCGCGCCGGCAGCGAGCGGCGGCGATGCTGGGGCGGGTCGGGCTGGGACACCGGCTCGGCCACCGGCCCAGCCAGCTCTCCGGCGGTGAGCAGCAGCGGGTCGCGATCGCCCGGGCCCTGGTCGGCGGCCCCTCGGTGCTGCTCGCCGACGAGCCGACCGGCAACCTCGACACCGCCACCGGCGATGCGGTGCTGCGGTTACTGGAGGAGCTGAACCGGGAAGGGGTCGCCCTGGTAGTGGTGACCCACGACCGGGAGGTCGCTGCCCGGGCGCGGCACCAGATCGTGCTGCGGGACGGCCGGGTGGTCGACGACCCGCAACGCTGAGGGTCGAGGCGCGGTGTCGCCCGCGCCGCCACGATCGGCCCGCCGGAGAGGAGCTGAGGGCGCGGCATGCGGCTGGCCGAGGCCGCCCGGGTGGCGGCGGCCGGGCTGCGGGCCAACCGGCTGCGCAGCGGTCTGACCATGCTCGGCGTGATCATTGGGGTGGCCGCGGTGGTGGTGCTGGTGGCGATCGGTACCGGTACCCGGCAGGAGGTGGAGCGGCAGGTGTCCGGGCTCGGCTCCAACCTGCTGTTGATCTTCCCGGGCGAGGCGAGCGTCACCGCCGCCCCCACCGTCTCCCGGCTCACGCTCGACGACGCGGAGGCGGCCGCCCGGGTGGTGGGCGACCGGGACCGGGTCACGGTGCAGGTCACCTCCGGCGAGACGGTACGCGCCGGCACGAACTCCGAGTTCACCAGCGTGCTCGGCACGCTGGACACTTCGTTGGGGGTGTTCCCGCGCGAGCTCAGCCGCGGTTCGTACCTCAGCCGGTCGGACGTGGACACCGCCCGTCGAGTGGTGGTGCTCGGCTCGACCGTGGCGGAGCAGCTCTTTCCGGATCGGGACCCGGTCGGCCGGCAGGTGACGATCGCCGGGGTCCGGTTCCGGGTGGTCGGGGTGTTCGCCCCGGCCGGCGCGTCGCTCGGCGTCAACCGGGACGATCAGGTGCACATCCCGGTGACGACCGCGCACCGGCTGCTGGGCACCGACCGGATCGACGCGATCGCGGTGCAGGCGCCGGACCGGACCCGGATCCGCGAGCTGGGGGACCGGATCGTGGCCGAGCTGTCGCAGCGGCACCCCGAGACCGAGTTCAGCGCGGTCACCCAGGAAGAGGTCATCGGCGTACTCGGGGAGATCCTCGGCGTCCTGACCGGGGTGCTGGCCGCGATCGCCAGCATCTCGCTGCTGGTAGGCGGGGTCGGGGTCTCCAACATCATGCTGGTCTCGGTGCGGGAGCGGTTCGCGGAGATCGGCCTGCGCAAGGCGGTGGGGGCGCGCTCGCGCGACATCGGGGTGCAGTTTCTCTTTGAGGCGGTGTTGCTGACCTCGCTCGGCGGCGTACTCGGGATCGGTCTGGGAGTGGGTGCGGCGTTGATCACGGCGGCGCTCTCGCCGGTACCGGCCGCGGTCACCGCCTGGTCGATGGCGCTGGCGTTCGGCGTCTCCGCCGCGGTGGGGATCATCTTCGGGGTGGTTCCGGCGCTGCGGGCGGCCCGGTTGGACCCGGTCGCCGCCCTGAGATCGGAGTAACTCGGGTGAAATCGCCGAAACGTTCGCCCTCGTATCTCGTGCCCCGGTACTGTTCTTGGTGAACGCAGGTAGCGGGGGGTTCGTCATGGGATCACCACAGTCTGGAGGCGCGCTGGCGGGGATGACCTTCCTCACCGTCGCGGAAGTAGCGGAGTTGATGCGGGTCTCGAAGATGACCGTCTACCGCCTGGTCCACGCCGGCGACCTGACCGCAGTGCGGGTGGGCAGGTCCCTGCGGGTGCCGGAGGAGGCGGTCCAGCAGTACCTGCGGGAGGCGCTGCCGGCGCGGCACGAGACCGCAGACCAGCGCGGCGGGGCCGCGAGCGATGAGTCAGGCTGACCTCGGTCACCGGGTCCTCGGGTCAACCGTTACCCTTGACAGCGACCGCGCGGGCCGTTCCCGTGTCGGGCGTTGGCGAAAGGTTGGACACGATGGGCTCGGTGGTCAAGAAGCGCCGCAAGCGCATGGCCAAGAAGAAGCATCGCAAGCTGCTACGCAAGACCCGCGTCCAACGCCGTCGACTCGGCAAGTAGCCGGCTCCGGGGCCTACCGCCGCGGGGCCGTCACCCCGGATAACAGCCGTCAGTAGCCCTCGGGGGGCACCGTGCGCGGAGGGAACTTGGCCCCACCGCCCCGCCCGGGTACCGGGCAGGTCGTCGCCGTCACCGGCGTCGGCCGGTATCTGGGCGCCCGGGTGGCGTCCCGGCTCGCCGCCGACCCGCGCGTGGATCACGTGATCGGTGTCGCCGCCGAGCCGCCCCGCCCGGAGCTGGCTCCGCTGCTGGAGCGGGTCGAGTTGGTCGAGGCGGATCTGGTCACCGACGCCGCGACGGTCGGCGCGCTCGACCCCGACGTCGTCGTCCACCTGGGCGTGGTCACCGGCCCGGACTCCGGCCGGGAGGACCGCGGCCGGGCCTGGATGAAGGAGCAGAACGTCATCGGCACGATGCAGCTGCTCGCCGTCTGCCAGCGCGCGACCCGGCTGCGCAAGCTGGTGCTGCGCTCCTCTACCGCCGCCTACGGCGCGTCCTTCAACGACCCGGCGGTCTTCACCGAGGAGACCGAGCCCCGGGAGGTGCCCCGGGGCGGGTTCGCCCGCGACATCCTGGACATCGAGGGGTACGTGCGGGCGTTCCGCCGCCGCTGCCCGGAGGCGATCGTGACCGTGCTGCGGCTGGCTCCGCTGATCGGCTCCGCCGCGGACACCACCCTCACCCGCTACTTCGCCCAGCCGGTGGTGCCCACCGTGCTCGGGCGCGACCCCCGGTTGCAGTTCCTGCACGTGGACGACGCCCTGGACATCCTGCACCGCTCGGTGGTCGAGGATCATCCCGGCACGTACAACGTGGCCGGCCCGGGCGTAATCCTCCTCTCGCAGGCGATCCGCCGGGCCGGCCGGGTGCCGCTGCCGGTGGTGGAGTCCGGCCTCTCCTCCGCGGCGGCGATCGCCAAGCGGCTGGGGTGGTACGGCTTCGGCCTGGACCAGGTCGACCTGTTCGTCCACGGCCGGGTGGTCGACACCACCCGGTTGACCAAGGAGTACGGGGTGACGCCGCGCACCACCGCCGAGGCGTTCGCGGACTTCTTGCGCGGCCGGGTCCCCGCTGGGGTCCTCTCCGCCGAACGGCTGGCCGGGGTGGAGCGGGCGGTCCTGGCCGGGGTCCGGCGACTACGGCGCTGGGCACCGGTGGGGCAGGGTAGGGAGAGCGGATGACCCAGCAGGTGGACGTATGGGACCGCAGGCTCGCCGCCGGGCTGGCGTTTCTGCGGCGGCGGCTGGCCGGCGCCTACGAGGTGGACGAGTTCGGGTTCGACCCGGAGTTGACCGACTCCGTCTTCTACCCGTTGCTGCGGTTGCTCTACCAGCGCTGGTTCCGCACCGAGCTGCGCGGGGTGGAGAACCTCCCGGCGACCGGTCCCGCGCTGGTGGTCGCCAACCACTCCGGCACGATCGGGCTGGACGCGATGATGCTGGCGGTGGGGGTGCACGACGCCCAGCACGGGCCGGGACCCCGGCGCTACCTGCGGCTACTCGGCGCCGACTTCTTGTTCCGGGCGCCGGTCCTCTCGGAACTGACCCGCAAGTCCGGCGGGACCCTCGCCTGCCAACCGGACGCCGAGCGGCTGCTCCGCGGTGGGGAGCTGGTCGGGGTGTTCCCGGAGGGGCTCAAGGGCGTCGGCAAGCCCTACCGGGACCGCTACCGGCTCCAGCGCTTCGGCCGGGGCGGGTTCGTGGCCGCGGCGTTGCGCACCGGCGCTCCGATCCTGCCGGTGTCGATCGTGGGCGCGGAGGAGATCTACCCCAAGATCGGTGACATCCCGCCGCTCGCGCGCCTGCTCGGGTTGCCGTACTTCCCCGTCACTCCGACCTTCCCCTGGCTGGGCCCGCTGGGGCTGGTGCCGCTGCCGTCGAAGTGGCTGATCGAGATCGGGGAACCGATCGACACCACCCCGTGGCGGGGGCAGGTCGACGACCCGCTGGTGGTGTTCAACCTCGCCGACCGGGTGCGCCAGATCATCCAGCAGACCCTGTACCGCCTGCTGGACGAGCGGTCGCACCGGCTGCGACCCCGCCCCGACGCCCACTCGGACGACCCGGCCGGCCACCGCCACGCCGCCCCCCACGCCGCCGCCGGGTCTATATAGGACGGGGTGGCTCAGCGGTGGTGGCGGCGCCGCAGCGCGTACGCGGTGGCGACCCCGCCGCCGACCGCGCCGGCCACCAGGGCGACCGGTATGGCGATCTTGGCCGCCTTGCGGGCGGTGCGGAAATCCCGGATCTCCCAGCCTCGCCGGCGGGCCTCCCGCCGCAGCGCCGCGTCGGGGTTGACCGCCACCGGATGCCCCACCGTGGACAGCATCGGTAGGTCGTTGATGGAGTCGCTGTAGGCGGCGCAGCGGCCCAGGTCCAGCCCTTCCGCGGCGGCCAGCTTGGTGATCGCCTCCGCCTTCGCCGGCCCGTGCATCAGGTCGCCCACCAGCGAGCCGGTGTAGACGCCGTCGGCCACCTCGGCGACCGTGCCGATCGCCCCGGTCAGGCCCAACCGCTCCGCGATCACCTCGCCCAACTCCGCCGGCGCGGCCGTGACCAGCCAGACCCGCTGCCCGGCGTCGAGGTGTACCTGCGCGAGGTTGCGGGTGCCGGACCAGATCCGCTCGGCCATCAGCTCGTCGTAGATCTCCTCCGCCAGCCGCCGCATGTCCGCCACCCGCCAGCCGGCGACGAACCCGAGCGCGGAGCGCCGGGCCAGGTCCATGTGACCGCCGTGTTCGGTCGCGGTCAGCCGGTACCGCACCTGCTTGACCGCGAACCGCAGCAGGTCCCCGGCGGAGACGTACCGGCGGGCCGCCAGCCCGCGGGCGAACCAGTAGATGGAGGCGCCCTGCATCATCGTGTTGTCCAGGTCGAAGAATGCGGCCGCGGTGGGATCGGGCGGCACCGGCGGGTCGGCTGGCCGGGGCGCCGGCTTCTCCGCCGGCGGCGTCTCCGGCGGCCGGCGCGAGGTCCGGCGGGTTCGGGGCACAGGGCACTCCCTTTCACGCGCAGGCTCACCCGCGAGAATAGCGAGCGGGAGGGTCCGACCGGCGCGGTTCGCGCCGGTACGCCCGGACGCGCCGCGCCGGTTCGGCAGGCCGCAGACCCGGCCGGGCCGGTGTGCCAGACTCGGCAACCGTGGCAGAGCCGAGGATCACGCTGCTGGGCCGGCCCCGATGCCACCTGTGCGAGTACGCCCGGGAGGCGCTGGAGCGGGTGCGGCAGGCTACCGGTGTGTCGTGGGTCGAGGTGGACGTGGACGGCGACCCGGAGCTGGCGTTCGAGTACGGCGGCCGGGTCCCGGTGGTGCTGCTGGACGGGCGCGAGCACAGCTGGTTCCGGGTGGAGGAGGAGCGGCTCATCCGCGACCTGGGCAGCGGTGGAGGCGGGCGGGGTACGGTCGTTCCGTGACGGCGCGACGGCATCTGGTCTGGGATTGGAACGGCACGCTCATCGATGACCTCTCCGTGGTGATCTCCGCCACGAACGCGGTCTTCGCCAGCGTCGGTGGCCCGGTCATCACCGCGGAGCAGCACCGCCGGGAGTTCCGCCGGCCGATCGTGAAGTACTACGCGCGGGTGCTCGGCCGTCCGGTCAGCGCGGACGAGTTCGCCCGGTTGGACAAGCTCTTCCACGACGCGTACCAGGCCGGCCTCGCGACCTGCCAGCTCTCCGCCGGGGCCCGGCAGGCGCTGCGCGCCTGGCCCGGCACCCAGTCCCTGTTGTCGATGTGGTTCCACTCCGACCTGCTCCCGACCGTGGAAGCGTTCGGCCTGACCAGCCACTTCACCCGCATCGACGGGTTGCCCGCGGCCGTCGGCGGCGGCCACAAGGCGCCCCACCTCGCCGCCCATCTCGCCGCCCTGCAATTGGCGGGCGAGCACGTGGTGCTGATCGGCGACACGGTCGACGACGCGGAGGCGGCCGCGGCTTGCGGCGCCGCCTGCGTGCTCTACGCCGGCGGCTTCACCGATCCGGAGCAACTGCGCGCCACCGGGGCTCCGGTGGCGGAGACGCTGGGCGCGGCGGTAGCGCTGGCGCGTACCCTCTGACCTGTCAACTTCTCAAGATCGCGATTTGTGCCAGCGTTCACAAACGCCTACCCTGAAGGACGACGCCCTGCCCGCCGGTGGTGCTGTGGTCGGGCGGGTCTCGACGTCTGCCACGGAGTCTTATGAGCCAGCACGCTTCTGATGGTGCCGGTGTACCGGCCGCTGCCTCTGGTCAAACCTCGGCGGGAGGCCGGGTGGATGGGGTGGTGGCGGAGTTCCGGGCCTTATCGGAGGCGACCGTGGCCCGGCTGCCGGAGTACCTGCGAGCCCTGCACATGTTGGCGCAGGCCGGCCACGACACGGTCTCCAGCGAGGCGCTGGCGAACGCCTCCGGCGTGACCTCGGCCAAGCTGCGCAAGGACCTCTCCCAGCTCGGCTCGTACGGCACCCGCGGCGTCGGCTACGACGTGGCGCTGCTGGTGGAACAGATAGAACACGTGCTAGGGCTCACCAAGCGGCGTAATGTGGCATTGATCGGGATCGGGAACCTCGGCCACGCGCTCGCCGGCTACGCCGGCTTCGCCAGCCGTGGCTTCCGGATCAGCGCGCTGCTGGACGCCGATCCGGCCCGGGTCGGGGAGCGGCTGGGCGAGCTGACCGTGCGACACGTCGACGACCTGCCGGAGGTGGTCGGGACGGAACGGATCGCGATCGGGGTGATCGCGACGCCGGCCGGTGCCGCGCAGGAGGTCGCGAACCGGCTGGTGGCGGCCGGGGTGCGCAGCATCCTCAACTTCGCGCCGTGCGTGCTGACCGTGCCCGAGGGGGTAGAGGTCCGCAACGTAGACCTCGCGATCGAGCTGCAGATCCTCTCGTTCCATGAGCATCGCCGGGAACGGGCCGAGCCAGCGTCGAGGGCTGGCCTGCCGCCGGCCTCGGACGGCCCGGGAGCGCCGAGGGTGGTCAGATCATGAACCTTCTCGTGGTGGGCGCCAACCACCGCACCGCGGACGTCTCGTTGCTGGAGCGGCTGTCGGTGACCGCCGACGGGCTGCGCGGGATCCTGGACGACCTGCTGCGCCGCGAGCACATCACCGAGGCGGTGGCGCTCTCCACCTGCAACCGGGTGGAGGTGTACGCCGGGGTCTCGGCGTTCCACGGCGGGGTCGCCGACGTCTCCGGGCTGCTGGCCGAGCGGGCCGGGGTCGACCCGGCGGCGCTCGCCCCCCACCTCTACGTGCACTGGGAGGCCGAGGCGGTACAGCACGCGCTGCGGGTCGCGGCCGGGCTGGACTCGATGGTGGTGGGCGAGGCCCAGATCCTGGGTCAGCTCCGGGAGGCGTACGCGACCGCGGCCGAGGCCGGCGCCACCGGCCGCCTGCTGCACGAGGTGATGCAGCAGGCGCTGCGGGTGGGCAAGCGGGCGCACGCCGAGACCGGCATCGACGCCGCCGGGCGCACGGTGGTCTCCGCCGCGCTCACCGCCGCGGTGCGGAGCAGCACCTCCGGCGAGGCGGTGGACCCCTCGGCCCCGCTGCCGGACCGCCTGCCGGACGAGGCCCTGGCCGGGTGGCGTGGGCTCGTGATCGGCGCCGGGGCGATGGGCGCGCTGGCGCTGGCCACCATGGCGCGCGCCGGTGCCGGGCCGCTGTACGTGGCGAGCCGGCGGACCGACCGGGCCGCCCGGCTGGCCGCCTCCTACGGCGCCGAAGCGGTGGACATGGCCGACCTGGCGCGGGTGATCGCCGGCTGTGACCTGGTGGTCTCCGCCACCGCGTCGCCCCGGCACGTCCTGCCGGCCGCGACCGTGGAGGCCGCGTTGGCCGGCCGCGCCGAACCGGCCCGGCCGTTGGTGATCTGTGACCTGGCGGTGCCTCGGGATGTGGAGCCGGCCGCCGCGGCCCTGCCCGGGGTGGTGCTGATCGACATCGAGCGGCTGGCTGCGGCCGGCCCGGCGGCGGCCAGCGCCGAGGTCAGCGCGGTGGAGGCGATCGTCGCCGAGGAGGCCGAGGAGATCCTCGCCAGCCTGCGCGACGCCCAGGTGGCTCCGACCGTGGCGGCGCTGCGGGCCCGCGCCGCCGAGGTGGTGGAGGCCGAGCTGGCACGGCTGGCGCAGCGCCGGCCGGATCTCACCGACGAGCAGCGCGCCGAGGTGGCGCACGCGGTGCACCGGCTGGTGCAACGGCTGCTGCACCAGCCCACGGTGCGGGTACGCAAGCTCGCGGCGGAGCCGGGTGGCGAGGCGTACGCCGAGGTCCTGGCCGAGCTGTTCGACCTGCAGGTGCCCCAGCCCCGCCGCGCGGACGAGATCCCGCCGCTGACCAACGGCGCCGCGCCCGGGGCGCAGACATCCAAGGGCGCGCCCCCCGGCGTACCCGCCGGCAGGGAGGATGACCGGAAGTGACCTTGCGCATCGGCACCCGCCGCAGCGCGTTGGCGACGAGCCAGGCCCGGACCGTGGCCGACGCGCTGGCGAAGGCGACCGGCGTCCCGGTGGAGCTGGTCGAGATCGTCACGCCCGGGGATACCTCCACCGCCCCGGTCGCCCGGCTCGGGGTCGGAGTGTTCGTCTCCGCGCTGCGGGACGCCCTGACCGCGAAGGAGATCGACGCGGCGGTCCACTCCTACAAGGACCTGCCCACCGCGCCGGCGGACGGCCTGACCGTGGCCGCGGTGCCGCTGCGGGCAGACCCGCGCGACGTGCTGGTGGCCCGGGACGGGTTGACCCTGGCCGAGCTGCCGGACGGGTCCCGGATCGGCACCGGGGCACCGCGCCGGGTGGCCCAGTTGCGGGCCCTCGGGCGGGGCCTGGAGCCGGTGCCGCTGCGCGGGAACGTGGATACCCGACTGCGCCGGGTCGCCGACGGCGACCTGGATGCGGTCGTGCTCGCCCGCGCCGGGCTGCTCCGGCTGGGGCGGGCGGAGGTGGCCACCGAGATCCTCGATCCGGCGGTGATGCTGCCCGCGCCGGCGCAGGGGGCGCTGGCGGTGGAGTGCCGCCTGGAGGACACTGACCTGGTCGACATGCTCGCCGTGCTCGACCACCCGGACACCCGCGCGGCGGTCACCGCCGAGCGGGCGTTGCTGTCTACACTGGAAGCTGGGTGCAGCGCGCCGGTCGCCGGCCTCGCTGAGGCGGATGGGCCGGGGCGGCTCCGGCTGAGCGGGGCGGTGGTCAGCCCCGACGGCCGCCGCGGCATCCGGCTGGTCCGCGGCGCCGAGGTGCCGGCCGGCGCCACCGCGCTCACGTCGGCCGAGCGGCTCGGGCGTGAACTCGCCGCCGACCTGCTCGATGCCGGCGCAGACAAGATCTTGGAGAGAAGCTAAATGTCCCGTACCCGCAACACCGCTGGCCGGATCACCTTCGTTGGGGGTGGCCCCGGCGATCCCGGTCTGCTCTCCCGGCGCGCGTTGGAGGCGCTGGCAACCGCCGACCAGGTCGTCCATGACCGCGGTACGCCCGAGCCGCTGCTGGCCGCGGTGCGGGCCGAGTTGAAGGAAGACGCGGAGTTCACCCCGGCGGAAGGCGCGCCCGGTGAGGTGGCGAAGGCGCTGGTCGCGACCGCGCGGTCGGGGCGCAACGCGGTGCATCTGGTGGCCGGCGACCCGTTCGGTCGAGAGTCGGTGGTGAAGGAGGTCTTGGCCGTGGCCGACGCCTCGGTCCGGTTCGAGGTGGTGCCCGGGGTGGACCGGGCGGCCGGGGTGGCCACCTACGCCGGGGTGCCGTTGACCGGTAGCCGCACCACGGTGGATGTCGACGATCTGTCCGCTGTGGACTTTGAAGCGTTGGCTACCGCGGCGGCCCGCGGCTCGGTCTCGATCGCGGTGGACGCCGGCGACCTGGCGGAGCTGCGCGACGGCCTGCTCGCCGCCGGGGTGCCCAGCGACCGGGAGGTGGCCGTCACCGGCGACGGTACCGGCGAGACCCAGTACACCACGGTCTCTACTGTGGAGAGTTTCGTGGCGGCGGCGCTCGGGTTCACCGGCCGGGTGGTGCTCAGCATCGGTGCCGGCGTGGCCCAGCGCGAGCAGCTGAGCTGGTGGGAGAGCCGGCCGCTGTACGGGTGGAAGGTGCTGGTGCCCCGCACCAAGGAGCAGGCCGGCGCGATGAGCAAGCTGCTGCGCGGCTACGGGGCCATCCCCACCGAGGTGCCGACGATCGCGGTGGAGCCGCCGCGGACCCCGGCTCAGATGGAGCGGGCGGTCAAGGGCCTGGTGGACGGCCGCTACGCCTGGATCATCTTCACCTCGGCGAACGCGGTGAAGGCGGTGTGGGAGAAGTTCTCCGAGCACGGCCTGGACGCGCGGCACTTCGGCGGCGTCAAGATCGCGTGCATCGGCCCGGTCACCGCCGACGCGGTGCGCGCGTTCGGCATCAACCCGGAGCTGGTGCCCGAGGGCGACCAGACCACCGAGGGCCTGCTGAAGGAGTTCGCGCCCTACGACGACCTGCTGGACCCGGTGGGCCGGGTGCTGCTGCCCCGGGCCGACATCGCCACCGAGGTGCTCGCCGCCGGCCTGCAGGAGAAGGGCTGGGAGGTCGACGACGTCACCGCCTACCGCACGGTGCGCGCCTCGCCTCCGCCGGCCGAGATCCGCGACGCGATCAAGTCGGGTGGGTTCGACGCGGTGCTCTTCACCTCGTCCTCGACCGTGCGCAACCTGGTGGGCATCGCCGGTAAGCCGCACGCCCGTACCGTGGTGGCCGCGATCGGGCCGCGTACCGCCGAGACCGCCACCGAGTTCGGGCTGCGGGTGGACGTGCAGCCGGCCCAGGCCACGGTCGCTGACCAGGTGGAGGCGCTGGCGGAGTACGCGGTGGAGCTGCGGGAGAAGCTCGCCACCATGCCGGCCAAGCAGCGGCGCGGCTCCAAGGTGCAGGGCCCGACCGCGCTGCGATTCCGCTGAGCCGGGGGTGAGCATGTCATACCCGGCGGTGCGGTTGCGGCGGTTGCGCGGCAGCGCCCCGCTGCGGCGGCTGGTGGCCGAGACCCGGATCTCCCCGGCCGAGCTGGTGCTGCCCATGTTCATCCGGGAGGGGCTGAGCGAGCCGCGGCCGATCCCGTCCCTGCCCGGGGTGGTGCAGCACTCCCGGGACTCGCTGCGCAAGGCCGCGGCCGAGGCGGTGGCGGCCGGGGTGGGCGGGTTGATGCTGTTCGGGGTGCCGGCCCACCGTGATCCGACCGGCACCGCCGCCACCGACCCGGACGGGGTGCTGAACACGGCGATCGCCGACGTGGTCGCCGAGGTGGGCGCGGACACGGTGGTCATGAGCGACCTGTGCCTGGACGAGTTCACCGACCACGGGCATTGCGGGGTGCTCGCCCCGGACGGCACGGTCGACAACGACGCCACCCTCGCGCGGTATGCCGAGATGGCGCTCGCCCAGGCCGCGGCCGGCGCGCACGTGCTGGGTCTCTCCGGGATGATGGACGGCCAGGTGGGCGCGGTCCGCGCGGCCCTGGACGCCGCCGGGCGGACCGACACCGCGCTGCTCGCGTACGCGGCGAAGTACGCCTCCGCCTGCTACGGCCCCTTCCGCGACGCGGTGGAGTCAACCCTGCGAGGCGACCGGATGACCTACCAGCAGGATCCGGCGAACGGCCGGGAGGCGCTGCGCGAGGTGGCGCTGGACGTCGCCGAGGGCGCGGACATCGTCATGGTCAAGCCGGCCCTGCCCTACCTGGACGTGATCGCCGAGGTCCGGGCGGCGGTGGAGGTGCCGGTCGCCGCGTACCAGGTCTCCGGGGAGTACGCCATGGTGGAGGCGGCCGCGGCGAACGGCTGGCTGGACCGGGACCGGCTGGTGGTGGAGACGCTCACCGCGATCCGGCGCGCCGGGGCCCAGATCATCCTCACCTACTGGGCCACCGAGGCGGCCCGCTGGTTCGCGTAGAAGCCGCGGCCGGCTCCGTGCCGACCCGGCCGCGGCCGGCTAGGTCGTCGAGGCTGGCCCCAGCCGGTCGATCAGGTCCAGCACGTCGACCTCGTACTCCAGCCACTGCCGGTCCGGGCGGTAGCCCAGCTCCTGGTTGACGCCGCCGATCGGGTCGTTCTCCAGCGCGTTCCAGGTCTGCACCTCGGTCAGTGCTGGCGCCGCTTCCCGCAGCTCCAGCAGCATCCGGGCCTTGATCGCCCGCTCCAGGCCGAGCCCCTGGTGCGCGGGGACCACGATCGTGTCGTACTGGTCGGCCCGGGTGGGGTGTTGCGCCGGGGTCACCACCTCGGTGAGCGCGGCCACGGCCGCGCTCTGCTCGTGCACCGCCAGCACCAGGTAGGGCCGCATGCCCCGCCGGTCCAGCGTGTCCAGGCTCTCGGCGAGCCGCTTCGCGTCGTAGGAGCTGGGCCGCAGCTCCACCTCCCCGCCGTCGGCCTCCCGCCGCACGGCCTTGGCGGCCGCGTAGGGCTCCAGCAGGGCCGGCGGCAGCCCACCGGGGTGGTACTCGACCCGGTAACCGGCCGGGACCGAGCGTGCCATCGCCTCCACCCGGGGCCAGTCCACCCGGGACAGGTCGAGGATGTTACGCATCTCGACGTACGCGCGGCGGAAGCCCAGCGACTCCCAGAACCCGACCGCGGGCGTGCCGCCGACCGCCTCCACCCCCAGGGAGGAGAGGCCTTCGGAGTACGCCCGGCGAGCCAGGCACCCCACCAGCGCGCGGCCCACGCCCTGGTGGCGGGCGGCCGGGTGGACCATCACCTCGACCACGCCGATGTCCCCCATGATCAGCAGGTTCGCGTGGCCGATGGTCCGCCCGGGGATGGGGGCCGGTCCCGGGCCGCCGGCGGAGTCCTCGGTGATCCAGCAGATCCGGCGCTCGCCCTGCATGGTCTCGGTCAGGTACGGCGTCATCGCGTCCGGCTGCCACGGCGGATCATCCGGCAGGTCGGCCGCGAGCACCTCGTTCAGCGTGGCCACGAGCGACTCGATCTCGTCGGTCGGGGCGGTCTTCGGGTCCCACTCGCGCACCCTCACCCGTACAGCTTGCCTGCCGGACCGGCGATACGGAAGGGGTAGATGCGAAAGGTGTGTAACTAGTCACGCACGGCTACGACGCCCGTAGTCGTCGGCGGCCGCGAAGACCGCCTCGGCGTACGCCTGGACGTTGTTGTAGGCGAGCACCGCCCGCCACCACCCCTCCGGCGTGGAGAGGTCCCCGCCGTGGCGGCAGAGGTAGTTGGCGGCGGCGAGCGCGGCGTCATTGAGGTTGTGGATGTCGGCGACGCCGTCCCCGTCGGCGTCGACCGCCTCCCGCCGCCAGGTCTGCGGGATGAACTGCATCGGCCCGACCGCCCGGTCGTACTCGGCGTCCCCGTCCAGGGCGCCGCCGTCGGTGTCCGGGATGAGTTCCCGGCCCGGCGCCCCGTCCAGCGGCGCGCCGATGATCGCCGGCAGTGCGCGCCCGTCGGGCAGCAGCCGCGCCCCACCGGCCGACCCGTGGTTGGACTCCACCCGGCCGATCGCCGCCAGGGTGGTCCAGCTCAGGTGGCAGCCGGGATTGGTGCGGGCGAGCACCAGCTCGGCGTAGCCGTACGCCTGGAGAGCGATCACCGGGATGCCGGTGCGCTCCGACATGGGCGCCGCCCAGGCCCGCAGCGCCTCGGCCCGGGCGCCGGTCTCCGGTCCTTGCGGGGGGTCGCTCTGCGCCACCACCGGTGGCGCGGTCGGCGCCGGGGGCGGCGGCGGGGTCGTGGCCGGGGCGCTCGGTGAGGGTGTCACCGGCCCGGCCGCGCCCACCGCCGGGACCAGCACCGTCCCGCCGACGCCGGATACTCCGACCAGGACCGCGATCAGCGCTCCGGGGACGATCAGCCGGCCGGCCGGGCGGCCGGACCAGCTCACCAGTGCCCGGACCGCGGTGCCGGCCACGCCCACCGGGGCCGTCGCGACCCGCACCAGCCGGGCCCAGGCGCCGGCGGGGGCGTGCGAGTCGACGTGCGGGTGCGGGTCAGCCGCCGGGGGCGAAGCCTCGGGCGGCGGGTCGGCGGCGGTGCGCCCCGGCGGCTCTTCGGCCGGGCGGCGAGCCGCGGGCACCGGGCCGGTGCCCGCGGTGCGGCCCGGGTCAGGCGGGACCGCCGGCCGCAGCGTGGCCGGGGGCATCGACTCGTCGAGCGGTCGCTGGAGATCGCTCGGCAGGTCGTCGCAGGGCACGTTCTTACCGTATCGTGGTGCCATGCCGCGCTACGAGTTTCGCTGCCGCACCTGCGGTGACACCTTCGAAGTGGACCGTCCCATGCGCGCGGCCGGCGAACCGGCCGACTGCCCGCAGGGGCACGACGACACGGTGAAGCTGCTCTCCACGGTCGCGCTCGGTGGCCGGGCCTCGGCCAGCGAGGGCGCGGTCGCCGGCGGGGGCGGTTGCTGCGGTGGTGCCTGCGGCTGCGGAGCATGATCGGACGGTGTGACTGTCTGGTTCGTCACGTGTAACCACAAGTGCCGCGTCGCCGGTACCGTCATCTTCGTTGCCAGAAGAGACCGGACGGATGGCCCTTGCGGCCGGAGCGGCTTGATGGTGTGATCCACTGGTCGGCGCCCGGACTGGACACGTTGGTGGGATGCGTGGGCACGCCCGTGGTACGACAGCATCAGGCTACTTCCGAAGGGGGCGGAGGTGTCGTGACCGTGCGGGCACAACCTCCGAGCGGGCTCGTGACGTTCCTGTTCACCGACATCGAGGGCTCGACCAGGCTGGCGCAGCTGCTGGGCGTGGGCTACCGGCCGGTTCTGGAGGACCACCGGCGGTTGCTGCGACAGACGTTCGCCGAACACGGCGGCGTGGAGATGTTCACCGAGGGTGACTCGTTCTTCTTCGTGTTTCCCGAGGCGGGGGCGGCGCTGACCGCCTGCCTCGCCGCCCAGCGGGCACTGGAGACGCACCCCTGGCGGCATCCACACGCCCGGCCCCGGGTCCGGATGGGACTGCACAGCGGTTGGGCCCAGGCGCAGGGCGGCGAGTACGCCAGCCCCGAGGTCCACCGGGCCGCCCGGATCGCCGCCGCGGCTCACGGGGGCCAGATCCTGTGTTCGGCCGCCACCGCCGAGCTGGCCGCACCATCGCGTGCCCGGCCGTTCGCCCGGGCGGACCCGGGTGGCGCGGCCAGTAAGACGGCGGGTGCCCGGACCGCGGTCAGCGCGCCGCCGCGGATGGCCACCGCGGCCCCGGCCGAGGGGCCGGAGCCGGGCTCGACCCTGCCGAGCGACGCCTGGCTGCGGGATCTGGGCCTGTACCGGTTGCGCGGATTCGACGGCCACGAGCGCCTGTTCCAGCTCGTGGCCCCGGGGCTGGCCGGCGGGTTCCCCCGGCCCCGCACCGACGAGCTGGCCTCGCACAACCTTCCCGCCCCGGTGACCTCGTTCATCGGCCGGGAGAAGGAGCGTGCCCGGCTGGTCGACCTGCTCGCCGGCCACCGGCTGGTCACCGTGGTGGGTGCGGGCGGGGCCGGCAAGACCCGCCTCGCGGTCCAGGTCGCCAGCGGCCTGGTCGACTCCTATCCGGACGGCGTGTGGATGGTGGACCTGGCCACGGTGACCGACCCGGGGCTGGTCGGGGTCACCGTGGCCGCCACCCTGGGGTTGCGGCCGGAGCCGGGGCGCCCGGTGGTGGAGACGCTCGCCGAGCACATGGCGAACCGCCGGCTGCTGTTGGTGCTGGACACCTGCGACGCGCACACCCGGGCGGTGGCGCCGATGGTCTCCCAACTGCTCGCCCGCGGCGGCGGCCCCCGGGTCCTCGCCACCAGCCGGGAGCCGATCGGCCTGCCCGGCGAGGTGGTCTGGGGTATCCCGCCGCTCTCCCTGGAACCGGCGCCCGGCGGCGGACCGAGCGACGCGGTGGCCCTGCTGGTCGACCGCACCGTCGCCGCCCGCGGTGGGCGGCCGGTAGGCCCGGCCGAGCCGCCCCACCTGGCCCGGATCGCCGCCCGGCTCGATGGCCACCCGCTCGCGATCGAGCTGGCCGCCACCCGGCTGCGGGTGCTCGGCGCGGCGCAGCTCGCCGAACGCCTCGACCTGGAGCTGGCCTCCGGACCGGTCGACCTGCTCGGCACGCTGGACGCCGGCCGGGGCCGGTCGGACAATGCCGCCGACCGGCACGCCACCCTGGAGGCCACCGTCGACTGGTCCTACCGCACCCTGGCCCCGAGGCCGGCCCGCCTGCTGCGGGCGTTGTCGGTCTTCGCCCGCCCGGTGGACCTCGCCACCGCGCAGTGGCTGCTCGACGACGACCCGCTGGACCCGCTGACCGTACTCGTGGAGAAGTCGCTGCTGCATGCGGAGCCGGCGCCGGCCTCCCCCGGTGGCGCCGAGGCTACGTACCACTACCGGATGCTGGACCCGATCCGGGCGTACGCCGCCCGGGCCCTGGCCGCTGCCGGGGAGGAGGCGGCCACCCGGGACCGGCACGTGACCTGGTGCCTGGACGCCCTGGCGCGGGTCCGGCTGGGGCCGGACAAGCAGCCGGTGACCCTGTCGCTGTACCGGGTGGACCCGCTCGCCGACGAAGCCCGCGCCGCCCTGCGGTGGAGCGTAGCCGGAGGTGATGCCCGGTCCGGGCTGCTGCTGGCGAGCGGGTTGAACCAGTGGTGGCAGGAGCGCGGCCTGGCCCGGGAAGGCCGGCTGTGGCTGTTCCGGCTGTACGGGCGGGCGGCGGAGACCGGTGAGCAGATCGACCCGGGGCTGTTCGCCACCGCGTACCTGGTCCACGCGCTGCAGGCGGGGGCGGACGGGGCACACGTGGAGGAGCTGCGGTTCTCCCACCGCGCGGAGGAGGCGGCGCGCCGGGCCGGCGACCTCGGGCTGCTGGCACAGGTGCTCTCCGCCCGCGGCTACACCCTGGAGCGGCTGGGCCAGCCGGACGACGCCGAACGGGTCTGCCGGGAGGCGATCTCCCGGGCGGCGGAGCACGGGGTGCCTGAGGACGCCCTGTTCGCGGTGTGCTGCCTGGCGCGGCTGCGGTGGCTGCGCGGCGACCTGGACGGGGCCGCGGAGTTGCTCGGCGCGGCCCGGGCCGCGGAGGCGGCCCGGCCGGAGGAGCGGGGGCGGCGCAGCGTCGACATGCTCCTCGGGATGGTCGCGCTGGCCCGCGGTGACCTGGTGGCCGCGCACGACCACCTGGTGGTGGCCCTGCGCTCCCGGATGGAGTACGGCTTCCACACTCGAGCCACGGAGTCGGTGGCGGCGATGGCGGCGCGGTGCGCGCTCGGCGGCGACCCGCGTACCGCGGCCCGGCTCTTCGGCGCGGTGCAGGCGATCCGCGCCCAGCGCGCGGACGCGGCGGCCAGCAGCTTCAGCGCCTACCTGGGGGAGCAGGAGGCGGCGACCCGGGCGGCCCTGGGCGACTCGGCCTTCGACGCCGAGTACGCCGAAGGGACGCGGCTCACGCTCGCCGACGCGGTGAAGGTGGCGCTCGCGGTCGACCAGGAGGCGCGCACCGACCTGCCGGTGAGGTAACCCGCTCCGAGTCTGCTTGAGCAGGGCGCCCCTTGAGCAGGGCGCCCCTGTTAAGGCTTGAGCTGTCATAGGGCGCCCCTGCTCAGGTTCACGGCGCCCCTGCTCAGGTTCAGGGCGCCCCTGCTCACATCGGTTCCATGCTCCGTCGGCCTCTTGCTCACATCGGAACGACGGCCGGGGCATTATCCGCTTGCGGCCCGGCGCCGGGGTTGATGATCATTGCCGGGTGACCGACTCTCTGCGAGACCGGGTGGTGATCGTGACCGGTGCCAGTCGCCGGATTGCGATCGGCGCCGCGATCGTGCGGCGGGTGGCCGCGGAAGGCGCCGCGGTGCTGCTGCACTCCTGGGTGCCCCGGGACGCCGAGGAACCGTGGGGCGCCGATCCGGACGGGCCGGAGGCGCTGGTGGCGGAGATCCGCCAGCAGGGCGGTCGGGCCGAGCACGTCTCGGCCGACCTCAGCCACCCGGACGCGCCGGCGGCGCTGGTCGCAGCAGCGCGGGCGGCGTTCGGGCATGTGGACGCGGTGGTGGCCAACCACGCCCGCAGCAGCATGCAATCGCTGCCGGAGCTGACCGCGGCCGAACTCGACCTGACCTACGCCGTCAACACCCGGGCCACGCTGCTGCTGGTCAAGGCCTTCGCCGAGCAGCACGACGACACCCGGCCCGGTGGCCGGGTGCTGCTGTTCACCTCCGGGCAGTACCACGGCGCCATGCCCGCCGAGCTTCCCTACGTTGCGTCCAAGGCGGCCCTGCACGGGCTGACCCGTAGCCTCGCGGTCCACCTGATGCCGCGGGGCATCACGGTCAACTGCGTCAACCCCGGCCCCAACGACACCGGGTACGCCGACGACGAACTCCGAGCCGCGGTCGCGGCTCAAATGCCGGGCGGGCGCTGGGGCACGCCCACCGACACCGCACGACTGGTCGCGTGGCTACTCAGCGACGAGGCGGACTGGATCACCGGTCAGACCATCGCCTCCGACGGCGGCTGGTCGTCGCGTTGACCGCCGCGGCCTGAGCGGCGAGCTGCCGGAGCAGCCGAGCAGGGGCGCCCCGATCACGCTGGAGCTGTTAGCGGGACGCCCTGCTCAACCAGAAGCTCTCAGTTGACCGTCCAGGTGTCGCCGGCGGCGAGGAGGTCGGCGAGCTGCTGCTCCGGGCTACCCTCGGCACCCGCCTGTGCGGTGGCTATCTGCTCGCGCACGAGCTGGTCGTAGGAGGGCCGGTCGACCTTGCGGAGTACCCCGATCGGGGTGTGTCGCAGGTCCGGGCCGGGCAGGCGGGAGAGCGCGAACGCGTACGCCGGGTCCGCCACCGCGGCGTCGTGCACCACGATCTCCTCCCGGTCGACCGAGGCGGTCTCGCGTACCTCCAGGCCGAACCGGCCCGGTGGCTGCACCACGCACCACTGGCCCTCGGCGCCGAACGTGATGGGCTGCCCGTGCTCCAGCCGGATCAGGTAGTCGTCGCGGGTGCCCGGGTCCTTGAGCACGTCGAACGCGCCGTCGTTGAAGATGTTGCAGTTCTGGTAGATCTCCACGAAGGCCGCCCCCTGGTGCTCGGCCGCGGCGCGCAGCACCGACTGCAGGTGCTTGCGGTCGGAGTCGATGGTCCGCGCGACGAACGTCGCGTCCGCGCCCAGGGCCAGCGAGAGCGGGTTGAACGGGGCGTCGGTCGAGCCCATCGGCGTGGACTTGGTGACCTTGCCCAGCTCGCTGGTGGGGGAGTACTGCCCCTTGGTCAGGCCGTAGATCTGGTTGTTGAACAACAGGATGGTGAGGTTGGCGTTCCGGCGCAGGGCGTGGATGAGGTGGTTGCCGCCGATGGAGAGGGCGTCCCCGTCCCCGGTCACCACCCAGACCGACAGGTCCGGCCGGCTGACCGAAAGCCCGGTCGCGATCGCCGGGGCCCGGCCGTGGATGGAGTGCATCCCGTAGGTGTTCATGTAGTACGGGAACCGGGAGGCGCACCCGATGCCCGAGATGAACACGATCCGCTCCTTGGGGATCGCCAGCTCCGGCATAAACGACTGCACCGCGGCGAGGATCGCGTAGTCCCCGCACCCCGGGCACCAGCGGACCTCCTGATCGGACTTGAAGTCCTTGGCGGTCAGCTTCAGCGGCACCTCAGGCATTCTTGACCACTTCCTCCAGCATGGAAGTCAGTTCGGCGGCGGTGAACGGTAGGCCCCGGACCTGGTTGTAGTTGATCGTGTCGATCAGGTAGCGGGCGCGGATCACTCCGGCGAGCTGGCCCAGGTTCAGCTCGGGGATCACCACCTTGTCGTAGCGCCGCAGCACGTCGCCGAGGTTGGCCGGGAGCGGCGAGAGGTGGCGAAGGTGGGCGTGGGCGACCGGAAGGCCATGGGTACGCAGGCGGCGGCAGGCGGCACCGATCGGCCCGTAGGAGGAGCCCCAGCCGAGTACCAGCACCCGGGCGTCGCCGTCCGGGTCGTCTACCTCGACGTCGGGCACCTTGATCGCCTCGATCCGCGCGGCCCGGGTACGCACCATGTAGTCGTGGTTGGTGGGGTCGTAGGAGATGTTCCCGGTGCGGTCGGCCTTCTCCAGCCCGCCGATGCGGTGCTCCAGCCCGGGCGTACCCGGGACCGCCCACGGCCGCGCCAGGGTCACCGGGTCGCGTAGGTACGGCAGGAACGATCCGTCTTCGCCGTTGGGCTTGGTCGCGAACTCGACCCGCAGGTCGGGCAGGTCCTCGATGCGCGGTAGCAGCCACGGCTCGGACCCGTTGCCCAGGTAGCCGTCGGAGAGCAGCACCACCGGAGTGCGGTAGGTGAGGGCGATCCGCGCCGCCTCCAGCACGGTGTCGAAGCAGTCGGACGGGGATCGCGGGGCCACCACCGCCACCGGCGCCTCACCGTGACGGCCGAACAGCGCCAGGTGTAGGTCGCTCTGCTCGGTCTTGGTGGGCATGCCGGTGGAGGGGCCGGCCCGCTGGATGTCGATGATCAGCAGCGGCAGCTCCAGCGCCACCGCCAGCGAGATGGTCTCGCTCTTGAGCGCCACCCCGGGGCCGGAGGAGGTGGTCACGCCGAGCGCCCCGCCGTACGACGCGCCGAGCGCCGCGCCCACCGCGGCGATCTCGTCCTCGGCCTGCATGGTGGTGATGCCGAAGCGCTTGTGCTTGCTCAGCTCGTGCAGCACGTCGCTGGCCGGGGTGATCGGGTACGCGCCGAGGAAGACCGGCAGCCCGGAGCGGACCCCGGCGGCCACCACCCCGAGCGCCAGCGCGGCGTTGCCGGTGATGTTGCGGTACCTACCCGCCGGCATGTCCGCCGGCCGCACCTCGTAGCGCACCGAGAAGCTCTCGGTCGTCTCGCCGTAGTTCCACCCGGCCTTGAACGCGGCGGTGTTCGCCGCGACCAGCTCCGGGCGCTTGGCGAACTTGCGCTCCAGGAACGCCAGGGTGGACTCGTACGGGCGGGAGTAGAGCCAGGACAGCAGCCCGAGCGCGAACATGTTCTTGGCGCGCTCGGCGTCCTTCTTGGAGATATCGAGGTCGGCGAGCGCCTTCACGGTCATGCTGGTGAGGGCCACCGGGTGCAGCGCGTAGGCCTCCAGCGAGCCGTCTTCCAGCGGGTTGCTGGTGTAGCCGACCTTGGCCAGGTTGCGCTTGGTGAATTCGTCGGTATTGACGATGATGTCCGCGCCGCGGGGCAGGTCGGCGAGGTTGGCCTTGAGCGCCGCCGGGTTCATCGCGACCAGCACGTTCGGAGCGTCACCGGGGGTGAGGATGTCGGTGTCGGCGAAGTGGACCTGGAAGCTGGAGACCCCGGGCAGCGTACCCGCGGGCGCGCGGATCTCGGCCGGGAAGTTGGGGAGAGTGGAGATGTCGTTTCCGAGCTGGGCGGTTTCGGAGGTGAACCGATCACCGGTGAGTTGCATGCCGTCGCCGGAGTCGCCGGCGAAGCGAATGACCACCCGGTCCAGCTGGCGGACCTGCTTGGCCACGTTGCGATGACCTCCCTCGAGGTTGCGGCAGGCGTCGCCGCCCTCAGTGTTGTGTCGTATCCGAGCCTACGCCGCCGTCGCATCCGCAACGGCCGGCACGTCCGCCTCCCGGGACAGCTCGGGCGAATGTGGTACAGATCACGGTCTATCTGGGCAAGCTAGCGGTGTTTGTCGCATCCGCCGCGGCCCGGCGCGTCCCTGGTACGCCGCACCCGCCCGCGCGCCATCCGCCCGCGGGTCACCCACCGGCGGCGGCGACCCGGCCGGCGGCGAGGTGGGTGCGGGCGAAGTCCAGCGCCTCGGCGAGGTCCGCCTCCCGGTCGGCGCGGCTGCGCGCCCGCCGGGTGGAGACCTCCACCGCCAC
>DATGPS010000062.1:0-16876 GCA_035304685.1 Natronosporangium sp. | reverse complement strand
GTGACCAGCACCCTTGGCCTGGCCGTACAGTGGCTGGGCACGGTCGAGTACCGGGCGGCTTGGGAGCAGCAGCGCCGGCTGCACGAAGCGGTGGTCGCGGGCGAGGCGCCCGACACCGTGCTGCTGCTCGAGCACCCGAGCGTCTACACCGCCGGCAAGCGCACCCAGCCGTGGGAGCTGCCGGTGGACGGCACCCCGGTGGTGGAGACCGACCGGGGTGGGCAGATCACCTGGCACGGGCCCGGCCAGTTGGTCGGCTACCCGATCGTGCGCCTACCGGCCGACGGCGGCCGCCCCCGCGACGTGGTGGCGTTCGTCCGCCGGATGGAGCAGATGCTCATCGACGCCTGCGCGGAGCTGGGGTTGACCACCGTCCGGGTGAAGGGCCGCAGCGGGGTGTGGGTGCCGGAGTCCGGGGCCCGCCCGGCCCGCAAGGTGGCCGCGATCGGGATCCGGGTGGCCCGGGGCGTCTCCATGCACGGGTTCGCGCTCAACTGCAACCCTGATCTGTCATATTTTGACCGGATCGTACCCTGCGGTATCCGCGACGCCGGAGTCACCTCGCTCTCGGCCGAGCTGGGCCGTACGGTCCCGGTCGCGGAGGTAACCCCGGTCGTGGAGCGGCACCTGCCGGCCCTGCTCGGCTAAGCGCCGCACCCGGCCCAGCCGGCACCGCCGGCAGCGTGGGCCCTCGAAGCAGCGACCGTCCGCCCGGGCGCCCGCCCTCTACGCCGTCACCACCCGGCCGTCACCCCCGGCCGTCAGCACCCGGCCGTCACCACCCGGCCGTCACCACGCAGCCGTCGCCGTACGTGCCGGTCTGCGTACATCGCCCCGGTGTGCGAGATCTCACGCGGGTAGTGCCGGCGCGCGACCCCCGCCGACGTACGGTGGTGGGTATGGGAGTCGCACCCGAGGGTCGGCGTTTGCTGCGGCTGGAGGCGCGCAACGCCGCCACCCCGATCGAGAAGAAGCCGCCGTGGATCAAGGTCAAGGCCACGATGGGCCCGCAGTACGCCGAGCTGCGTTCGCTCGTCGCCCGGGAGGGCCTGCACACTGTCTGCCAGGAGGCGGGCTGCCCGAACATCTTCGAATGCTGGGAGGATCGGGAGGCGACGTTCCTGATCGGCGGCGAGGTCTGCACCCGCCGGTGTGACTTCTGCCAGATCGACAGCGGCCGGCCCACCCCGCTGGATACCGACGAGCCGCGGCGGGTAGCCGAGTCGGTCAAGCGCATGGGCCTGCGTTACGCGACCGTGACCGGGGTGACCCGCGACGACCTGAGCGACGGCGGCTCCTGGCTGTACGCCGAGACCGTCCGCCAGATCCACGCGCGCGTGCCCGGCTGCGGGGTGGAGCTGCTGATCCCCGACTTCGACGGCAAGCCGGACCAGCTCGCCGAGGTCTTCGGCGCCCGGCCGGAGGTGCTGGCGCACAACCTGGAGACCGTCCCGCGCATCTTCCGGCGCATCCGCCCCGCGTTCTCGTACCAGCGGTCACTGGAGGTGCTCACCCGGGCGCGCGCGGCCGGGTTGGTGACCAAGTCCAACCTGATCCTGGGCTTGGGCGAGGAGCGCGCGGAGGTCTCGCAGGCGTTGCGGGACCTGCATGAGGCCGGGTGCGAGCTGATCACGATCACCCAGTATTTGCGCCCCACTCCCCGCCACCACCCGGTGGTCCGGTGGGTGAAGCCGGAGGAGTTCGTGGAGCTGGCCGCCGAGGCGAAGGCGATCGGCTTCGCCGGGGTGATGAGCGGGCCGCTGGTGCGCTCCTCGTACCGTGCCGGTCGCCTCTACCGGGAGGCGGTGGCGGCGCGGGACGGTTCCGGCGCGGCGCCGGTCGCCGTCTGAGGCCGGTCACTGGCACCCGCGGGTGGTGGACCGGCGGGAGGTGGCCGAGCGGGGAGGCTGGGCGCGCATGTGATCGCGCACGCGGGTCATGATGTCGCCGAGTTGGCGCAGATCGTCCCCGGAGAGCGGGTCGAACAGCAGCCCGCGGACGACCTGGATATGGCCGGGCAGCACCCGGTCGAACAGCGCTCTCCCCTCGTCGGTGATCGAGACCAGGATGGCGCGTTCGTCCTCCGGATTGGGGCGGCGGGTGATCAGGCCGGCCCGCTCGAGCAGGCCAGCCTGGTAGGTCAGGCCGCTGCGGCTGTAGACGACGCCGTCGGCGAGTTGGGTCATGGTCAGCTGGCCCGGGGCGTTGGCGAGCCGGGCCAGTAGCTGGAACTGCACGTAGCTGAGGTTGCCCTCGGTCCGCAGTTGCCGCTCGACTTGGTGCTGGAGCAGGCCGACGGCCTCCATCAGAGCGAAGTACGCCTCTAGCTGTGCTGGGTCCAGGGGCTGGACGCCGCCGGCCCCGGAGTCGGTGCCGGTCATCCCCTCACGGTACCGCTTCGAATCCCAAGCATTGTGGCGACCGTCACCGCTCTGGCGGTTGTTGCTTCGAAATCGAAGCAGTACCGTGGGTAGCCGCTTCGATTTCGAAGCACCCAGAGGAGGAGACCATGAAGGCAGGAGCGGGCATGAGGTGGGTAGCCGGCTTCCGCAGCGCGGTGATCAGCCCGTACGAGCAGATCCAGTTCAACGAGCCGCGCGGTTTCGCTGACCAGACGGTGCGGCAGGTGCTGCACCTGGCCGGGGGCGGAGAGCAGCTGCGGGTCCACCTGACCAACCGCTACGGGCGGGCGCCGTTGACCATCGGCGCCGCCACCGTCGCGACCCCACGCGGGCGGGCCCACCTCACCGTCGACGGCGCCGGCGAGTTCGCCATCCCGCCGGGCGAAGAGGTCGTCAGCGACCCGGTGGACCTGCCGGTCACGGCCGGCACCGACCTGACCCTCAGCCTGTACCTACCGGGGGAGACCGGGCTGGCCACCTACTCGCACAAGCCGGCGCAGACCGCGTACATCCTCGGCGGCAACCAGGTCACCGCCGCCACCGCCTCCGGCGGCGAAGGGGTGGAGGGCAGGTTCTACGTCTCCGGGGTGGACGTGCTCGCCCCGGACGGCACGCCGGTGGCCGTGGCGTTCGGCGACTCCTGGTTTGAGGGGGTCGGCTCCACCGCCGACGCGAACCACCGCTCGGTGGACTTCCTCAACCGGCGCCTGCGCCGCGGCTGGGTAGTCAACCAGGGAATCGCCGGCAACCGGCTGTTGCGGGACGGCGTCGGCGAGCACGCGCTGGCGCGCTTCGACCGCGACGTGCTCTCGATTCCGGGCCGGACCCACGTTCTGGTCCACTTCGGCATCAACGACCTCGGCCTGCCCGGCATGACCGGTGAGCCGCCGCCCACCGCCGACGCGCTCGTCGAAGGCTTCACGACCCTGGCCGAGCGCGCCCATCGGGCCGGATTGAAGATCCTGGCGGCGACCATCGGTCCGTTCGCCGGCGCGGCCTACCCCGGTATCAGTACCCCGAAGAGTCTCGCGATCCGGCGGGAGGTGAACGACTGGATCCGTACCACCGGCGTCTTCGACGCGGTGTTCGACGTGGCCCGGGCGGTCGAGGACCCGGTCACCGCCGACTACATCCGCCCCGACCTGGACAGCGGGGACGGCATGCACCTCAACGACCGGGGGGCCCGCGCCATGGCCGACGCGGTCGACCTGCGGACCCTCGCCGGGTAGGTGCGCGGTCGCCGGCCGCCGCGCGGCGGCCGGCGACCGCGCACCCAGCCCCCACTAGACTCGGGGCATGGCCAAGGGTGAGCAGGAGAAAGTCGGCTTCTTCGGGCGGCTGAAGCAGATCGGGCTCGTCTTCAAGTTCACCGCCCGGGAGGACAAGTGGTTCCTGCCGTGGGCGGTCGCGGCGGTGGTGCTCCCGCTGGCGCTGACCGTGGCGGCGATCCTGCTCGGCCTGGGCTGGTTGTGGTTGCCGATCGGCGTAATGCTCAGCCTGCTGGCGCTGCTGATCGTGCTGAACGTGCGCTCCAGCAAGGTGTTCATGGCCGCGGCCGAGCGGCAGCCCGGTGCGGCGGCGCAGATCATCGAGCGGATGCGCGGTGATTGGCGGGTCACGCCCGCGATCTCCGCCACCACCCAGATGGACATGGTCCACCTGGTGCTGAGCCGGCGCGGGGTGGTGCTGGTGGCCGAGGGTGACCGGCAACGAGTCAAGCAGCTGCTCCGCCAGGAGAAGCGCCGGCTCTCCAAGGTGATCGGCTCCGCCCCGTTGTACGACTTCATCCTCGGCCACGGTGAGAACGAGGTCCCGCTGCGCAAGTTGCGGATGCGGCTGACCACGCTCCCCAAGACCATGTCCGGTCGAGACGTCAACGCGCTGGACAAGCGGCTGAAGGCGCTGTCGGCCCGGCCGCGGATGCCCAAGGGCGCCATCCCCAAGGAGATGATGCCCAGGAACATCCGCCCACCTAGGAACGCCCTACGCGGGCGCTGAGGCTGAACCGCGGGCGTACCGCGGAGAGCGCGCCTCCCCTACCCGCGAGCCCGTAACACGGACGAAACCGGCGAGATACGGCCGGGCAACGCCGCCGACTTAGCGTTGTCGGCAGCCGGCCACCAACGGTGGCGGCGACCGGCCCGCGCACCGGTGCGCTCCGGCCGGCGACAGCCATGTCCGCACCGGATGTGCCAGGAGGAGACCCTTGTTCACCAACCCTGATGAGCTGCTGCGCTATGTCCGCAACGAAGATGTCAAGTACATCGACGTCCGATTCTGTGACCTGCTGGGAACGATGCAGCACTTCACGGTGCCGGTGGAGGCGTTCGACGAGTCGGTGGTGAGCGACGGACTCGCCTTCGACGGCTCCTCCATCCGTGGCTTCCAGCAGATCCACGAGTCCGACATGCTGCTGCTGCCGGATGTCTCCACCGCGTTCGTCGACCTGTTCCGGGCCGAGAAGACGCTGGCGATGAACTTTTTCATCCACGACCCGTTCACCCGCGAGGCGTACTCGCGGGACCCGCGCAACGTGGCGAAGAAGGCCGAAACGTACCTGGCAGCGAGCGGCATCGCCGACACCGCGTACTTCGGGCCGGAGGCGGAGTTCTACATCTTCGACTCGATCCGCCACGAGAGCAGCCCGCAGCAGGCCTACTACTTCCTCGACTCGGTGGAGGGCGCCTGGAACACCGGCCGGGACGAGGTGGGTGGCAACAAGGGCTACAAGACCCAGTACAAGAGCGGCTACTTCCCGGTCCCGCCCACCGACCACTACGCCGACCTGCGCAACACCATGGTCAGCAACCTGACCGCGGTCGGCCTGGTGGTCGAGCGGGCCCACCACGAGGTCGGCACCGCCGGCCAGGCGGAGATCAACTTCCGGTTCTCCACCCTGCTGCGCTGCGCGGACAACCTGCAGCTGTTCAAGTACATCGTGAAGAACACCGCGTGGGCGCACGGCAAGACCGCCACCTTCATGCCCAAGCCGCTCTTCGGCGACAACGGCTCCGGCATGCACACCCACCAGAGCCTGTCACTCAGCGGCGAGCCGCTGTTCTACGACGAGACCGGGTACGCCGGCCTCTCCGACATCGCCCGCTGGTACATCGGCGGCCTGCTGCACCACGCGCCGAGCCTGCTGGCGTTCACCAACCCGACCGTGAACTCCTACCGCCGGCTGGTGCCCGGATTCGAAGCGCCGGTCAACCTGGTCTACTCGCAGCGCAACCGGTCGGCCTGTGTCCGGATTCCGGTCACCGGTGCCAACCCCAAGTCCAAGCGGGTCGAGTTCCGGGTACCGGACCCGTCGGCCAACCCGTACCTCGCCTTCTCGGCGATGCTGATGGCCGGCCTCGACGGCATCAGGAACAAGATGGAGCCGCCGGAGCCGATCGACAAGGACCTGTACGACCTGCCGCCGGAGGACTTCGCCACCGTCACGCAGACTCCCGGCTCGCTGCCGGAGGTGCTCGCCGCCCTCCAGGATGACCACAGCTACCTGCTCGAGGGGGGCGTGTTCACGCCGGACCTGATCGAGACCTGGATCGCCTGGAAGACCGAGCACGAGATCGACCCGATCCGGCTGCGGCCCACCCCGCACGAGTTCGCGCTGTATTACGGGGTCTGAGCAGGTCACCCGGGGTGTGGACGGCCGCTACGGGCATCGGGGGCCGGGCGAGCGCAGGGAGCTGGCGACCCGGTGCTCCCCGGGCTGATCCACCCGGATCAGCGTCCACTCCCCCGCCGGGAGCAGGCAGGGGCTGCCCGGCCCGGTAACCGTGAGCCAGCGCGACCAGCGCACGCGCAGCGGGATCTCCCCCGGGCCGGTCGCCTCGAACCTGACGCTGGCGCCGTCACCGCCGCGCGGGCGCACCGGCCCGGAGACGATCGGCGGCGACCCCGCCACCTCGTACAGCGTCCAGTTCGGGTGCTGCCAGACCTCGGTGAGGTACGGCAGGCCGCCGCGGATCAGGTCCGCCTCCCGCTGCCCCACCCAGGAGACCGGCGCGTGGGGCAGCGCCACGTAGGAGACCGCGTTGGCGTGCAGCCACTGCCGGTAGGAGTCGGCGTCCAGGCTGCCGTCGAAGAACAGCGGGTGCCGGGCGGTGTCGGCCTGTCGCAGCCACCCCCGGGCCAGCGGCACGCGGTCCAGGTGCGCCACCTCCCAGTACCCCACGGTCGGGACCACCTCCACCCGGCCGGTGAGCGGGCGGCGGGCCAGCTCCGCCCGCAGCGGCGCGTAGAAACCGGGGTCGGCCGCTGGCTCGCCGGCGCCCACCAGGTCCTGGTAGATCACTGGCGGCTGCCACAGCGCCAGCGCGGCGAGTGCCGCCGCCAGCCACGCCCAGCCGTGCCGTACCGGCCCGGCCGGCGACCGCGAGCGGCGCCCGGACCGCCCCGGCCAGGCCGGCGCCACCGCGTACGCGGCGACCACCGGCAGGGCGAACATCGTCGCCAGGCGGGTCGCGTTCAGCCCCACCGGGGTGGTGAGCAGGTACGCGGCGAGCACGCCGCCGGCCGACAGCAACGCACCGGTACGCAGCGGCGCCGGCCGGACCAGCAGGGCGACCACCAGACTGGTGACGGTGGCGTGAATCAGATCGGCGCGGCTGATGTTCATCCAGCCACCGGCGCCGAAACCGAGCGCCATCACCACCATCGGCACCGCCGCAGCGACCGCGAGCACGGCCCCGCCCGTGACCTTGGGGCGAGCCACCGCGCTCGCCGCCGCGGCGCCGCCGGCCGCGACGCTGAGCAGCAGGGCCACCCCGGCGAGCCCCAGGAACAGTCCCGCGACCGGGCTCGCCGCCGCGGCCAGCGCCGCGAGCACCGCCACCGCCACGTACCGGGGCCGGCGGCCGCGGCCGGCCGGGGCGAGCAGGAGCAGAGCGCACAGCCCGAGCGCGACCCCGACCGCGAAGGTCACCCGGCCGGAGACCAGGTTGCCGGCGAGGCATACCGCGCCGAGCACCCCGCCCAGCAGCGGCCGCGCCGCACCGGTGCGCTGGAACAGGCTCACCAGGGCCCAGGCCGCCCCCACCACCGCGGCCGCCCCCACCGGCTCGGGCCCGAACCAGGCCATCAGCGGCGGCGTGAGCAGGCTGTAGCCGTACGGGCTCACCCCGCCGTACCAGCGCAGGTCCAGCGGGGCGAAGCCGTGGGCGGCGAAGAAGTCGGCCCGGGCGATCTGCGCCGACAGATCGGTGCCCATCGGCGGGGCGAGCAGCCAGCATCCGGCGAGTACCGCCGCGGTCGCCACGGTCGCCACCACGGCCGCCCGGGGGCGCACCACCCCGCGCACGCCCCGGGTCACCAGCTCCACCATGGCCGCCCGCCGCCTCACCCGTGGAAGACCCGTTCCATCGCCGCCCGGCACCGGCGCGCCACCCGCAGGTAGTGGTCGAACAGATCCGGTGGCGACAGGCCCAGCCCGAGCAGCCGGGCCACCCCGGCCAGCTCCGGCCCGTGCATCGGCAGTTCCTCCGCGGCCCGGCCGCGGACCAGGGTCAGGGCGTTGCGGACCCGGGCCGCGAGGGTCCAGCCCGCGGTCAGCGCGTCGGCGTCCGCGGCGGAGACCAGACCGGCCTTCGCCGCGGCGGCGAGCGCCGGGAGGGTCCGCGGCGTCCGCAGCTCGGGCAGTTCGTGGGCGTGACGCAACTGCACCAGCTGCACCGCCCACTCCACGTCCGCCAGCCCACCGCGACCCAGCTTGGTGTGGGTGCGCCGGTCCGCGCCGCGCGGCAGCCGTTCGGCCTCCACCCGCGCCTTGATCCGTCGGATCTCCACCACCTGCTCCCGGCTCAGCCCGCCGGGCGGGTACCTCACCTGATCGGCGAGTGCCAGGAACCGCGTACCCAGGTCCGGGTCCCCGCAGACGAACCGGGCCCGCAGCAGCGCCTGCGCCTCCCACACCCGCGACCAGCGGCGGTAGTACGCGGCGTAGGCGGCGAGGCTGCGCACCAGCGGACCCTGCCGCCCCTCCGGGCGCAGGTCGGCGTCGACGCCGAGGGGCGGGTCCGGGGCGGGTGCGGCGAGCAGGCTCCGGAGCCGTTCGGCGGCGGTGTGGGCGGCTGCGGCGGCCGCGTTGTCAGCGAGCGAGTCCGGCGCTTCGTAGACGAAGAGGACGTCCGCGTCGGACGGGTAGCTCAGCTCCTGCCCGCCCAGTCGGCCCAGCCCGATCACCGCCAGCTTCAACCCGGCCGGGGCGCCGGCCCGGGCGACCTGCCACGCCGCGGCGAGGGTGGCGTCGGTCACGTCGGCCAGGGCCGCCCCGACCTGGACCACGTCGACCGGCTCGGCCGGGGCCAGGTCGCCGGTGGCGAGCACATCGGCGTACGCCACCCGCAACAGCTCCCGGCGGCGCAGCGCGCGCACCGCGGCCACCGCCGCCGCTGGTTCGTCGTGGCGGGCGGCCGCGGCGGCGAACCCCTCCCGCAGCACCGCCGGGTCCCGGGGGGTCAGCTCGGCGTCGTCGGCGAGCAGGCGCACCGCCTCGGGGTCGCGGGCCAGCAGGTCCGCGCAGTAGCGGGAGTGGCCCAGTACCCGGGCCAGGCGCAGGGCCACCGGGCCGGCGTCGCGCAGCAGCCGCAGGTACCAGTGGGTGGGGCGCAGTGCCTCGGAGACCCGCCGGTAGGCGAGCAGTCCGCGGTGGGGCTCGGGCGCGTCGGCGAACTCCCCGAGCAGCACCGGCAGCAGGGTCCGCTGGATGGCGGCGTTGCGGGAGACCCCGCCGGTGAGCGCCTGCAGGTGCCGCAGGGAGCCGGCCGGGTCGGCGAACCCGAGCGCCTCCAGCCGGGCCTGTGCCGCCTGCGGGCTCATCCGCAGCGCGTCGGTCGGGACCCGGGCCACCGCCTCCAGCAGTGGGCGGTAGAGCAGCTTGGCGTGCAAGGCCCGCACCTGGCTGGCGTGCGCGACCCAGTCGGCCCGGAACGCCTCCACCGCGTCCCCGGCGTACCCCATCGCCTGGGCGAGCCAGCGCAGCTCCGCCGGGTCGTCGGGGACCAGGTGGGTGCGGCGCAGCCGCTGCAGCTGCAGGCGGTGCTCCACGGTACGCAGGAACCGGTACGCCCGGACCAGCGCGTTCCCGTCCGCGCGGCCGACGTACCCGCCGTCGACCAGCGCGCGCAGCGCCGGCAACGTGCCGGTGGCGCGCAGCGACTCGTCCCCCCGGCCGTGCACCAGCTGCAGCAGCTGGACCGCGAACTCGATGTCGCGCAGGCCGCCCGGGCCTCGTTTGATCTCCCGGTCCATCAGGTGGCGCGGGACCGCGTCCTGCACCCGGCGCCGCATCGCCCGGATGTCCTCCACCGCACCCGGCCGGGTGGCGGCGCTCCACACCAGCGGTGCCAGCGCCGCCGACCACCGCCCGGCCAGTTCCCGGTCGCCCGCGGCCGGGCGGGCCTTGAGCAGCGCCTGGAACTCCCAGGTACGGGCCCAGTTGCGATAGTAGGTGAGGTGGCTGGTGAGGGTGCGCACCAGCGGCCCGCGGTTGCCTTCCGGCCGCAGCGCCGCGTCCACCGGCCAGGCCACCTGGGAGCAGATCTCCATCAGGCGGGCCGCCACCCGGGTCGTGGTTCGCAGGTCGGCGTCGTCGGGGGCGACGAAGATCACGTCCACGTCAGAGACGTAGTTCAGCTCCCGGCCGCCGCACTTGCCCATCGCCACCACCGCCAGGGGGGCGGCGCTCCCGTCGCCGCCGGCGAGCCGGTACGCGGCCGCGAGGGTGGCATCGGCGAGATCGCTCAGCCGCGCCATGACCTGCTCCACGTCGGCGACGCCGGTGAGGTCGTCGGCGGCGATCCGCAGCAGCTCCTGCCGGTAGCTGCTACGCAGGCCGGCCACGTCGGCGACCCCCCGGTGCGGCAGCGCCGCCGGGGGCGTGACCAGGCAGCGCCACTGGGTGGGGTTGGCCACGAGCTGGTCCCCCAGCGTGGCCGAGGCGCCGAGCACCGCCATCAGCCGCGACCGGGTATCCGGCTGCCCGACTGCGGCGCGCAGCTCCTCGACGTCGCCCGCCCGGGTCGCCGCCTCGACCAGCCGGTCCCACTGCCGCAGCGCCAGGTCCGGGTCGGCCGCGCCGGCCGCCTCGTCGTACCGGCCCCGCCGCAGCGTCCTGCCGTCCACCGCGTTCACCACTCCTGCTCACGCAGGGGCAGCTCGGGCCGGGCGGTAGGCAGCTCTCCCCGCGCCAGGGCGGCGAACCGGGCGGCGAACGGCTTCCACACCCGGTCCAGGTCCTCGCTCACCGCCGCGGTGGCGGCGACCGGGTCGTTGCCGGCCGGCGGGGCGCCAGCCGCTGGCGGGCCGGCGCGCTCGGGTGGATGGTCCGGCGTGCCGGCGTCAGCGTCGGCGCCGGTGCCGGCGCCGACATCGACCCAGGTGGCCACCATCGCCGCGTCGGCCTGGATGTGGAACGCCACCCCCCAGGCGGCCGGCCCTACCCGGAACGCCTGGTTCACCTGGTGGGTGGCGGAGGCGAGCACGACCGCACCGGCGGGCAGCGCCACCACGTCGCGAGTGTGCCACTGGACCACGTCGGCGAGGAACGGCACCGGAGCGAAGAGCGGGTCCGCACCGGCCGCGTCGCGGCGGGCCACCAGCGCGGGCCCGGACCGCGCGGTCGCCGCGGCCGGGGCCACCAGCCCGCCGTGGGCGGTGGCGAGCAGCTGCGCCCCCAGGCCGATGCCGAGCGTGGCCACCCGGGCGCGCACCGCCCGCCGCAGCAGGGACTCCACCGCCGCCGGGGCCGGCCCGTCAGTGGTGTCCAGTCCGAGCACCAGCACCGCCGCGTACCCCTCCGGAGATGCCGGCAGCGCCTCCCCGGCGTACGCGCGGACGCGACGCGTCGCCAGGCCGGCGCCGGGCAGCCACTCCGCCAGCTTGCCCAACCCCGCGGTCGGGTCGTTCTCGATCACCAGCGCGACGCTCACTCGTCGAGGCTATCGACCCCGCCGGTGCCCGCCACCGCGACGGGCGCGCTAGCGCCGGAGGAGGTGCGGCTAAATTCGGGGAGATCACCTATTGCCGGGGTACCCGGCGACGGTCAGGCTGGACTCGCTCAAACGCGTAGCGGTGCCGGGGTGCCGAGCCAGGGGGGGAGAATTGACGGGAGCCAGAGATGGCGTACAGCCATGATTGACTCGCTGCTGGATCTGGTCGACGGGCTGCTGGAGCTCCTCTACGGCCTGGATCCACTGCTGCTGGCGCTGGGCACCATGGTGTTCACCGCCCTGGAGACGACGATCCTGATCGGCCTGTTGGTGCCCGGCGACGCGGCGGTGCTGCTCGCCGGATCGACGGTGGACTCCCCCGCGAAGTACCCGCTGATGGTCGCCGCCGGCGCGATCGGCAGCTACGCCGGTGAGATCGGAGGCTACGCGCTCGGGCGGCTGGTAGGCCCGCGGTTACGGTACAGCCGGCTCGGACGGTGGCTGGGCGAGCGCCGATGGGCGGCCGCCGAAGCGTACCTCGCCGGCCGGGGCGCCCCCTCCCTGGTGCCGGCCCGATTCGTGTCGGTCGTGCACGCGGTGGCGCCGCTGCTCGCCGGCACGGTGCGGATGCCGCTGCGCAAGTTCTTGTTCTGGGCCGGGCTGGGCGCGCTGCTCTGGTCGTGTTTCTACACCGCGCTCGGCACCGCGGTGGGCGCCGCCTACCGGGAGTACCGCGGCCTGGGCCTGCTCGTGAGCCTGGTGGTGATCGTGATCAGCATGGTCGCGATGCAACTGCGCCGGCTCATCCGCCGCCGCCGTGCCCGGCGCCGGGCGGAGAAGGAGCCGACCGCGGCCGGCGCGGGCAGCTCCGCTCCCCCGACCGGGGTCTGACCCGCCTGACCGGCTGGCGTCCCTAGGCGGTCGCCGCCCCCGCCCCGGGGAGGGATCGGCCGACCGCCGGAGGCGGGCCCCACCGACCGTTCCCCGTTGGACACCGGCCGGCGCCGCGTCGCTAGGCTTCCGGCCATGAGGACCGACGAGGTGATCCGTCCGCAGGCACTGCGGCCGGGCGACCAGGTGGCGGTGGTCTCCCCCGCCGGCCCGGCCCGGCCTGACCTGGTGGCCAGCGGGATCGCACTGCTGCGCTCGTGGGGGCTGCGGCCGGTGCCCACCGCGCACGCCTTTGATGAGCATGGTTATCTCGCAGGCTCGGACGCGGACCGGGCCGCCGACCTGACCGCCGCCCTGACCGACCCGCAGATCCGCGCGGTCATGGTCACCCGCGGCGGGTACGGGGTCCAGCGGATCGTGGACTGGCTGGACCTGTCGGTGCTGCGCCGCGATCCCAAGCTCGTGATCGGTTTCTCCGACATCACCGCGCTACACCTGGCGATCTGGCGCGCCGCCGGTGTGGCCAGCGTCTACGGGCCGGGGGCGGCGTGGCGGCCGGAGCGCACCGGTGAGGCGTCAGCCCAGTCATTGCACGATGTGCTCATGACCACCGAACCGGTGGTGGTCAAACAGGACTCGGCCGCACCCACCGCGCCGGCCTCCCGCCTGGGCGGAGCCGCCGGGCTGCCGGTCAGCGTGACCGGGCGGCTGCTCGGCGGCAACCTGTCCCTGCTCGCCGCGACCCTCGGCACCGCCGACTTCCCGGACCTCACCGGGGCGATCCTGTTGCTGGAGGACGTGAACGAACCCCCCTACAAGGTGGACCGGATGCTCACCCAGCTCCGCCGGTCCGGGGCGCTGACCGGGCTGGTCGGGGTGGCGATCGGGCAGTTCGTACGCTGCCACGACCCGGACCCGACCGGCCTGCTGGACGTGGCCGACGTGCTCGGGGAACGGCTGGGCGAGCTGGGGATACCGGTGCTCGGCGGGCTGCCGATCGGTCACGGCAACAACCAGGTGTCGGTCCCGCTGGGCGTATCGGCGACGATGGATGTGCTCGGCGGCACGCTGACCGTCTCCCCCGCGGTCCGCGACTGAGCCACCGCCGGTGGGTGGGTGCCGGCGCACCCACCCACCACGGCCCGGGGTGCGCTACAGCGACAGGTAGCGGCGGCGCTCGTAGGGCGTGACCTCGCGCCGGTACTGCTCCCACTCGGCGCGCTTGTTGCGCAGCACGTAATCGAAGACGTGCTCGCCGAGCACCTCGGCCACCAGCTCGGAGCGGGACATCACCTCGATCGCCTCGGCCAGGTTCTCCGGCAGCGGCTCGTAGCCGGCCGCCTTCCGCTCGGCCGGGGAGAGCGCCCACACGTCGTCCTCGGCCCCGGGCGGGAGCTCGTACCCGCGCTCGATACCGGCGAGGCCGGCACCGAGCAGCACCGCGAAGGCCAGGTACGGGTTACAGGCCGAGTCCAGCGAACGGATCTCCACCCGGGCGGAGTTCGGCTTGCCGTACGCGGGGACCCGCACCAGCGCCGACCGGTTGAGGTGACCCCAGCACACGTACGCCGGCGACTCGGTGATCCGGTCCGCCAGCGGCTTGGGGAACAGCCGCTTGTACGAGTTGACCCACTGGTTGGTGACCGCGGTGTACTCGCGGGCGTGCACCAGCAGCCCGGCGATGAACGCCCGCGCCACCTTCGACAGCTTCATCTCGTCGTCCGGGTCGTGGAACGCGTTGCGCTCCCCCTCGAACAGCGACATGTGGGTATGCATGCCGCTGCCCGGCTGGTCGGTGAACGGCTTGGGCATGAAGCTCGCCCGCACTCCGTGCGAGACCGCGACCTCCTTGACCACATGCCGGAAGGTCATGATGTTGTCCGCGGTGGTGAGCGCGTCGGCGTACCGCAGGTCGATCTCCTGCTGGCCTGGCGCCACCTCGTGGTGGCTGTACTCCACCGAGATGCCGATGCGTTCCAGTGCCAGCACCGCCTGGCGGCGGAAATCTCGGGCGGCCTCGTGCGTGGTGTGGTCGAAGTAGCCACCGTTGTCCACCGGCACCGGTTCGCTGCCGTCGGAAGGGGCGTCCCGCAACAGGAAGAACTCGATCTCCGGGTGGGTGTAGTAGGTGAAGCCCTTCTCCGCCGCCCGGGAGAGTGCCCGGCGCAGCACGTGGCGCGGGTCGGCCCAGCTCGGCGTACCGTCCGGCATCAGGATGTCGCAGAACATGCGGGCGCTCTCGCCGCTGGCGCCGCCCTCGAACGGGAACACCTGGAAGGTGGTCGGGTCCGGCATCGCGACCATGTCCGACTCGTGTACCCGGGCAAAGCCCTCGATCGCGGACCCGTCGAACCCGATACCCTCGGCGAAGGCGGCCTCCAGCTCGGCGGGCGCGACCGAGACGCTCTTGAGGGTGCCGAGCACGTCGGTGAACCAGAGTCGGACAAACCGGATATCGCGCTCCTCCAGGGTACGGAGGACGAACTCCTGCTGACGGTCCATGCTCACCGCTGCTCCTCGGTCGCTACTCGGTCATCGTCGACCCGTACCCGGCCCAGTGTGCTCTGTCACGGTTACGCGGGCGTTACGGGGTCGCGTACTCCTGCGGCGGGTTCGCGGGACCGCGCGCGTCTCTCTGCCGCAACTTTGGCGTAGGTGCGGCCTCACGCGTACGCGGAGGCCGCAGTATTGGCGAAAGTGTGATGATGGGGGCATGCCCACGCTGCGCCTCGCACTGGCCCAGATCGACCCGACCGTCGGGGACCTGGCCGGCAACAGCGACCTGATCCGCGAGTGGTGCGCCAAGGCGGCCGCCGCCGGCGCCGGGCTGGTCGCCTTCCCGGAGCTGGCGCTGACCGGGTACCCGGTGGAAGATCTCGTGTTCCGGGAGGCGTTCGTCGCCGACTCCCGGGCCGCGCTGGACCGGTTGGCCGCGGCGCTCGCCACCGACGGGCTCGGCGACCTGGCGGTCCTGGTCGGGTACCTGGACGCCGATGGACCCGCCCGGCGCAGCGCCGAGGCAGACCGGGACGCGGGCCCGCGCAACGCCCTGGCAGTACTGCACCAGGGCCAGGTGGTCGCCCGGTACTTCAAGCACCACCTGCCCAACTACGGCGTGTTCGACGAGGATCGCTACTTCGTCCCCGGCGACACGCTGACCGTGATCCGGCTGGGCCCGCCCGGGGGCGAGGTGGACGTGGCGCTGACCATCTGCGAGGACGCCTGGCAGGCCGGTGGGCCGTTCGCGGTGGCGGGACAGGCCCGGGTGGGGCTGGTGGTCACCGTCAACGGCTCCCCGTACGAGCTGGACAAGGACGACGTCCGGCCGCCGTTGCTGGGCTGGCGGGCGGCGGAGGCCGGTGCCACGGTCGCCTACGTGAACCTCGTCGGTGGCCAGGACGAGCTGGTCTTCGACGGCGACTCGATGATAGTGGCCCCGGACGGGCAGGTGGTGGCGCGCGCCCCACAGTTCACCGAACACCTGCTCGTGCACGACCTGGACCTGCCGCCGGCCGATCCGGAAGCCCCGCAGGGTCAGCTGGGTGAGATGTCGGTGGCGCGCACGGTCGTGCCGGCCCCGATCGCTCCCCCGCCGGGAGAGCCGGCCCGCGGTGGAGTAGCCGACCGGCTGGAACCGGAGGCGGAAGTGTGGCACGCGCTGGTGCTGGGGCTACGCGACTACGTACGCAAGAACGGGTTCCCCTCGGTAGCCCTGGCCCTCTCCGGCGGGATCGACTCCGCCGTGGTCGCGGCGATCGCGGTGGACGCGCTCGGGCCGGCGCACGTCGTGGGCGTCTCCATGCCCAGCCAGCACAGCTCCGCCCACTCCCGCGAGGACGCCGCGGACCTGGCCAAACGCACCGGGATCGACTTCCGCACCGAACCCATCCAGCCGATGGTGGACGCCTTCCTGGCCAACCTGTCGCTCTCCGGGGTGGCGGTGGAGAACCTGCAGGCGCGGGTGCGGGGCGTGATCCTGATGGCGCTCTCCAACCAGGAGGGCCACCTGGCACTGACCACCGGCAACAAGAGCGAGCTGGCGGTGGGTTACTCCACGCTCTACGGTGACTCGGTCGGCGGGTTCAACCCGCTCAAGGACGTGCCCAAGACCCTGGTGTGGAAGCTGGCTCGCTGGCGTAACCAGGCCGCCGCGGCCCGGGGGGAGCAGCCGCCGATCCCACCGCGCTCGATCACCAAGCCGCCCAGCGCCGAGCTGCGGCCCGGGCAGCTCGACACCGACACGCTACCGCCCTATCCGGAGCTGGACGCGATCCTCGCCGACTACATCGACGGCGACCTCGGCCGCGCGGAACTGGTCGCCGCCGGTCACGATCCGGCCGTGGTGGACCGGGTGTTGCGGATGGTGGACCGGGCCGAGTACAAGCGGCGCCAGTCCGCCCCCGGCCCCAAGATCTCCATCAAGGCGTTCGGCCGCGACCGGCGCCTGCCGATCACCAACCGCTACCACTGAGCCCGGCGGTAGCGCGGCCGCCCGCCGGCGGTCGACGATGTGACGAGGCGGATCGCTGGCCGAAGCCTACGCCGGTGCTCACTCGGCCTCCGGCTCCGGGGGCAGCTTGCGCCGCTGCGGATAGATGGTCTCGCCGCGCTCCAGCATCTCCACGAAGCTGGCGATCCGGCGGGCCCGGG
>DATGPS010000061.1:0-19222 GCA_035304685.1 Natronosporangium sp. | reverse complement strand
CGACCGCGACGGCACCGACCGCGACGGCGACCAGGGCGGAGCGGCGCTGAGCCGCCGCTCCCGCCGATCGTGACCCTGCCCACCGCCGGGCCGGCCTACCCGGCCGTCCTGGACGGGAAAGGACGCGGACCGCAGCGTGGGTACCGGCACCTTGCGCGAGGGGTTGATGGGCCGCCGCCCGGGCACGGTACGCGGCCGGCGGGTACGCGGGAGCACGCGCGCGGTGGACTGCGCCCGCGCCGCCTCCAGCCGCTCCGCCGCGTCGTACCGGCGCACCAGCGCCGGTGCCAGGGCGAGCAGCCCGGCGGCGGCGAGGACGGCGAGCAGTACCGACGTCGGCACCCGCCTACCCTCCCGTCACGATTAACCGGCCGTCGCAGCCGGCGAGAGCGTAACCACGCCGGCGCGCGTCGCCGCAAGGCCGCCTTCCGAGGCTACGACGAGCCGCACCGCGCACCGGCGCGGCACGCCGTCCGGCCCGCACACCCCGATCTTGCAGCGGCTCCGCCACACCCGGCCTATCCGGCAATTCGCCACCGGGCACCGGCGGCGGAGCGCCGACCGACCACGCAGACCGGCGCGGCGCCGGCCGGTGGGGAATCGGTCTGCGGGGGGGCGGGCCGTCAGGCCGGCGCGGCTTGACGGCGGTGCCAGCGTGCGAGCAGCCCGCCCTCCGCGGCCACGTCCTCCACCGTCAACGCGTATCCTATGTGGTCGCGCCAGCCGCCATCGATGTACATGTACCGCTGGTGGTAGGCCTCCTCGCGGAAGCCGAGCTTCTCCACCACCCGCCGGCTGGCGCGGTTCTCCGGGCGGATGTTGACCTCCACCCGGTGCAGGCCCGCCGGGCCGAAGGCGTGGTCCACGACGAGCGCCAGCGCGGTCGGCATGATCCCGCGCCCGGCCACCCGGGAGTCGATCCAGTAGCCGGCGAACGCCGAGCCGAAGGCGCGCCGGGCGATGCCGCCCAGGCTGATGTGCCCCACGTAGCGGCGGCCCAGCCAGATCGCGAACGGCATCGCGGTGCCTTCCCGCGCCGACCGCCGCAGGTCCTGGTAGAAGATCCGGTACGCGGCCGGCGAGTTCAGCTCGGCCCATGTGCCGACCCCGGTGGGCTCCCACGGGGTGAGCCAGAGTTCGTTCGCCATCCGCACCTGCGACCAGACCTCGGCGTCGCGCCGCCGGTAAGGGCGCAGCTTCACTTCGCCGTCGGTGAGCACCGCCGGCCAACCGGGATGACCAGGGTGGCCCATCATCATCGTCGGACCACCATAACCATGATCTCCGTGGTTCGCTTCCCGTTCACCGCATCACCGCCGGCGGTCCAGCAACAGCACGTCCACATCGGTACCGGCGGGCGCGCGGTCGACCCGCTCGCCGAGCACCATCAGCGCGTTGCCGCGCGCCATCCCGGCGAGCGTGTGCGGACCGCCGGGCAGTGGGGCGACCGTGTACCCGCCGCCGCGCCGCTCGGTCACCAGCGCCGGCCGGAACTCCCGCAGCCCGGCCGGCGAGCGTACCGACTCGCGCAGGTGGCCGCGCACCCCCGGCCGGAACACCGGTTCCACCCCCGCGAGTACCTGGATCGCCGGGCGGGCGAGGACCTCGAACCCGACCAGGGCGGTGCCCGGGTCGCCGGGCAGGCACACCACCGGCACCTGCGCCTCGCCCACGGTGCCGAACCCCAGCCGCCCGCACGGGTACGCGGCCAGTTCGGTGAAGGTCACCGAGGGGGCGCGGGCCCCGTCCCGCCGGCAGAGCACCTGGCGTACCACGTCGCCGGGGCCGGTGCCGGTGCCGCCGGTGGTGACGATCAGATCCGCCCGCTCGGCCTGGCCGGCCAGCAGGGCACACAACCGGTGCGGGTCGTCGGCGCAGATGCCGGCGTACGCCTCGCCGCCGGCCTCGACCACCGCGGCGGCCACGGCGCGGCAACTCACGTCCACCACCTGCCCGGGGCGGGAGCCGCCGGCGGCGGTCGCGGACTCGACCAGTTCGTCGCCGGTGGCGAGCACCACCACCCGGGGCCGGGGGCGGACGCTGACCTGGGTCACCCCGGTGGCCGCGAGCACCGCGAGCACGGCCGGGGTGAGCGTGGTCCCGGCGGGGGCGAGCAGGTCCCCGGTGGGCAGTTCCTCCCCGGTACGGCGTACGCCGTGCCCGCGCCGGGGGCGTTCGCGGATCTCCACCACCGCCGTCCCCCGGTCCGTCCACTCTGCCGGGACCACCGTGTCCGCCGCCACCGGCAGCGGGGCCCCGGCCGCCACCGCGAAGCAGCCGCCGGCGGCTAGTGGGGACACCCCCGAGCTGGCGGCGGTGAGGTAACCCAGCACGGCCAGCCGTACCGGCGTGTCACCGCCGTTGAGGTCAGCGGCGGCGACCGCGTACCCGTCGATCGCCGCGGCGTCGTAGGCCGGCCACGGGCCGGCGGCGGTGACATCCTCGGCCAGCACCCGCCCGTGGGCCTCGGAGAGTGGCAGGTCGAGCGGTGGCAGCGGCACCAGGCGGCGCAGCGCGCCCGCGAGGTAGTCGGCGAGCGGGGTCAGCTCGTCCGCCGGGTGCTCGACCGCCACGGTCACGCCGTACTGTCCCGCCCGGGGGTCGACTCGGTCGCCAACTCCTCGCGGACGAACGAGGCCAGCCACTGCCGGAACCGCGGCCCGATGTCGTCGCGCTGGCAGGCCAGGCGTACCACGGCCTCCAGATACCCCAGTGGTACGCCGGTGTCGTAGCGCGCACCCCGGTGGATGACCCCGTGCACCGGCGTGCCTTCGGCCAGCAGCAGCGCCATCGCATCGGTGAGCTGGATCTCGCCCCCGGCGCCGGGCTTGGTGCGCCGGATCGCGTCGAAGATGCTGCCGGGCAGCACGTACCGGCCGATCACCGCCAGGTTGCTCGGCGCCTCCTCCGGCGAGGGCTTCTCCACCAGCCCGGTCACGGTCACGGTGGTCTCCGGGTCGCCCAGTGCCGGGTCGGCCGGCTCCACCGAGCCGATGCCGTACCGGCTGACCTGGTCGTCGGGGACCTCCACGAAGGCGAGCACGATCCCACCGGTGCGCGCCTGTAGATCCAGCATCCGTGGTAGCAGCGGCTCGCCCGGGTCGGTGAACTCGTCCGGCAGCAGCACGGCGAACGGCGCATCCCCGATGTGGTGGGCGGCGCAGCCGACCGCGTGGCCGAGCCCGAGCATCTCCGGCTGGCGCACGGTGTAGAGCTCGACCAACTCGGCCGGGGCGCGCACCGCCTCCAGCCGGGCCTGGTCACCCTTCGCCGCCAAGGCGGCCTCCAGCTCCGGCCGGCGGTCGAAGTAGTCGACCATCGATGTCTTGCCGCGCCCGGTGATCAGCAGGACATCGTCGATGCCGGCGTGGACCGCCTCCTCCACGATGTACTGCAGCACCGGCCGGTCGACGATCGGCAGCAGCTCTTTGGGCACGGTCTTGGTCGCCGGCAGGAACCTGGTGGCGAACCCGGCGGCGGGAATGACGGCGCTGGTCGCCCGCGCCGCGGAGGACTCCGGTGACATGTAGGCGAGACTATCCGCTGCGTTGCCGTCGCGGGACCGGTGCCCCGTCCGGGGTGCCCCGGCGCGGCTCGGTGCCGGAGCCGCGCCGCTTGCGCCCCCGGGTCGACTGGCGCGGCGGGCTGCCGGCCCGCGGCTGGTCGTGCTCCGGGCTGCTCGCCCCGGCGCGGACCGGTAGCTCCGCCACCGGCACCTCCGGCGGCGGCGCGGCCTCCGCCACCCGGAAGGTGTCGCGGCCGGCCGCCTTGGCGGCGTAGAGGGCGTCGTCGGCCGCGTCCAGCACCGCCTGCGGGGTCACCGCGTGCTCCGGGTAGACCGCGATCCCGATCGACACGGTGATGTCGATCGCCAGCTTCCCGGGATGCGCCGGACCCCAGGCCGGCTCCGGCCCGACCGGGTCGATCCGGGGGCCGATGATCACCGGTTCTCGCCGGATCGCCGTGCCGAGCCGCCGGGCCAGCACCTTGGCGCCGCGGGTGTCAGTCTCCGGCAGCAGCACCACGAACTCCTCCCCGCCCTGCCGGAACACCAGGTCCACCTCGCGGGTCTCGCGCCGCACCCGGCGGGCGAACTCCACCAGCACCTCGTCTCCGGCCGGATGCCCGTAGGCGTCATTGACCTCCTTGAACCGGTCCAGGTCCAGGGCGAGCACGGCCAGCCGGTGGTTGAACCGGCTGGCCCGCTCCACCTCCCGGGGCAGGGCTTCCCGCAGGTAGCGGTAGTTCCACAGCCCGGTGAGCGGGTCGGTCAGGGAGAGCCGCTGCGCCTCCTCGTGGATGCGTACGTTGTCCACCGCCACCGCCGCCTGGCTGGCGAAGGTGCGCAGGGTCACCAGGTCGGTCTCGTCGAACTCGTCCCCGCCCAGCCGGTCGTAGAGCGCCAGCACGCCGCGTACCGCCGGCGGTGCGGGCCACGGCGCGGCGCGGGACATGGCGGTGTCCGGCGCGCTGATCGGCACCACCACATAGGTACGGCAGCGCGGCTCGGATTCGTGCAGGATGACACCCTCGGCGGCCACCCGGCCCCGGCGCGGCTCACCGGTGGCCGCCACACTGCCCAGCAGCCCGGCACCCGCCGGTACGCTCACCGGCGCGGTCGCCGGCACCGGGGCCGCCCGCTCCGCAGCCACGTGCCCGACCAGGTTGGCGCGCTCCTGGTCGAGCAGTAGTACCGCCCCGGATCGGGCACCGGTGGCGGTCACCGCGGTACGCAGGATCACCCGCAGGATGCGGTCCAGGTCATGGGTGCTGGAGAGGGTGTCACCGAGCAGCGCCAGGTGCCCGCGCAGCTGGTCCCGGCTGGCGGTGAGGGCCCGCACGTACGACTGGTGGGAGCGCACCACCCAGCCACCGGTGGCCGCGGCGAGCAGCGCAGCGGTCCCGGCCATGGCCACCAGCCCGGTGCCGCGCACGTAGGCGGCCCCGACCAGCACCGGACCCGCCCCCACGGCGGCGAGAGCGACAGCCAACCGCGTACGCAGGGTCACGGTCCCCTCCACCGCTGGACGATCGTTCCGGGACAATAGCCTTCGGGCGCAAGTAGCCTTCGGGACAATGTTCTCAATCGATGATGCCTCGAAGCGGACTACCGGTGCGATGTTTCTCAGACCGGGAGTTTCCACCGAGGCGATGGGAGGTCAGGTGGCGCCGGATCTGGCCGGGCGCAAACGGGAGCTGCGGTCCCGCCTGCTCGCCGCCCGCCGAGCCCTGCCGGAGCCGGTCCGGCGGGCCGCCGCCCGCCGGGTCCGGGAGGTGCTCACCGCCCTGCTGGCGGCGCACGCTGGGCAGACGGTCGCCGGCTATGTCCCGATGGCGAGTGAGCCGGGCGGCCCGGACTTGCCGGATCTGCTCGTCGCCGGGGTGGGCGCGTCCGGGCGGGTGTTGCTGCCGGTACTCCTGCCCGATAGGGACCTGGCCTGGACGGTCGCCGGTGGGTCCGGGCAGCCGCTCCCGCCGGACGCGATCCAGGAGGCGTCGCTGCTGGTAATCCCGGCGGTGGCGGTGGACCGCCGGGGGGTGCGGCTGGGGCGCGGGGGCGGCTCTTACGACCGGGCGCTGGCCCGGGTCAAGCCCGGGGTGGAGGTGGTCGCGGTGCTGCACGACGGGGAGTTGCGGGCGCAGCCCTTGCCGGCCGAGCCGCACGACCGCCCGGTCAGCGCCGTGGTGCTGCCACAGGCCGGGCTGGTACGCCTGCCGGCGTAGCCGCTGCGGGGCAGGGCGCCCCATCGACGCCTTAGCACTCAACATGAAGGAGTGCTAAAATCCCCCTCGGCCCGGTGCCCGCGCCGGGCGTGGATCGTGACGGGAGGAATCCGTGCCGACCTACCAGTACGCCTGCACCGCCTGCGGTCATCAGCTCGAGGTGGTGCAGTCTTTCTCCGACGACCCGCTCACCCAGTGCCCGGAGTGCGAAGGTCGTCTGCGCAAGCTGTTCGGCTCGGTCGGGGTGGTCTTCAAGGGCCCTGGCTTCTACCGCACCGACTCCCGGGCCGGGGCCAACGGCGGCGGCAAGAACGGCAAGAGCACCCGGGGCGGCAGCGCTGGTGGCGACGGTTCCGGCGGGGACGGCGCTGGCGCGAAGGCCAAGGGCGGCGACGGGGGCGGCGCCACCACGAGCAAGTCGAGCGACACGGCGAGCAAGACGACCACCAGCTCCTCGTCCTGAACAGCCCCTGGGACGGCTCTGAGCCGGGCTGACCCCTGATTCCCGGCTCCCCCGCACACGCTGGCCCGGGACTCTTCCGGCCGCGTCGTGGGGGCAACGCCTCCGCGACCTCGGGTGAAGCCATGCCGGCGGCGATGCGGCCGGGTGTCTGTCTTGGTAGCCGGGGACGCGTACGAGCACTGCGACTCTGCCCGACACTTCGTGCACCTGCCCGACGCATCGCGCACCCGCTCGACGCATCGCGCACCCGCTCGACGCATCGCGCACCCGCTCGACGCATCGGGCACCCGCTCGACGCATCGGGCACCCGCTCGACGCATCGGGCACCTGCTCGAGGCATCGTGCGCCTGCCCGGCGCGCTGGGCCACACCCCGGTCTTCTTCCACCCGACCGCCGCCGACGCCACCGACGAGCTCCAGCTACTGCCGCCATGCCCGGCCCAACACGGACGGCTCTGCCCGGCCACACGAGCAGCGCTGCCCGGGCGAGTCCGCACCTCGCAAGGAGATGGAGCCCTCGCCGGTCGGGCGGGTGAGGGCGCTGCACGATACTCCGTGCAGACCCGTGGTGGGTCGTGCAGGCACGGTGCCAGGTCGTGCAGGCACGGTGCCAGGTCGTGCAGGCACGGTGCCAGGTCGTGCAGATCGACAGTCAGCCCACCCCCATCTGGACCCCGCGGTCCTCGGCCGCGCGCTGACCCGCATCCAGCTCAGCGCGGCGTTGCCCGGGCGCCCGGCGGCGGGGGCGCCGCGGCCCGTGCCGGGCGACGATGACCGCCGGTTCGACCTGATCGGCACCGACGGTGGGCGGTGAACCCGCCGGACGCCGAGTGGTGGAGCGGCCGATCGCCAACGCCGAGCCGCCACGAGGCCCGCAGGGCACTCGACACGGCGCGACGCGGGCGCCGGCGGCCCGGCGGCCCGGCTACCCGACGGCCCGGCTGCCCGGCGGCCCGGCTGCCCGGCGACCCGGCGGCGGTATAGGTGACGCCCCACCCCACCGCCGAGGCCCACTCCGGCGGGCGACCCATACCAGAGTCGTCGGCGCGCGGCCGGGGTTGTCCACAGCCCTCGCGGTTGTCCACAGTCGCCGTCCGGCGGCCTGGTTCCGGCCGGATCCGGCGCCTAACGTGCCAGGCCATGAGCGCCCGCGCCCCGCAACCGGCGAGGTTGGACCCGGTGGGTCGGCTCCGCCTCCCCCGCCGCGCCACCACCCTGCGCATCGTCCTCGTGGCGGTGCTGCTGGTAACCGCGGCCGCGGTGCTCCACAGTGGCGGCGGTGCGAACGGCCGCCGGCCAGGCGCCGGGGACGCACCGCCGGCCGGAGCAACCGCGCCAGGCGTACCCGACCCAGCGGCGGTCCAAGCAGATCCCGCGGGGAGAGATGGCGGGCCCGGGGCGCCGCCGGGCTGGACACCGCCAGAGTGGCCACCGCCAGGGTCGGGTACGCCTGAGCGGGTGCCGGTGCCGGAGGGCATGGTCGGGGTGCCGGTGGCCCTGCCAGAGCCGGGCGCCCTGGTGATGCTGCGCCCCGGTGACCGGGTGGACCTCCTCGCGCTGCCCGCCGGCGGCGGTGCGCCGGTCCCGGTGGCGCAGGGGGTGACCCTGCTCGCCCTCGATCCGGGCAGCGCCACCGCGCTGCTCTCGCTGCCACCGGAACGAGCGGTCGAGGTCCTGTCAGCCGCGGATGGCGACCGCTTCGCGCTCGTGGTACGCCCGTAGCGCCGGCCCGCTAGCCCCGGCCCTTGCGCTAGCTCCAGTGTGGTGGGCGTTCGTCGAGCAGCCGGCGATCGTCCTCGTCCCCGGCCTGCGGAGACCGGTCGTCAAAGTCGTGCTCCGGCGGCAGGCCCGGCTCGTCGTCGAAGTCGACCGTCCGGTCTTCGTCCGGGTAGGTCATCGCCGTCCCTTCTTCGGTGCGCCCGCGCCCGTACGCCGGTACGCCCCATCCGCCCGGCGAGCGTACCCGGAGCCCAATCCGGGTCACACCCGACCGCACCGTAGTAGCGTCGGGCGCGTGAGGTACCAGGGTCCGCCACCGAGCGTGCCGCCGCCGCCAGACTGGCGGCCGCCCACCGTGGTGCAGCCGGCCCCACCCCGGCGGTTGCCGCCCCAGGACCACGCCGCGCTGGACGCGGCCGAACAGGCAGCCCGGCGAGTGACGCTCGCGGTGGCCGGTACCGCCGGCATGATCGCGCTATTGGTCGTGGTCGCGCTGCTGAGCCGGTGGCTGGGGTGAGGTCTCCCGGTCGCCCGAGGGCCGGCCTCGGCCCCGCGTGAGAGCCGGCCTCAGCGACCCTGCCAGACCATCTCCGCGCCGCTGTGCCCCACCTGGAAGATGAAGACGGCCGAGATCGCCGCGGCGGCCACCGCCAGGACGGTGAGCGCGCCAGTAACCCAGATCCTGGCCTTGCCGCTCCCCTGCCCGCGGCGTGCCCACACCAGGCCGAGGGTGAGGACACCGGTCGCGATCGCGGCCCACATCAACCGGTTGCCGTAGGTGGAGTGGGTGCCCACCACATCCGGCAGCGCCTCGCCGTAGCTTCGCTTCCCGAACGCGTCGCCGGAGAGCTTGGCGACCACCGCCGAGAGCGGGGCGAGCACCGCGAGGACCGCCGCCACCCAGGCGAGGTGCCCGCGCTTCTTCGGCACCAGCGCATATCCGACGGCCGCCACCACCAGTAGTGGCACCAGTACGATCGGCGCGTGCACCGCCAGCGGGTGCAAGGGCAGGCCCAGGAACTCCTCAAACACGTATCGCTCCTCCCATCCCGCCCCTACTGACGCAGCCAGGCCGGTCCGGGTTCAAGACGGGATCTGTTCCACCGGCGGGCTTTGGCGGATCGACCCCGGGCGTGGTGTCATGGACTTCATGTCGGTCACGGAACTGCTACGGGGTGCGGGACTGCGCGTGACCAAGCCACGCCTCGCGGTCCTGGAGGTGCTCCGTGAGGGCGGGCATCTGGACGTCGACGAGATCGCCACCCGGGTGCGGGCCCGGCTCGACTCGGTCTCCACCCAGGCGGTCTACGACGTGCTGAGCGCGCTCTCCCGGGCCGGGTTGGCCCGCCGGATCGAGCCCGCCGGCTCCCCCGCCCGCTACGAGGCGCGCGCCGGCGACAACCACCACCACGTGGTCTGTCGTGGCTGTGGGGTGATCGCCGACATCGACTGCACCGTCGGCGAGGCGCCGTGCCTGGACCCGGGCAACGCGCGCGGGTTTCAGGTGGACGAGGCCGAGGTGACGTTCTGGGGGTTGTGCCCGGACTGCCAGTCCCGCCGGACCGTTGAGGTGTGACTCCGTGGCCGCCGATCCAACCCAGGACCTGGGCCTGTTCGGTCCCGGTTCGGTGACCTGGCGGGTGCACGCCGAACCGATCCTGTTCCTGGGTGGGCTGCGGGCGCTGTTCCTGCAGGCGCTGCACCCGCGGGCGATCGCCGGGGTGACGCAGAACTCGGGCTACAAGTCGGATCCGTGGGGCCGGCTGGTGCGTACCGTCGACTTCGTCGCCACCACGGTCTTCGGCACCACGGCCGAGGCGGAGGCGATGGGGCGCCGGATCCGGGCGGTGCACGCCCGGCTCACCGCGGTGGACCCGGCCACCGGGGAACGGTTCCGGATCGACGATCCGGAGCTGCTGCGCTGGGTGCACGTGACCGAGGTAGAGTCCTATGCGGACACTGCGCGCCGGGCCGGGGTGCGCCTGAGCGCCGCGGAGTGGGACGCCTACTGGGACGAGCAGCGGCGCGCCGCCGCGCTGGTAGGTCTGGACCCGGCCACCGTGCCGGGCACGGTGGCCCAGGTCGAGGCGTACTACCGGGAGGTCCGGCCCGCCCTAAAGATGACCCCGGAGGCGGCGGACACCCTCTTCTTCCTCGCCACCCCGCCCCCGCCGTGGCGGGCACCGCGGGCGAGGCCCACCGGCTGGCGGCGCGGAGCGCTGGAGCTGCTGGGCCTGGCGCCGTTCCGGTTGGCGATGCTGGGCGTGGCCGGCACCGCACTGGCGCTGCTGCCACCCTGGGCACGGCGACTCTACGGCGGGCTGGGGCTGCCGGTCACCGACCTGTCCGCGACCATGGCCGCGCGCGGGCTGCGGCTGGCGCTGAACGCACTGCCGCACCGGCTCTACGAGGGCCCGATCTACCAGGCGGCGATGGCCCGCGCGGCCGCGGCCGGCTCACCTGCCGCGGCTGGCTCAGGTTAGGCGGTACTCCCGGTCGCCGAAGTCGGCCACCACCCGCACCGTCCCGCCCAGGGCCCGGACGTAGGCGCGCAGGGTGGAGAGCGTGACCCGGTCCAGGTCCCCGTTCTCGATCTCGCTGATCCGCGGCTGGGAGACGCCCATCGCCTTGGCCAGCTCCGCCTGGGTGCGGTCCTGGAGCTTGCGGACCTGCATCAGGTGCCAGGCCCGAATGTACGCGCCGGTGGCCTCCTCGGCCTTGTCCATCTCGTCGTCGGTGAGGCCCAGCTCCGCTACCAGCTCCCCGGCGTCCCGGTAGCGGTGCCAGCCGGTGGTGGTCGCCCCCGTGGTCATGTCAGGCATGCTCCGTCCCTCGAATCCCCGTACCCCAGCCCGGTTCCTCCCGGATCGCTGGCTCCGCCGTGCGATGAATCGACTCCTGGTACTCCCGGTAGCGCTGCTCGGCGAGCGGGACCGCCTCCCGCTGCCACCGGGTCCAGTTGCCGGAACTGTCGCCGGCGACGAGTAGCACCACCCGCCGCGCGGCGTCGAAGGCGAACAGCACCCGGACCTCCAGGTGCCCGACCGGGGCGGGTCGCAGCTCCCGCAGCTCCCGCACCCGGCTCCCTTTTATCCGGTCTACCAGAGGCCGGCGCTCCTGCGGCCCGTCACCCTCCAGCACCTGCTGGATCGCCCGTACCGTCAACGTGGCGGCGGTCCGGTCCGCTTTACGGATCTCGTACAGCCACTCGTGCACCTCCGGGTGCACGACTAGACTCCACGTATCCACGGTCACGACAATAACACTTTCCTTATAAGGGCTCCGGGGGCGCCCGGGAGGAGGTCGGTATGGGCTCGCGGCGGTTCGCGGCGACCGCAGCGGCGGTCCTGGTGTTGCTGACGGGTTGCACCGGCACCGCCTCATCGGAGTCGCCGCCGGAGCGTACCGCGCTGTCAGGCCCGCTGACCGTGGAGGTGCTGAACACCTACCCGCACGACATGAACGCGTTCACCCAGGGCCTGGAGCTGCGCGACGGCTGGCTGTACGAGAGCACCGGGCAGTACGGCACCTCCGACGTGCGGAAGGTGAATTACGAGTCCGGCGAGGTGGTCAGCCTGGTTCCACTGCCGGACGACGCGTTCGGCGAGGGTCTCACCATCGTCGGCGACCAGATGTGGCAGCTCACCTGGCGGGAGCGGTACGCGATCCGGCGGGATCTGGAGACGCTGGAAGAGGTCGACCGGGTGGAGTACCAGGGCGAGGGCTGGGGGATCTGCCACGACGCATCGGGCGAGCGCCTGGTGATGAGCAACGGCAGCGCCCGCCTCACTTTCCGCGATCCGGAGACGTTCGAGGAGATCGGGTCGGTCACGGTCACCCGCGACGGCGAACCACTCACCATGCTGAATGAGCTGGAGTGTGTGGACGGCCAGGTGTGGGCCAACGTGTGGCAGACCGACGAGATCGTGCTCATCGACCCGGCCAACGGGCAGGTGAGGGCGGTGGTGGACGCCTCCGGCCTGCTGTCGGAGTCGGAGCGCGCCGTCGCCGATGTGTTGAACGGCATCGCGGCCCTCCCGGACAGCGACACCTTCCTGATCACCGGCAAGTTGTGGCCGACCGTGTTCCACGTGCGCTTCGTCCCCGCCGAGTGACGCGCCCCGACCAGCAAGGCGGCGTCGGCGACGTGCGCACACCCGACGGGCCTAGTCTCATGATTGCGCGGTAGGGGCGGGGGTATCCGACTCCGCGTCGTCGGGGTCCAGCAGCCGGCGCAGGGCGGCCACCTCCCGCCGCAGCGCCGCCAGCTCCCCGGCGACGTCCGGAGCGGACTCCCCGGCCGGCGCCCGGGGCGCCGGTGCGGCGGCCGCGCCCACCGAGGCTTCGTCGTCGCGCACCGTCTCCATCGCGTTGACCATCACCGCGAGGAACAGGTTGAGCATGACGAACGTGGAGATCAGGATGAACAGCAGGAAGAAGAGCCACGCGAGCGGGCGCTCCCCCATCACGGTGTCGGCGATCTCCGGCCACGCCTCCCCGGTCATGACCTGGAACAGAGTCCACAGTGACCTTCCGAGATGGCCGAAGTGATCCGGCGCGATCTGGCCGAACATCTTGGTGGCCATGACCGCCGAGACGTAGACGACCAGCACCAGCAACGCCACGATGGACGCCACCCCGGGGATGGCGGCCAGTAGCGCGGCGACCACCCGGCGCATGCTGGACACCACTGAGATCAGACGCAGTGCCCGCAGGATCCGCAGGGCCCGGAGCACCGAGAAGGCACCGGTGGTGGGCACCAGGGCGATGGCGACGATGACAAAGTCGAAGCAGTTCCAGGGGTCCTTGAAGAACCGCAGCCGGTAGGCGTACAGCTTGAGCAGCAGCTCCACCACGAAGATGGCGAGCGCGGCCCGGTCCAACATGCCGAGGGCCCGGTCCACTCCCGGGTCGAGCGACGACGAGGCCTCAACCCCCAGGGTGATCGCGTTTACCACGATCACGGTCATGATCGCACGCTGGAACCGTCCGGTCTCCACCAACCGGCGGACCCGCTCCCGCAGGGACAAACCGAGGCACCCCTTTCCCGGCCAGCCGTAGCCCTCACCCCCGTGCAGCGGCACTCTATCGCCCCGGCGCAGGCCGGCGCATGTGAGGAACCGGGCCGGGCGCGGCCGGCGACCCGGACCTCGCCGCGCCACTCAGTCAGGCACGGCGGCCCACGGGTCCTTACCGGGCACATCCTTACCGGCCGGGCAGGCGCGGCGGTAGTCGCACCACCCGCACTGCGGCCCCACCGTGGCCGGAAACTGTTCGTCCGGGTCGGCGCCGGCCCGGACCGCCTTCACCGCCTCCTGGATGTCCACGGCGGTCTGCTCGGCCCGCCGCAGGTGCCGGCCGACCGACTCGTCGGTCAGGTCCGCACCGGCCACCGTGCCGGTGGGCAGATGGTGCAGCTCCACCCGCCGGCACGGACGGTGGAACACCCGCTCCGCCGCGTACGCGTACAGGGCGAGCGCCGCCGAGCCGCGCGCCTCCGCCTCCCCCGGCGCGGACCGGCCGGTCTTGTAGTCCACGATCACCAGCTGCGGGCGGGCGTCGATCCGGTCGGCCCGGCCGTGGAAGGCCATCACGCCGGTACGCGCGCCCACCACCCGCTCCACGCCCAGCGGCTCGGGGGGCATCGTGCCCACGTAGGACTCCAGCCACGCCACCGCCCGCTGCCACACCGAACGCTCCTGCACCTCGTCCCGGTAGCCCTCGCGCACCCAGGCGGCCCGCAGCAGGGTCGGCACCAGGTCCCGCCCGCGCCGGTCCACCGGCACGTCGTACCAGTTACGCAGGGCCGTGTGCACGCTGGCGCCGAGCGAGTTGTGCGCCCACGGCGGCCCCTTCGGCGGGGACGGACGGTCCAGGTAGGCGTACCGGTAGCGGCGCGGGCAGTCCTCATAGGTGGACAACCGGCTGGGGGTGGCCGTGGCCAGCCGCTCCGGCATGCCGGGGAGGCTGGGCTGGGACAGGGTGGGTGCCATGCCGACGATCCTGCCAGGCGGCGGCGAGACGCCGGCCGGCCGCCCGGGCCGCCGCCCGGGTCAGGCGTCCAACTCGCGGGCTACCGCGTGCACCACCTGCGCCACCTTCTGGGCGGTACGCCGGTCGGGGAACCGGCCCCGGCGCAGGTCCGGCAGCACCTTCGCCTCCAACAGCTTGATCATGTCTTCGACCACGCCGTGCAGCTCCTCCGCTGGCCGGCGGCGCAGCTCGCTCACGGAAGGCGGTGTGCTCAGCAGCGTCACGCTCAGCGCCTGGGTGCCCTTCCGCCCCTCGATCACACCGAACTCGACCCGCTGGCCGCTCTTCAGCTCGGTGACGCCGGCGGGCAGGGCACTCTTAGGTAGGAACACGTCCCCGCCCTCGTCGCTGGTGACGAAGCCGTAACCCCTCGTCGGGTCGTACCACTTCACTCGCCCGGTAGGCACCGCAGACCTCACGCTTCCGCTGGCTCAGCAACTCTCAGATCAAAGGCTATCCCGTATCGCCCGGGGCGACGGCGGCGGTCGCGGGCCTGCCGTCACGCCGCATGATCTCCCGCACCCGGTCGTTACCAAGCAGCGTCACCGTCTCGGTCACCGCGTCCTGATCACCGGGCGCCCTGTCACAGTGCGTCGATCCGCGCGATCTCCTCGTCGGTGAGGGAGAAACCGAACAGGTCGGCGTTGGTGGCGATCCGCTCCGGGTCGCCGGACTTGGGGATCACCGGGATGCCGTGCTCCAGGTGCCACCGCAGCACCACCTGGGCCGGGGTCACCTGGTACCGCTCGGCGATCTCCACCAGCACCGGGTGCCGCAGCCGGGTGCCCTTCAGCGGGCTGTAACCCTCCAGCACCACGCCGCGCTCCCGGTGCCCCGCGAGCAGCCGCGGGTCGTGCTGGGACGGGCTCCACGGGATCTGGTTGACCACCGGCATGACGTCGGTCGCGGCCCCCAGCCGGTCCAGCTGGCGCAGCTCGAAGTTGCTCACGCCGACCGCCTTGGCCTCCCCCCGCTCCCGGGCGGCGAGCAGCTCCCGCCAGGTGGCCACCTGCGCCTGCTCTCCCCTCGGCGGCCAGTGGATCAACCACAGGTCCACGTACCCGGTGTCCAGCGCGCGCAGGCTCGCGGTCAGCGCGCGCCGCTCCTGCCCCACGTCCTGCGGCAGCAGCTTGGTGGTGATGAACACCTCCTCGCGGGGCACCCCGCTGTCGCGTACCGCCCGGCCCACCTGGTCTTCGTTGCGGTACATGGTGGCGGTGTCGATGTGCCGGTAACCCACCTCCAGCGCCCGCCGCACCGCCTGGTAGCAGGCGCGTCCGTGCAGCCGCCAAGTGCCGAATCCCAGCAGCGGTAGTTGGCTGCCGCCGCGTAGCCGGACGTACGCGGTATCCGGGGTCGCCATGCCCCCGATTCTGCCCCACCGTGGCGTGCCGGAGGGGCCATTGGAACCCGGTAGCGTGGAACCGATGACCTCCGCGCTCACCGAGCATCTGCGCAGCCAGTCCGACCAGGAACTGGCCGCGCTGCTGCGTGCCCGCCCCGATCTGGTGGTGCCGGTGCCGGCGGACCTGCCGACGCTGGCTGCCCGGGCCCAATCGCGCAGTTCGGTGGCGCGGGTGCTGGACCGGTTGAACCGGTTCGAGCTGGAGATCCTGGACGCGCTGCGGTACGCCGCCGAGCCGGGAGACCACACCTCGCTGGACCAGGTGCTCGCGCTCACCGCGCTACCGCCGGCCGGGGTGGACCCGGGTGCGGTCCGGGCGGCGGTGCGCCGGCTGCAGGCGTACCTGCTGGTCTACGGCCCGGAGCAGGCGCTGCGGGTGGTGCCGGCGGTGGCGGAGGTGCTCGGCCCGTACCCGGCCGGACTGGGCCGCCCGGCGGACGCGCTCGCCGAGGGCAGCGCGGACCTGGTGGCCGACCCGGCCCGGCTGCGCCGCACCCTGCTGTCGGCCCCGCCGGCGGCCCGCGCGGTGCTGGAGCGGCTCGCCGCCGGCCCGCCGGTCGGCACCACCACCGAGGGCCCCGACGGCGAGTCACCGGTGGCGTGGCTGGTCAGCCGCGGACTGCTCGCCGCCACCTCCGAGACCACCGTGGAGCTGCCCCGGGAGGTGGGGTTGCTGCTGCGCCGCGACACCGGGCCGCTCGGCGCGCTGCACCCGCAGCCCCCTGCGCCGCGCGCCGCGCCGGTGGACCGGGCCGCGGTGGACGCGGCCGGCGCCGGCCAGGCCATGGAGGCGGTACGCCTGACCGGGGCGCTGCTGGCGGCGCTCGCCGACGAGCCAGCGACGCTGCGCTCGACCACCGCCGCCGCCCGCCGGCGCGGCGAGGTGGCCGGCCGGGGGATCGGCGTGCGGGACCTGCGACGGCTCGCCCGGACGGTCGGTGTGGCGGAGCCGGTGGCGGCGCTCCTGATCGAGACCGCGTACGCGGCCGGCCTGATCGGCTCCGCCGAGGGCGCCGGCGGCGCGGAGATCCTGCCGGCGGCCGGGTACGACGCCTGGCACGGTGCCCCGCTGGCCGGGCGCTGGCACACCCTGGTGACCGCATGGCTGGCGATGACCCGGCAGCCCGGGCTGGCCGGCGAGCGGGACGCCCGGGACCGGATCGCCGGGCCGCTCAGCCCGGCGCTCGAACGCTCGGGCGCCCCCGCGACCCGGCGGGCCGTGCTGTCGGCGCTGGCCGCCCTGCCGCCGGGCAGCGCACCCACCGCGGAGGAGGCGGTGGCGCTGGTGCGGTGGCACGCCCCGCGCCGGGTCACCGGCCGGGAAGCCATGATCAAACAGGTGCTGGCGGAGGCGGCGGTGTTCGGCCTGATCGGCCGGACCAGCCAGATGGCGGCCGAGGGCGCCGGCGGGGCGGCGCCGGCGGGCGCGCTCACCTCGTACGCCGCGGCGCTGCTGGCCGAGGTGGCGGGCCCGGAGCCGGAGCCGGGCGACGACCCGCTCGGGGTCCACGCCGGCGACACCCCCGCCGGCCTGACCCCCGCCGGGGCGGCGCTGGACGCGCTGCTGCCCGCGCCAGTGTCGGACCTGCTGGTCCAGGCCGACCTGACGGTGGTGGTGCCCGGCCCGCCGGAGCCGACGCTCGCCGCCGAACTCGACCTGGTGACCGAGCACGAGTCGGCCGGTGGCGCGAGTGTGCACCGGGTCACCCGGGACAGCCTGCGCCGGGCCCTGGACGCCGGGTACGCCGCGGAAGACCTGCACGCGCTGTTCGCCCGCCGTTCCCGTACCCCGGTGCCGCAGGCGTTGAGCTACCTGATCGACGACGTGGCCCGCGCGCACGGCGGGCTCCGGACCGGCTCGGCCTCGGCGTACCTGCGCAGCGACGACGAGGCGCTGGTGGCGCAGGTGCTGGCGGACCGCCGGTTGACCGCGCTGGCACTGCGGCGGCTGGCACCCACCGTGCTGGTCAGCCCGGTCCCCGCCGGCCGGCTGCTGGCGGTGCTGCGCGACGCCGGGTACGCGCCGGTGGCCGAAGACGCGCGCGGGGCGCCGGTGCTGGTGGGGTCCGGCCGGGGCCGGCGCGCTCCGGCCCGGCCGGCGGTCGCCCCGCCGACGGACCCGCTCGCCGCCCCGCGGATCAGCACCCCGCGGTTACTCGGCATCGTGGAGGACATCCGGCGCGGCGACGCCGTCGCCCGGGCCCAGCGGCGCCCTCCGGCCGCGATCCGTGCGGGCGCCGGCGACGGCCTGGCCCCGGCGCAGGCTTACACCGAGGCGATGGCCGTGCTGCAACAGGCGGTACGCGACAAACTGCCGGTCTGGGTGCGCTACGTGGACGCGCACGGGCAGACCACGTCCCGGCTCCTGCGCCCGGTCTCGGTGGGCGCCGGCTACCTGCGGGCCGAAGACGAGCGCACCGAGACCCTGCACACGTTCGCCCTGCACCGCATCACCGCCGCCGCCCTGGACGACGCCTGACCGCCTCGCGGGGGCAGGGCCCGCGGAGCGCGCCCGCCCCCGTTGGAAACCTTCCAGCCGCAGGCGGCCGCCCGGCGCCAGCGGCCTTCCGGCCCGGACGCGCTCCGTTCGGCCCCACCATGTCTTTGACGCGGCTCGCGTGACCTCGGTTGCGTCGCCCGACCGCCTGTGGACGTTTCGTGATCTGACACACAGTCAGGTACCAGACGGCCTGGTAGGCACGGAGATACGCTGTGGAGGATCGCCTCCGAGCAGAGAGTTGATCGCGGTGACTGGTGGACCACTGATCGTGCAGTCGGACAAGACACTCCTGCTGGAGGTCGACCATCCCGACGCGACCGCGTGCCGGATGGCGATCGCCCCCTTCGCCGAGCTGGAGCGCTCACCCGAGCACGTACACACCTACCGGCTCACCCCACTCGGCCTGTGGAACGCGCGGGCCGCCGGCCACGACGCCGAGAGCGTGGTGGACGCGCTGCTGCGGTTCTCCCGTTACCCGGTGCCGCACGCGCTGCTGGTGGACGTGGCCGAGACCATGGACCGCTACGGCCGCCTGCAACTGGTCAACGACCCGGCGCACGGGCTGGTGCTGCGGGCACTGGACCGCGCGGTGCTGATAGAGGTGGCCAAGAGTAAGAAGCTCGTCGGGATGCTCGGCGCCCGGATCGACGACGACACGATCGCGGTGCACGCCAGCGAGCGGGGCCGGCTCAAGCAGGCGCTGCTGAAGTTGGGCTGGCCGGCGGAGGACCTCGCCGGCTACGTGGACGGCGAGGCCCACCCGATCAGCCTGGACGAATCCGGCTGGTCGCTGCGTCCATACCAGACCGAGGCGGTGGAGCACTTCTGGGCCGGTGGGTCAGGTGTGGTGGTGCTCCCGTGCGGCGCCGGCAAGACGTTGGTCGGGGCGGCGGCCATGGCGCAGGCCCGGGCGACCACGCTGATCCTGGTCACCAACACGGTCGCCGGGCGGCAGTGGAAGCGGGAACTGGTCTCCCGCACCTCCCTGACCGAGGATGAGATCGGGGAGTACTCCGGCGAGCGCAAGGAGATCCGGCCGATCACCATCGCCACCTACCAGGTGCTGACCACCCGGCGCAAGGGCGCCTTCACGCACCTGGACCTGTTCAACGCCCGCGACTGGGGCTTGATCATCTACGACGAGGTGCACCTGCTGCCGGCGCCGATCTTCCGGTTCACCGCGGATCTCCAGGCCCGACGCCGGCTGGGGCTGACCGCCACCCTGATCCGCGAAGACGGCCGGGAGGGCGACGTGTTCAGCCTGATCGGGCCCAAGCGCTACGACGCGCCGTGGCGAGACATCGAGGCACAGGGCTGGATCGCCCCGGCCGAGTGCACAGAGGTGCGCGTCACGCTCACCGACGCGGAGCGGATGGCAT
>DATGPS010000060.1:0-16340 GCA_035304685.1 Natronosporangium sp. | reverse complement strand
GCCGGTGCCGCCCAGGTGGGCCTCGCCTACGGCATCGGCGTCATCGCCTGGCCACCGCTTCCGGAGGCGACCGCCGACCAGGCATGGTCGGCGAGCCTGGCGTGGGCGTGCTGGGTCGCCGCCACCTCGGCGGTCGCCGGTGCGGTGCTCGCGGACCGGCTGCGCTCGCGGCAGGCCGCCGATCCCGCGCCGGCGGACGACCCCCGCGCCGCCCGGCTGCTCTGGCGGATCACCCTCGCGGTCGCCGGCGCGATCGGTGCGCTGGTGACCGTGGTCCTGGTGGCCGTGCCGGCGCGGGAGTCGGTCGCCGCGGGCTTCTCCGCTCCGCAGGCGGAGGCGGCCGGCTACGCGCTGCTCGGGGTGCTCGGTGGCGCCGTGATCGCGGTCGCGGTGCTCGCGGCCCGGGCGGCCGCGACGAACCTCATCGCCACGGCCGCGTGGCTGTGGCTGCTGGCCGCCGCCTCGGTCACCGAGCACCTCCTGAACGGCCGCGACTGGGACCGGGTGCCGCTGGGATTCTGGGACCTGGACCTCGACCAGCCGATGTTCCGCAGCATCCAGGTGATCGACGCTGCGATCTGCCTGGGATCGGCACTGCTGGTCGGCCTGATCGCCGCCCTCCCGGCGGCCCGTCGACACGACCACCCCGCCGGCGTGGTGGTGTCGGGCGTCACCGGCCCACTGGTGTTGTCGCTGGCCTACCTGCTGGCCCAGCCTGACCTCACCACCGCCGGCGCCACGGACCTGTCCCGCAACGTGCTCGTCCCGTACGCCGTCGTCACCGGGCTCGCCGGCTCCCTGCTTGCCAGCGTGTTCGGTGCCTGGCGCGACCGCGTCCCGGCCGACACGTCCGCGCCGGACCCGGTGGTCCCGGCCGCCCGCACCCCGCAAGCCGAGAGCGGCACCACCACCACCGGCACCGGCACAGGCAGCGGTTCCCGCACGGATGCCGCTGCCGGTACCGGTACCGGCGGCGGCGGCACGGGGGACGGCGGGAACGGCGGAACGGCGCGCAAGCGCGCCGCGGCCAGGTCCGGCTGACGACCCGGCCGCGCGGGCGCCACCCGGACGGCGACGGCCCGGCCACGCGGGCGCTAGGTGCGCGGCATCTCCCAGGTGTGGACCGGCTCACCGGAGCGCTGCAGCTCGACGTACCGCTGCAGCATCGCCCGCAGCGCCGCCGGCCGGTCCAACCCCCGCCGCTCCTCCGCCTCGACGGTCGCCAACTGCCAGACCGCACCGGTCCGCCCGGTCAGGCAGCGTTGCTCGACGATCCCGAGCAGCCGGTCCCGAAGCCGGCCGTCGACCCCGTACCGGTCCAGGCCCTCGTACGCCTTGGGCAGCAGCCACTCCAGGACCAGGTCGGTGACCCTCACCTCGCCCAGGCGCGGCCAGTGGACGGTGGCGTGCACACCCAGACGCGCCGCGGCGTGGAAGTTCTCCTCCGCCGCGGAGAACGTCAACTGGCTCCACACCGGCCGGTCCTCCTCGGCGAGCGCCCGCGTGAGACCGAAGTAGAAGGCGATGTTGGCCAGCAGGTCGGCGACGGTCGGTCCGGTGGGCAGCACCCGGTTCTCCACGCGAAGGTGGGGGCGGCCGTCCATGATGTCGTACACCGGCCGGTTCCACCGGTAGATCGTGCCGTTGTGCAGCCGCAGCTCCGCCAGGGTCGGCACCCCGCCGGCGTGGAGCACCTCGACCGGGTCCTCGTCCTCGCAGATCGGCAGCAGCGGGGGAAAGTACCTGACGTTCTCCTCGAACAGGTCGAAGATCGAGGCGATCCACCGCTCGCCGAACCACGCCCGCGGGCGTACCCCCTGGGCCTTGAGCTCCTCCGCCCGGGTGTCGGTGGCCTGCTCGAACAGCGCGACGCGGGTCTCGTGCCACAGCCGGCGGCCGAACAGGAACGGCGAGTTGGCCCCGATCGCGATCTGGATGCCGGCGATCGCCTGCGAGGCGTTCCAGTAGGCGGCGAAGTCGTCCGGGGAGACCTGCAGGTGAGGCTGCGCACCGGTGCCGGCGGCCTCGGGTGCGATCGAGTCGGTCGTGACCTGCAGCCGCTCCTCGCCCCGGATGTCGAGCGCGATGTCCTCGCCCCGGGCGGCGATGATCTGCTCGTTGAGCGACAGGTACCGCCCCTCCTGGGACATGTTCGCCATCACCGCGTGGGCCGGCGTCAGCGTGGGCAGGATGCCGATCATCACGACGCTCGCCCCGAGCTTGCGGGCGTGCTCGTCAGCGCGGCCCAGCCGCTCGGTGAGGTCGCGCTCGTAGTCGGCGAAGCCGTCCCCGGCGATCATGCGGGGTCGGGCGTTGAGCTCCAGATTGAACTGACCGAGCTCCTTCTGGAAGCTGGGATCGCCGAGATCGGCCAGGATCTCGGCGTTGCGCATGGCCGGCTCGCCGTCCGTGTCGGCCAGCGCGAGCTCGAGCTCCAGCCCGGTCATGGGCGAATCAGTCTCGAACCGGAAGGCGTCGAGCATGAGCGCGAACACGTCCAGGCACCGGTGGACCTTGCGACGGTACCGGGTGCGGTCCTCCCGCGTGAAGGTCGCCGGTGAGATGCGCTCTCCCATGGGCACCTCCCGGCGGCCATTGCGATCAGTGTTCGCACATCTACGTTATGAAACTGTCGGTGGTGCAGGCCAGGGACAAATCGGACGACGTACGGCGGTGAGTGCCCGTACGGTCGCGAGGCGTTACCCGCAGCTTCGGAACGCAGCTTTCTGCTGATCAACTATTGGTACGATGACGGGGTGGTCGCCGGCCTGCAGGATCCGCGGATCACGGCGTTCGGGCTCTTCACGGAGGCACACGCCGGTCTGGTCGCGCGCCTGTCGGCCCACCTGGCCGAGCACAGCATATCGCTGGTCGAGTTCGAGGTGATGATCCGGCTGGGGCGCTCACCCGACCATCGCCTCCGGATGACCGAGCTCGCCGGGCAGGTGGCACTGACCACCAGCGGGATCACCCGGGTCGTCGACCGCCTGGAGCGGGAGGGCCTGGTGCGCCGGCAGGCGTGCCCGGAGGACCGGCGCGGCCTGTGGGCGGTCCTCACCCAGGCCGGCCTGGACCGGTTGTCCGCCGCGCTGCCGGGCCATCTGTCCCTGCTGGAGCGGTACTTCACCGGCCGGTTCGCGCCGGACGAGCTGGCCACGCTCATGGACCGGCTGCGCGACATCCGGGACGAGGTCAACCCCACGGCCGCTCCGACCGCCGCGGCCCTCCCGCGGTAGGGCCCGCCCGCTGATCGCCGGTCGCCACCGGGTCGCCGGTTCACCGGGTGGGAGGAGGACCGCCCACCCCGCCACCGGAGGGACCACGGACCGACCCGCGCCCGCCCACGAGGCGGCGGACGCCCGCCGCGGCCGGGCGTGACGACCGCGACCGGCAGAAACGGCGGCAGAATCCGCGGCGGCACGCCTCTGACCTGCAACTTCCCGGCGAATCGGTCACCGCCCGGAGCTACGCTTCCCTTCCGGACGTCGTGTTGTGGACTCCGGCCGCGTCCTGGGGTGGCTCGTCCCCCCCAGGTTTCGGGGGGTGCACGGGGACGGGTGCGGGTGGAGCTGGGGGGCTCCACCCGCACCGCGTGCCGGTAGCCGTACGACGGCCCGCCGCGGCGGCGGTCACCTGCTGGCGGCGCCGGGCCCGCACGGGGTGCGGAGACTGTTCTCGGCCAGCAGCCTCAGCTCGAACGGCAGCAGCGTGACCCCGCTCTCGGCAGCCACGCGCTCCAGGTCCGCCATCACCGCGGCGCGCCGCAGTGGCTCGCTGGTGCAGGCCGCCAGGCCCACCAGCGCCTCCACCAGGTCGCGCCGGTCCTGGCCGTGGCGGAACCCGGCGACCGCGCTCTCGAACCACTCGGCGGCCCCCACCCGGTCCCCGCGCGCCAGCGCCAGGCGTGCCTCGATCATCGCCGCCTCACCGGTGACCAGGTGCTGCTCGTCCAGGGCGCGCAGCCGCTCCAGCGCGCGTTCCGCCTCCCGCAGCCGGCCGAGCGCGGCCAGCGCCTGGCCGACGGTACCCAGCACCCGCCGGCGGTGCCCCGGGTCGCCGACCTCGGCCAGCCGCACGAGCACCCGGCAGCCGCGGGTGACCGCCTCCTCGTACCGCTCCTGCAACCGCGCCACCTCGGCGAGGTTCGCGGCCACCAGCACCCGCAGCCGGTCGTCACCGACCTCGGCCGCCAGCCGGTCCGCCGAGGCCAGCCGGCGGCGTGCCGCCAGCAGGTCCCCGGTGCGGATGTCGTGCCAGGTCAGGTTGGTCTGCGCCACCGCCTGCTCGCGTAGCCTGCCGGCCCGCATCGCCGCGGCCAGCGCGGCGGCGGTGTAGCGACGGGCATCCTCGTGCCTGCCCTCCGCGAGGCACAGTGCACTGAGCACATTGGAGGCAGCGAGCTCGCCGGCGACGTCACCGAGGCGCCGGAACTCCGCCAGCGCCGACGCCGTCGCGGCCAGCTCCGCCGCCCCCTCCCCGTGCTCGTTGGCCAGCTGAGCCAGCCCGACCTGCGCCCAGGCGCGCAGGGCGGGCCCGGCGTCGGCGGTCCGCGGATCGTCCAGCAGCCGGCGCAGCCACCTGCGGCCGGTGACGTCCCGACCTCGCAGCCGCCACCACCGTGGCAGCCGCGCGGCCAGCCGGAGGGCGGTGTGCGGGTCGTCGTTGGCGGCGTGGCTGAGCGCCGCCCAGACGTCAGCCGCCAGATCGTCCAGGCGGGCCACCGCCAGCCGCATGTGCGGGCCGGCGAGCTGCGGCGCGGTCCGCTCGGCCACCTCCGCGATCACGCGGGCGTGCGCCCGCCGCGCCGCGGCGAGTTCGCCGTGCCGCGCCGCCTGCTCGGTGGCGAAGTCGCGGACCACGTCCAGCAGCCGGAAGCGGTGTTCCCGGGCACCGCTCACCGCGACCAGGCCGAGGCCGACCAGCCGGTCCAGCAACGGCAGCGGATCCTCTCCCGTGTCCAGCAGCCGCTCCGCGAGCTCCATCGACCAGCGGTGGCGGAACACCGACAACCGCCGCAAGCCGTACTGCTCGGCCGGATTGAGCAGACGGTAGCTGCCCGCGACCGCCTCCCGCAGGGTCTGCTCGGCTCCTTCACCGAGGTCGAGCACCCGGTCCCCGTACCGTTGCAGGATCTCCGGCAGCCGCAGCAACCGCCCGTGGGCGGCGGCCAGCTCCAGCGCCAGCGGCAGGCCGCCCAGCCGCCGCACCAGGCCGATCAGTGCCGGGACCTCGTCGGGAGCGGGGGGTTCCGGACGCACCCGCGCCAGGCGGTCCAGAAACAGCGCCGCCGCCGGGTAGGCCGCCACCTCGGCCAGCGGCATGTCGTAGCGGGCCGGCGGCGTCGCCAGCGGGGCCAGCGGCCAGACCCGCTCCCCGGGCACCCGCACCGGCGCCTGACCGGCCATGAGGACCCGGACTCCCGGCGGGAGCCGCCGCAGCACCTCCCGCACCTTGTCCGGGGCCCGCTCGACCGCGTCCACCACCAGCAGCACCGGCTGGCGGACCGAGCGCGCGCCGAGCTCGGCGAGGTCCGCCACCCCGTGCACGAAACAGATCGTCGCCAGGGTCTCGACGATCTCCCCCTGCTCGTCGACGGTGATCCCGGCCACCCCACCGGGGAACCGCTCCGCCACCGCGTGGGCGACAGCCAGCACCAGCGCGCTCTTCCCCACGCCGGCCAGTCCCACCACCGTGACGACCGTCGGTCCGCGGCGGCCGGGGGTGCTGATGAGCTCGGCGAGCTGCGCGAGGGTCCGGTCGCGTCCGATCAGCGTGGGCGGCGGCGGCAGCGGGCTGCCGACCCTGCTCTCCTCCGCCGGCGGCGTCCGCTGTGCGGGCACCCGCAGGCCCCCGGGCCGGGCGGCGGCGAGGAACCGGTCCCGCTCCGCACCCGACAGCTCCAGCGCGTCGGCGAGCAGCAGGGCGGTGGAACGCTGCGGGCGGTTGGTCCGCCCTCGCTCCAGCTCCCGGACCGTGCGCACGGCAACGCCCGCCCGGGCGGCCAGATCCGCCTGGGTGAGCCGTAAGGTGCGCCGGCGCTGGCGCAGCAGCGCCGCGAAACCGCCGTCCTGCGCCGTCATCGGGGGCCCAGCCTACGGCCGTTCGCCCCACCCGGCGAGGCGAACGTCAGAGACCCGACGCCAGGAGCGGACAAACCGCCCGCACCAGCCGGGACCGCTCACGCGGCGGCCGCTCCGCGCGCCAGCGGCTCACAGGCCCAGGTCGCGCGCGATCACCATCCGCTGGATCTCGGAGGTTCCCTCGCCGATCTCGAGGATCTTCGAGTCGCGCCAGAACCGCGCCACCGGGAACTCGTTCATGAACCCGTACCCGCCGTGCACCTGGGTAGCGTCCCGGGCGTTGGCCACGGCGCACTCGCTGGCGTACAGCTTCGCCACCGCCGCGTGGCGCTTGAACGGCTGGCCGGCGAGCATGCGCGCCGCCGCGTCCCGGTAGGCCAGCCGGGCGGTGTGCGCCCGCACCTCCATGTCGGCGATCTTGAACTGGATGGCCTGGAACCCGCCGATGGGCCGGCCGAAGGCGTGCCGCTGGCGGGCGTACCGCAGCGACTCGTCCACGCACCCCTGCGCGAGCCCGGTGGCGAGCGCGGCGATGGCGATCCGTCCCTCGTCGAGGATGCTGAGGAACTGGGCGAACCCGCGCCCCCGCTTCCCGAGCAGGTTGCGCGCCGGCACCCGGCAGTCCTCGAAGGTGAGCTCGTGGGTGTCCGAGGCGCACCAGCCCACCTTGGAGTAGCCCGGGTGGACGGTGAGCCCGGGCGTGCCGGCCGGGACGATGATGGTGGAGATCTCCTTGGTGCCGTCCGGGTTCGTGCCGGTCACCGCGGTGACGGTCACCAGCGCGGTGATGTCGGTGCCGGAGTTGGTGATGAAGGACTTCGAACCGTTGATCACCCACTCGTCGGTGCTCTCGTCCAGCACCGCGCGGGTCTGGGTGGCCGCGGCGTCCGACCCGCCGCCGGGCTCGGTCAAGCCGAAGGCGGCCAGCGCCTCCCCGGTGACGAGCCGGGGCAACCACCGCTCGCGCTGCTCCTCGGTGCCGAACCGGTAGATCGGCATCGCGCCGAGGGACACCGCCGCCTCCAGCGTGATCGCCACCGACGAGTCCACCCGGGCCAGCTCCTCCAGCGCCACGCACAGCGCCAGGTAGTCGCCGCCCATGCCGCCGTACCGTTCCGGGAACGGCAGGCCGAACAGGCCCATCTTGCCCATCTGCCGGACGATGTCGTACGGGAACGTGTGCTTCTCGTAGTGCGTGGCGATCGTGGGCGCCACCACGTCGCGGGCGAACTCGCGCACGGTCTGCGCGAGCGCCCGGTGCTCCTCGCTGAGCATGTTCCGCTCCTCTCTCGGGCCGGTTGACCTCCCCGGTGGGCGTGACCGGGGCGGCGGGGCCGCGCCACCGGCCGGCGCGGGCCTACACCGGGGTGACGCCGTGGCGGCGCCGGGAGAAGTGGCGGTCCTTCCCCCGGGCCAGGGCGAACCGGCGGACCAGCTCGCCCCGCAGCTCCCCGGGCGTCACCACGGCGTCGACCACGAGCTCACTGGCCAGCCGGATGATGTCGATGTCCTGCTCGTACTCGGCCCGGCGGGCGGCCACGAACGCCGCCCGCTCCTCCTCCGACGGCAGCTGGGCGATCTTGTTGGCGTAGACGGCGTTGACCGCCGCCTCGGCCCCCATCACCGCGATCTTCGCGGTGGGCAGCGCCAGCGTCGCGTCGGGCGAGAACCCCGGTCCGGCCATCGCGTACAGCCCGGCGCCGTACGCCTTGCGGACCACCACGCAGATCTTCGGCACGGTCGCCTCGGACACGGCGCTGATCATCTTGGCGCCGTGGCGGATGATCCCCTGCTTCTCCACCGCGGTCCCCACCATGAACCCCGGTACGTCGGCGAGGAACAGCAGCGGCACGTTGAAGGCGTCGCACAGCTGGATGAACCGGGTGGCCTTGTCGGCGGAGTCCACGAACAGCACCCCGCCCTTGTGCAGGGAGTTGTTCGCCACCACGCCGACCGGGTGTCCCTCCAGCCGGGCGAACCCGACCACCACCTCGCGGGCCCACAGCTTGTGGATCTCGAAGAACGACCCCTCGTCCACCAGCCCGCGCACGAACCGGCGCATGTCGAAGGCCTGCCGCTCGTTGGCCGGCACGAGTGTGGCCAGGTCGATGCCGGCCTCCGGCGGCGCGGCCGCGGTCACCGGTGGCTCGCCCGTCCAGTTGGAGGGCAGGTACGACAGGTACCGGCGCACCACCGCCAGCGCCTCGTCCTCGTTGCGGCACAGGAAGTGACCCACCCCGCTCTCGGTGCAGTGCACCCGGGCGCCGCCCATCGCCTCCAGGGTCGTCTTCTCACCGGTGACCATCTCCACCATCCGGTCCGACCCCAGGTACATGCTGGCGTTGCCCTCGACCATGGCGGTCACGTCGCAGAAGGCGGGGATGTACGCACCACCGGCGGCGCTGGGGCCGAACAGGGCGCACACCTGCGGGATCGACCCGGAGGCGCGGACCTGGTTCCAGAAGATCCGCCCGGCGCCGCGCCGGCCGGGGAACAGCTCCACCTGGTCGGTGATGCGCGCGCCGGCGGAGTCGACCAGGTAGATCATGGGGACGCCGGCGGTGTAGGCCTGCTCGATGATCCGGATGATCTTCTCGACCGTGCGCGCCCCCCACGACCCCGCCTTGACCGTGGAGTCGTTGGCCATCACGCACACCGGCCGCCCGTCCACCGTGGCCTGGCCGGTGATGACCCCGTCGGCGGGCAGCCCGTCGGCGAGCACGTTGGCCAGCGCCCCGTCCTCCACGAAGGACCCCTCGTCGACGAGGCGGGCGATCCGCTCCCGGGCGAACAGCTTGCCCTTGGCCGCGTTGGCCGCGTGGTACCGCTCCGCCCCGCCGGCGGACACGCGTTCCCGGAGCTTGGCCAGCTCCTGCTCCCCGATCGTCACGTCGACCACCTCACCGGGCCGTACCGCCTGCCCTTAACGATCGTTAGGCTACCTCACGCCGGCCGGCGGTGGGGCGTCGGGCGGGCCCCGGCGCGGTGACCGGATCAGGCGGTGACCAGGCACGCGGCGGCCGGGTCAGGCGGCGACCAGGCGGGTACGGGGACCGGCGCGCAGCACGCCGGAGGGCAGCTCGCGCCCGACGATCTCCTGGGCCAGCCGGGCCGCCTCGATCAGCTTCTCCAGGTCGATGCCGGTCTCGATGCCCATGTCGTGCAGCATGTGGACCACCTCCTCGGTGGCCACGTTGCCGGTCGCACCCGGCGCGTACGGGCACCCGCCGAGGCCGCCCACGCTCGCGTCGAACTCGGTGACCCCCAGGTGCAGAGCGGTGAGGATGTTGGCCAGCGCGGTCCCGCGGGTGTTGTGGAAGTGCAGCAGCAGCGGCAGGTCCGGGTGGCGCTCGCGGACCGCGGTGACCACCTGCTGGACCCGGTACGGGGTCGCCATGCCGGTGGTGTCGCCGAACGAGACCCGGTCGGCCCCGTCGGCCACCACCCGGTCCACGATCCGCACCACGGCCCGCGGGTCGACGTCACCCTCGTACGGGCAGCCGAAGCTCGTGGAGATGATCACCTCGGCGGTGGCGCCGGCCGCGTGCAGCATCCCGATCAGCTGCGTGATGTCGTCCAGCGACTCGGCGACCGAGCGGTTGACGTTGTGCCGGTTGTGGGACTCGCTGGCCGACACCACGACCTCGATCTCGGTGAACCCGGCGGCCAGTGCGCGCTGCGCGCCCCGCGAGTTGGGCACCAGCGCCGAGTAGCGGACCCCCGGCACCTTGCGGGCCGCGGCCCACACCTGGTCGGCGTCGGCCATCTGCGGGATCGCCCGGGGCGAGACGAACGAGACCGCCTCGATCCGGCGGACCCCGGTGGCGCTCAGCGCGTCGAGCAGGCGGACCTTGTCCGCGGTCGGGACCGGGGCCTCGTTCTGCAGCCCGTCGCGCGGGCCGACCTCCCGGATGCTGACGCTGGTCGGCAGCTCACCCATGTCGCACCTCCTACCCGATCGTCCCACTTTCGCCCGCCGGCGCCACTGCCACCGCCGGGCGCCCGGCGGTGGCAGTGGCGCGCGGTCGCGCGTCAGCGCATCCGGCCGACGATCCCGGTGTCGTACTCACCGGCGACGAACTCCGGACACTCCAGCAGCTCGGCGTGGAACGGCAGGTTGTGCTTGGGCCCGGCGATCTCGAAGGCCGCCACCGCCTCCCGGGCGCGCGCCAGCGCCTCGGACCGGTCCGCGCCGTGGACGACCAGTTTGGCCATCAGGGAGTCGTAGTACGGGGTGACGGTGGTGCCGGCGGCGTACCCCGCATCGACCCTCACCCCCGGGCCGGTGGGCTCGACCCACGTCGACACCTTGCCGGGACCGGGCAGGAACCGCTTCGGGTCCTCCGCGTTGATCCGCAGCTCCACCGCGTGGCCGGCGGGCTGCGCCGGCACCTCCACCGGCAGCCCGGCGGCCACCCGCAGCTGCGCCTCCACCAGGTCGATGCCGAAGATCGCCTCGGTGACCGGGTGCTCCACCTGCAGGCGGGTGTTCATCTCGAGGAAGTAGAACTCGCCGGTGTCGGGGTCGAACAGGAACTCCACGGTGCCCGCGTTACGGTAGCCGACCGCCTCGCCGGCACGGACCGCGGCGGCCAGCAGAGCGGTGCGCTGCCGGCCGGTCAGCGCCGGCGAGGGCGCCTCCTCGGCCACCTTCTGATGGCGCCGCTGCACCGAGCACTCCCGCTCGCCCAGGGCCACCACGGTGCCGTCGGGCAGCCCGAGGATCTGCGCCTCCACGTGCCGCACCCGCGGGAAGTGCCGCTCCAGCAGCACCGCGTCGTCGCCGAACAGCCGCTGCGCGAAGCCGCGTACCCGCTCGTACTCGGTCGCGAGCGACTCCTCGTCGGTGGCGACCGCCATGCCCATCCCCCCGCCACCGGCCGCCGCCTTGACCATCACCGGGTAGCCGATCCGGCGGGCCTGCGCCCGGGCAGCGTCCACGTCGGACACCGGCTCGCCGGTGCCCGCCGCGACCGGCACCCCCGCGGCCGCCACCAGGTTCCGGGCGTTGATCTTGTTGCCCATGGCGGCGATCGCCTCCGGCTCCGGGCCGACCCACACCAGGCCGGCGTCGGCGACCCGGCGGGCGAAGCCCGGGTCCTCGGACAGGAACCCGTAGCCGGGGTGGACCGCCTGCGCTCCGCTGGCGCGGGCGGCCGCGAGCAGCGCCTCGACGTCCCGGTACACCTGGGCGGGGTTGCCACCGGTCAGGGGGATCGCCTCGTCCGCCTCGGCCACGAACGGCAGCTCCGCGTCGGCCTCGGAGTGCACCGCCACGGTGCGGATGCCGAGTCGCCGGGCGGTCCGGATGATGCGGCGGGCGATCTCCCCGCGGTTGGCGATGAGCAGCGATTCGATCATCAGTGAGCTCCTCCGGTCGTCCCGTCCGCCCGCCCGGCCGCGTCGGTGGCGGAGCCGGCACCGCCACCACCGTCGAGGAGCGCGGCGAGCGCCCCGGTGCGCAGCAGCGCCGCCCGGCGCTCCCGGTCCACCTCACCGGCCAGGAACGGGGTGGAGTTCATCAGCCCGAAGGTGGCGTGGACGAGGACCCGCGCCTCGGCCGCCGAGAGGTCCGGGCGGACCGCGTCGAGCAGGCCGACCCACTCCTCGACGTAGAGGCGCTGCAGCCGGCGGATCTCCCGCCGCGGCTCCTCCGGCAGCCGGTCCAGCTCCTGCAGGTGGACGGCGATCACGCCGGGGTTGGTGAGCGCGAACTCCACGTGGAAGTCGACCAGCGACTCCAGGGCGGCGCGGGGGTCGCCGGGGTGCGCCGCGACCCGGGCGCGGGCGCCGTCCAGCAGCGCCTGGCTGACCGGCTTCAGCGCCGCGACCAGCATCGCCTCCTTGCCGGCGAAGTGGTGGTACAGGGCCGGCCCGGTCACGCCCGCCGCCGAACCGATGTCGTCCATGGAGACGCCGTGGTACCCGCGCTCCGCGAACAGGCGGACCGCGATCGCCAGGATCTCGTCCCGCCGGCTGCCGCGGGTCGCCGGGGTGCTCGGTGTGCTGACCGCCATCCGGTCAGCGTACCCAGGCGACCGTGGCCGCCTGAACGGGCGTTCACCGGATCGCCGCGGCGGTGTTGCGCGCGGTCGACCCGGCGGGCAGGCTGACGACATGTCGGTCTACCTCAGCCTCGTCGGATGGCGACGGGCGGTGGAGGCGGTGCTCACGCTCGGCTCGCGCCTGTCCGACGTGCAGTGGGTCGCCCCGACCGAGTGCCCGGGCTGGACGGTCAAGGACGTGTACGCCCACCTCATCGGCGGCGAGACCTGGATGGCGCGGGGCCATCCGGAGCCGGAGGAGGGTTTCGAGGCCTGGGCGTCGGCCCCGGTGCTGGCCCGGCGGGACGTGCCGGGCGGGGCGCTGCTGGAGGAGCTCCGGCAGGTGTACGAGTTGCGCCGGGTGCAACTGGCCTCGCCTGACCTGGACCCCGCCCGGCCGGCGTGGCTGCCCAACGGCCGCGAGCACACACTCGCGGTGCTGTTGCAGACCCGCGCCATGGACGTGTGGGTGCACGAGCAGGACATCCGCCGGGCGGTCGGGATGCCGGGCAACCTCGACAGCCCCGGCGCGGCGGTCGCCGGTGACCTGTTCGTGCGGGCGCTGCCCCGGATCGTGGCACGGTCGGCCCGCGTGCCGCCGGGCTCGGCGGTCCGGCTGACCACCACCGGTGAGGTGCAGGTGGACGTCGCGGTGACGGTCGACGCCGACGGCCGGGGTGTGCTGGTGGCACCGGAGCGGCCGGTGGTCGCGCACCTGACCCTCGGCTGGGAGGCGTACACCCGCCTCGGCTGCGGGCGGGGCAGCCCGGTCGACTACGAGATCGACGTCACCGGTGACCGGGCCGTGGCGGAACGGGTCCTGGCGGCGCTGCCGGTCACGCCGTAGCCCCGGTCACGCCGTAGCCGCGTCCCTGCCGCCGGCGACCTCCAGCGGGGCGAGCTGCGGCCGCTTGGCGGTCACGCCGTCACCCGACGAGCGCCCGGTCAGCCGGCGGACGGTCCACGGAACGAGGTGCCGGCCGGCCCACCGCAGGTCGGCGGCGCGGGCCGCGGCCCAGGGCAGCGGCGCGGGCCGGGCGGGTGTCCGCCACCAGTCCGGGTCCGGCGACAATCCGAGCGCCGTGAGCACGTGGGCGGCCACCCGCCGGTGGCCGGTGCTGGACAGGTGCAACCGGTCGGCGCTCCACAGCGCCGGGTTGGCGAACTCGTCGTCCACCCAGAGGTCCACCAGGACCGCCCCGTGCCGTTGGGCGGTCTCGGCGACCGCCCGGTTGAGCAGCGCCACCCGGGGACCGATGACCCGGCGGGCAGGCAGCCGCGCGGTCAGGTCGGCGAACCGGAACACCACCACGTCCGCGCCCGTGGCGCGCAACCGGGCGACCGTCTCGTCGAACCGGGCGACCAGGCCGGGGCCGTCGAACCCCCGGCGCAGCACGTCGTTGCCGCCGGCGGCGAAGCTGACCAGGTCGGCGCCCATGTCCAGGGCCGGCGCCACCTGCTCGGCCACCACCCGCGGGAACAGCCGGCCGCGGACCGCCAGGTTGGCGTACCGGAAGCCGGGTGACCGCGCCGCCAGCGCCGCCGCGACGAGGTCGGCCCAGCCGCGGTACCCCTCGCCGGACGGGTGCGGATCATCGAGCCCTTCGGTGAAGCTGTCGCCCAACGCCACGAAGCTGCCCCACCCGGCCACGGTCACCTCCCGCTGTCGACCCCACCGCCGCGGCTGACCCGATCGTGCCACGACCCCGGGCGCGGCCCCGCCCCCGGTGGCCGGGGGAATGCGGCGGCACGTCCGGCGCGGCGCCCGTACGCTGGGCGCCATGCTGCTGCGGATGTCGACGCTGTTCCTGCGGACGCTGCGCGAGGATCCGGCCGACGCCGAGGTGCCCAGCCACCGGCTGCTGGTGCGCGCAGGCTACATCCGCCGCGCCGCCCCCGGCGGGTACACCTTCCTCCCGCTCGGCAAGCTGGTCCTGGACCGCCTCACCGAGCTGGTCCGCTCCGAGATGCTGGCGATCGGGGCGCAGGAGGTGCACTTCCCCGCGCTGCTGCCCGCCGAGCCGTACCGGGTCTCCGGCCGGTGGGAGGAGTACGGCGACGACATCTTCCGGCTGCGCGACCGGCGCGGTGCGGACCACCTGCTCGCGCCCACCCACGAGGAACCCGTCACCCTGCTCGTCAAGGACCTCTACGCCTCCTACCGGGACTATCCGGTGACCCTGTTCCAGATACAGACGAAGTTCCGCAACGAGGCCCGGCCGCGGGCCGGGCTGCTGCGCAGCCGCGAGTTCCTCATGAAGGACTCGTACTCGTTCGACCTGGACGAGCGCGGGCTGGCCGACTCGTACGCCGCGCACCGCGACGCGTACCTGCGCATCTTCGACCGGCTCGGGCTGCGGTACACGGTGGTGGCGGCGCTGGCCGGCCCGATCGGCGGGTCGGCCAGCGAGGAGTTCCTGGCCGAGGCGGACAGCGGCGAGGACACGTTCGTCGCCTGCCGCGAGTGCGGGTACGCGGCGAACGTCGAGGCGGTCACCACTCCGGCGCCGCCGGCGGCCGACCCGGCGACCGCGCCGCCGATGGAGGTCCACGAGACCCCCGACACCCCGACCATCGAGTCGCTGGTGGCGCACGCCAACGCCCGCAGGCTGGCGGGGCGGGACGACTGGACCGCGGCGGACACGCTCAAGAACGTGGTCGTCGAGGTGCGCGCGCCCGGGGCGCCGGAACCGGAGCTGCTGGTCATCGGCGTACCGGGCGACCGCGACGTGGACCTGCGCCGGCTGGAGGCGGTGCTGCACCCGCACCAGGTGTCCGTCTTCGAGGACTGGGAGTCCCGGCCGGACCTGGTGCGCGGCTACATCGGCCCGCAGGTGCTCGCCAAGGCCGGCATCCGCTACCTGGTCGACCCGCGGGTGGTGCCGGGAAGCGCGTGGCTGACCGGCGCCAACGAGCCGGACCGGCACGCCACCGGGGTGGTGTGCGGGCGGGACTTCGTGCCCGACGGCACGATCGAGGCGGCGACGGTGCGGGACGGCGACCCGTGCCCGGCGTGCGAGCCGGGGGCGCTGGCGATCCGGCGCGGGATCGAGATCGGCCACATCTTCCAGCTCGGCCGCCGCTACAGCGACGCGTTCGAGCTGGACGCCCTCGGTCCCGACGGGCGGCCGGTCCGGATCCTGATGGGCTGCTACGGCCTGGGGGTCTCCCGCCTCATGGCCGCGGTCGTCGAACAGTACCACGACGCCGCGGGTCTGGTGTGGCCGGAGGAGATCGCCCCGTGCGACGTGCACGTGGTGCCCACGGGGCAGCCGCAGCTGTCCGCCGCCGAAGAGCTCGCCGGGCAACTGGAGCGGCGCGGGCGGCGGGTGCTGCTCGACGACCGGGCGGGCGTCTCCGCCGGGGTGAAGTTCACCGACGCCGAGCTGCTGGGCGTGCCGTGGATCGTGGTGCTGGGCCGCCGGCTGGCGGAGGGGTACGTGGAGCTGCGGCACCGGGCCAGCGGGCGGCGCGAGGACGTGCCGCTGGGCGAGGTCGCCGACCGCCTGGTCCGGCCGGCCGGGCACCACGGCGGGCGATGACGACGTTCGTGCTCATCCCGGGGGCGGGTGGGCAGGCCTGGTTCTGGCACCGGCTGGTGCCCGAGCTGCGCTCACGCGGGCACGACGCCGTCGCGGTCGACCTGCCCGCCGGCGACGACACCGCGGGGCTGGCCGCCTACGCCGACGCGATCGTCGACACGGTGCGGCGGGAGGCGCCGGACCGGCCGGTGGTGCTCGTCGCCCAGTCCATGGGCGGTCTGGTGGCGCCGCTGGTCTGTGACCGGCTCCCGGTCCGGGAGATCGTCCTGCTCAACGCCATGACGCCGGCGCCGGGTGAGACCGGCGCCCAGTGGTGGGAGAACACCGGCCAGGCCGCGGCCGCCCGGGCGAAGGCGGAGCGCGACGGCCGCGACCCGGACGCCCCGTTCGACCCGGTGGAGGTCTTCTTCCACGACGCGGACCCGGACCTGCTCGCCGAGGTGACGGCCGGACCGGAACCGGCGCAGTCCGACCGCCCGTTCCGCGACCCCTGGCCGCTGCCGGCGTGGCCCGACGTCCCGACGCGGTTCCTCGCGGCCCGCGACGACCGGCTCTTCCCGCTGGAGATGCAGCGTCGGGTGGTCGCCGAACGGCTCGGCGTCGAGGTCGAGGAGACGCCGGGCGGCCACCTCTCGGCGCTCACGCAGCCGGCCGCGATCGCCGATCTCCTGACC
>DATGPS010000059.1:0-2153 GCA_035304685.1 Natronosporangium sp. | reverse complement strand
AGACGACGCTCGCCTACGGGGTGCTGGGCACGCCCACGCTGATCCTGTTCGACGGCGGCGAACCGGTCCGCTCCCTGGTCGGTGCCCGCCCCAAGCGGCGGCTGCTCCGGGAGCTCCGGGATCTGTGACCCGGCCCGGCGTTGATCTCGGCGTCGTCACCGCTTCAACGGGCTCTGAGAGACTGTTGGGTATGCGGTCGGCTACACATGGTGATGCCCGGGCCCGCCGGTGAGAAAGCAGAACGCCCCCGCCAGAATCGCGCTGTGTGTGCAACTGCAAACCCGGCGGGGACGCCCGCCCATGCTATCCCTCCAGCCTGTCCGACCAGTCCTGGGCGGTGATCGAACCCCTCATGCCCGCCCGCGACCGGACCAAAGGCGGAGCCCTCCGCAGATACGGCGACCGCCTCGTGCTGGAGGCGATCTTGTTCGTGCTGCGCTCGGGCTGCCAGTGGCGGATGATCCCCACCGACCTGCCGCCCTGGGATGCGGCCTACCGCTGGTATCGCACCTGGAGCGCTGACGGCACCTTCGAGCGCATCCACGACGCCCTGCGCGACCAGGTGCGCCACCGGGAAGGCCGCGACCCCGACCCCACCGCCGCGGTGGTAGACGCCCAATCGATCCTCACCGGCCAGGGCGGCACGGATCGCGGCTACGACGCGGCCAAGCGCACCCGCGGCCGCAAGCGCCACATCGCCGTCGATGCCTCGGGCCTGCTGCTGGAGGTCATGGTCACCTCGGCCTCGGTCCAAGACCGCCACGGCGGCAGGCCGCTCCTGCAGCGCCTGGCCGCGGCCTTTCCTTCCATCGGGCTGGTCTGGGCCGACGCCGGCTATGCCAACAAGGTCGACAGCACCCTGCTCTCCTGGGCCCGGGAAAAGCTCGGGCTGGTCGTGGAGGTCGTCAAGCGCAGCGATGGCGCCGCGGGCTTTGAGGTGCTGCCCCGGCGGTGGGTGGTCGAGCGGACCTTCGGCTGGCTGGTGGCCAACCGCCGCCTGGCCCGCGACTACGAGCGCCTGACCGGCAATTCCGAGGCCATGGTCACGATCGCGATGATCCGGCTGATGGCCGCGCGGTTGGCCGGAGAACGGATCCAATGGGCCAACCGCGCCAAGTGACCACCCAGTTACCCAACAGTCTCTGAGGCGGCGACAACGCCGAGATCAACGCCGGAGGCGGCGTAGAGATGTGACCGATGTCACGCGGTTGGTCCGATGCGGTGCCTCGGCGGGGGAGTCGCGGCCGGTCGCGGCGCGTGCCGCCGCCCGATCTCCCGGAAGGTGTGGCACCCGATCGTTATCTCGGGTAGACCGTTTGTTTATGGACTTCCGGGGAATCGTTTACGAACGGCATGGCAGCGGTGCCCCCCTGGTTCTGCTGCACGGGCTCGGGCACCGGCGCCAGGCCTGGGACCCGGTGCTGCGGCCGCTGTCCGAGCGGCACGAGGTGTACACCCTCGACCTGCCCGGGTTCGGGCAGTCGCCGGCCCCCGACCCGGAGCGGCCGTTCGGCATCGCCGCGCTGGTCGACACGGTCGCCGACTGGTGCGCGCACGCCGGGGTGGAGCGCCCGCACATCGCGGGCAACTCGCTCGGCGGCGCGGTCGCGCTGGAGCTCGGCGCCCGCGGCCTCGCCTCCTCGGTCACCGCGCTCTCCCCGATCGGCTTCACCCGCGGCGCCGAGATGCTCGGCTCGCGCATCCTGGTCGGCGGCATGCACGTGGCCACCCGGGTGCCGGCCCGGGTCTGGCACTCGGTGATCGACAGCCGCCCGGTGCGCGCGCTGACCACGCTGGCGCTGCACGGCAGCGTCCGCGACCCCCGCGGCGACATGGCCCGGCTCGACCCGGCGGTGGTCACCCGGGGTTCGGCCTACACCCGGCTCGCCCCCGAGGTGGTCCGGTACAGCTTCGACGGCGGGCCGGTGGTGCAGTGCCCGACCACGGTGGCCTGGGGCGAGGACGACCGGGTGCTGCCGGTCCGCGCGGTCCGGCGGGTGATCGACGCGATCCCGCACGCCTGGCAGGTGCGGCTGCTCGGCTGCGGGCACATCCCGATGGACGACAACCCGGCCGCGGTCGCCGACGTCATCCTGAACACCTGCCGCGCGGCGGCCCCGGAACGGGTGGCGGCCGCGGCCTGACCCGGGTGC
>DATGPS010000058.1:0-65351 GCA_035304685.1 Natronosporangium sp. | reverse complement strand
ACCATCCGGCACCACAATCTGGTGCTCCAGGTGGTTCTTTACGCGTTTGCCCCGGTAGGTGAGGACGCGGTGGTGGCGCCGCTGCTCAACGAGCTGACCGCGGGGATCGTGGCGGAAGTCCCCACCCACCTCGCGCTGACGACCGTCCCGGCCCCGCCGGAGGACGACTAGGGCTCGGGTAACACCTGCCACTTCGGGCGCCACGCAGCGCTCCGAGCGGAGGTCCGTTGGTCCACGGGCGCCCGGCGGTGGCGCCATCCGGCAGGTAGCCGCCGATAGCCACTACCGGGCACCCCGGACCAACGTCGTCGTTACAGGCCGAGTTCGGCCTCGAACTGACCGGCCTCCAACCGCTCCTTGATGGTGGTGAGGAACCGCATCGCGTCCGCACCGTCCACCAGCCGGTGGTCGTACGTCAGCGAGAGGTACATCATGGACCGCGGCACGATGATCTCACCCAGCTGCGGGTCGTCGACCACCACCGCCCGCTTGACCACGGTGCCGGTCCCCAAGATGGCGACCTGCGGCTGGTTGATGATCGGGGTGTCGAAGAGCGCCCCCCGGCTGCCGGTGTTGGTCAGCGTGAACGTGCCGCCGGAGAGCTCGTCCGGGCTGACCTTGTTAGCACGGGTCCGCTCCGCCACGTCCGCGATCCGGCGCGCGAGTCCGGCGAGGTTCAGGTCACCGGCGTCGCGGATGACCGGCACCACCAGGCCCCGTTCGGTGTCCACCGCGATGCCCAGGTGCTCGGCATCGTGGTACGTGACCGTGCCCTCGTCGGTGTTGATGGAGGCGTTCAGGTGCGGGTGCACCCGCAGCGCCTCCACCGTGGCGAGTGCGAAGAACGGCAGGAACGTGAGCTTCACCCCGTGCGTGGCCTGGAACTTGTCCTTGGCCTGCGCGCGCAGCTTGGCGATGGCGGTGACGTCCACCTCCACCACCGTGGTGAGCTGGGCCGCCACCTGCAGGGACTCCACCATCCGGCGGGCGATCAGAGCCCGCAGCCGGGAGAGCTTCTCCGTGCGGCCCCGCAGCGGGCTGGGCGCGGCCTTGGCCGGCGCCGGGGCCTCGGCCGCGCGCTCCGCCGCCGGCCGGGCGGCGGGGGCGCGTTCCTCGGCGGCGCGGCGCTGTGCCGCGGCCCGTTCCTGGGCCGCGCGCTCCTCGGCCGCCCGCTTCGCCTCGGCGGCGGCGAGCACGTCCTGCTTGCGGATCCGGCCGCCCACCCCGGTACCGGTCACGGTGGACAGATCGATGCCGTGTTCGGCCGCGAGCTTGCGTACCAGCGGGGTCACGTAGCCTCCCCGCTCCCGTGCCGGGGCCGCCGGTGCCTCGGCGGCCGGGGGCGCCACCTGGGCCGGCGGCGCCGGTGCGGGCGCCTCCGCCGGTGCCTCCGAAGCCGGTGCCTCCGAAGCCGGTGCCGCGGCGGCCGGAGCCTCGGCAGCCGGGGTCTCGGGGGCCGGTGCCGCCGCGGGCGCCGTACCACCGATCACCGCGAGCACGGTACCGACCTCGGCCACCTCGTCCTCGGGCACCCGGATCTCGGTCAGCGTGCCGGAGGCCGGCGCGGGGATCTCAGTGTCCACCTTGTCGGTGGAGATCTCCAGCAGCGGCTCGTTCTCCGCCACCTGGTCGCCGACCCGCTTGAGCCAGCGCGTGACCGTACCTTCGGTGACGCTCTCGCCCAGGGCCGGCAGTGTGACCTCGGTGCCGGCGTCGCTGGTCGGGGAGGCCGCGCGCACCGCCTCACCGGCCTGCTCCGCCACGGAGGCGCCGGCCGCCGCCGGGGTGCCCGCGGTCTCCGGTGCGGCCGCCTCCGCCGCGGCCGCCTCCGCCGCGGGGGCCTCCGCCGCCGCTGGCTCGGCCGCCGGAGCCGGCTCCGCGGCCGCGGGCTCCGCCGCGGCGCCGTCACCGTCGATGATCGCCAGTTCCGTCCCGACCTCGACCACCTCGTCGACCGGGACGAGGATGCGCGAGAGGACACCCGACGCCGGTGCGGGAATCTCGGTGTCGACCTTGTCCGTAGACACCTCCAGCAGCGGCTCGTTCTCCTCGACCCGGTCACCCTCGTTCTTCAGCCAGCGGGTGACCGTACCTTCGGTGACGCTCTCGCCGAGGGCGGGCATCTTGACCGGTTCCGGCATCGGGTTCCTCTCCTTCGTACCGTGGCGGGCGGGCTCAGTCGTGAACGTGCAGCGGCTTGCCGGCCAGAGCGAGGTGGGCCTCGCCGATCGCCTCACCCTGGGTCGGGTGCATGTGGACGAGTTGCGCCACGTCAGCCGGGAACGCCTCCCAGTTGTAGATGAGCTGAGCCTCGCCTACCAGCTCGCTGACCCGGCTGCCGACCATGTGCAACCCGACCACCGGGCCGTCGGCCACTCGTACCAGCTTGACCATGCCCTGCGTCTTGAGAATGTTGCTCTTGAGGTTTCCACCGAGGTGGTAGATGTACGTCTGGATGTTGTCGGCGCCGTACTGCTCGCGGGCGCGCAGCTCGGTGAGGCCGACCGAGGCCACCTCCGGGTCACAGTAGGTCACCCGCGGGATCCCGTCCTCGTCGATGGCCGGCGGGTTGAGCCCGGCGATCTCCTCGGCGACGAAGATGCCCTGCTGGAAACCGCGGTGGGCGAGCTGTGGGCCGGGCACGATGTCACCCACCGCGTACACCCCTGGTACGCCGGTGCGCAGCCGCTCGTCGGTGATCACCAGCTCGCGCTCCACGGTGACGCCCTGCTGCTCGTAGCCTAGGCCGTCGGTGACCGCGCCGCGGCCGACCGCGACCAGCATCAGCTCGGCCTCCACCGTCTGGCCGCCGGCCACTGTGACCTTCACCCCGGTCTCGGTGTACTCGACGTTCTCGAAGGGCTGGCCGATCAGGGCGTTGATGCCCCGGCGCCGGAACGCGCGCTGCAACTGCTTGGAGCTGTCTTCGTCCTCGGTGGCCAGCAGCCGGGGCAGCGCCTCCACGATCGTGACCTCGGCTCCGAATGAACGCCACACGCTGGCGAACTCGCAGCCGATCACGCCGCCGCCGAGCACCACCACCGAGGCCGGCACCCGGTCCAGCGTGAGGGCGTGCTCGCTGGTGATGATCCGTTCGCCGTCGATGTTCAAGCCGGGCAGTGTGCGCGAGTAGGAACCGGTGGCGAGCACCACGTGGCGGCCGGTGAGCAGGCGTTGGCCGGCGTTCGACCCGACCGGCGTCACCTCGACCGTGTCCCGGGCGGTCAGCCGTCCCTCGCCCTCCACCACGGTGATCTTCTTCGCCGCCTTGATGAGGCCCTGCAGCCCGCGGTACCCCTTGGTGACCACACCGTCCTTGTAGGAGTTGACCGCGGCCATGTCCACCCCGCCGAAGTCGGCCTTGATGCCGAACTGCGCGGACTCGCGGGTGGCGTCGGCCACCTCCGCGGCGTGCAGCAGCGCCTTGGTGGGGATGCAGCCCCGGTGCAGGCAGGTACCTCCGATCTTGTCTTTCTCCACCAGACCGACCGACAGGTCCAGCTGGGCCGCGCGCAGCGCGGCCGCGTACCCGCCCGGACCACCGCCAAGGACAATTACGTCGAACTCGTCGCTCACTGCCATCTCCCGTGCCGGATCAACACCACCTCGGTAATCTTGTCACCTCCTCGCGCCGGTGACGACGCCGAGGTCCCCGAGGGTGACGTACCCGCCGTGTGCGCAGAAACACCATGCCCGACGTAGGCTGGCCGGAAACGGTCAGACGTGAGTCGGGAGGAGATGCCCGGTGGCCTGGTTTCGGCGGCGTAAGCAGCGGCGCAGGGAGACGGGGGGTTCGCCGGGGGATCGTGCCGCGACCAAAGCTGATCTGCAGCATCTTGAGGAGTTCGTGCGGAGTCGCCGCGGGGTCGAGGCCTTCATCGAACCGCGTACCACCGTGACCGAGACCACCCTGCTGCTGATCGCGCACGACGGTGAGTGGACCCGGCGCCGGGTCGACGGTCCAGAAGGGGCGCGGCGGTTCGCGCACCGGTTGGCGATCCCGGTCTACGACGTGGCGCTGGTGGGCTACCCCCAGCGCATGCGGGACTACAACGAGCGGCGCAAGCGCGCCGCCCGCGGCCAGGTGCCGGACTGACCCACCGCCGCGGCGGCCGCGCCGGCGCCCACGCCGCGGCGCCGGCCAGCCCGGGCGCGGTCAGGGGAGGGTCTCCACCAGCCGCAGCAGGGTGCGCACCGGGAAGCCGGTGCCGCCCTTGGAGACGTACCCGTACGGCTCGCCGGAGTGGTAGCCCGGCCCGGCGATGTCCAGGTGCGCCCAGTCGACCCCCTCGGCGACGAACTCCGACAGGAACGCCCCGCCCTGCAGCATGGTCCCGACCCGCTCGGTGTTGACCTGGGCCAGGTCGGCGACTGCCGAGTCCAGCCCCTTACGAATCTCATCCGGCAGCGGCATCGGCCAGGCCGGCTCACCGACCGCCTCGCCAGCCTCCTGTACGCGCTGGCACAGCTCCGGCGTACCCATCACCCCGGCGACCCGGCGACCCAGTGAGATCACCTGCCCGCCGGTGAGGGTGGAGGTCTCCAGCAGGTAGTCCGGCTGGTCCTCGCACGCCCGGGCGATCGCGTCGGCGAGGATCATCCGCCCCTCGGCGTCGGTGTTCAGCACTTCGACCTTCTTGCCGGAGTACATCGTGATCACATCGCCGGGACGGTACGCGCTGCCCGAGGGCATGTTCTCGGCCATCGGCAGCCAGCCGGTCACCGCCACGTCGGGCTTACGGGCGGCGATCGCGAGCATGGTGGCGGCCACCGCCGCGGCGCCGGCCATGTCCGAGGTCATCTCCCACATGCCCTGCGACGGCTTGATGGACACACCGCCGGTGTCGAACGTGATCCCCTTGCCGACGAGCGCGATCCGGGTCCGGGGCGGCCGGGACGGCTCGTAGCTCAACCGCACCAGCCGCGGCGGCGCCTGCGAACCCTGGCCGACCGCGAGGATGCCGCCGTACCCGCCCCGGCGCAGGGCCCGTTCGTCGAGCACCTCCACCTCCAGGCCGGCCGCGGTGGCGGCCTCGGCGACCTGCTCGGCGAAGTCCGGCGGGCGCAGCTCGTTCGGCGCGGTGTTGACCCAGTCCCGCGCCCGCGCGACCGCCTCGGCGGCCACCTTCGCGTACCGCAGCTCCGCCCGGGCGGCGCGGTCGCGGGCCTGCGGCGCGTGGACGGCGACCGAGCGCACCGGCCGGCGGCGGGGTGCCCGGTACGCGGTGAACTGGTACGCGCCGAGCAGGGCGCCCTCGGCGAGCGCCCGCACGGCGGTTGGCCCGGCGTCGTCGTCCGGAACCGGCAGCGCCAACGCGACCCGGTCCTGCCCAGCCAGGGCCCGCACCGCCGCTCCGGCGCCCCGGCGCAGGGTCTCGGTGGGCGGCGCGGCGCCGTCCGGCTCCGGGCCGAGCCCGACCGCGACTACTAGCGGGGCGGTGATCGTACCGAACGTGGCGAGTTTCGTGACCTCCCCTACGCTCCCGGTAGCGCCCAGCAACTTCAAGGTGGCGGTGAGCTGGCCGTCGAAGGCGGCGACCACGCTCTCACATCCGGCGGCGACCAGCAGTTCCGCGTCCTGGCCGCGATCGGTGCGGTCGCGCTGGTGTACGCCGATCACGATCGCGTCGACGGCCAGTTCGGCCGGGTCAGTGTCGAAAAGACTCAGGCGGGGCAGCGTCACGGCGTTGATCGTATCGGCTTAGGGGTAAGTTGCCTGCATGGGCAACGTACTTCCGACCACCGCCGGCACCGAAGCGGCGAGCAGGCCCACCACCAAGCTCCGGCGCTCGCCGCTGCACGACCGGCATGTCGCGCTGGGGGCGAAGTTCGCCGCCTTCGCGGGGTGGTCGATGCCCCTGGAGTACGCCGACGGGGGAGTGCTCGCCGAGCACGAAGCGGTGCGCAGCGCGGTCGGCCTGTTCGACGTCTCCCACCTGGGGAAGCTGCGGGTCACCGGACCGGACGCGGTGGCGTACCTCAACCGCTGCCTCACCAACGACCTGGACCGGATCGGGCCGGGCGGGGCGCAGTACACGCTGTGCTGCGACGAAGCCACCGGCGGCGTGGTGGACGACCTGATCGCGTACCGCCACGGCGACGACCACGTGGTGCTCATCCCGAACGCGGCCAACGCCGCGGTGGTGCGACGCCGGCTGAGCGCCGCCGCGCCCTCGGCGATCAGCATCGTGGACGAACACCAGGAGTACGCGGTGCTGGCGGTGCAAGGTCCCGCCGCGGAGCGGGTGCTGGACGCGCTCGGGTTGCCCGCCGACCACGACTACATGACCTTTGTCAACGCCTTCTACGAGGGCACGGACGTGATGGTGAGCCGCACCGGCTACACCGGTGAGCACGGGTACGAGCTGGTGGTGCCGGCCCATGGCGCGGCGGCGGTCTGGGACGCGCTGTACGCCGAGGGCGCGGTGTACTCGCTGCGCGCGTGCGGGCTCGGGGCCCGGGACACGCTGCGCACCGAGATGGGCTACCCCCTGCACGGCCGGGAGCTTACGCCGGAGGTCACGCCGGTGCAGGCCGGTCTCGGCTGGGCGGTCGGCTGGTCCAAGCCGTCCTTCTGGGGCCACGAGGCGCTGCGGGCGGAGCGGGAGGCCGGACCGCCGCGCAAGCTGTGGGGCCTGGTGGCGGAGGGCCGCGGCATCCCCCGCCCCCAGATGCCGGTCTACGCCGGTGGGGAGCTGGTCGGCGAGGTCACCAGCGGCACGTTCTCCCCGACCCGCAGAGTGGGGATCGGTCTGGCGTTGTTGGACACCGCCGCCGGGCTGGGTGAGGGTGCGCGGGTGGAGGTGGACATTCGCGGGCGGCGCACGCCGATGCAGGTGGTCAAGCCACCGTTCGTCACCCCGTCGTCGGCTCGCTGACCTCGCCCACGGCCGCCGCGGCGGCGACCGGCCGCAGCGCGCCGGTCTGCGCCAGCGTGAGCGCGGAGCGGATCAACGGCAGGGCGGCCAGGGCGGCGGCCCCTTCTCCGAGGTCCAGCCGCAGGTCCAGCAGGGGCTCCAGCGACAGCACCTCGCTGGCGCGTACCGCCGTGGGGTGCTGGCCGTGGTCTGGCAGCAGGCACCAGTGCCGGACGGGGGCGGCGAGGTTGCGGGCGGCGAGCGCGGCAGCGGTGCCGAACGGCCCGTCGATCAGCACCGGGGTGCGGCGGTAGGCCGCGCCCAGGATCACCCCGGCGGCGGTGGCGAGGTCCGGCCCGCCCACTTCGGCCAGGGCCGGGCGGGCGCCGCTGGCACGCCCGGCGGACCGGGCCCGGTGCAGCGCGTCGCGTACCGCGGCGCACCGCGCGATCCACGCCTGATCGTCGATCTTGCCGTCCGGAGTGTGGACCCGGGCCAGCATCGCCGCCGGCTCCGCGCGCACCGCCAGCGCGCCCACCAGCGCCGCCGCCGCGGTCTCGGCCCCGGCGCCGACCGCGCCGAGCACGATCGCGTCCACTCCCTCGTCCGCCGCCTGCTCGGCCAGCCGCCACCCCTGCCGTAGCGCCTGCTCCACCTCCTGGTCGGTGGCGGCCGGGCCCGCTTCTAGCGCCGCGGCGGCGGGTGTGGGCACCACCTGGACCCCCACGCCGGCCGCTGCGGCCAGCCAGCCCAGCGGACTGGTGCCCTCCCGCAGCCGGGCTACCAGCTCCGCCGAGCCGGTCGCACCGGCCGCCGCCGCGCCCGCGTGGTCGCCGTGCAGGACCAGCATGCGTACCCGCTGCCAGGGTGAGGGGTGGTCGGTGCCCTGGGCGGCGGCGGCGAAGACGACCACCTCGCCGAGCGCGCCCAGGCCGGCGGTGGCGAGGCGCCGCCTGGCCGCGGTCCGCACCGTGTCGTCGGGCGTGGGTAGGTGGCGCAGCGCCAGGTCGGGCACGGACGCCGGGTCGGGGAGGGCCGCGGTGCCGGCACGGGCCGCGGCGACCGGCGCGGCCGCGCCCTTCAGCCATACCGGGTGCCCGGCGACGACCAACGCCACCGCGTCCACTGCCTCGGCGAGCGCGCGGTTGAGGTCTCCCAGCGCTTGGGCGCGGTGGCGGGCGGTCGCGGCGGTCGGCGGCGGCGCAAGGCCCACCTCGGCGCTGACCAGGACCAGGCGACGCGCCGGGCAGGCGCGGACCGCCTCGACGACCGGCGAGGGGTCGCCACCGGCCCAGGTGGACACGTCCTCGACCAGCACGGTCTCGTCGGGTTTCGCCGCCGCCAGCGCACCGGCCAGCCCGGCGAGGTCACCGGCGCGCCGGTCGGCGGCGAGCCGCCGGACCTCCGCCTCCGCGAGCAGCGATTCGGCGAAAGCCACGTGCCCCGAACCGGTGCCGCCGAGGATCAGCAGGGTGCGCCAGGACATGCTGGATACCTTATGCGCACCGCGCCGGGTGCGGTGCGGACCCCGGCGGTGTCCGGCCGGCGCCACCAGGGAGGCGCCGGCCGGGTGGGGGTCCGGCCCCGCGGCCCCGGGCGACCGCGCCGGGTGACAGCCCTCGCCGCTAAGCTCGGCGGCGGGCGGCGTGAGGCGGCTCAGCAGACACCGGGACGAGGAGCGTGACAGATGGCGTGGAGCTGGCGGTACGAGGGGCCGGATGGCGAGGCGATGCCCGGCCCGGCCGAGACGTTCGCCAGTCAGTCCGATGCGGAGTCATGGCTCGGCCAGGTGTGGCGGCGCCTGGCCGAGTCCGGCGTCACGACGGTGGTGCTGATGGAGGGCGACCGCGAAGAATACCGGATGAGCCTGCTCCCCGCCGCCGAGTGAGCCCGGCGGGGTCAGGGGCGCGTGGCCGGCGACTTCGTATGCGCCGGGTCGCGCTCGATCAGCGGCCCCAGCGCGTCGTCGATCGCCTTGAGCAGGTCGGCGTCGAGTTTGCGGCCGGCCGCGGCGGCGGTCTCGCGCAACTGCTCCGGCCGGGAGGCGCCGACGATCGCGGAGGAGACGTTCGGGTTCTGCAGCACCCAGGCGACGGCGAGCTGGCTCATGGTCAGGCCGGCCTGCTCGGCCAGCGGGCGTAGCCGCTGCACCCCGGTGAGGATCTCGTCCGAGAGGAACCGCGCGATCATCTTCGCACCGGTCTCGTCGGTCGCGCGGGAGGCCGGCGGGGGCGGCTGGCCGGGTAGGTACTTCCCGGTGAGGACGCCCTGCGCCAGCGGGGAGAAGACGAGCTGGCCCATGCCCAACTCCTCGCAGGCGGGGATGACCTCGGCCTCGATGACCCGCCACAGCATCGAGTACTGCGGTTGGTTGGAGACGAGCGGCACCCGCAGCTCGCGGGCGAGCTCGGCGGCGGCCCGGATCTCCTCTGCCCGCCACTCGGAGACCCCGATGTAGAGCGCCTTGCCGGCGCGGACGATGTCGGCGAAGGCCGTCATCGTCTCCTCCAGCGGGGTGGCGTAGTCGTACCGGTGGGCCTGGTAGAGGTCGACGTAGTCGGTCTGCAGCCGGCGCAGCGACCCGTTGATCGACTCCAGGATGTGCTTGCGGGACAGGCCCCGGTCGTTGCGGCCCGGGCCGGTCGGCCAGAACACCTTGGTGAAGATCTCCAACCCTTCCCGCCGCTGCCCGCGCAGGGCCCGTCCGAGCACCTCCTCGGCGCGGGTGCCGGCGTACGCGTCGGCGGTGTCGAAAGTGGTGATCCCCAGATCCAGCGCCTCGCGCACGCAGGCGTTGGCGGCTTCCTCCTCCACTTGGGAGCCGTGGGTCAGCCAGTTGCCGTAGGAGATCTCGCTGATGATCAAACCGGATCGGCCAAGGTGTCGAAATTCCATGCGTTCGACCCTACCCAGTGACGGCCGGTCACGGGAGCTGCCGTGGGCCGTGCGGGCTGGCGCCCCCGACCCCGCGCACCGGCCGGTTCAGAGTACCGGCTTGGTGTCGGCCAGCAGCCGGTCGATCTCCTCGGTCACCGCCATCCGGCTCGGATGGGTCGGCTCGATCAAGGGCCGGCCCCGCCGGTCCAGGGCGCCCCACCGGCCGTTCGGCCCGCTGATGAGGAACGCGACCGGGTGGATCACCAGGTTCGGGTGCTCGGGCGGGACGATCATGTGGCCCTGGCGGTCCACCACGCCCTTACGGCCACCGGCGTCCACGACCGCGAGGCCCTCGTCGGTGAACCCGTCGATGTAGCGCCCGTCGATCATCGCGGTGGCGTAGCCCGCGTACTGGAACGGCACGACCACCCGACCGACCTTGTCCACCGCGCCCCAGCCGCCCCGGCGTACCGCGGCCACGCCGCGCCGGAACGGCCGCACGTCGTCGAACCCGGTCGAGATCACCACCCGGTTGGTCTTGTCGATCGCCACCCAGCGGCCGATCCCGTCCCGGGAGACCCAGGCCAGACCCTCGGAGAACGAGCCGACCCCGAGCCAGCCAGCGGTGGGGTCGATCACGAGCTTGCCGGACTCGTCGATCAGCTCCCAGGTCTCGCAATCCTGCCGGCGCACCCAGGCGACCGAGTCGCGGAACGGCTGCGCGTCGGCGTAGGTGGGGGCGATCACCATGTTCCCGTCCGGATCGGCGTACCCCCAGGCACCGGCCGCCTCGTCAAAGGTCGGCACCGGTGGCCGGTGCAGCTGCAGGATCTCCTCCTCGGTACGCGGGTACGGGCCTACCCCCTTCTCGGCGATCTTGCGAGCTACCGCGTCGAGTGCCTGGTCGGTGCGCTCGATCAGATCCGGGTCCTCCACCTTGCGCAGGTCCAGCGAGCGCTCGAAGTGGTTGCACGCCTCGATGTAGCGGCCCTGGTCGTAACAGGAGCGGCCGGCGTGCTCATGCATGGTGGCGCGCAGCCGGTCGGGCAACTCCGGCGAGTTGGCCAGCGCGAACAGCCGGTCGGCCTCGGCGAAGTCGCCCCGCCACTGCAGCACGTGCGCCAGCCGGGCCTGCGCGATCGCGATCCGCCGCAACTGGCCGGTGGCTTCGGCGTGGGCCAGGGCCAGCTTGCCGTCGGCCAGCGCCTTGCCGAGGTCGCCCAGGATCCGGGAGACCACCGCCCGCAGGCTGAGCAACCGGGCCCGGCTGGCGTTGTCCTCGGCCCGGTTGAGCTTCTCTGTCAGCCGGTCGCGTAGCTCCCGCAGCTCGTCCGGGTCCTCCACGATCTCCCGCAGGGTCTCGGGGTGGAATCGCCACTGGTAGTTCGCCAGGACCTGCTCGGGGTCTGGCGCGGGGTCCTTGCCGGTCGCGTCCGGTTCGCCATCGGCCGGCTTGTCCTCGTCGGCCTTCTCGCCGCCTGCGGCGCCCTCTGAGGGCGGCCGCTGCCCCGGGACGACCACCGGGGCGAGCATCGTGGGGGCGCTGAGCGCGGTCGCCGAACCGGCTACCGGGCCGGTGGCGCCGGGCCGGACCGTGCCGGTGGTGCCCTTGGCCCTGGCGGCCGGGGAGTCGCCGGCGGCCGCCGCGGCGGGCTCCGGGGCGGCATGCCGGCCGCCGGGCGATGCCGGCCGGCCCGCGGGTGAGGCGGGGCCCGGCGGGGTGGATGCCGGTGGTGCGCTCGCCGGTACGCCGCTGGCGGGAGACGCCGGGACGGCGGAGCCGGGGACCGGTGGGGACGACGCGGGCGCCGGCGGGCTAGCTACCGGTGACCCCGGTACGCCCGGACCCGGTGGACCGGAAGGGACCGGCGGGTGGGCGCCCCCGGGTACCGCCCCCGGCGATGTCGGGGCGCCGGGCAGAGGGGGCCCGGAGGGCACGGGGGAGTGGGGCGGCGCTGGCGGGCCGGTCACCGGCGGGCCGGCCGTCGGCGGGCTGGTCACCGGCGCCCCGGTTACGGGCGCGCTGGTCATCGAGGGACCGGGCACGGGAGATCCTGGCAACGGCGATCCTGGCAACGGGGCTCCTGGCAAGCGAGCACCTGGTACGGGAGGGGAAGCTGGTACGGGTGGGCCCGACCGGGGAGCGGCGGGTGCGGCGGAGGCCGGAGCACGCGAGTCCGGAACGGGCGAGCCTGGCGGTGCCGCGACCGGCCGGGGTCCAGGCCCACTCGGGCCCGCCGGGCCGGGCACCGGATGCGGCGGCGCCGCGGGTGGGTGGCCGGGCTGCGGTGGCCTGGGGTGTGCCTGGATGGGCTGCTGCTGGGTGGGTTGCTGCCAGGCTGGCGGGCCCTGCCGGCGCCCGTCGGGCCCGGCCGGCGGGAACGGGCCGGCAGGAGGCCGCGGGCCGGTGCGCGGATGCCGCGGGGCGCTAGGGTGCCGCGGACCGGCCGGCGGATACGGCCCCGGACGGGGACCGCCGGGCGGGAAAGGACCGGTGGCGTAAGGCCCGGGCCCGGCCGGCGGGAACGGGCCGGGCGGCGCCGAGCCGGGCCGGGCAGGCGGAGGCCCTGGGTGCGGCGGGCCCGATCCTGGCTGGCCGGCTGCGGGTGGCCGCGGCGGCCGCGGGGGGCCGGGAACCGGGCCGGGGCGGCCCGGTGGCGAGGCCATGGCGGGACCCCCGGGCACCGGGCCTGGCAGCGGGCCGGGTGGTCGGGGCCCGGGGCGGGGAGGGCGCGGGCCGGGCGGGCCCGCCAGATGGGGCGGGGCGGTCGACGGCGGTGGGGCCGATCCAGGCGCCGGCAGCCCGCCCGGGCCACCCCACCCCGGCCCAGGCGGGCCCGCGGGCCGCGCCATGCGCGGGGGGTGCGGGCCGGGCCGCTGGGGCGGGACCGGGCCGCCGGCGGTGCCGGGCGGCGTGGGTGGCTGGTGGTGCGGGGCCCTGGGTGGCCGCGGCCCCGGCGGTGGCGGTGCCCCGGCACCGGAGCGGGGATGGTCCTGGTAGATGCCTGACGCTGGGGTCAACCGCACCCGGCCGGCCGCACCGGGCTGGTCACCGGCGGTTGAGGACTCCTCCTTGGGCGCGACCTTGCCGAGCGGGTCGGCCTTCCGCCGCCGCCGACCCTCCTTGCGGTCGTCACTCAAGCGGAGACACCTCCCCCGGAACCAGCGGCGTGCAGGGCACCGTGGCCGGGTCGACCCGGCCCGACGTTGGACGTGGTGGCTTTGCTAGGAGGGTACGGTGTCGGCTTCATCACCGCCACCACGACCCAGAGCACGTCCGGTCTACCTCCCGGCCCAGCTTCAACAACCAGCGCAATCTACATCAAAACCGGCGAACATGTAGTAACCATCTATCGGGCGCGGGCGGGCACAGCCGCGACGCGACCTACCGCCAGGCTACCGTCGCCGGTGCGACCCGCGACACCGTCGTCCGGCTCGCCTGATACTCCGAGGGGGTGGTGGTCAGGGATGCTCCATGATCAGCACCGCCCAGGTCGCCGGCGCCAGGGCCTCATACAGGTGCGGCACGTCGCCGGCGAAGGTCGCGTAGTCACCGGGCGCCAGCTCCACCGGGGTGTCCACCGGCCCGGCCCGGAGCCGGCCGGCGGCGACCACGACATGTTCCCGGCTGCCGGTGGTGTGGGCCTCGGCGTGGCGGACCGCACCTGGCCCGAGTTCGATCGTGTAGAGGTCCCGGCGGACGTGCCGGGCGCCGGCGCTCAGCAGGGTCGCGATGAACACGGTGCTCTCGGAGTGGAGCCGGGTGCCACCACCGGCCCGGACCACCTGCACCGCATCCGCGGGCCCGGCGACCAGTCGGCTGAAGGGCACGCCCAGCGCGACCCCGAGCGCCCAGAGCGTCTCCACGCTCGGGTTGCCGGTGCCGGACTCCAGCTGGGAGAGGGTGGACTTGGCCAGGCCGGCCCGGCGGGCGAGCGCGGTCAGGGACAGGCCCGCCCGCTCCCGCTCCCGCCGGACCGCGGCGGCGATGGCCGCGTGCGGCGGCGCGGTGGGTGGGGTGGTGATGTCCTCGGTGGCCACGTGTTCACTATATCGGCCAGGTTATTCGGTTTGACGAACATACGGCGAAGCATCCATGATCCCGGACTATGCGGAGGGGGTGGCGCACCATCGACCGGGGCCTGCTGCGGGACGCCGCCGCGATCGGGGTGGCCATCTTCGCGATCGGGGTGTCGTTCGGGGCCATCGCCGCCGCTGCCGGCCTGCCCACCTGGGCGGTCGTCGCCATGTCGGTGCTGGTCTTCGCCGGGGGTGCGCAGTTTCTCGCGGTTGGCCTGGTAGCGGCCGGTAGCCCGGTCGGGGCGGTGGTCGGCGGGCTGCTGCTCAACGCCCGGCATCTGCCGTTCGGGTTCACGGTCGCGGAGGTGGTGGGGTCCCGCTGGCCGGCGCGGCTACTGGGCAGCCATCTGATGGTCGACGAGGCGGTGGCGTTCGCCTTGGCGCAACCGTCGCCGCAACGCCGCCGCACCGCGTACTGGCTCGCCGGCGCGACCGTGTTCGTGGTGTGGAACGTCGGCACCGGGGTGGGCATCGCCCTGGGCGCGGCGGCCGACCCGGCCGTGCTCGGCCTGGACGCGGCGTTCCCGGCCGGGCTGCTCGCGCTGCTGGCGCCGAGCCTGGGCGACCCGGCCGCCCGCCGGGTCGCGGTGGTCGGCGCCGGGGTGGCGCTGCTGACCACGCCGGTGCTGCCCGCTGGCGTCCCGGTCCTGCTGGCGCTGAGCGGCCTGGTCGTCGCTGGCCGCGTCCGGAGCCGGCCCGGCGGGCGGGAGGAGCCGGAGTGATCGCGCTGATCGTGGTGGTGGCGGTGCTGGCGGTGGGGACCTACCTGTTCCGGCTGACCGGGGTGGTGCTCGCCGGCCGGTTCACCCTGCCGGCGTCCCTGCAGCGGCTGCTCCCGTTGGCGACGGTAGCGCTGCTGGGTGCGCTCGCCGTAACCGCGGCACTCACCGAGGCGGGCCGGGCGGCCGGGGTGGCGAGGCCGGCCGGCGTGCTGGTCGGGGTGATCCTGGCCTGGCGCCGCGCGCCGTTCGCGGTGGTGGTGGTCGCGGCCGCGGCGACCGCGGCCGGGCTGCGCCTGCTCGGGGTGCCGTAACACCCTGTCCCACGAGGAGCTATGTCCCCAACTATGTCACCATGTCCGCATGGCATACCCCGCCGGCATGGCCGCCCACCCCCACCACCAGCCCGTGGTGCTGACGCCGTCGCTGAGCGTCCCGCCGCCGGTCCCGCCCGGCTACGGGCTGCTGAGCGTCCAACTCAACCGCGGGCCGTACCTCGTTCCGGCCGGTACCGCGGCGAAGCTCAAGATCAGCGGGCAGCCCGTGCCGGCGGCGCTGGCGCACGGCCCCTGGTACATCCCGGTGCTCGCCGGCCGGCACGTCGTGAAGGTAACCGACCCGTTCGGCATCCCGTCGGTCACCACCGAGGTCGTGCTGGAGCCGGGCAGCAGCCACCACCGGTACTTCCACTTCGGGGCCTGGCGCAACCGGGCCAAGGACGCCTTCGGCAACGACGTCACCAAGTTCGGCATGTGGTCCAACTACACGCTCATGTTGATCGTGCTGGGCCCCATGCTGCTGGTCTGCTGCGCGCTGCTCGGGATCGGGGTCTTGGCCGGCTCGTGACCGGTCGCCGGCCCCGGCTACACCGGGTCGCCGATCTTCTTGCGGGGTAGGGGGATCCGCATCCGGCGGAAGGTGACCGCGCGCATCACCGCGTACAGGTAGAGGCTGCCCAACTTGACGTCGGAGTTCGGGTGGCGCTGGCGTACCAGCCGCTTGATCTTGCGGCACAGCAGCACGCTGTCCACGGTCAGGGTGACCATGAGCAGCAGGAACATCAAGTTCCCCAGGAGCACCAGCCCGGGTAGGGCGGTGGAGGAGAGGAACAGCACCACCAGCGCCCCGGCAAAGAACCAGCTCCCCACGTTGCGCCGCGAGTCGACCACGTCCCGGGTCAACGCGCGCTCCGGCCCCTGATCGCGGGCGGGGAGGTACCTGGGGTCACCCTGGCGCATGCCCTCGGTGATCTCCCGCCGCCGGGCCCGCCGCTGCTCGCGCAGCTCCCGGCGCTCCTCCTTGGTCATCTGCTTGCGGGAGCGGGGCACCGGCGTGGCCCCCGGCCGGCGCACGTGCGGGCTGGGCCGCTTCGGTGTGACCACCCCCAGCTCCTTCTTGCTGGGCGTGTACCCCTTCGGGCGCTTCGGCGGCACCTGGGCGCCGACGCCCTCCCCGGCCGGACCCGTCTGCGCGGCAGCCTGGCCCTGGGTGGTCTCGCCGGCGGGCGTCTCCGCCTCCGGGGCGGCTTCGGCGAGCCCGGAGGACCTGCGTCGGAAGAGCTGGGGCACGCCGCAAGGGTAGCCGATGACCCGATCGGCGGGGTCCGCCCGCCTCGCGTGGCCGGTCGCGGTCAGCCAGCGACGCTCAACGATCAGCTACCGGCGGCCGGCCGGGCGTGGTCGGCGGTCAGCCGTTCGTGGGCGGCGAGGTGCGTCCGCGGTCAGCGCTCGACCTGGGCGCCGAGCGCGGCGAGCTTCGCCTCGAAGTCTTCGTACCCCCGGTTGATGAGGTTCACCCCGTACACCCGGGAGGTGCCCTCGGCCGCGAGCGCGGCGATCAGGTGACTGAACCCGGCGCGCAGGTCTGGGATGGTCAGGTCGGCGCCGTGCAGCTTGGCCGGCCCGGCGATCACCGCCGAGTGGGTGAAGTTGCGCCGGCCGAACCGGCAGGGCGTCCCGCCCAGGCACTCCCGGTAGACCTGGATCGTGGCGCCCATCTGCCCCAGCGCGGCGGTGTAGCCCAGCCGCTGTTCGTACACGGTCTCGTGCACGATGGACAGACCGCGGGCCTGGGTGAGCGCGACCACCATGGGCTGCTGCCAGTCGGTCATGAAGCCGGGGTGGACGGCGGTCTCCAGCGCGATCGCCTTCAGCTCACCGCCGGGGTGCCAGAACCGGATGCCGCCGTCGCGGGAGTCGTCCACCTCGTACGCCCCGCCCACCGAGCGGAACACGTTCAAGAAGGTCATCATGTCTACCTGCCGCGCGCCCCGCACGGTCACGTCACCGCGGGTCGCCAGTGCGGCCGCCGCCCAGCTCGCGGCCTCGATCCGGTCCGGGATCGGGCGGTGGGTGAACCCGCCGAGCCGGTCTACGCCCTCGATCTCGATCACCCGGTCGGTGTGCACCGTGATGATCGCGCCCATCTTCTGCAGCACGCAGATCAGGTCGATGATCTCCGGCTCCACCGCCGCGTTACGCAGCTCCGTGACCCCTTGCGCCATCACCGCGGTGAGCAGGACCTGCTCGGTCGCGCCGACGCTGGGGTAGGGAAGCTCCAACTTGGCACCGCGCAACCCGTTCGGGGCGGCGAGCTGCAGGCCACGGTCGGTCTTGTCGACCACCGCGCCGAACTCGCGCAGCGCCTGCAGGTGGAAGTCGATCGGTCGCGGCCCGATGTGGCACCCACCGAGGTCGGGGATGACCGCGTGGCCGAGCCGGTGCAGCAGCGGACCGCAGAACAGGATCGGGATCCGGCTGGAGCCGGCGTGCACGTGGATCTCGTCCGCCGCGGCGCGGCCGACCCGTGCCGGGTCCAGCACCAGCGTGTCGCCCTCGTCGCGGACCCGTACCCCGTGCAGCTCCAGCAGGTCGCGGACCACCTCCACGTCGCGGATTCGCGGGACGTCGTAGAGCCGGCTCGGCTCATCCCCCAGCAACGCGGCGACCATGGCCTTGGACACGAGGTTCTTGGCCCCGCGGACTCGGACCTCCCCCGCCAGTGGCGTCCCGCCGTGCACGGTGAGTACGTCGGACGCGGTCAAGACACAACCTCCGGGGGAGCGAGATCCGGCGACAACGGACGGCGGGGAACCGTCCGGCCGCCCCGCCGTGGACCGCGCTGAGCATAGCGCCACGATCGCGCCCGCGGGGGGCGGGCGCGCTTGGTTCCCCGCCTGCCGCTCCGCGCTACGGCAGGGCGAGCATCCGGTCGAGCGCGAGCCGGGCGTAGTGCGCGGTCTCGGGGTCGACGGTGATCTGGTTCACCGGGCGGCCGGCGACCAGCTCCTCCAGCGCCCACACCAGGTGCGGCAGATCGATCCGGTTCATCGTGGAGCAGTAGCACACGGTGCGGTCCAGGAACATGACCTGCTTGTCGGGGTGGGTGTGCGCCAGCCGGCGTACGAGGTTCAGCTCGGTGCCCACCGCCCAGGCCGATCCGGCCGGGGCGTCCGCGATGGTCTGGATGATCTTCTCCGTGGAGCCGACGTGGTCGGCCGCGGCGACCACGTCGTACCGGCACTCCGGGTGGACCAGGACGTTCACGCCGGGTACCCGCTCGCGTACCTCGGTCACACAGTCCAGGGTGAACCGGCCGTGCACCGAGCAGTGACCGCGCCACAGGATCATGCGGGCGTCGCGCAGTTGCGCGTCGGTGAGCCCGCCCCCGGGCTTGTGCGGGTCGTAGAGCACGCAGTCGGCCAGGTCGAAGCCCAGCTCCCGCACGGCGGTGTTGCGCCCCAGGTGCTGGTCGGGCAGGAACAGCACCCGCTCGCCCTGCTCGTACGCCCAGGTCAGCGCGCGCCGCGCGTTCGAGGAGGTGCAGACGACTCCCTTGTGACGCCCCACGAAGCTCTTGATGTCCGCCGAGGAGTTCATGTACGTCACCGGCACGGTCGTGTCCGCGACCCCCACGTCGACCAGCCGCTCCCAGGCCGTCTCCACCTGGGACAGCGCCGCCATGTCCGCCATGGAGCACCCGGCGGCGAGGTCCGGCAGGATCACCCGCTGGTGGTCGGCGGTGAGGATGTCCGCGGACTCGGCCATGAAGTGCACCCCGCAGAAGACGATCCACTCCGCCTCCGGCCGCGCCGCGGCCTGCTGGGCCAGTTTGAACGAATCGCCGGTGACATCCGCGAACTGGATCACCTCGTCGCGCTGGTAGTGGTGACCGAGCACGAACAGCCGGTCACCGAGCGCCGCCTTGGCGGCGCGTGCCCGCTCCACCAGCCCGGGGTCACTGGGTGCCGGTAGCTCACCGGGGCACTCCACCCCCCGCTCCGAGTCGGGGTCACTGCCGCGACCCAGCAGCAGCAACGCGGTGGCGGTGTTCGATGGCTCGACCCAGGTACCCGTCATGGCTCCATGGTGGCATGCGGCGGTCTCTTCACTCATCAGTTTGTGACCTGGCAGACTCAGGCCCGATGCGCGTGGTGGTATGTCCGGACAAGTTCGCCGGCACGCTCTCGGCGGTGGAGGCGGCGCGTGCCCTGGCGGAGGGGTGGCGTGCGGGGGCGCCCGGCGACGCGGTCACGCCCCGGCCGCTGGCGGACGGTGGGCCGGGGTTCCTGGAGGTGCTCCAGGCCGCGACCGGCGGGCGGAGGGTGCCGGTGCGTACGGTCGACCCGCTCGGCCGGCCGGTGGACGGATGGGTGCTGGTGGCCGGGGAGGGGGGCGCCGGGCGGCCGGCGCCGGCCGGGGGACCGCCCGCGGGAGAACCGGCCACCGGCGCGACCGCGTACGTGGAGAGCGCCCAGGCCTGCGGCCTGCACCTGCTCGACCCCTCCGAACGGGACCCCAAGCGCACCACCTCGTACGGCCTGGGCCTGCTGCTGGCCGCGGCGGTGGAGACCGGGGCCCGCCGGATCGTGGTGGGGCTGGGCGGATCGGCCACCAACGACGCGGGCGCCGGGATGCTCGCGGCGCTGGGTGCCGCGCCGCTGGACGCCGCCGGCTACGCCCTGCCGTACGGGGGAGCCGCGCTGCTCCAGGTCGCGGGCCTGGGCGGGGCGCCGCAGCTACGCCAGGCCGCGCTGGTCGCGGCGACCGACGTGGACAACCCACTGGTGGGGCCGCACGGCGCGAGTGCCGTGTTCGGGCCGCAGAAGGGCGCCACCGCCGACGACGTGACGCTGCTGGATGCGGCGCTGGCCCGGTTCGCGGCGGTGCTGGAACAGCAGTTGCCGACTTGCCCGGACCGGCTGGCCGAGCTGCCGGGCGGGGGCGCCGCCGGCGGGCTGGGCGCGGCGCTGCTCGCGCTGGGCGGGCGGGCCGAGTCCGGCATCGGGCTGGTCCGGCGCCTGACCGGGCTGGACACCGCGCTGGCCGAGGCCGACCTGGTCATCACCGGCGAGGGCTCGTTCGACAGCCAGTCGCTGCGCGGCAAGGTGGTGGCGGGGGTGGCGGCCGCGGCCCGGGACCGCGGGGTGCCGTGCCTGGTGGTGGCCGGCCGGGTCACGGTGCCGCCGGAGGAGGCGCGGGCGGCCGGGATCAGCGGTGCCTGGTCGCTCGTGGACCACTTCGACGGGGATGTGACCCGCGCCATGTCCCACCCGGCCGAGGGCCTGCACGCGATCGCCGCCCGGCTCGCCGGGTCGTGGCCGGGCACCTGACCAGGTGAATCGCCTGGACCCGGGCCGGTCGCCTGATCCGGGCAACATGCGCCCTGATTCAGGGACAGGGTCGCCCTCAGTGGGAGAACGGCCGCCTGGTGGGTTAGCGTGGGTTCGACGAACACTATCGGCGTCAGGGAGCAGTGACCGTGACCACACCGACCGAGACCCAGGCCGACCCCCAGGCTTCGCGCACCATCCACCTCACGGAGGTGGCCGCCAGCAAGGTGAAGGCGCTGCTGGAGCAGGAGGGCCGGGATGACCTGCGGCTGCGGATCGCGGTGCAGCCTGGCGGCTGTTCCGGTCTGCGCTACCAGCTCTTCTTTGACGAGCGTTCGCTGGACGGGGACATCATCGACGCGTACGACGGAGTCGAGGTAGTGGTCGACCGGATGAGCGCCCCCTATCTCACCGGCGCCACCATCGACTTCGCCGACCGGATCGACGCCCAGGGCTTCACCATCGACAACCCGAACGCGCAGGGCTCCTGCGCCTGCGGCGACAGCTTCCACTGACCGCCGCCGGTCGGCACCGGCCGAGTCAGGTGACCGTGACCGCCGTGACCTCCGGTAGTTCCGTCCAGGCAGCGGCCGCGTCCGAGGTCAGTACGCTGCGGCCGGTCGCCACCGCGGTGGCGGCGATGATGAGGTCGTGGGCACCGCGCGGCTTACCTGCCCGCCGGACATGGGCGAGTAACCGGGCATGCGCCCGGGCGGTGTTCTGCCCGTAGGGCTCCATCGGCATGGCTGACAGCAGGTCGTCGACGAGGTCCTGCCGGCGCTGCCGGTGACGCTCGTCGGCCAGCTCCACCCCGACCATGAGCTCGGCGACGGTGATCGCCGCGATCGCCACGTCGTCGTCTTCGCGGATGGCGCGGTCGATGGTGAGCGTGCCGCGCTCGACGGCGATGAGGATGCCGGTGTCGAGGATCAGCCGGCGACTCACCCCCGCTCCTCGACGTACAGCAGCTCGCGGACGGCTTCGATCTCATCCGCCCAGGCGGGGTCGGGGCGGTGGCGCGCCAGAGCCTCCCGCACCGCGGCGCCGTTGGCCGCTGGGGCCGCGGTGAGCGCGGCCACCCGCCGTCCGCCCCGGGTAATGACGATCGTCTCGCCGCGGGCCACAGCATCGAGGACCGAGGAGAAGTTGCGCGCCACCTCGGTCGCGGTCATCACCGTCATGAAATCATATTATCAGATTTCGCTGCCTGCGCGGTTGTCCCGCGGTCACACGACCACGGAGGGCGTGCAGCGAGACAGCCCGAGATGCCGATCATCGCGGGTTCGTGACCGGCGTGGGTCTCTCGTCCGAGCGGCGGGGGGCCGGGTGCTCCACCAGCGCGAGGACCCGGCTGGCCATGAACCGCGCCGTGCGCACCACACTGCCGCCACGGGTGATCTCGGCGACCTCCACCACCCCGCGGCGGATCGTGATCTCCACCCGCCGGCCGGCCCGCGTCGCGGTCACCTCGTAGGTGAGCGGTGCGGCCCCCGTGTCCACCACGATCTCCACCCAGTCGCCCTTCATGCCACCCTCCGCACCGGGCATACCCGCACGCCCTGCCGGGTAACTCGATGGTGACGAGCGACCGCGTACGAGACGACCAGGGATACTGAGCCTGCTGTGAGTACCCAACCCGCTGTGGCCGACCAGACCGTCGAGCTGATCGAGGAGACCCCGTACCGGTTCCGGATCGAGCGGACCGGGCAGATGCGCGTACCCGGGGTGGTGTTCGCCTCTCGCGCGCTGCTGCCCGACATCCAGCAGGACCGATCCCTCACCCAGGTGGCCAATGTGGCGACCCTGCCCGGGATCGTGGCCGCGTCGTACGCCATGCCCGACATCCACTGGGGGTACGGGTTCCCGATCGGCGGCGTGGCCGCCACCGATGTGGCCGACGGTGGCGTGGTCTCACCCGGCGGCGTGGGGTTCGACATCTCCTGCGGGGTCCGGCTGCTCGCCGCCGACCGTTCCCGGGACGACCTGGCGCCGCAGATGGAGAAGCTGATGGACGCCCTGGACCGGACGGTCCCCCGGGGGATGGGGCGCGGCGCGGTGTGGTCGCTGCGCCGAAGCCAGCTCGACCAGGTACTCACCGGCGGTTCCGCGTACGCGGTCGAGCAAGGGCACGGCGTACCGCGTGACCTGGAGCGGTGCGAGGACCGCGGCGCGGTGGCCGGCGCCGACCCGGCCGAGGTCGGCCCCCGGGCGGTGGAACGGGGGCTCGGGCAGGTGGGCAGCCTCGGCTCCGGCAACCACTTCCTGGAGGTGCAGGCGGTCGCGGAGATCTACGACCCGGCGGTCGCGGAGGTGTTCGGACTGCGCGAAGGACAGGTCTGCGTGATGATCCACTCCGGCTCCCGCGGCCTGGGCCACCAGATCTGCACCGACCACGTCCGGGTGATGGAGCGGGTGATGCCCGAGTACGGCATCACCGTGCCGGACCGGCAGCTGGCGTGCGCGCCGGTGGAGTCCAAGCCGGGCCGGGCGTACCTCGGTGCGATGGCCGCCGCCGCCAACTACGCCCGGGTCAACCGCCAGCTGCTCGGTGAAGCCGCCCGGCGGGCGTTCGCCGCCGTGGGCGCCGGCCTGGACCTGGTCTACGACGTCTCGCACAACCTGGCCAAGCTGGAGTACCACGACGGCCGGCAGGTCTGCGTGCACCGCAAGGGGGCCACGCTGGCCCTGCCGCCGGGCCACCCGGACCTGCCGGACGACCTGCGACCGGTGGGTCAGCCGGTGCTGGTGCCCGGTTCCATGGGCACCGCCTCGTACGTGCTCGTGGGGGTGCCGGCGGCGCCGGCCTTCGCCTCCACCTGTCACGGAGCCGGTCGGGTGCGCAGCCGGCACCAGGCGGCCCGCAAGGTGCGCGGGGAGGACCTGCGCCGCGACTTGGAGCGGCAGGGGATCGCGGTACGCGGGGCGTCCTGGCGCGGGTTGGCCGAGGAGGCGCCGGACGCGTACAAAGACATCACCGAGGTGGTGACCGCGGCCGAGCGAGGTGGCCTGGGTCGCCGGGTGGCGAAGCTGGTGCCGCTGGGTGTGGTGAAGGGCTGACCGGCCCGGCTCACACGTCCAGCGTGACCGTGCAGGACCAGCCCGCGGGGTCGCGGATGAAGCGCAGGTCATGCAGGGAGACCGCCTTCGGGGCGGCGCCCACCGGGGTGGCCGCCGCGACGTCGGCCATGGTGAACCGGACCACCAGGCCGCCGTCGGCGGGGGTCACGTCGGTGGTGAGCGGTAGCTGGCCGGCGGTGTCCAACCGGTAGATCACCTCGTCCAGGACCGCCACCAGCAGGTCCTCGTCGGTGCCGGCATCGAACCGGACCTCCTCGGTGGTGGCAGGCGCCGCGCCGGAGACGTCGGCGAAGCTCTCCACTGTGGCCGCGACCGCTTCGGCCACACACTCCTCCCGGGAGGCTCCCCACGCCTCGATCCGCACATCCGCGGTGTGCGGGACAAATCGTCGGCCCATATCGCCACGGTAACGCTCCATCGCCGCCCGGTAGGCTGGCGTTGCCCCCAAACCCCCGCCTAGGAGGCTCGCCGAAGTGGTACACCGAGTCGCCGTGACCGGTTCTATCGCGACCGACCACCTGATGCACTTCCCCGGACGCTTCGCCGACCAGCTCCTCGCCGACCAGTTGCACAAGGTCTCTCTGTCCTTCCTCGTGGACGACCTGGTGGTCCGGCGGGGTGGCATCGCCGCCAACATCGCCTACGGGATGGCCCAGCTAGGGCTGCACCCGGTGCTGGTCGGCGCGGTCGGCACCGACTTCGCCGACTACCGTTCGTGGCTGGAACGGCACGGTGTGGATTGCGACTCGGTGTATGTCTCCGAGGTTGGCCACACCGCCCGGTTCGTCTGCACCACCGACGACGACCTCAACCAGATCGCCTCGTTCTACACCGGCGCGATGAGCGAGGCGCGCAACATCGAGCTGGCGCCGGTGGCGGAGCGCCTCGGCGGGTTGGACCTGGTGGTGATCAGTCCGAACGACCCCGAGGCGATGCTGCGGCACGCGCGGGAGTGCCGGGAGCGCGGCTACCCGTTCGCCTCTGACCCCTCCCAGCAGCTGGCCCGGATGCCGGGGGAGGACATCCGGCAGTTGATCGAGGGCGCGACCTATCTGGTGACCAATGAGTACGAGCGCTCGCTGCTGCTCTCCAAGACCGGGCTGACCGAGGCGCAGGTCCGCGAGCAGGTGCAGGTGCAGGTGACCACACTGGGCAAGGACGGAGTGGAGATCTCCGGGAAGGAGCTCGCCGGGCCGATCCGGGTATCGGCGGCGCGGGACGTCAACCCGTCCACCGACCCCACCGGCGTCGGGGACGGCTTCCGGGCCGGGTTCTTCGCTGCCCTCTCCTGGGGGCTCGGCTTGGAGCGGTCCGCCCAGGTCGGGTCGTTGATGGCGGCCCTGGTGCTGGAGACCGTGGGTACGCAGGAGTACGAGGTACGGGCGGACGCGTTCCTCAAGCGGTTCGCGCTGTCCTACGGCGACACCGCGGCGGCCGAGGTCAGCGCGCACCTGCCCGCCTGAGACGGGGTGAGCCGGGCGCCGCGTCCCTCCTCGCTCGGAGCGGGCGCGGCCCGGCTCGTACGCACGACCGGCGGCTCGCATGGAAAGGCTTGGGGCGCCCTACCGGGTGGTGCTTGCGGTAGGGCGCCCCTGGTGTGGGTGGGTACCACGTTTGCCGGTAGGGCGCCCCGCTCACCGGGGTGAGCCGGGCGCCCTACTCACCTCATCGGGCGTCAGCTGACGGTGCAGCTAGTGCCGTTGAGGCTGAAGGAGGTGGGCGGCGGGTTGTTACCCACCGACGCGGCGGTGCCGTTGAACCCGACGTTGGCGGTGCCGTTCGGCGGGATCGTCCCGTTCCAGGAGGCGTTGACCGCGGTCACGGTGGAGCCGCTCTGCGATACCGTGCCGTTCCAGCCGGGAGGCTCGATGGTCTGGCCGGCCGTGTAGGAGAAGGTCAGCGTCCAGCCGTTGATCGTCGTGTTCCCGGTGTTCCGAATGGTGATGTCGGCGGTGAAGCCGGGGTGACCGCCCCAGTCGTTCGCCACGTAGGTCACCGCACAGTCGGCGCCACCAGGTGGCGGGGTGGTAGGACCACCGCTGCCGCTGGTGGTCACCGTGACCGTGTTCGACGGGTCGGAGGTGCCGTTCGCGTTCGACGCGGTGACCCGGTAGCGGTAGGTGGTGTTCGGCGACACGTTGTTGTCCGTGAACGACGTGCCGCTGGTGGTGCCGATCTGGGAGAAGCTGCCGCCGGAGGCGCCGAGGGCCCGGTGGACCTGGTACTGGGTGGCCCCGCTGGAGCCGTTCCAGGACAGGGAGACCGAGTTCGAGCCCGCGTTGGCGGTCAGGTTGGTCGGAGGCGCGGGCGGGGTAGGCCCGGGGCCGCCGCCGCCGCCGCCGAGCTGGTTGAGCACGGCGTTGAAGGCCGGCTTGGGCTGGAAGTTGTCATCCCACAGCAGCGGCGAGTCGAACTCGGGGAAGGTGCTGTCGACCCAGGACTGCGCGTCGTGCAGACCCCAGATGGTCAGACCGTCGCAGTTGGCCTGCTGGCAGATCTGGACCACCTGCTGGTAGTCGTTCGCCTGCTGCTGGAGGTTCTGCTGGCTGACCGGCCGCGGGATGCGGATGTCCAGCTCGGTCACCCAGATCTCCAGGCCGAGCGAGGCGAAACGCTGCAGGTTCTGCAGCATGTTGCCGGGGACCTGGCCCAGGATCAGGTGCGCCTGGAAGCCCATGCAGTCGATCGGCACACCGCGCTGGATGAAGTCCTGGACCATGGTGAAGTAGGCGTTGCTCTTCGTGTTGATCCCGTCGATGCTGTAGTCGTTGAGACACAGCGTGGCGCTCGGATTCGCGGCCCGCGCGTAAGTCAGCGCGTTCTCGATGAACTGCGGACCCATGGCGTTCAGCAGGAAGCTGTTGCGGAGCTGGCCGTTGTTGTCGCTGACGGCCTCGTTCACCACGTCCCAGCGCTGGATGTCATCGGACCAATGCTGCATGAGCCGGGTGATGTGGTTCTGCATCGCGGCGTCCATGGCGGTGCCGTTGAGACCCTGCACCCAGCCCGGCGCCTGGCTGTGCCAGACCAGCGTGTGTCCGTAGACGTGCTGGTTGTTCTGCCGGGCGAAGTTGACGATCTGGTCGCCGGGGCTGAAGTTGAAGCTGTTCTGAGACGGCTCGGTCGTCTCCCACTTCATCTCGTTCTCGGCCGTGACCGAGCTGAAGTGCGTCGCCGCCAGGTTGGCGAAGGTGGAGTTGTTCAACCAGCTGTTGCTGACCGCGACCCCGATCAGGAAGTCGTCGGCGGCCGCCTGGCGCAGGGTGCTCTGCGCGCTGGCGGGAGCGGCGAAACTGAACGCCGCCGTCATCACGGCGGCTAACGGCACGACCAGCCACCGCCAGGCTGGTCGGTGGGCGAGTTCCATGTCGGTTCTCCTCCTCAGGGAGCGGGCGAGAGTAGAACGTCGATGGAAGCGCTCCCACATTTTCGGCCGCGGGTAGAAGGGGTGTCATCCGCTGAACGGCTATGAGTCGGTGCCCACTTGAACTAGCGGCATGCGGCCAGTTCGGCCGACCAAGGTCAGCGCCGGCGGACGTCGTACACCGCCGGTGCGGGGGAGCCGAGAAACTCCTCTCCCCGCATCCGGCACCACGCGGGGATGTCGTTGGCCGCGGCCGGATCGTCGGCGAGCACCCGCAGCACCCCACCCACCGGCACCTCCGGCAGCCGCTTCGCCAGCGCGATCACCGGCAGCGGACAGCGCTGGCCCCGGCAGTCCAGCACGACGGCCGGAACGGTACTCACATCCCCACCTCCGCCCGCAGCTCGGCCACCACCCCCGGCAGCTCGGCCAGGAACCGGTCCACCTGAGACTCGGTGCTGTCGCGGTACAGCGAGATCCGCACGTTGCCGTGGGAGAGCACCCCCATCGCTTCCAGTACGTGGCTCGGCCGCAGCGTGGAGGAGGTGCACGAAGAGCCGGAGGAGACCGCGAAGCCGCGCCGGTCCAGTGCGTGCAGCAGCGCCTCGCCGTCCACGTAGAGGCAGGAGAAGGTCACCAGATGGGGCAGGCGGTCCACCGGGTCGCCGACCACCTCCACGTCCGGCACGGTCGCGGCCACGGTGTCGCGGATCCGGTCCACCAGCGGCGAGAGCCGGGCCGCCTCCGCCTCGGCTTCGGCCGCGCTCGCGCGGAGCGCCGCCGCGGCCGCCACGATCGCCGGCAGCGCGGGCGCGCCCGGCACCCGGCCCGCTTCCCGCTGGTCGCTCGGGTACGGCGCCTCCCAGCGGGTCCCCCGCCGGACCACCAGGATCCCCACCCCGGGCGGGCCGCCCCACTTGTGGGCGGAGCCGGCGAGCAGCGACCACCCGTCGGGCACCGGTACCCGCCCGAGCGAGGCGCCGGCGTCGACGAAGAGCGGCACCCCGGCCGCCTCGCACGCCGCCGCCGCGTCGGTCACCGGTTGCCGGGTACCCACCTCGTGGCTGGCGCTGATCAGCGCGGCGAGCGCCACCCCGGGCCGCGCCACCGCCGCCCGCCAGGCGTCGAGGTCCACCCGGCCGAGCCGGTCGCAGGGCACCGACACCGCGCTGCCGCCGCCGGCGGTGTGCCGCGCGGCCGCGTGCAGGACCGCCGAGTGCTCGATGGCCGAGTGCACAAACACATCACCCGACCGGCCCGCCGCGAGGGCGCCCAGCACCGCGGCGTGGCAGGCGGCCGTACCGCTGCCGGTGAAGGAGACCTCGTCCGCGCGTACCCGCAGCACCGACGCGACCGCCTCCCGGGCGGCGTCGAGCAGCTGGCGGGCGCGCCGGCCGGCCGTGTAGATCTTGGTAGGGTCGGCCCAACCGTCCTCCAGCGCGGCCAGCAGCGCCTGCCGGGCAACCGGGTGCAGCGGCGTGCCGGCGGCGGCGTCGAAGTACACCGGGGCCGGGGCGCCGGCCGCGGGCGGAGGAACGCCGCCGGAAGGCGCCGGCCGTGGGGGTGAGAACTCCACGCTGCGACCGTACCCATGACCAGAGCGCCGATGCCGGTCCGGTACGCTGCCTGCGTGGTAACAGCCGCTAAGGAGGCCGAGCTGGTGGGGGCGAACAGGCCGAACCGGTCGCGGAGCCGGGTCGTCGGACGCGTGCTGGGGTTGGGTGCCATGGGTGCCGCCCTGGTGGCGGTGCTGAGCGGTTGCGTGCGGACCGTAGGCGAGGTGTTCGGCGGGTTCGGCTGGCCCGAGGTCGGCATCTCCGACCAGTCCGCCCAGATGTACGACCTGTGGGTCGGTGCCGTGATCACCGCCCTGGTGGTCGGGGGCCTGGTGTGGGGTCTGATCTTCTGGTGCATCATCCGGTACCGCAAGCGGGGCGACGAGCTGCCGGCCCAGACCCGGTTCAACCTCCCGATGGAGGTCCTGTACACGCTCACCCCGTTCCTGGTGATCGCGGTCCTCTTCTACTACACCGTGACCGTGCAGACCGACGCCGACTACCTCTCACCCGACCCGGACGTCACCGTGGAGGTGACGGCGTTCAAGTGGAACTGGCAGTTCGGCTACCAGCGCGACGGTGAGACCGTCGCCAGCACCACCGGCACCACCGAGGAGATCCCGGTGCTGGTGGTGCCGACCGGCCAGACCGTGCAGTTCCTGCTGCACTCCAATGACGTGATCCACGCCTTCTGGGTGCCCGAGCTGCTCTTCAAGCGGGACGTCTTCCCCGGGCCGCAGCTCCAGACCCGGTTCGAGATCACCATCCCCGAGGGCAACCAGGGCGCGTACGTGGGCCGGTGCGCCGAGTTGTGCGGCATCTACCACTCGATGATGAATTTCGAGATGCGCGTGGTCAGTCCACAGGATTACGCCGCCTACGTCGCCGCGCTGGAGGACGGGCTGAGCCAGGCCGACGCGCTGCTGTCGATCGGGCAGGAACCGTACGCGATCACCACCGAGCCGTTCACGCAACGGCTCGCCCAGGGCTGACCAGGGCCACGAGCGAGGACAGGGGAGGGCCGAGTCGATGAGGACGGAGTGGCGCATCTTCGGCGGGATCGCGGTGTTCCTGCTTGGGCTGGCCGGACTGTACGCGTGGTGGACCTGGGACTGGTTCGGCGAGATCGAGTGGATCGGCTCGATCGCGCTGCTGCTGTCGGCCACGCTCAGCCTGATGGTGGCGCTCTACTTCCTGGTGGTGGCCCGCCGGATCGAGCCGCGGCCGGAGGACCGGCTGGATGGAGAGATCGCTGAGGGGGCCGGCGAGGTCGGCTTCTTCAGCCCGGGCAGCTACTTTCCGGTCGGGCTCGCGCTGGCGATCTCGTTGGGCGGGCTCGGCGTGGCGTTCTGGATGTGGTGGCTGATCGCCGGCGGCATCGTCGCGGTTATCACCGCCTGCGCCGGCATGCTGTTCGAGTACTACACCGGCACCCGCCGTACCGCCTCGCAGTAAGCCCTCCCTGCCCCTCTTACTTCAACCGGGCGCCCCTGTTGAGCAACGGGGCGCCTGGTTGTTGCTCCCTCCCTCTCAACAGGGCCTGTTGCTCCCTCTCAACAGGGCGCCCCTCTTGATGCTCTAGCCCTAGCAGGGTGCCCCTACTAACGCCAAACGCTCCAACCGGGCGCCCCCGTTGAGGGTTTCGCTTCAGCAGGGCGCCCCTCTTGAGGGTTTCGCTTCAGCAGGGCGCCCCTCTTGATGCTCTAGCCCTAGCAGGGCGCCCCGGTTGACGTTTCTGCTTCCGTAGGGCGCCCCGGTTGACCGGCTTAATCTCAGCCGGGCGCCCCTGCTGGGGCTAGAACACCAGCAGGGGCGCCCGGCTGAAATTTGCTAGCTGAAACTGCTAGCGAAGGGATGCGTGCACGGGCTAGCGCGGCTTGTGCCGGGCTAGCCCAGGATGAGCACCATCAGGACCACCGCGGACAAGGCAACGCTGAGCAGGCCGGTTACCAGGCCTACGGTGGCCTTCCCTCGCTCCCGTGGCGACCCGGAGCGCAGACCCGGCACACTCAGCGCCGCCGCGGTGACCCCGATGATGCCGCCGATGCCGATGCAGAACGCCATCGGCAACGACACCAGGCCCAGCACCAGGGAGGTGATCGCGGTGATACGGGCCGGCTCGGAGGGGTCTACCCCGCCCACCGGGGCCGGTCGCGAGTGGGGAGTCCAGCGCAGGCGCGGCGGAAGGTCGGCCACCTGGCGGGTGAGGTCGTAGACGGTCTTCGCGGCCGTCACCACCGCCACCCGCTGCTCGTACTCGTCGAGGCCGAGGTAACCCTCCTCCAAGGCCTTGCCGAGCAGCCCCAGGACCTGCTCCCGCTCGGTGGTCCCGACTCGTTGACTTAACTGGTCACCACGCACGGCCCTGATCTTTCCACAGTTACGCCACGGTCCGTGCGGACGAAACCCGCGTTACTCCTTCTGGTCGGACGACGCCTCTTCCACGGAGGGGCGTTCGCCGTTGGGACCCGGCTCCTCCAGCGCCGCCCGCGTCGGCGCGGGCGAAGGTGGAGCCGCCTTCTCGAGCGGGACGAAGAATCCGCGGACCGCGGGTGCGAGCGCACCGATCCGGTTCATCTTCTTCGGGACCGTCCAGCCGGTGTACTCCAGCCCGCCCCGGCCGCGCTCGTCGGTCGGCCCGAGCGGCTGGTGCACCTCGTAGAACCCGCCATCCGGCCGGCGGCGGATGATGCCGGTCTCGATCCCGTGCGCCAGCACCTCCCGGTCGTGCTGCTGCAGACCTAGGCAGAGGCGGTAGGTGGCGAGGTACACCACCGCCGGGAGCAGGATCACCCCGACCCGGCCGATCCAGGTCATGGCGTTGAGGCTGATGTCGAAGACCTTGGCCACCACGTCATTGGCGCCGGAGACGGTAAGGATCACGTAGAAGGTCAACGCCGCGGCGCCGAACGCGGTGCGCTTAGGCACGTCCCGCGGGCGCTCCAGCAGGTTGTGGATGCCCTTGTCCTTGCGCAGCCGGGCCTCGATGAACGGGTAGGCGAACATCGTGATGGCCACGATCCCCGGGAAGAGCACCGCCGGCCAGAACGCGTTGGGGAGGGTGTAGTGCTCACCGAAGAGCGTGAACCGGGTCTCCCAGGCCGGGAACAACCGGGTGGCGCCCTCCAGGAACAGCACGTACCAGTCCGGCTGGCTCGCCACCGAGACCACCGCCGCCTTGTACGGGCCGAACAGCCACACCGGGTTGATCTGGAACAACCCGCCCATCAGGGCGATCGCCCCGAACACGATGAAGAAGAAGGCACCCTGCTTCGCCGCGTACCGGGGGAAGAAGCGCTCGCCCACCACGTTGCGGTTGGTGCGGCCCGGGCCCGGCCACTGGGTGTGCTTCTGCTTGAACATGATGATCAAGTGGAGCGTGATCAAGCCGAGCACGGTCAGCGGCAGGATGAAGACGTGGACGATGTAGATCCGGGAGATGATCAGCTCGCCCGGGAACGGCCCGTCGAACAGGGCGTACGCCAGCCAGGTGCCGATCACCGGCACCGCCAGCATGATCGCGTGCCCGATCCGCAACCCGGTGCCGGAGAGCGCGTCGTCCGGCAGCGAGTACCCGGTGAAGCCGAGCAGGAACGCCAGCCAGAACAGCGCCACCCCGATGATCCAGTTGAGCTCACGCGGCTTGCGGAAGGCGCCGGTGAAGAAGATCCGCAGCATGTGGACCACGATCGCGGCGATGAACAACAACGCCGCCCAGTGGTGCATCTGCCGGATGAACAACCCACCACGCACGTCGAAGGAGAGGTTCAGGGTCGAGGCGTACGCCGCGGACATCTCCACGTCCTGCAGCGCGGTGTAGCTGCCCTGATAGGTGACCTCGTCCATGGAGGGTTCAAAGAACAGCGTGAGGAAGGTGCCGGTGAGCAGCAGCACCACGAACGACCACAGCGCGATCTCGCCGAGTAGGAACGACCAGTGGTCCGGGAAGACTTTGTTGAGGAAACTGCGCGCGGGCGGGCTGGCCAGTTGCAGGCGCTCGTCCAGTCCGCGCCCGGTCGCCGCCGGCATCTCCTTGAGTTGCTGCTTACGCCGCTTCAGCCGGCTCGGCTTGACGATCGAGGTCATAGGTCAGCGCTCCCAGAACGACGGTCCGACCGGCACCTTGTAGTCGGACGCGGCGACGAAGTAGCCCTCCTCGTCCACGTCCAGTGGCAGCATCGCCAGCGACCGGGTGGCCGGGCCGAACACCGGGCGGGCGTTGTCAGTGATGAGGAACTGGGACTGGTGGCACGGGCAGAGCAGCCGGTTGGTCTGCTGCTCGTACAGGCTCGGCGGGCAGCCGGCGTGCGTGCAGACCTTGGAGTACGCGACGAAGTTGCCGAGCATGCTGCCCTGGTTGAGCTCGTAGAGGTTCTCCCGCAACTCGTCGGCGTCCGCCTGCCGTAGGTGGATGAGCAGGGTGGGGGAGTCAGCGAACTCGTTGGTGGTGCCGCCCGGGATGCCGGGGAAGACCGTGATCTGCCCGGAGACGCTGACGTCCTCGGGCCGGATCGGGGTGCCGTCCTCCCGGACCAGGCGCACCGGCCGGCCGCCGTTGAGCCCCGGGTGGAAGCCGGTGTGGAACTGCCGCGAGACCCCCACCTCGTCGTACATCGGTCGGTGCGGGTCGCGGATCAGCCCTCCGATCAGCGGGGCGGCGACGGCCAGCCCGACCGGCGCCAGGCCCAGCGCCAGCGCCCCCTTGAGCAGCGGCCGGCGGCTGACACCGGACTCCTGCCCGGCGTTGGCCAGGGTCGCCTCCATGAGCTGGCGGTCGTCGTCGCTGGAGGCCCCGTCGTGGCGCTCCTCGATCGCGATCTCGTGCGGTAGCAGCTTCTTGACCCAGGCGACGAGCGCCAGCGCGACCGCGAACAGCGACACCCCGAGCGTCACACCGAGCACCGGGGTGTAGAACTTGCTGAGGCTGTCCGGGCCGAACTCGTACTCCCACGGCCACCAGATGTAGGCGATCACGAAGCCCAGGCCGGCCGCACCGGCGATGAGGAACAGCAGCGCCACGACCCGTTCCAGGCGGCGCTCCACCCGGCTGCCCGGCACGGGGAACCGCGGTTCGTAGAGGACGATCTCGATCCCGTTCCGGCGGGCGCCTTCCCGCACCAGGTCGAATCGCGTCAGGCGGGGATCGGACAGGTCCACTCCGGTCTCACCGGCGCGCGTCAGGTCCGTCTCCGCCCGTTGGGTGGGTGCACTCACGCTGTCACCTCCACTCGGGCCAGCCGCGCCACCGCGTCGCGGTGCCCTACCGGTTGCTGGTGTGTCGTCATGACTTCCCCGCGATCCAGAGCGTGGCGATGACGATGCCGACGATGCCCACGAGGAAGATCGCCAAGCCTTCGGTGCTCGGGCCGAACCGACCCAGGTTGAACACACCGCCCGGGTCGCCGTCCTCGCTCAACGTGTTGATGAACGCGATGATGTCGGCCTTCTCCTGCGGGGTGAGCTGGTTGTCGCCGAAAACCGGCATGTTCTGCGGCCCGCTCAGCATGGCGGCCCAGATCTGGCGGTCGGTGGCGTCCAGCAGCCCCGGGGCGAAGGCGCCGGCCGAGAGCGCCCCGCCGCCGCCGGAGTACCCGTGGCAGGAGGAGCAGTTGATCCGGTACAGCTCACCGCCGACGGCGGGGTCGCCGTTCGCACCCAGGTCGGTGCCGGCCGGCATGCGAGGCCCGCCGCCCAGCGCGTCGATGTAGGCCGAGAGGTACCGGACGTTGCGCTCCAGCTCCTCGCCCCGCCACACCGGTGGCTTGGGCTCCGCCTGCGCCCCCTGCCGGGCCAGCGGCATCCGCCCGGTGCTCACCTGGAACTCCACCGCGGCCTCGCCCACCCCGATCAGGCTGGGCCCGCGACCGGGCACGCCCTGACCGTTGTTGCCGTGGCAGCTGATGCAGCTCTGCTCGTAGATCGCCCGACCCTGCTGGGCGTCGTTGGAGAGCGGCTCATCCTGGGCGGCCAGGCCGGGAGCGAATACGGTGTAGAGGACACCGGCGAGCATGAGCGCCCCGGCCAGCCGTACGACTCCGCCGAGGCGCCGCCGTGCCCGGGACCGTCGCGGACGCCGGCGTGGTGTCTCGGATGTCATCGCCCTACCTTTCTGGACCGAACCGACGGCCCCACCCACGCGTGCCGGGACCGCCGGACCCCTCCGGTACCCCGGACGTGCCCCACGAACGCGCCCGCTGCCGCGCACGCGTCCCCTTACAAGACGGCCTAGCGCCGCTCGGTGTGACACGGCGCCCCGCAGTCATGAGACCACCGGGACCGGAAGCAAGTAGATCATGGCGAACAGCGCGACCCAGACCGCGTCCACGAAGTGCCAGTAGTAGGACACGACGATGCCAGAAGTGGCCTGCGCGGGCGTGAACCGCCCCATGGTGGTCCGGATCATGTAAATGACGAACGCGACCAGGCCGCCGATCACGTGCAGCAGGTGGAACCCGGTGGTGAGGTAGAACATCGACCCGAACCCGTCGGTGTCGATCCGCAGACCATCACGGATCAGGCTGCCGTACTCGAAGACCTGCCCCATGACGAAGAACAGGCCCATCACCACCGTGATGGCGAACCATCGGCGAAGCCCGTGGACGTCGCCGCGCTCGGCCCGGAACACCCCGATCTGGCAGGTGACCGAGGAGAGCAACAGCACCAACGTGAACGGCAGTGCGTACCACACGTCGAGCATGGGCCGCCGGTCGGCCCACAGCTCGGGCGCGGCCGCCCGGGTAGAGAAGAACATGGCGAACAACCCGGCGAAGAACATCAGCTCGCTGGCGAGCCAGACGATGACGCCCACGCTGGTGATGTTCGGGCGGTTCAGCGAATGAACCTGCTGGCTGGCGGAGATCGGGACCGCGGTCACGTCCGACATTATTGCGTCTCCGTCATACCGCCGAACGCCGGGGTGGCCACTGGCGCCCAGCTCAGGCGCGTGGCCTAACCTGCGGGGGTGGACGTGGACACGCTCGCGCACGGGGGACCGGGAGCGCCACTGGCCCCGCCACCGCTGAGCCCGACCAGTCTGGTGACCGAGGCAGACCTGGTCCACTGGCTCACGATCCCGATCGTGCTCGCCGCCGCCCTGTACCTGTTCGGGGTGGTGAGACTGCGCGCCCGGGGCGACCGGTGGCCGCTGACCCGGACCGTGTCGTTCCTGCTGCCCGGGCTCGGCTCGATCGCGCTGGTCGTCCTCAGCGGCCTCGCCGCGTACGAGAAGGCGTTGCTCTCGGCGCACATGACCCAGCACATGGTGCTGTCGATGGTCTCGCCGATCTTCCTGGCACTGGGCGCGCCGGTCACCCTGGCCCTGCGGACCTTGCCGAAGCGGCCGCGGCGGGTCCTGCTGGCGGTGGTGCACTCGCCACCGGTGCGGTTCTTCACCCTGCCGCTGGTGGCCTTCGGGATCATCGTGGCCAGCCCGTTCGTGCTCTACTTCACCGACCTCTACCAGCTGAGCCTGGAGAACGAGCTGGTCCACGAGTGGGTGCACCTGCACTTCGTCGTCAGCGGGCTGCTGTTCTTCGCCCCGCTGGTGGGGCTGGACCCGCTACCCGGTCGCTGGCCGCACGCTGGTCGGGTGCTCCTGCTGATCGTGATGGTGCCGTTCCACACCGTGCTGGGGCTCACGATCATGCAGAGCGAGACCCTGGTAGGTGGCGACTGGTACCTCACCTGGGCGCCCGCCTGGTCCGATCCATTCGCTGATCAGCGGCTCGCCGGCGGCATCCTCTGGGCCTCCGGAGAGCTGATCACCGTGACGGTGTTGACCGTGCTGGTGGCGCAGTGGATCCGGGCCTCCGAACGGGAGGCGCGCCGGATCGACCGGGAACTGGACCGCGCCGAGGCAGCCGCGGCGCGGGCCGCCGAATCGGCGGGATCGGCGGAACCCGGAGGGTCGGCCGGTCCGGCCGGTCCGGCCGGGTCGGCGCGCGGCACCGGTGCGGCCGGCACCCCGGGCCCGGCGCCGGCCGTGCGCCCGGACCAGGCCCCGCCGGGACTGGCATAGGATGTCACCCGTGACCCACACGGTGCTGATCTACAGTGACAAGCCCGAGGTCCGGGAGCGGATGCGGCTGGCGGTCGGGACCCGGCCGGCCGCCGACCTGACCGTGCAGTTCGTCGAGGCCGCGACCTACCGGGAGTGCATCGACCTGGTCGAGACCTACGAGATCGACCTGCTGCTGCTCGACGGGGAGGCGCAGCCGGCCGGCGGCATCGGTGTCGCCCGGCAGCTGCGCGACGAGCTGGATCAGGTCCCGCCGATCTGCATCGTGATCGCCCGCGCCGCCGACCGGTGGCTCGCGGCGTACGCCCGGGCGGACGCCACCCTGATCCACCCGCCCGACCCGGTCACCACGGGCCAGACCGTCGCGGCCCTGCTGCACCAGCGCGCCATCGCCGCCGCGTCCTAGCTCTCCCCTTGGAGGCCCCTATGGCCGGATCGACCACCACCGGACCCGCCCCCACATCCGGAAGCGCTCCCACCGCCGGCGCCGGATCCACCTGGCCCGACCTGCTCGCCGCCCTGTTGCGCGGCGAGGAGCTCAGCGCCGAGCGGACCGCGTGGGCGATGGGCCAGATCATGAGCGGCGACGCCACCCCGGTCCAGATCGCCGGGTTCGTCACCGCCCTGCGCGCCAAGGGTGAGACTCCGGCGGAGGTCCTGGGCCTGGTCACCGCGATGCTGGCGCACGCCACCCGGGTCGAGCTGCCCGAACCGGTACGCGCCACCGCGGTGGACGTGGTCGGCACCGGCGGCGACCGGGCACACACGGTCAACATCTCCACCATGGCGGCGCTGGTGGTGGCCGGCGCCGGGGTGCCGGTCGCCAAACACGGCAACCGGGCCGCGTCCTCCGCGTGCGGCGCGGCCGACCTGCTGGAGCAGCTCGGTGTCCCGCTCGACCTGGGGCCCGAGGAGGTCGCCCGGTGCGTCACCGAGGCCGGGATCGGGTTCTGCTTCGCTCCCCGTTTCCACCCCGGTATGCGCCACGCCGCCGTCCCCCGCCGGGAACTCGGCGTACCGACCGCGTTCAACATCCTCGGCCCGCTGGCCAACCCGGCGCAGCCGGCGGCCTCCGCGATCGGCTGCGCCGACCCGCGGCTGGCGCCGGTGATGGCGCAGGTCTTCGCCGACCGGGGGCAGACCGCGCTGGTGATGTGCGGCGAGGACGGCTTGGACGAGCTGACCACCGCCGCGCGTACCCGGATCTGGGCCGCGGTCGGCGGGAGCGTGCGCGAGACCGTGGTGGACGCGGCCGAGCTGGGCATCGCCCGGTCCGCCCCGGGTGCGCTCCGCGGCGGTGACCCGCCCACCAACGCCGAGGTGACCCGCCGGCTGCTCGCCGGTGAGCCCGGCCCGGTCCGGGACGCGGTGCTGGTCAACGCCGCGGCCGCGTTCGCCGCCCACACCGCCGCCACCACCGGCGAGCTGGACCCGGACCTGCACAAGGTGCTGCGGGTAGGGGTGGAGCGAGCCGCCGAGGCGATCGACTCCGGCGCCGCCGCCGCCGTGCTGGAGCGCTGGCTGGCGACCGCCGGCGCCGCCCGGTCTGCGTGAGCGGAGGCGTCGCCGTGGTGGTCCTCCTCGGGGCCTTGGCCCTGTTGATCGTGCTGCTCGCGGTGGCGGTCGCGGTCACCTACAACCGCCTGGTCCGGCTGCGCAACAAGGTCGCCACCGCCTGGTCCGGCATTGATGTGCAGCTGGTCCGGCGCGCGGAGCTGGTGCCGAACCTGGTCGAGACCGTCCGCGCCGCCAGCGCGTACGAACGGGAGGTGCTGGAGTCGGTCACGGCGGCCAGGGCGGCGCTGGTCGCCGCGCGGGGACCGGCCGCCTCCGGGCGCGCCGACGACGACCTGGAGCGCGCCCTGGGCCGCCTGTGGGCGGTGGCGGAGGCCTACCCGGCGCTACGCGCCAGTGAGAACTTCCGGCACCTGCAGGAGGAGCTGTCCCGGCTGGAGGAAGACATCAGCTTTGCACGCAGGTACTACAACGGATCTGTGGAGCAGTTCAACAACGCCCAGCAGCAGTTCCCGACCACGCTGATCGCCGGAGCGCTCGGCTTCCACCCGGCCGAGTTCTTCAAGGCCGACGCTGAGGCGCGGCGTGCCCCCCGGGCGGAGCTGTCGTGACCCCCCCGGATCTGAGCACCTCCGAAGACTTACGCCCGGTTGAGGCCAGCCCGCCGGACGCGACCCGCCGGCCGGGGCGGGGCGCCCTGGCCCGGCTGGTGGGCGGCGCGGCGCTGGCGCTCGCCGGGGCGCTGGTGGTGGCGCCGCTGTTGGTCGCTCCGGCGGCCGCCCCCGCCCACGCGGCACAGATCGGCACCTGGGAGATCCGGTCGTTCCACGCCGACATCGAGGTGGTCGCCGACGGCAGCCTGCGGGTCACCGAGTCCATCGAAGTGGATTTCCACGTGCCCAGCCACGGTATCTACCGGGAGATCCCGTTCCGGGTACCGGTCGGTGACGGCAAGGCCCGGCGGTACCGGTTCGACGAGGTACGCATCAGCGCCGGCCCGGACACCCCGTCCGACCTGCACACCGAGCGCTCGGGTGACTTCCTGGTCTGGCGGATCGGGCGTGAGGGCACGCTGATCACCGGCCCGCGCGAGTACCAGATCTCCTACCGGGTGCGGGGCGCGCTGAACCGGTTCGACTCCCATGACGAGCTGTTCTGGAACGTCACCGGCGACCGGTGGGAGGTACCGATCGAACGCGCCTCCGCCACCGTGCGCGCGCCGGAGATCACCGACGTGACCTGCTACGCCGGACCCACCGGCGCCACCGACCCGTGCGCCGAGGCGACCCGGGACGGTGACACCGCCCGATTCACCGCCGACACCCTGTCACCGGGGACTCAACTGGACGTGGTGGTGGCGATTCCGCCCGGGATGGTGGACGTACCCCCGCCGGAGCTGGAGCCCACCAACCCCGTGTTGCGGGTCTTCCAGGTGGATCCGGTCCGCGGGGGCGCATCCGCGGCGGTGCTGCTGGTGGGCCTCGCCGGAGCGGTGGCGCTGGGCCTGCGGGGAAGGGATGCACCGCCCCGCGGCGACCACGGCCAGTTACCCGGCGGTGTGGAGTACCGCCCGCCGGACGGGCTGCGCCCGGCCGAGCTCCGTACCCTCCTGACCGAGAAGGCGGACGAGGTGAGCCTCTCCGCGACCCTGGTGGACCTGGCGGTACGCGGGCACCTGCGGATTGAAGAGAAGGGGCGCACCGGGAAGGGGCTGTTCGCTAAGCCGGACTGGGTCCTGCACCGCCTGGACGCGCCCGATGACGGATTGCGACCCTACGAGCTGGAGGTGCTGCGGGGGCTGTTCGGGAAGGCGGGGCGACCCGCGCCGGCCGGGCAGCCGGGGTCGGCCCGGGCACGCCGGGTGAGTTGGCTGACCAAGTCGGGACCACCGTCCCGGCGCTCGGTGAAGGTCTCGACACTCGGCCAGGGCAACTTCCACCAGCACTACCGCGCGGTCATCAAGGAGCTGTACCGCGACGTGGTGCGGCGCGGCTACTACCGGCGAAGCCCGCAGGCGGTCCGCGCGATCTTCACCGTGCTGTCGCTGGCGGTGCTGGCTCTCGGGATAGCCGGGATCGTGCTGATGTTTGAACGGGACTGGAGCTACGGCCTGGTGGTGGCGCCGATACCGGTGGTGGGCTTGATCCTGCTGGCGCTCAGCTGGTTCGCGCCGTACCGGACCCCGGCCGGGTCGTCCATGTACCGCCGGGCCCGGGGGTTCCGGGAGTTCATCCGCACCGCGGAGGCCGACCGGATGGCGTTCGCCGAACGGGAGCGGATCTTCGCCGAGTACCTGCCCTATGCGATGGCGTTCGGGTGCGTCCACCAATGGGTGGCGGCGTTCGAGCGGATCGGCATGCCGGCGAGCGCGGCCACGGGGAGCTGGTACGTCGGGACCGGGCAGTGGGACTTCGGCCGGGTCACCGCCGCGGTGTCCGGGCTCGGCACTCACGTGGGCGGCACCATGCGGCAGACCTCCTCCAGCAGCGGCGGCTCCGGCTTCTCCGGGGGTGCCGGCGGCGGTGGCGGGGGTGGTGGTGGCGGCCGCTGGTGACCCCGACCCGGCGGGCTGCGCCCCGGGCGGTGGCGTCGCGCGATGGGCGGTCAATCCGCGAGCCCAGCGGCGAAGGCGGTGACCGCTGCCACCACCGGGCCGGACTCGGAGCGGGCCCAGGTGAAGTGGTCGGCGTCGCCGTCCAGGTGCGCGCGCCGCACCCGGGCCCCGGTCAGGCCGGTCACTAGATAATCCACAGTAGATGCCGGGGTGTGCGTGTCGCGGGCCAGGCTCACCGCGAGCACCGGCAGTGAGAGGGCGGCGACGGCCTCGGCGGGGTCCACTCCGGGCACGGCGGGCAGCCGGCCGGTGCGGGCGGTGTACGCCCAGTCACGGACCACCCCGCGGGCCTGCCGGCCGCCGAAGCCCCACCCCGGCCAGTACCCTAGCAGGGCGGAGGTGGCGCCGATGGCCTGCGTGAACGGCCACACCAGCAGCCGCCGCAGGCCCTGGTAGCGGCGCCAGTACGGCAGGCCGACCGCGACCAGTGCCAGACCGTCCACGTCCGCGCCGCCGGTGCGGGCCGCATGCAGCAGGCACACCTGGCCGCCGAGCGAGTGCCCGAGCAGCACCACCCGCCGGCCGTCCCGCCGCGGTTTCAGGTGCTCCAGCACCGCGCCCACGTCGTCGGTCAGCTCCGCGTACCCGTACCGGGAGGCGCGGGACGCGCGCGGGGTGCTGTCACCGGTCCCGCGCAGGTCCACCGCTGCCACCGCGAGCCCGGCCCGCAGCAGCCCGGTGAGGAAGGGCCGGTAGTAGCCGGCCGGCACTCCCATCGCCGGCCACAGCACCACCATCGGCGCCGCCGCGCTCGTGGCCGGGTACCAGCGCAGCCCCAGGTGGTCGCTGCCCCGGTCGATCCACTCCTGCTCGTACGGCCGCGGCTGAGCGCGGCCCGACTCCCCAGGTCTCGGCATGTCCACACGATACGTACGTCACTGTACCGACCGGTAGGGAGGCGCCCAGTAGCATATCCATTCATGAAGCCCACTGAAATAGCCGCCCTCCGCGTCCCGGGCCGGCCCACCCTGAGCCCGGACGGCCGGCGGGTCGTGGTCTCCGTCCAGCAACCCGACCTGGCGGCCGACGAGTACGCCGCCCAGCTGTGGCTGGCGCACACGGACGGCTCGGTGCCCGTGCGGCGGCTCACGTACGGCTGGCGCGACAGCGAGCCGGTCTGGTCGCCGGACGGCGAGTGGGTGGCGTTCACGCGGGCCGAGCGGGACGCCGCGACCGGCGCGGTCGGCCCGCCGCAGCTGTGGCTGCTGCCGGTGGGCGGGGGCGAGCCGCGCCGGCTCACCGACCACCCGCTGGGCGTGTCGGAGCCGGTGTGGAGTCCGGACGCCACCCGGCTGGCGTACCTGGCACGGGTGCCCGAGCCGGGCCGGTACGGCTCGGACGGCCAGGTGCCGGCGGCGGCCGAGCCGCCCCGCCGGATCACCACCCTTCGCTACCGGGTGGATGACCTCGGGTTCGTCATCGACCGGCCCAGTCACGTGTGGACGGTTGACCTCGCCGGCGGGGATCCGGTGCGCGTCACCGACGGCGACGCCGACCACACCGGCGTGGACTGGAGCCCGGACGGTGAGCTGCTCACCTTCGCGGCGGCCCGGCACAAGACCGCCGGGGACGACCTGCGCTGCGACGTCTGGGTGTGCCGGCCGGACGGGTCCGGGCTGCGGGCGCTGACCGCCGGCGGCCTCGCCGCGGCCCAGCCGCGGTTCGCCCCGGACGGCCGGCGGGTCTACTTTGTCGCCTCCCAGCTCTCGGAGAACGACCGGGCCGGCACGTGCCGCACCGTGGGGCTATGGGTGGTGCCGGTGGACGGGTCCGCGGCGGCGACCCGGCTGACCAACCGGGAGCGTTACCACCTGGCCCGTCCCAACGGCATGATCGAGGCGCTGCCCGACGGGGTGCTCTTCACCGACGAGTGTCGGGGCGCGGTGCGGCTGCTGCGGGTGCCCGTCGACGGGGGTGAACCCGCCGTGCTGGTGGCGGGGGAGCGGCAGGTGATCGGCGCGACCACCCGGGGCGGGGTCACCGCGGTGACCTACGCCGACCCGTCCCAGCCCGGCGAGCTGGCCGTGGTGGAGCAGGGGGAGCTGCGCCGGCTGAGCGGGTTCAACCACCGGTTCGGTCGGGAGATCGAGGTACGGCCGATGGTGCCGGTCAGCGCCACCGCGCCGGACGGCCACCCGGTGCCGGGCTGGCTGATCCGGCCGGCCGGCGCCGGGCCGCACCCGGTCCTGCTGATGATCCACGGTGGGCCGTTCTTCCAGTACGGCCACACCCTCTTCGACGAGGCCCAGGTGTACGCCGAGGCGGGGTACGCGGTGCTGATGGGCAATCCCCGCGGCTCGTCCGGGTACGGCGAAGCGCACGGGCGAGCGGTGGTGGGCAACGTGGGCGAGGTCTCCGCGACCGACGTGATGGCCTTGCTGGATGCGGCGCTCGCGGCCGATCCGGGGCTGGACCGGCACCGGGTCGGGGTGATGGGCGGTTCCTACGGTGGTTACCTGACCACCTGGCTGGCGGCCCACCACGGCCACCGGTTCCGGGCCGCGATCAGCGAGCGGGCGCTGACCGCCGTCGACAGCTTCCTCGGCTCCTCCGACATCGGCTGGACGTTCGTGGACGACCTGTTCGGGCCGGATCCGGTCCGGCAGGCGGCGCAGAGCCCGCTGACCTATGCCGACCAGATCACCATCCCGATGCTGATCATCCACTCCGAACAGGACTGGCGCTGCCCGGTGGAGCAGGCACAGCGGCTGTTCGTCGCGCTGAAGCGCCGGGGGACGCCGGTGGAGTTCCTGCTCTTCCCCGGCGAAGGGCACGAACTGTCCCGCACCGGCCGGCCCCGACACCGGGTGGCCCGGTTCGAGGCAGTGCTCGACTGGTGGTCCCGGCACCTGTGACCCGCGCCGCCGCACGGGCGGTCAGGGGCCGATCCGGACGGCGTCGGTGAGCCGCTCACCGGGCCGGACCTGGGCACCGGGCCAGACCACGGCACGGGTCAGGTCGCCGTGCACGCGCGCCCCCTCGCCCACGACCGCGCGCTGGCACCGGCCGGTCACGGTCGCACCCGGCGCGATCAGGCTGCCGCTCCCGGCCGCGTGCAGGTTCGCCGCCAGGTAGCCGGCCGGCGTCCCGGTGTCCCGGAAGTACCCGGTGAAGGGCACCACCTCCAGGCGGCCCGCGGCCTCGGCCGGGCGCCACACCGCGTGTACCAGCTCGCCCTCGGCGGGCAGGTCCCGCACCCACCGCCAGGGCAGCAGGGAGAAACCGGCGAAGCCGTAGCCGGAGAACGTGCCGACCGTGCCGGGCGTGGCCGGCGCCCCGAGCAGCCGGACCGTGGCGCCGTCCCAGCCGGCCAGCAGCGCCGCGAGCGACCCGCCGGCGAGGTACGCGTCGGCGTTGCCCACCAGCACCGCCCGGCCACTGATCCACTCCCGCAGCCTCGCCACCCCGCCGGCGGTGCCCAGCGGCCGGGGCTCCACCGAGAGGTGTACCCGGTCACGGGCGTGGACCCGCACCTGGTCGGCGAGCCAGGCCGCGTTGGCCGCCACCGTGGCGGGTCCGGTCAGGTCGAGGTCGGCGAGGTGAGCGAGGGCCCGGTCCAGCAGCGGTACGTTCCCGACCGGGCAGAGGGCCTTGGGGCGCACCAGGGTGAGCGGCCGCAGCCGGGTGCCTTCACCGGCCGCTAGGACGACTGCGCAGAGGTCGCTCACGCCGGGTCCGGCTCTTGGGCGAGCGGGCCGATCCCGTAGCGGGCGAGCAGGCGGGCGGTGGGCGGCGTCAGCGGCGGCAGGTCAGCGAGGCGGTGCCAGGCCGCCTCCAGGACCTCCGCGCCGTCGACCCGCAGCGCGGTGGTCTCCGCCGGGACCTCGGTCTCGAAGACCACGTCCACCCACCGGCCGTGGTGGTGCACGACGGCGTTCGGTACCGCCGGGCGGAGCTGGTCGGGGCGCAGCTCGATCCCGCTCTCCTCGGCCAGTTCCCGCGCGGCCCCCACCTCCGGCGGCTCCCCCCGGCGCAGCAGGCCGGCCGGCAGGCTCCAGGCCCGCCCCGGAGGCTGGCGCAGCAGCAGCAGCCGGCCACCGGGGTTGGCGGCATGGGCGCCGGCATCCCGGACCAGCACCACCGAGCCGACCGTGTAGGTGGGGACCACCGCGCGTACGATCCGCATCCGGACCCGATGCGGGATCCGGTAGAAGACCGGGTACGTGACGGTGGCGAGCCAGGAACGCAGCCCGGTGGTGAGGCGGCTCATGCGGTCAGCGTAGACGTCACGCCCGCCGGCGGGTCGCCGGCTGCGCCGTCGGGTAGATGAGTGGAAGACTGGAGCTATGCCCGCTGACCAACCGGCCGGTCCGAGTGGCGCCGCGCAGCCCGCGCGGTCGCCCGAGCAGGCCTGGCCAGAACCGGATAATGCGGGCAAAACCACCAGTGCAGGCGGTGATCCGCGCGCCGACCCGGCCGGGGATCCGGCGGGCAGCGAGCCCACGCTGCCCGAGCCGGTGCGCACCCGGGTGGTGGGTCTCGCCGCCGCGGCGATGACCGATCTGGCCCCCGACGAGGTGCCGCCTCCGCTGCGCAAGGTGGCGAAGTTCGCCCCACAGCGGCGGGCCCGCTACGGTGCGGCCGCGATCGCCGCGCAACTCGCCGGTGATGCGACGTTCCGGCAGCGGATCGGTGCCCGGGTGGCGGAGGACGCCGGCGAGCTGGCCGCGGCGGTGGCCGCCGGGACCACTCCGGGCGCCGCTGACCCGGTGGAGGTCGCCGCCCTGGCGTACCTGATCCGCCCGCCAGGCTGGCGTGAGCAGGTGGCGCGCGCCGAAGCCGCGCTACGGGCGGAGGCTGAGGCCGCCTCGGTGGCCGGCCGCATCCGGGAGGCGGAAGCGCGGGCCACCCAGGCCGAGTACGACCGGGAAGTGGCCCGGGTCGAGGCGGAGAAGCTGCGCGCCGAGCTGGCCCGGGTACGCGATGAGTTGAAGGGGCTCCGCGAGGAGTACCGGGCCACCGTGCGCACGCTGCGCGAGACCGAGGTCCGCGAGCGCCGAGCCAACGCCCTGCTCGCCACCGAGCGGGGCCGGGCCGCCCGGACCACCGCCGACCACGAGGCGGAGCTGCGGCGGTTGCGCGGGCGGCTGGCGGAGACCGAGGCGGCGGTGGGCGCGGCGCGGTCCGCGGCGAAGGAGGCCCGGACGGTCGACGACGCCCGGCTGTGGTTGTTGCTGGAGACGATCTCGCAGGCCGCCAGCGGCCTGCGCCGGGAGCTGGCGCTCGACCCGGCCACGGTGCTCCCGGCTGATCTGGTCGCCGACGAGGAGCAAGCGCAGCGGCCGGGCGGCCACGGCCGGCCACCCGCGCGGGCCATGGCCGAGGAGGACCCGGTCCGGCTGGACCAGCTCCTGGCGCTGCCGCGGGCGCACCTGGTGGTGGACGGCTACAACGTCACCAAGCGCGGCTACGGCGACCTGGACCTGGAGCAGCAGCGGCACCGCCTGGTCAGGGGGCTCTCGGCGATCGCCGCCCAGACCGGCACCGAGGTGACGGTGGCCTTTGACGGCTCCGACCGGGTCCTGGGCGTGCCGCCGCCCCCGCGCGGGGTCCGGGTGCTGTTCTCCCGTAAGGGGCAGACCGCGGATGAGCTGATCCGCAAGCTGGTGCGGGCAGAGCCGGACGGGCGCCCGGTGATCGTGATCTCCTCCGACCGGGAGGTCGCCGACGGGGTGCGCCGGGCCGGTGCGTACCCGTTGCCGGCCGACGCCCTGCTGCGCCGCATGGCCCGCACCTGAGCCGAGCCCGCCGCATCCACCGGCTGTCCGGCCGGGTGGGGTGACCGCGGGCGCCAACGACCCATTCCATCGATAGTTTAGAGTATTGACTAAGATAGTTGTATCTTCCTAGACTCGGGGCACCCGCGCCTCATCGAGGAAGGACTATCCATGAACCGACTGATCAACCGGATCGCCGCCGCCGATGGCCTGGTGAGTCGGGCGGTCGACCGGCTCGCCCGCAAGGTGCTGCCGACCGTCACCGCGGCCGGATCCTGCTACTACCGCTGCACCGGGGTCACCTGTTACTCCACGTTCTACAGCTCACCCGGCCGGCAGCGCTGCATGTACTGCACCGCGGGCTACTGGACCGGTGACTGCTTCTGCTCGCCGGCCTGCCTGTGAGGTCGTACTGTCCGCCAGCCGTACGGCCGGGGTGGTACCACCGGTGATGACTTCCGGCGGTGACTGCGGCCCGGAGACCCGCCGCCGCGGGCTCCGGGCCGCAGTCACGCTGACCTGCGCGGGCGTGGTCGCCGGCGTGGCCTTGGCCGGGTTCGGGCTGCTCGCACGGCGCTGGCTGATGTGGGTCAGTGTCCACGGCGACAGCATGGCGCCCGAGCTGAAGCACGGTGACCGCGCGCTGGCGATCCGGGTGCCGCCCGCCACCATCCGGCGTGGACAGATGGTGGTCGGCCGCATCCCCCCCGGCTTCGACGATCCGGAGGTGGCCGCGCACCGGCCGCCGTACTTCGTCAAGCGGGTGCTGGGCGTCGGTGGCGACCTGGTCACTCAGCCGGACGGGAGCCAGCTGCGGGTGCCCCCCGGGTGCTACTACGTGCGAGGAGCGGCCGAATTCAGCGTGGATTCGACCACCTGGGGCCCCATCCAGGCGGACCGCCTGCTGGGGGTCGTGCTCGCCCGCGTGGGGCGCGGAGGCTCCCGGTGACGGCGTACCCGGCGCGGTCCGGTCGCCGGTTGGCGGGCGGGCTGTCCGCGGTGCCGGTGGTGGCGAAGCTGCGTGACCTGCCCGGGTGCCGGGCCATGCCGGTGTTCTTCGACGATCTGCTGCTGCTGTTCTCCACTCCAGCCGGAAGGGGTCGCGCATGAATGTGTGGAACGCCGCTCTGGTCGCCCTATGGGTGGTTGTGCTGCTCAACCTGCTACTCACCTATGCGCTGATCCGGCGGGTCGGCGCGGGCGCGGGCGAGCCGCCGCTGGGCGGCTTGGAGGCCGGCACCACCGTGCCGGAGTTCGAAGCCGAGACCCCGGACGGGCGCCGGCTGTCCCGCCGTGACTTGGGCGAGCGCCGGGCGCTGGTGCTGGGGTTCTTCTCCCCGACCTGTAGTGCCTGCACACACCACCTGCCGGATTTCGGCACCTTCTCGAAGCGCGCGCAGGAAAAGGGGGTGCAGGCGGTGGCGGTGGTGGATGGTGACGCCGCACAGTCGGAGGAGCTGCGCGCCTCCCTGCCCGCCGGCACCACCACGCTGCTCGCCCCGCGGAACAGCAATCCGCTGCTAGACGCCTTCCAGGTCAGCGCCTATCCTTCGTACACCGTGGTCCGGGCCGACGGCACGGTCGAAGGCACCTACGGCCAGGTCCGCCAACTCGACGCCCGGCTCGCCCGCCTCTGAGACCCGCGCACCGGTTCCCTCCTGGCTGGAGCTACCGTTTTGCGTGATCTCCTGGCGGTTGTGAAGGGGCCGACATGCGCGCGATGGCCGCGGCGGTACTGGCACTGCTGGTACTCGGCACGGTGGGGCTGGCCGGCCTGCTCGTGCCGTGGCGCCGGCCGCCGGCGCCGCGGCACGAGCAGCTCGCGGCCCTCGCTGAGCTGCCGGCCGAGCAGGTCGCCCGGGGGCGGGCCCTGCGGGCGGCGTTACGCGTGCCCTCGTACGGCTCGCTGCTGCTCGGCGTGGTGGTGGCGCTGGGCCTGGGGCTGACCCCGCTCGGCGCCCGGCTGGTGGACGCGGTGGCCCGGCCGTTCGGCGGGCACTGGCTGGCCGCCGCGGTGCTCGGCGGGCTGGCGGTGGTCTTCGCCGGCCAGGTGGTCACGCTGCCGCTGGCGGCCTGGCGCCACACCCTGCTGGTCCGTCATGGACTGTCCACCCAGGGCTGGGGCGGCTGGTTGGCTGACCTGCTGCGAGGCTTCCTGGTGACCGCGGTGCTCGCCGGAGTGGCGCTGGGCGGTTTCTTCGCCCTCACCCGCGCCTTTCCGCGCTGGTGGTGGGCGGTGGCCGCGGCCGGCGCCGCCGGGCTGGTAGTGCTGCTCACGTTCGGGTTCCCGGTCCTGGTGGAGCCGATCTTCCTCCGGTTCACCCCGATGGCGCCGGGCCCGCTGCGCGAGTCCCTGTCGGAGCTCGCCGCCCGCGACGGCCTGCCGGTGCGGGACGTGCTCGTGGCGGACGCCTCCCGCCGGACCAAGGCGGTGAACGCGTACGTCTCCGGGCTCGGGCCGACCCGCCGGATCGTGGTCTTCGACAACCTGCTGCAGGCGCCGCCGGCCGAGGTGGTGAGCGTGGTCGCGCACGAACTGGCCCATGCCCGGCACCGGGACGTGGCGGTCGGCACCGCGCTGAGTGCGCTGGGCGCGGCCGCGGTGGTGGTGGCGTGGTACGTGCTGGACGGGTGGGGTGGCCTGCTGCGGGCCGCCGGCGTCGGCTCGGTGACCCAGCCCCGCGCGGTGGCTCTGCTGGTAGCGGTGGTGACGGTGGTGGGCCTACTCACCGCGCCGGCGCAGGCCGTGGTCTCCCGCCGGGTGGAGGCCCGCGCCGACGCGCACGCGCTGGCGCTCACCGGAGACCCGGACACCTTCGCGGCGATGCAGGCGCGGCTCTCCGCAGTCAACCTCGCCGACCCGGACCCGCCGGCGTGGGAGCGGCTGCTGCAGTCCCACCCCTCGACGGTGGAGCGGATCGCCGCGGCCCGGGTATTCTCGCGGGGCCAGGACTGATGCGTACGCTGCTCGTCACCAACGACTTCCCACCCCGGCCCGGCGGTATCCAATCCTTCGTGCACCAGCTGGCCCTGCGGCAGCCCGCCGGTTCGCTGGTGGTCTACGCCTCCACCTGGCCGGGGGCGGCCACGTTCGACGCCGCACAACCGTTCGAGGTGGTACGCGAGGACACCACGGTGCTCCTGCCCACCCCCGCGGTGGCCCGCCGGGCGGTGGCGCTGGCGCGTTCGTACGGCTGCGAGGCGGTCTGGTTCGGCGCGGCGGCCCCGCTGGGGTTGCTCGCGGCTCGGCTGCGCCGCGAGGCCGGGGTGGGCCGAGCGGTAGCGCTCACCCACGGCCACGAGGTGGGCTGGGCGGCCCTGCCGGGCGCGCGGACCCTGCTACGGCGGATCGCACGTGGCCAGGACGTGGTGACCTACCTGGGGGAGTACACCCGGGTCCGGCTGGCCCGGGTGCTGGCCGGGTTGACCGAGCTGCGGCAGTTGACCCCGGGGGTGGACACCGACGCCTACCACCCGGGCGTGGACGGCTCACCGGTACGCCAGCGGTACGGGTTGGGTGACCGGCCGGTCGTGGTGTGCGTGTCCCGGCTGGTGCCGCGCAAGGGGCAGGACACCCTGATCCGGTCCCTGCCCGCGCTGCGGGCCCGGGTGCCGGGCGTAGCGCTGCTGCTGGTCGGCGGCGGGCCGTACCGCGCCGCACTGATGCGGCTGGCGTGCCGGCTGGGGGTGGACTCCGACGTCGTCTTCACCGGGTCGGTGCCGACCGCGGAGCTGCCGGCCCACTACGCCGCCGGGGACGTGTACGCGATGCCGTGCCGCACCCGCCGCGGCGGGCTGGATGTGGAGGGCCTGGGCATCGTCTACCTGGAGGCGTCGGCGAGCGGGCTGCCGGTGGTGGCGGGAGACTCCGGCGGGGCCCCGGACGCGGTCCGCCCGGGCGAGACCGGGTACGTGGTCGGCGGGCGGGATCCAGCCGCGCTGGTGGACCGGTTGGCCACGCTGCTGACCGACCGGGACCTGGCCGCCCGGATGGGCGCGGCCGGCCGGGCCTGGGTGGAGGCCCGGTGGCGGTGGGACACCCAGGCGGCCCGGCTGCGCGCGCTGCTCACCGGCGTCCCCGACCGGCCATCCTGACCCGGCCCCGCAGACCAGCGCCGGCCCGGAACCTCAGGATCGGCGCGGTCTCTGGTGACAGTGGTCATGATCGGGGATGGGGCGGGTCCCTCGGACCATGATCGGCGCTGATTCGTGGCAGGGTAGATGCCGTGGACGTGACTCTGGTCGGCCTGGCGGTGACCACCGGCGTGCTGGCGACCGCCGGTGGCGCCGGGTGGTGGCTGCGCCGCCGCGACGGTAAGGTGCGCCCCGCCAGTCCGCAGCCGGGCATGCCCGACCTGCTGCGCCGGTTGGGGGTGGAGCCGGGGGCGCCAGCCACCCTGCTGCAGTTCTCCTCGGCGTTCTGCCGCCCCTGCCGGGCGACCCGGGTGCTGTGCGCCCGCGCCGCCGCCGACCACCCGGGGGTGCGGCATGTGGACGTGGACGCCGAGAGCCACCTGGACGAGGTACGCGCGCTCGGGGTGTGGCGTACCCCGACCGTGTTCGTGCTGGACGCCGCCGGGCGACCGGTGGTCCGGGTGACCGGACAGCCCACCCAGGAGCAGCTCACCGGCGCGCTGGCCCCGCTGCTGTCCGGGCGTCTGTCATGATCGCGATCCGGCTGACCCGGCGCCGGGTGGTCGACCACGGGCGCCTCTCGACCAGCCTGTGTCGCCGCGGCTGATCCCTGCCGTCGCGATTTCCCCCGGAGGTTAGTCATGCTCGACCCGCGCGGGGTGCGGTTCGCCGCCACCCTCACCACGATCGTGCTCGTGCTCGTCCTGGTCACCGGCTCCGCCTGGCTGGCGCTGGCCCAGGCGGCGGTGTTCGCACTCACCGCCGCCAGCCCCGCCCGCGGCCCGTACGCCCTGCTCTACCGGGCGGTCCTGGCGCCGCGGCTGGGTCCGCCCGCCGACCGCGAGGACGCCGCCCCGGTACGCTTCGCCCAGCTCATCGGCTTCTGCTTCGCGCTGGGGGCCGGCCTGGCGTACCTGTGGGGGCTGGTGGTGCTCGGGGCGGTGCTGGCCGGCGCGGCGCTCGCCGCGGCCTTCCTCAACGCCGCGTTCGGGCTGTGCCTGGGCTGCCAGCTCTACCTCGCCGCCCGCCGGCTGACCAGCCGCGCCTGACCCGCCGCGGGCGGTTCGCCGGACCGACCGGGCGGCCGTGCCCGACCCGATGGTCGCCGGGGCGTCAGTACGCCTCGGCGAGCACCCGGCTCAGCTCCCGGATGATCGCCTTCAGCAGTCGTTCGTGCGCCGGGCCGAGCGCGTACGCCGGGTCGGTCCAGCACTCGGCGGGGTGGGCCCAGACCGGCCCACCCCGCAGCTCCACCGGCTCCCACGCGTAGCGCGGAAACACATGCGCGGCCAGCCGCCGCCAGCGGTTGCCGAGGATCTCGTAGTCCAGCCGGGTGAAGGCCGGATCCCACACCGGGCAGGCGGCCGTGAGCGCCTCCCCGACCAGCCCCAGGTCGCACAGGAACCGGGTCCGGTCCGGCCGGGGCAGGTCGGTCAGGTGCTCCACCCCCGGGTCGGCATCCACCAGGAGGACGCAGTAGCCGGGCAGAAACTGGGTCTCGCCCATCGTGACGTACCCGCTGCGCAGCTTCGCGATCAGCGACGGGTGCTCACCGGCGCGGGCAGCCAGCAGCGGATCGCGGCCGGGCGGCCCGCTCCGGCACGTGGGGTGAGCCCGCATGGCTCAGAACTTGGGCGCGTCGGGCGCTTCCAGCAGGCCCAGGCGTAGCGCGGTCATCAGCGCCTGGGCACGGTTCGCCGCTCCCAGCTTCTCGTACAGCTTGGAGATGTGGGTCTTGGCCGTGGACTCGCTGACGAACAGCTGCTTGGCGATCCCGGCCACGCTCATCCCGTCGGCGAGCAGCTTGAGCACCTGGCTCTCGCGGGGGGACAGCTGCGGGCCGGAGGGTGCGAGCCGCCGTTTCATCGCCTCGGCGAGGTCGGCGGCGGTGAACGCCTGCGGCGCCGAGGCGGCGTGCCGGGCGGCGGCCACCACCTCGTCGGCCGGGGCCGTCTTGGGCACGAACGCGCTCGCACCCGCCTCCAGAGCCCCGAACAGCTGGTCGTCGCCGGCGTACATGGTCAGCACCACGATCCCGATCGTGGTGCTGTTCTTTCGCAGTGCCCGGGTGATGTCCAGGCCGCTTCCATCAGGCAGCCGCAGGTCGGTGATGACCACGTCGGGGTTGAGCGCGCCGGCGAGCCGGACCGCCTCGGCGGCGGTGCCGGCCTCGCCGACGACCTCGAACTGCCGATCCCGGTCGAAAGCATGCCGCAGGCCTTTGCGGACCAGGTCGTGGTCGTCGATCAGCAGCACTTTGGTGGTGCGAGTGGTGGTCGCGTTGGTGGTGGACATTCCCGGTGCCTTCTCTCTGGTGTGTCTCTCACGCTATCTCGCCGCCTCCCGACCGCCGAGCGTCACCGCCACGGTGGTGCCGCTCGGCCGCCGCGGAGTGATCTCCAGCCTGCCTCGGATACGTTCCGCTCTCTCGGCCATGATCGCAAGGCCGTACCGCCCGTCAGGGTGGGGGTTCACGATCCCCTGTCCGTCATCCGACACTTCAATCTGCGCCATAGGCGGATTAACCGTGCAGGTCACCCATAGATTAGATGCACCAGCATGTTTACGGGCGTTGGTGATCGCTTCCTGCGCGATCCGCAACAGTTCCGCCTCGGTGGCGGCGGGCAGCCGGGCGGTCGACTCGTCCAGTGACAGGTGCACCCGCAGCCCGGCCTGAGCGGCCACCGTGCGGGCGTAGTCGGCGATCGCCGCGGCCAGGCCGCCGTGCCGGTCCACCTCGCTGCGCAGCTCGAACAGACTCATCCGCAGCTCGGTCACGACCCGGGTGACCTCCTCGCGCAGGACCCGCAGGTCTCGTTCCGCCTCGTGGGCGCCTTCAGGCAGGGCGGCGAGCGCGTTGTCGATCCCGTACCCGACCATGACCAGCTCCTGCGCGATCCCGTCGTGGATCTCCCGGGCCAGGCGCTGCCGCTCCTCGTTGGTGGCGAGCGAGCGGACCTCGTCGAACAGCAGCGCCGCCTCCAGCCGTAGCGCGGCCGGAGCGGTGAAGGACCGCACCCGGTCGACCACCGGGGGCGGGTACGCACCGGCGCTGTCACACTCGACCGCGACCAGCCCGATCGTCCGCACTCCGGAGACCAGTGGCAGGACCAGCGCGGAGACCTCGTCCCCGCCGTGGGTGCGGGTCTGCGAGCGGGACTCGGTCTGCGGCTGCTGGCTGGCCCAGGCGTCGGCGATCGCGGAGTCCGCGTCCAGCTCGGTCTCCCAGTCCACCCGCTGCGCCCCGGCCTGGGCGAGCACCACCAGCCGCCCGCCACCGCTGGTCGCCAGCACCGCCGCGCGGTCCGCTGGCACCCGGGCCCGCACCTCGTCCAGCAGGTGCTCGGCGATGCCGCCCGGGTCCAGGGTGGCGCCGGGGAGCTGGCGCGCCACGCTGCGCAGCTGGGTCAGCAGCCGGGTCGCCTCCGCGTACGGCTGGGGCGGGGCGAACCGCGCCACGATGGTGCGGTGCAGGGCGCCGGTGGCGACCGCGCTGAGGGAGGCGAGCAGTAGCCACTGCACGCAGACCGCGACGTACCCGTACTGGGCGAGTTGGCGCTCGCCGGCCACGGTGGTCCAGGCCCCGACCGCGGTGAGCGCCACCGCGGCGCTGGCGAGCAGCATCGCCGCCTCGCCGGCCCGGCGGCGGACCGCCGCCGAGGCGGCCGGCACGATCAGGTACGGCAGCACCGCGGCGGCCCCGATCCCGTCGGTGACCGGACCGGCCATCGCCGCCGCGACCGCCACCTCGCTGGCGGCGAGGGTGGTGACCAGGACCTCGGCCAGCCGGCCCAGCGGCCCGATCCACCGGTGGGCGCCGGCGAGCGTGGCGGGCAGCGCGGCCGCGGTCAGCAACGCCACCCAGCTCAACTGCGCCGGCTCTCGGGTAACCAGCAGGATCAGGCCGGTCACGAGCGCGAGCATCGCCACCCGCAACGACACCAGCAGCGGCAGCGAGGTCACCCGGGAGGCGACCGGGGAGGATCGGGAGGTACGCATCATCTCTTCTGCCCGCAGCATACGGTGCTCTGTGCTGAGGTGGTGGTGACCGTTCGTGCCGCGGCCGCCCGCCGCCGGTCGCGCCGCGCCCGGCGCCGATGCGGGTCGATCACCCGCGGGTGCGCCCCGCGCTCAGGTAGCCTGCGCAGCATGGCTGACTCAGCGGGCTCGTCGTCCCAGTCGATCGTGATCGGGGCGAGCGTCTCGCAGGTGGCGGAGGTCATCTGCGACTTCGCCAGGTACCCGGAGTGGACCGGAGCCCTGCGCGAGGCCGAGATCCTGGAGGAGTACGAGGACGGGTACGCCAGCCAGGTCCGGTTCGTGCTCGAGGCCGGCCCGCTGCGGGACGAGTACACCCTGGCGTACGAGTACGCGGAGGACCTGTCCCGGATCGAGTGGCACCTGGTGGCGCCCTCGGCGGTGCAGAAGGCGCAGACGGGCTCATACGACATCGAGGACAATGGGGATGGCACCTGCACGGTTACCTACACCCTGAGCGTCGAGCTGTCGATCGGCATGCTCGGCATGTTCCGCCGCAAGGCGGAGAAGGTGATCATGGATACCGCGCTGAAGGAGCTCAAGCGCCGGGTGGAGTCGCTCGGGTCGGAGGGAGACGGTGATGACAGAGCAGCGGGGTAGTCGCGCGCCGGCCCCGGAGGCGATCCGCGAGGAGGCCGAGCGCCTGGTCGAGGCGGGGTTGGCGGCGATGTCGATGGTGGCCGACCGGATCGGGGCCCCGACCCGGCAACGGGGTGGCGCCGCGGCCGCCGGCTATGAGGCGCTCGGCGACATGCTGTTCGGGCCGGCTCGCCGCGGCCACAGCGTGGCGAACGGCAGCGAGGAGTGCTGCCGGTGCCCGGTGTGTCGGGTGATCTCGGCGGCCCGGGACCCGGACCCGGACGTGACCGAGAAGCTCGCCACCGGCGTGGGCGCGCTCGCGGAGGGGGCGGTCCGGCTCGCGCGGGGGGTAGCCGGCGCGGTGGGCACGGTCTGGCCGGCCTCCCCGGAGGGTTCGCCGCCCGGGGCCGCCACCCGGCCGTCCGGCAGCCGGCGGCCGGGGTTTGAGGAGGATCCGTGGGCGGCGGCGACCGCCGCCGCGGCCACGGCGCCCGCCGCCGAGCCGGCGGTCGCGAAGCAGGACGGGGCAGAGGCGGAGACGGCCGCGAAGCAGGATGGTCCAGCGCAGCAGATGGCCACGAAGCAGAACGGGGCCGAGCAGGCCGGCGGGGCCGCCCAGTGAGCGGTGGGGTGGCGGCGCCCGGCGGGGCGCTGACGATCGGGATCGATGTCGGCGGCACCAAGGTCGCTGGCGGGGTGGTGGACGAGCAGGGCCGGGTGCTCGCGCAGACCCGCGGGGACACCCCGGCCACCGACGCGGTCCGCATCCGCGGCGTGATCGTCGACATGGTCCGCGAGCTGGCCGCCGCGTACCCGGTAGTCGGGGTCGGGATCGGCGCTGCCGGCTGGGTCGACGCCACCCGGGACCGGGTCCGGTTCGCACCGCACCTGGCATGGCGTGACGAGCCGCTGCGTGACCTGGTCGCCGCCGCGGTCGACCTGCCGGTGGTGGTGGAGAACGACGCGAACGCCGCCGCCTGGGCCGAGTTCCGGTTCGGGGCCGGGGCCGAGGGCGGTGGCGTGGACTCCATGGCCCTGATCACCGTGGGCACCGGCATCGGCGGCGGGTTGGTGCTCGGCGGGCGACTGGTGCGCGGCGCACACGGGTTCGCCGGAGAGCCCGGCCATCAGGCGACGGTGCCGGACGGGCGGCCCTGCCGTTGCGGCCGGCGCGGCTGCCTGGAGCAGTACGCCAGCGGCTCGGCCCTGCTGCGCCTGGCGCGCGCCGGGGCGGCGGCGCATCCGGAGGCGGCCGCCGGCCTGCTCGGGCTCGCCGGGGACGCGGAGTCGATCACCGGTCCGATGGTGACCACCGCGGCCCGGGCCGGCGACAAGGTGGCCCGGGACGCGTTCGACCAGGTCGGCCGGTGGCTCGGGATCGCGCTGGCGAACCTGGTCCAGGTGCTGGACCCGCGGTTGGTGGTGATCGGCGGGGGCGTGGCCGACGCCGGGGAGCTCCTGCTAGCGCCCACCCGCGAGGCGTACCAGGAGGCGCTGGGGCAGCGCGGCCGGGTCCCGGCCGCCTCGGTGGTGGTCGCCCGGCTCGGCGGCGTCGCCGGCGTCGTGGGCGCGGCCGACCTGGCTCGGGAGTAGCCGGTGCCCACGCTGCGTGTCGTCTCGTACAACGTCCATTCGCTGCGCGATGACCGGTTGGCGCTGGTCCGGGTGGTGCGGGATCTCGCCCCGGACGTGCTGGTGCTGCAGGAGGCCCCGCGCCGGTTCTGGTGGCGGGCCCGCTGCGCCGCCCTGGCCAACGCGTTCGGGCTGGTGGTCGCGGTCGGCGGCGCGCCCGGCCTGGGCAACCTCATCCTCACCCAGGTGCGGGTGCGGGTGGACCAGGTCTGGTGCCAGCAGTTCCCCCTCACCCCTGGCCGGCACCTGCGGGGCGCGGCGTTCGCGCGGTGCGCGGTGGCCGGGAGGCCGTTCACCGTGGTCGGTTCCCACCTCGCCACCGATCCGGTGGAGCGGCCCGAGCAGGCGCGGCTGCTCGCCGAGGCGGTGGCGGCGGCGCCGGCACCGGTGGTGCTCGGCGCCGACCTCAACGACGAACCGGGTGGTCCGGTCTGGAAGGCGCTCGCCGATCACCTGACCGACCCCGGCGGCGCGGCGACCTTCCCCGCCACCGGCCCGAACCGGCGGATCGACGCGGTGCTGGTGGGTCCAGGGTTCGAGGTGGTTGATCAGCGCGTGGTGGACAGCCCGCTGGCCCGGCTGGCCAGCGACCATCTGCCGGTCGTGGTCGACCTGCGGCTGCCGGACTGAGCCGCCGGAGGCCCGCGGGTAGCGCCGAGGTGGCGGGCCGGCGCTGGACAGGCGCGCCCGCGGCGGGAATGATGCCTCCGGTGAGCATGGGCTACTTCTACGACCAGGGCGACAGCGTCTGCGTGATCGGAGCCGGCGCCAGCGGCCTGCTCGCGACCAAGAACCTGCTCGAGCACGGGTTCGCAGTGGACTGCTACGAGCGGGAGACCGGGGTCGGCGGGGCGTGGAACTGGCGCCACGACCGCAGCCCGGTCTACGCCACCGCGCACGCGGTCACGTCCCGGCCGGCCACCCAGATCCCCGACTTCCCGATGCCGGACACCTGGCCCGACTACCCCCACCACAGCCAGATCCTGTCCTACCTGGAGCGCTACGCTGACCACTTCGACCTGCGGGAGAACATCTGGTTCGGCACCGAGGTGGTGCAGGTGCGGCCGGCGGAGGACCACCGCTGGGACGTGATCACCCGCAGCACCGGCGGGGGCACCGAACGCACCCACCGGTACGCCGCGGTGGTGGTCGCCAACGGTCACAACTGGTCCCCCAAGCTGCCCGAGTACGACGGGCTGGACAGCTACCAGGGCGAGGTGATCCACGCCAGCGCGTTCCAGGATGCGGCCACTCTGCGCGGGCGCCGGGTGCTGGTGGTGGGCGCGGGCAACACTGGCTGCGATCTCGCGGTGGAGGCGGCGCAGCACGCCAAGGCCTGCTGGCACTCCAGCCGCCGCGGCTACTGGTACGCCCCGAAGTATCTGTTCGGCCGGCCGGTGGACCAGGTCAACGAGCGGGTGCTGGCGTGGCGGTTGCCGCTGCGGGTGCGGCAGTGGCTGCTCCACCGGGCGCTGCGGCTGACCGTGGGTGACCTCACCCGGTTCGGCCTGCCCCGCCCCGACCACCGGGTCTACGAGACCCACCCGATCGTCAACAGCCAGCTCCTGTACTACCTCGGGCACGGCCTGGTGCGGCCGGTGCCGGACGTGGCCCGGTTCCACCCGGACGAGGTGGAGCTGGTGGGGGGCGAGACCATCCGGCCGGACCTGGTCGTGTTCGCCACCGGCTACCTGCCACGCTTCGACTTCCTGGAGCCGCGGGTACTCGGCATCGAGGACGGCCGCCCGCACCTGGCGCTGCACATGTTCGGCCGCCACCCGACCCTGGCCGTGGCCGGGCTGCTGCAACCGGACGCCGGGCTGTTTCCGCTGGTGCACTGGCAGACCGTGACGCTGGCGCGGTGGCTGCGGCTGCGTTCGGTGGATCCGGGCCGCGCGGCCGCGGTCTGGTCCTGGTTGAACGGTCTCGCCGGCCGGCGGTGGTCGCACACCCGTCCCAAGGAGTCGACCCGCCACTGGTTCGAGGTCAGCCATGTCCGGTACCTCGCCGCGCTGGCGCGGGTGCTGAAGCGGTTGGAGGTCAACGCGTGAGGGACATCCTGCGACGCCGGGACGTGTACCGGCCGGTGCCAGCGGTACGCCGGGAAGTGTTGACGGCCCGGCCGGCGGTGACCACCGACCGCCCGCCGCTGGTGCTGGTGCCCGGGTTCGGAGGCGGCGCGTGGGTCTACGCCGAACACTGGCTGGACCACGCCGCGGAGCGGGGTTTCGCGGCGCACGCGGTGAGCCTGCGCGGTCACGGCGAGAGCGGCACCGCCGCGCGTACCACTCTGCGGGCGTACGTCCACGACGTGGTCCAGGTCGCCGCCGGTCTGCCACGCCAGGCGGTGCTGGTCGGCCACGGCGCCGGCGCGCTGGTGGTGGCGCGGGCGCTGGCCCGCTACCCCGCCCGGGCCGGGGTGCTCGCCGCGCCGGTGCTCGGTGGGCCGGGCGTGACCGGCCTGGCCACCCTGGGCCGGGCCCTGGTGCGCAACCCGGTCGGCACGCTGCCGGCGGTGGTGGGCGGGCCGCTGCGGCTGGGCCGGCGGCAGTTGGTCAGCCGGGAGGTGCCCGCCGCCACCGGCCGGGAGTACGCCCGGCGGTGGGGCCGGGCCGCCCCGCTGGCCCAGTGGCAGTTGCTGTGCCGCCGGGCTCCGGAGCCGCCGGTGGGGGACCCGCCGGTGCTGGTGCTCGGCAGCCCGGACGACCCGGTCGTGCCGGTCTCGGCGTTGCGGCGGGCGGCCCGGCTCTACGGCGGTGCGCCGCTGCTGTTCCCGGGGATGGGCCATGCGCTGATGCTCGACGCGCGGTGGCGGGAGCCGCTCGACGCCATCCTGGACTGGCTGGAGAAAGCCTGAGCGGCCCGCTACAAGCGGGCACCGTCGTCGGGGTGGTTCTCGTCCGGGTCGGCGCGCAGGCGCATGATCAGCGCGGTGGCGCCGCCGAGCATGAGGGCGAACCCGAGCACCATGATCGCGCTGGAGCTCAGCGGTATCGCGGCCGGACGGCCGATCACCAGCGCCAGTCCGACCAGGACGGCCAGGCCGCCGAACACCGCCTGCGGGGACAGCCGCGGCAACGGCGGCGGTGGCGGTGGCACGAACTGCTCGGCCGGGCCGTCGTCGTCGGGCAGGTCGGCGCCGAACGTGTCCAGCGCGTCCAGCAGGGACGGCTCGGTCACGTGCCGGCCGTCGACCGGCCCGGCCGGTGGTGGCTCCGGCGCCACCTCGGTGGTGTACCCGGTCATCGGCTCGGCCGTCGGGTCCGCCCGCAGGTCCTCCAGCCGGGAGATGATGTCGGCGAAGGTGGCGTCGATCTCTGCCGGGCTGGCGTTGAGCGCCGAGCCGGGGCCCGGACCAACCGCCGGGGGCGTGCCGGCCGTGGACGGTTTCTCGGCGGCCGGGCCCGGCTCCGGCCGGTCCTTGGCGGGGTCGCGGCCGGCGTTCTCGGCCAGGAAGCGGCGCAGACTCTCCCGGGCAGCCTGCGCGTGCTGCCGGTCTACGAACAGCCGGTCCTGGGGGGTACTGGGCAGGGTGGCGTTACGGGTCACCGGGTCGACGTCGACCGCCGGCTGCACATAGGCCGCGATGCCCTGGGCCGCGAGAAGATCGAGGACATACTCTGAGAGCCGTGGGTCGAGGTCGTCGACGGCGCGCCAATCGGTGGCGTCGAGCCCGTTGTCGCGCCGCCCACGTCGCCGTTCGGCTGCTGCCACCGCTGCGCTCCCTCCGGCGTGCCTCCCCCGTGCGCGTACCCGGCAATCGTGACACGGCACCCGCGCTGGTGACAGCACCGGTCGGGGTTCGTAGGCTCAGAGTGCTCGCTGTGCCCGCGGAGGACCTTGGTGCTGTACTGGTTGCTGAAGTATGTCCTGCTCGGTCCGTGGTTGTGGCTGCTCTACCGGCCGGTCGTGGAGGGTCGCGACTATGTGCCGGCGAGCGGACCGGCGATCATCGCCAGCAACCACCTCTCGGTGGTCGACTCGTTCTTCATGCCGCTGGTGATCAAACGTAGGCGGGTGACCTTCGTCGCCAAGGCGGAGTACTTCACCGGCAAGGGCCTCAAGGGCTGGCTGGTCAAGATGTTCTTCGTCCTCAGCGGCACCATCCCGGTGGACCGCACTGGCGGCCGGGCCGCCCAGGCGGCGCTGGACACGCTGCTGCGGGTGCTGCGGGAGGGGAAGCTGGCCGGGATCTACCCGGAGGGGACCCGCTCGCCCGACGGGCGGCTCTACCGGGGCAAGACCGGGGTGGCCCGGCTCGCGCTGGAGAGTGGAGCTCCGGTGGTGCCGGTGGCGATGCTCAACGCCGACGAGATCCAGCCGCCGGGCAAGCTGTTGCCACGGATCAAGCGGGTGCGGATCCGGTTCGGCCCGCCGATGGACTTCCGTCGCTACGCCGGCATGGTGGGCGACCGGTTCGTGGAGCGGGCGGTCACCGACGAGATCATGTACCAGCTGATGGTGCTCTCCGGACGCGAGTACGTCGACGTGTACGCGCAGAAGGTGAAGGCGGGTCAGGCCAAGCCACCGCCGGCGTCGAACCGCAACCCCACCGTGCCCCAGCCGCCGCCCGCGCAGCTGGCGCGGTAGTGCGGCTAGGACCGCTCCCGCTGGTCCCGCTCCTTGGTGGTGCGCTGCTTGCCGGGCATGCCCGCCCGGCGACGCAGGGCTGACAGGTCGGTGACGACGATCCGCCGGCCCTCGGTCCGCAGCCACCCGCGGGTGGCGAAGGAGCCGATGGCCTGGTTAACGCTCTGGCGGGAGCCGCCGGCCATCTCCGCCAGCTGGCTCTGGTTCAGCTCGATGGTCACCATCGAGGCCTGGTTGTCACCGGCGAGCCGGACCAGCGTCTTGGCCACCCGGCCCGGCAGGTCCAGGAAGACGTGGTCGGCGTTCTGCTCGGTGAGCCGGCGGATCAGCCCTCCCAGCGAGCGCATCACCGCGTCCAGGATGGCCGGGTTGGAGTGCACCAGGTCCAGGAAGGCCGCCCGGGACAGCGCCAGCACGCTGCAGTCCTCGATGGCCTCGGCCGCGGCGGAGCGGGCCGACCCGTCCAGCAGCGACACCTCGCCGAACACGTCCGGCGGGCGAACCACTGTCAGCAGTGCCCGCTCGCCCGCCGGGGAGGTGCGGTACACCGCGACCGCGCCGCGCTTCAGCACGATCAGCGAGTCGCCGGGTTCGTCCTGGAAGAACAGCACCTGCCCTTTGCGGTAGGTGCGGGGCACCGCGGCCGCGATGACCCGCCGCCGGGCCTCCGTCTCCAGGCCGCTGAACATCTCGACGCCGGTCAGGGCATCGGTGCTCTCGAGCGGCAGGTGCACCTCCACGGCCACCCCTTCCCGGCCGGCCCGTCAGAGAATCACCGACGGATCGACCATCAATAACCCATAGACACACTCCGGCGCACACGCCCGGTAATCTACTAGGCTGCCCTACCGCCGCCACCCGTTCACGCCCGGGATTTCGCGCGGCCGGACAAGCCCGGCACGGTCCTAGTTTGCCCTGTTTTATGGCTGCTTATCGCTGTTTGCGGCGGTCAGCCTCGCCGTGCCGCCCGATCAGCAATCAGCGATCATAGGAGTGATGGTCTACCGGTACTTCTACGACTGCGAGTTCATCGAGGATGGCCGGGTGGTCGACCTGGTGTCGATCGGCGTGGTGGACGAGCACGGGCGCGAGTTCTACGCGGTCTCCACCGAGTTCGACGCCTCCCGGGCTGTGCCGTGGGTGCGCCGCAACGTGCTCGACCAGTTGCCCTCGCCGGGCGATCCGGCTTGGCGCTCCCGGGCCCAGATCCGCGACGACCTGCGTGGGTTCCTCACCGCGCCGCTGCGCGCACACCCGGGCGAACAGATCGAGCTGTGGGCGTGGTATGCCGCGTACGACCATGTGGCGCTGGCGCAGCTGTGGGGAGCGATGCCGGAGCTGCCCCGGGAGATCCCCAGGTTCACCAAGGACCTGCGCCAGCTGTGGGATGACTGCGGCCGGCCGGAGCTGCCGTCCGCGCCGGCCCGCCGCCACGATGCCCTGGTGGATGCCCGGCACAATCTGGCCCGCTGGCGGGTCATGACCGCCGGCGGGAACGGTTGCGGATGCGGTGGGCGTACCGATCCACGTGATCGTGCGGGTGATGCCTCCGCCGATCCCGGGCAGCGATAGGGTGACGGATGCGGCCGGGCGTAGCGACGGTGCCGACCGGCCGTAGTCAAGACGCCGACCGGCCGTGCGGCGACCGGCCCGGGCTCCGGGCCACGCGACCGGCCAGCCACCTACGGACCGGCCAGACACCCACGAACGGAGGGACGAGCAATCATGCGAATCGGCGTGCTCACCGGTGGCGGTGACTGCCCTGGCCTGAACGCGGTGATCCGAGCGGTGGTCCGCAAGGGCATCAGCGAGTTCGGCCACGAGTTCGTAGGCTTCCGCAACGGGTGGCGCGGCCCGCTGGAGAACCTCACCCGACCGCTGGACGTGCAGGCGGTACGCGGCATCCTCCCGCGTGGCGGCACCATCCTCGGCTCCTCCCGTACCAACCCGTTCAAGATCGACGGCGGCGTGGAGAAGATCCAGGCGAACCTGGTCGCCCAGGGCGTGGACGCGCTGATCGCGATCGGCGGGGAGGACACTCTCGGGGTGGCCGCCAAGCTCTACGAGCAGGGCGTGCAGGTGGTGGGCGTACCCAAGACCATCGACAACGACCTGAACGCCACCGACTACACCTTCGGCTTCGACACGGCCGTGAACATCGCGATGGAGGCGATCGACCGGCTGCACACCACCGCCGAGAGCCACCACCGCTGCCTGGTGGTGGAGGTGATGGGCCGGCACGCCGGCTGGATCGCGCTGCACGCCGGGATGGCCGGCGGTGCCAACGTGATCCTGGTGCCGGAGCGGCACTTCGACATCGACGAGGTCGCCCGCTACGTGGAGAAGCGGTTTGAGACCCAGTACGCCCCGATCGTGGTCGTGGCCGAGGGCGCGACGCCGGTGGAGGGCCAGATGGTGCTGCAGACCGAGGAGCGGGACGCGTTCGGCCACGTCCGGCTCGGCGGGATCGGCCAGTGGGTGGCCACCGAGGTGGAGGCGCGCACCGGCAAAGAGTCGCGCACCGTGGTGCTCGGGCACATCCAGCGTGGCGGCACGCCCACCGCGTTCGACCGGGTGCTCGCCACCAGGTTCGGGCTGCACGCCATCGACGCCGCGCACGAGCAGGACTGGGGCAAGATGGTGGCGCTGCGGGGCACCGACATCGTGCGGGTACCGCTGACCGAGGCCACCGCCGAGCTGAAGACCGTGCCGCTGGAGCGGTACGCCGAGGCCGAGGTGTTCTTCGGCTGACCGACCGCCGTCGCCCGCGATCATGGACGCCTCGGCGTCCACCTGCTGGCCGCAGGAGGCGTCCATGATCGCGGGCAGGAGTGGGCCGGTCGGCCCGCGCCCGCGGGCGCGGTGGTGACGACCGAGTGGAGAGGGGGCTCCTGGTGGCACCGGGGGTGCATACGGTCGCCGTGATCGGGGTCGGCAAGATCGGCGAGCTGGTGCTCGCCGGGCTGCTCCGGGCCGGCTGGCCGCCGCAGAAGCTGCTGGGTACCGCCCGGCGGCCCGGGCGCGCCGAAGAGCTGGCGCAGCGGTACGGGGTGCCGATGGTGGACAACCTGACCGCGGTGGCGCGCGCGGAGGTACTGGCGATCTGCGTCAAGCCGCAGGACGCGGCCGCGCTGCTGACCGAGATCGGCCCCAAGGTGCCGCAGGACAAGCTGGTGATCTCGCTCTGTGCCGGCCTGCCCACCGACTTCTTCGCCACTCGGCTGCCCGAGGGCACGCCGGTGGTGCGGGTGATGACCAACACGCCGGCGGTGGTGGACGCCGCCATGACCGCGATCGCGGCCGGCCCCCACGCCCGCGCGGAGCACCTGGCCATCACCGAGGAGATGTTCACCCCGCTGGGCCGTACCATCCGGTTGCCGGAGTCGCAGCTGGACGCGGTGACGGCGCTGTCCGGCTCCGGACCGGCGTACTTCTACTACCTGGTGGAGGCGATGACCGACGCGGGGATCCTGCTCGGGCTGCCGCGCCAGGTCGCCCATGACCTGATCGTGCAGACCGCGATCGGCTCCGCGCAGATGCTGCGCGACTCCGGCGAGCACCCGGTGGCGCTGCGGGAGGCGGTGACCTCCCCGGCCGGCACGACCATCGCCGCGATCCGGGAACTCGAACGGCACGCGGTACGCGCGGCGCTGATCGCTGCCCTGGAGGCGGCCCGGGACCGGGCCCGCGAGATCGCCGCCCAGAACCGGTCCTGATCGCCGATGTCCGCACCCACGCCGATCCCACCGCCGCCGGTCTCCCTGGCGCAGGCCCGGGCCACCCTGGCGCGGCTGCGCCCGCAGCTGGACGATCTGGTGAAGATGCGCGCCGACCTGGTGGAGCTGCAGGCCGACCTGCACGCTGGCACGCCGAGCGAGCTGGGCGGGGTGGCCGAGGCCAAGGCGCTGGAGGCGCGGGTGTACGCGGTGCTGGAGGAGATCACCGCCTCCGGTGCCGAGCTGAAGGGCTGGGCACCGTTGCTGCTGGACTGGCCCGGGCTGCGGGACGGGGTGCCGGTGCTGTGGTGCTGGCTGGAGGGGGAGCCCGACATCGGCTGGTACCACCGGGCCGACTGCGGCTTCCCCGGCCGCCGCCCGGTGTGACCACCGCTGGCTTGCGAGATCTCCTGGATTAGATCAGAGGTCAGGGTGGTGGCCGACCTGCTGGCGGACCTGCCCGCGGACGACCTGGCCACGCTGCGCGCCGCTGCCGAGATCATCGCCGCGCGGTTAGCGGACCGGGCGCGGCCGTGACCACACGGCCACCGCCTGGTTCGTACTCGGCGGTGGTTTGGCCGTACGATGAGCAGTCATGAGCCGTCCGTGGCACCAGTTCTCCCACCCGGGGGTCGACGACCCCGTGTTCGTGGTCGC
>DATGPS010000057.1:0-21377 GCA_035304685.1 Natronosporangium sp. | reverse complement strand
CCGGGAGGTCGCGCGCCGGATGAACACCCTGGCGCAGGCCGGGCTGCCGGTGGACGTGGCGGAGACCATCGCCTGGCTGGCCTCACCGGGCTCCGCGGGGATCAACGGCCAGGTGGTGCGGGTCTGCGGCCAGCACCTGGTAGGCGCGTGAGGGGTGGCCCGGATGGCGGTGGAGGAGCTTTCGGAGGCGCCGAGCCTGCCGGCGCTGTACGGCCGGGCACTCTACGGCAGCGCGGCCGGTGCGGTGTCGCGGTGGACCGGCGGGCGGGTGGGCCCGCGCCGCGGCGCCGCGCTGCCCGAGACCGAGCTGCTGCTACGCGAGGTCACGGCGGACCGGGCCGCGCTGGCCGAGTACGCCCGGGTGTGCGGGTTCCCGGTCACCGACACGCTGCCGGTCACCTACCCGCACGTGCTCGCGTTCCCGTTGACGCTGGCGCTGATGACCACGCCCGGGTTTCCGCTGCCGGCGGCCGGGTTGGTGCACGTGGCGAACGCGATCGTCCAGCACCGGCCGCTCGCCGCGGACGAGGCGCTGGACCTCTCCGTGCGCGCGGAGCGCCTGCGGGCACACCCCCGCGGCCAGCAGGTGGACCTGGTCACGGTGGCCTCGGCCGGCGGGGCGGAGGTGTGGCGCGAGGTCGCCACCTACCTGCACCGGTCCGCACCGGCCGGACCCGGCACCGAAGAGCCCGCCGGGCCCGATGGCGGCGAGCGGGCGGAGCCCAGCGGGGAGGGTGAGCGCGCGGAGCCGCCGGAACCGTCGGCGGTGTGGCGGTTGGACCCCGGCATCGGGTCGGCGTACGCGGCGGTCTCCGGTGACCGCAACCCGATCCACACCTCCCGGCTGGGAGCCCGGGCGTTCGGGTTCCGCCGCCGGATCGCGCACGGCATGTGGAGCAAGGCCCGTTGCCTGGCGCAGCTCGGCCCGCGGTTGCCGGCGGCGTACACGGTGGAGGTCACCTTCCACGCGCCGGTGTGGTTGCCGTCCACGGTCGGGTTCTCCGCCACCCCGGACGGCGACACCTGGCGGTTCGCGCTGCACCGCGTCCCGTCCGGCCGGCGGCACCTGGCCGGTACCGTACGGCCGCTCGGTTGACCGGCGACCACCGCGACCAGGCCGCGGCCGGGCGCGCTGCCAGCTCGTCGGCCGGCGGCCGCCGGGTCCACCCGGGATAGTAGGCACCATGAGACTGCCGCACAGCCTGCCGTTGCCGTTCGCCACCACCACCGCGGCGGGTGGGTTGTACGTCGGCGACGGCCTGGACGCGCTGTGCGAACTGCCGGACGACAGCGTCGATCTGGTGGTCACCTCGCCGCCGTACGACCGGCAGCCGAAGTACGGCAACGGGGAGCGGTACGGGGTGGACTGGTACCGCGGCACCTTCCTGAAGATCACCCGGGAGATCCATCGGGTACTCGCGCCGCACGGCAGTTTCGTGTTGAACTACCGGTCCAAGCGGTGGGGCAAGGAGCGCGGCACCCTCCAGTACGAGCTGGTCTTCCTGCTGCGGGAGCAGGGGTACCTATTCGCGGAGGACTTTGTCTGGGGCAAGCCGAGCCCGCCGCCGGGGCGCTTCAACCACTTCCTCAAGGACGCGGTGGAGTACTGCTTCCAGTTCGCCAAGACGCCGGACTGGCAGTTCTTCCCGGAGCAGTGCCTCTCGCCGGCCCGCTGGGACCGGCGGGACCTGGCCCGGCGCCGGCGGCTGCCGCACAACTACCTGCGGGCGGACGCCCCGTCCGGCCAGGGCCGCAAGCGGGTGCAGGCCGGGCCGGACCTGGTCCGCCCCTCCACCCTGTTGATCTTCGAGCCGGAGTTCCAGCGCAACCCGACCGGGCATCCGGCGCGGTTCCCGGTGGCGCTGCCGGACTTCTTCATCCGGCTGTTGACCCGGCCGGGGGATCTGGTGGTGGACCCGTTCGCCGGCACGTGCACCACCGCGGTCGCGGCCGAGCGGCTCGGCCGGCGCTGGCTGGTGGCCGAGCTGGACGCGGCCTACACCGCGGTGCTGGGACAACGCCTCGCCGTGGGACGCTGAGGAGCCGGCGTGGCCGCGGCTGGTCCACTGTAGCCGCGGCCAGCGGTGTCCGGCCCGCCTCACCGTAACATAGACGCATATCGCTGTCGCGCCGGGTCGGGCCCGGCCGGGTACGCGGTCGTGACCGGTGGCGGGACGCGGCGCCCGCCCGGGTGGCGCGCCCCGACAACCGGTCGAGGTAGGTTGGCCGGTGGAGCCGTGGCGTAGTAGGCGCGGTGGTGAAGCGCGACGAGGCGAGAGGTGGCGACGTGACCGAGGTTGACCTGTCCAAGATCGAGGCGATGGAGCCGGCGGAGTTCACCAAGCTCGTGAAGTCGACCCCGGACGCCAAGCTGGCCGAGGTGATGGCCGGGGAACACCGCGCCACGATCCTCGCCGAGATCTTCCGCCGGTTCCCGAAGCAGTTCCGGGCGGACCAGGCCGGCTCCACCCGCGCGGTGATCCACTGGGTGGTGGGCGGCCGTCCCGACGGCGGCAGCGACAAGTACCAGGTGGTGATCGAAGACGGCACCTGCACGGTCTCGGCCGACCCGGACCGCTCCCCGCGGCTGACCATCTCGGTCGGCGCGCCTGAGTTCCTCAAGCTGATCTCGGGCGCCGGCAACCCGATGATGATGTTCATGACCGGCAAGGTGAAGGCGACCGGCGACCTCGGCCTCGCCGCCAACCTGAACAAGCTCTTCGCGCTCCCGAAGGGCTGACCCCACCGGCCCGGGCCGGGCCCGGGCGGGGAGTAGTGGCGGGTCAGGCCGGCGGGGCCCCGGTGCGGATCCGCTCCAGCCAGGCGGCCGCCGCCTCGAAGTCGGCGTCGGAGAGCCCCGGCGGCGGCTCCGGCTGCGTACCCGCCGCCCCCGCCTCCCGGTGGCGCGGATAAGAGCCGAGGAACCGCACCTCCGCGCAGATCCGGCGCAGCCCCTGCAACGCCTCACCCACCCGGGCCTCGGCCACATGCCCGGCGCAGTCCAGAAAGAACACGTACCGGCCCAGGCGTTCCCCGGTGGGGCGGGACTCGATCCGGGTCAGGTTGACCCCGCGTACCGCCAACTCCATCAACACCGCGAGCAGCGCACCCACCCGGTCGTGGGCGATGTACACCGCCAGCGAGGTCACGTCGTCCCCGGTCGGCGGCGGCGGCGGCCCGGCGCGGGTGACCACCGCGAACCTGGTTACCGCGTCCGGATGGTCAGCGATCTTGTCCGCCAGCACGGTGAGCCCGTGCCGCGTGGCCCCGATCGGGGCGCAGATCGCCGCATCGTGCCCGCCCTCGGCGGCGTCGGTGGCGGCGGCGCCGTTGGAGAGCGCGTCCACCACCACCGCGTCGGGCAGGTGGTGGCGCAGCCAGGTGCGGCACTGGGCAGAGGCGAGCGGGTGCGCGATCACGGTTCGCACCGACGACAGGTCCACCGCGGTGCGGGCGGCGAGCACGAACTCGACCGGCAGCACCACCTCTTCGACGATCATCAGCGGCTCGCCGACGGCCAGCTCGTCCAGGGTGATGCCCACCGCGCCGCCGATGGAGTTCTCCAGCGGGATCACCGCGGCGTCCGCCTCGCCGCCGCGTACCGCCTCCAGCGCCTCCGGCACGCTGCGGGCGGGCGTACGGCTGACCGGCTGACCTTCGGTGAGCGTCAGCAGCGCCTGCTCCGCGAAGGTGCCCTCTGGCCCCAGGTATACGAACCGTCGCACTAGCTCAGCTTACGCAGTCGGCGGCGGCCCGGATGCCGGATGGGGCCTGCACGCGTACCTCCACCGTGCAGACCTCGGTACCCGCGGTCACCAGCGCCAGGTCCCCCGGCTCACCCCGGGTGACCACCCGCAACGGATCTCGCTCCGGCACGGTGACGACCGTGTACTGCCAGTCCCGGGCGCACAACGGCCCCTCGTCGACGCGGGCGTCGAGATCCCGGCCGAGCAGGCCCTCGCGCTCCAGCAGGGCGAGCACCTGGTCGCCGTCGAGTCGCCCGCCGCAGCGGACCGCCCGGTCCTCCGGAAAACCGGACGGCGAGGTGGCCGGTCCGGGGAGGCCGGTCGGCGGCGCCGCCGTGGTGGCGGGTGTGGGGATGAGCGCGGGCGCGGCCGGTCGCGAAGACGGCGAGCCCGGCGCCGGATACTCCGGTGGCGGGCCGCACCCCGCGAGCAGGGCGGTCAGCGCCAGTGCAGGGACCACCCAGGTGACACGCGCGGAGCGGGGTGGTCGCACGGGCTCATGGTAGGTCGGATCGATACCGGTGCGCAGGCGCGGTCAGGGTCGGGATCGATCCGCGAGGGCCGCCGGCCGAACCGGGTCAGATCTCGCAGAAGAAGGTGAGGGAGCCGACCAGGGTGGCGTCGTCCCACAGCGGGGTGGCGACCGCGTCCATGGTCCGGACCTTCCCGCTGGCGGTGCACCGCACCCGCATCAGACCCCGCGCCAGCTGTCCGGAGGAGATCGCGAGCAGGGGCGGGATCTTGTCCGCCTCGGTGCTGTCGAGCTTCGCCAACGAAGCGGTGAAGTCCACGAGATCACCGAGCGCCGACCGTAACGGCTGACCCCGCGCCGCCGCCGGGTCACCCAGCGCGATCAGCTCCGCACCGGAGCTGGACGCGGCGACGATCCGGGTGTCCGCGCTCAGCACCAGGCTGGGCTCGTGCGCGCCGGTGACCGCCGCCGCCCACCGCTCCAGACTGGAGCGGGTCGGCGTACCCGCCCGCGGGGCCGTGCGCGTGTGGCCGGCATGGGTGGGCGTCTCGTGGGTCGGCAAGGCTTGCGGGGGTGGGCCAGCCAACCGTCGCCCCTCCCTGGTCGGCGCACGCCGGCTGGTGTCCTCGGTGAGCGAAAGCTCGACGTGGGGCACGGCGCCTCCCAGTTTCACCCCGGTTTCCGCGGCGTGGGCGCGCGGCCCGCCGCAACCTCGAGGTTACCGGCGCGCAGCCCCCTTGTCACTGGCTGTCTGGCCATCGGGATACCAACGGTAGCGGTCGGCCCAGGTGGCCGGATGGCCGGCTACATCGGCGAGTTTCCGAGCGGTGGTCGGACTGATCTTGTTTCCCGCTGCCCGGAGCAGCCGATCCAGCTCACGGTGCGAGACCACCAGGCAGCCGGTCGGCAACCCGTGCGCGGTGAGCGCGCCCGAGCCGACGAACGTCACTATCGGCACCACCGGCACGTTGGTACCCACCGCGGCGCTCAACGCGCTGCTCGCGGTCTTCGCCGCCTTGCGGGCCCGGGCGATGTGGGGCGGACGCTTCCCATGGATCTGCACCACATCACCGGCGAGCATGACCCGGTGGCGGCCGTGGTTCACCACGGTCACCGCGTACACCCCGCCGGGGCCGAACGCGAGAAAGCCGGTGTAGTCCGGGTCGGTCCCGGCGATCCCCTCCGGCCACTCCACCACCCGCCAGGATGGACCGAGCTGCTCCAGCCGCTGCCCGGCGCGCTGTCCGGCGCGGTTGCCGGATGACCGCCGGTTGCCGCGGTTCGCGAGCCGCCGCCGCGCCCACGCCAGCGGAGAGGCGACCCCCGGTGGCTCGGATAATCCGCGGCCGACCGGGCCGCCGGCTCGTCCAGGAGGCCGATCCAACCCGGGTGAGTCACTGGTCGAGAACCGGGAGCCATCACCGGAGGAGTGCATACTCATGCGGGTCGACCTCCGTCGGAGTTGCCTACAGCCCTCTTTCCGCTACGGTACGTGACATCCCGCTCAGACGTCTATGCACTGGCGGATGAATGAGTGGGAGTGAACTCCGCCCATCCGGCCGGGTCTACACCCTACGCTGACGGGGTGGCTCACCACGTCGATAGCGAGGTCGGGCAGCTCCGGACGGTGATGGTACACCGCCCCGCGGCCGAGCTGGCCCGGATCACTCCGCGTAACAGCGGATTCCTGCTCTTCGATGACATCCCGTGGGTGGGCCGGGCGCAGGAGGAGCACGACGCGTTCACCGAGGCGATGCGCGCGCACGACGTGGAGGTGCTGTACGTGGACGCGCTCCTCGCCGAGGTGCTGGCGCTCGAGCCGGCGCGCGCGGAGCTGACCGAGGCGGTACTCGCCGACGTGCGGCTGGGCGACGCGCTGCGCCGCCGGGTCGGCGACTATCTGAACTATCTGGACCCGGAAGGGCTCGCCACGGTGCTGGTCGCCGGGTTGGCCCACGAGGAGCTGCGGAGCGTGCTCACCCCGGCGCCGGACCCGCCGCTCGCCGGCGGGCTGGTGTACGCGCTGATGGACCGGCACGACTTCGTGGTGCCCCCGCTGCCGAACCTGCTGTTCACCCGGGACTCCTCCGGTTGGCTGGGTGACCACGCCGCGGTCACCAGCCTGGCGATGCCGGCCCGGCGCCGGGAGTCCACGCTGATCCACACCATCTACCGGCACCACCCGCGGTTCGCGGGCACACCGCTGGTGTACGAGCCACACCTGGAGCATCTGGAGGGCGGGGACGTGCTACTGCTCGCCCCCGGGGTGATCGCGGTCGGCGTGGGCGAGCGGACCACCCCGGCCGGCGCGGAACGCCTCGCCCGCCGGGTCCTCGCCGCCGGCCTGGCCCGGGACATCCTGGTGGTGCCGATCGCCCAGCAGCGGGCCACCATGCACCTCGACACGATCTGCACCATGGTGGACACCGATGCAGTGCTGATGTACCCACCGGTCGCCGACTCGCTCGTGGCGTACCGGCTGACCGCCGGCCCGGAACCGGACAGCGACCCGCGGCTACACCCGCCGGCGCCGTTCCTGACCGTCGCCGCGGAGGCGATGGGGGTGGACCGGATCAATGTCATCGATACCGGTCTGGACCCGGTCACGGCCGAACGGGAACAGTGGGACGACGGCAACAACACGCTGGCGATCGCCCCCCGCCGGTGCGTGGCGTACGAGCGGAACGTGGAGACCAACGCCCGGCTGGAGCGCGCCGGAATCGAGGTGATCCGGGTGCCCGGTTCGGAGCTCGGCTCCGGGCGTGGCGGCCCCCGCTGCATGTCCTGTCCACTGGTCCGCGACCCCCTGCCGGGGTTTGACCCCCAGCAGGGGAGCCCTGCTGGCCCTTGAGCCCCAGCAGGGGAGCCCTGCTGAGGTTTCACGTCCCAACCGGGGCGCCCTGCTGAGCTTTGCGCCGCAACCGGGGGGCCCTGTTGAGGCTTTAGCCGCAACAGGGGGGCCCCGCTGGGGTTTGCGCTGCAACCGGGGACCCCTGCTGTACCAAACGCCCCCACAGGGGCGCCCTGTAGAGCGCATGATCTTCAACCGGGGAGCCCTGCTGGGGCTCAAGCAGTAGCAGGGGAGCCCTGCTGAACCCGGAGACACCGCGCAGAAAGCCGGCGCCCGTAGAAAGCCGGCGCTGGGGAGTGCGCGCGTGGCGGGGTCAGCGCAGGGTGAGCTGGCGGCCGATCAGCCCCTGGCGGGCGCGGCGGGCGGCGGCGTCCAGCGGGCCGTCGGCGGCGAGCGCCTCCGCGTACCGCTTGCCGAACTCGGCCAGCGGCTCCTCCCACTCCGCCGCCGGGGTCTCCCGCGGCAGGTCCCACACCGGTACCAGGAGCCCGTGTGCCCGGAACATGCCGGCGAACCGGGTGTCGTCCCCGAGCTTCAGCGCGCCGGCGGCGCCGAGCCGGGACAGCGCCGCCAGCGCATCGTCCTCCTGGTCGGGGAGCACCCAGCGAAGGTGAGCCCGGCCGGGCACCTGGCACCAGTAGGCCGCCCGGGCGGCAGCCATCCGGACCGTCGGGTACACCGACTCGTTCGCGCGCTCCAACGAGGCGGTCACCATCGGATCCGCCTCGTCACCCTCCTCGGTCCAGAACGAGAAGTCCTCGTGCAGGGTGATCTCCAGCTCCCCGTCCACCAGGACGTCCGCCAGCCGGGGACCCGGACCCGGGTCGGCCGGCGCGTCCACGGGTGTGGCGCCCTCGCCCGCCGTGGTGGCGAGCGCGCTCAGGATGGAGGCGGCGAGATCCCGGTTGATGTCGCCCGAGGCGGTCTGCCGCTGCACGCCCACCAGCACCGTGCCGTCCGGGCGGCGCAGCGCCGGCCACGCCAAGGGCAGCAGGGTCGCCAACACCACCCGGGCGGATCCGTACTCCTCCGCCACGGACGGGGCCAGCTCCAGCGGCGCGGTCGCGGCGGGCACCAGCTCCCGCAGCGCGACCCACTCCGGCTCGTCGGTCAAGCCTTCGAACGGGCGGGGTACGAAGATGTCGCGGGTGCGGCGCTCCCGCGCCCGCCCGCGACCGGTCCGCCCGGGGTGGCCACTGCCCTTGCGTCGTCTGCTCACGACCCGCCAGCCTAGCCGGTCCTGACCGCCACCACCGACCGCGGTCGGGCCGGAACCGGGCGAGCTAGGCGACAAGCCAGGGGTACGCGACCGCGCGCCACCGCGTATCCAGGATGGGACGCGCGGTCAGGCCGGTGGCAGCCCCGGTGAGGCCGGTGACAGCTCCGCCCAGACGGTCTGGCCGAGCCCGTCCCGGTCCACTCCCCACCGGGTGGAGAGGGCACGCACAATCCGCAGGCCACGGCCGTCCACCGCCTCCGGCCCGACCGCCCGCAGCGCCGGCGACCGGTTGAGTGCCCCGCCGTCGGTCACTCCGATGCGTACCGCGACCGTGTCGCCGTCGACCAACCGCAGCCACCACGCCACCCGTACCACTCCGCCCGGTAGTGGTTCGGCGTGGCAGACCGCGTTGCCGACCAGCTCGCCGAGCACCGCCACCGCGTCCGCCAGCAGGCTCGGTGGCACCTTGTCCGCGAGCTCGGCGGTGAGGCGCTCCCGGGCGAGCCGGGCGCCGCGCGCGTGGTGGGGCACCACCACCGTCCAGCGACGTTCGGCCACCGGCGTCGACACGTCACGCCTCCCCGGGGTCTGGCGGCACGACCGCGACGTCGGCGCGCAACAACCCGACTGTCGCCACCGTACCCCCGCCTTCGCGGGGGCGGAGCGATACCGCGCCGTGCTGGCGTTCGACGATCCGGCGTACCAGGAACAGGCCCAACCCCGCCCCGGGGTACTCGCGGCGGTCGCCGGAGTCGGCCTGCCAGTACCGCTCGAAGGCCCGCTCCACATGCTCGGGTGCGATCCCGATGCCGCGGTCGGCTACCTGGAACCACACGGTCCGGTCGTCCGCCCCGGCGGTGACCTCCACCTCCCGCTGGGAGTACTTGGCCGCGTTGGTCACCAGTTCGGTGAGGATGGTGGTGAGCGCGCCCGGGTCCCCGTACGCCTTGGGCAGGGCGACCGGCAGGGTCATCCGCAGCCGGGCGCGCAGGTCGGCGGAGAGTTCGCGGGCGGCCGTGCGCAGGGCGGGCAGCAGGTCGAACGGTGCCAGGTTCGGGGCGCCGGGCGGCGCGGTGGTGGCGGCGAGCAGCCGGTCCAGCAGCCGGGCCAGCTCGTTCGCCCGCTGCCCGATCACCCGGACCGCCGCCTTCCGGCCGGCCGGGTCCAGCGCGTCCCAGTGCTCGATCAGCGTGTCCGCGAAGCCCTTTATCACGGTGATCGGGGTACGCAGCTCGTGGCTGGTCACCGCGATGAAGAGGTCCCTATCTGCCAGCGCTGGTTCGCGGTCCCCGCTGGCAGCGGCGGGGGGCGGGGGGGAAGCCATACTGGAAGTCTGCCCGGTTCACGCTCGCCCCAGGGCGGCCAGGGTGGCGGCCGGGCGGTCGGTGATCACACCGTTGGCGCCGAGCCGGCGTACCAGCGCCAGATCCGCCGGGTCGTTGACCGTCCAGACGTAGACCTCGTTGCCGGCGGCCCGTAGGGCCGGGATCACACCCGGGCGGGAGCGCACCAGGTTGATCCCCGGACCGGCGGCGCGGACGCCGAACGGCAGCCGGCCGGGCCGCAGCCCGGGCGGCAGCAGCTCCATCAGCAGCACCGTGGGCAGGTCGGGCGCGAGCAGGCGGAGCCGCCGGAGCGCCAGCGGCGAGAAGGACATCACGCTCACCTGCACCGGGTCGGTGGGTGCCGGGGCGAGCAGGCCGTGGTGGTGCAGTAGCGCGACCAGCCGGCGCTCCACGTGCCGGCCGTACCGCGCCGGGTGTTTGGTCTCGATCAGCACCCGGACCGGGCGGCCGGCTTCCCGGACCGCCCGCAGCAGCCGGTCCAGGGTGAGCAGCCGGGCCGGGCCGGTGCCGCGCCAGGAGCCGAAGTCGAGCCGTTCCAGCTCGTCCAGCGTGTACGCGCTGACCGGGCCGCGGCCGTTGCTGGTGCGGTCCAGCCGGCGGTCGTGCAGGCACACCAGGTGCCCGTCGCGGGTGAGCCGTACGTCGGCCTCCACACCGTCCGCGCCGTCGGCCAGGGCCCGCAGGTACGCGTCGATGGTGTGCTCGGGCAGCTCCGCCGAGGCGCCGCGGTGGGCGAAGACCAGCGGGGCGCGGCCGGGCTGGGCAGGGGCCGTCTGGACCGCGGGTTCCATGGGACCCACGCTACTGGCCGAGGGGGCCATCCCGGCGAGGGACGGGCTCTGATCAGCCGGCAGGGGCATACTCCGATCGGCCGGCGATGGCGGGTCCCGATCGGCCGGCGGAGGCGGGTTCTGGTCAGCCGGCAGGGGCGGCGTCCTCCGTCGACGAGTCTCCGCCGAGCGAGGTGGGGGCGAGGACCTCCGGGTGGTGGATGATGAAGTCGGCCATGGTGTCGTTCGCCGCGGCCTGGAACATCGCCAGGCTCTCCTCGCTGAGCCGCTCGTAGGACTTCCCGTTCACCTGGAACGACTGGTACTCGCCCCGGTTGGTCTGCAGCACCACCAGATCGCTGGGCCGCAGGTTGCGCAGGGTGAAGAGGAAGTCGACCAGTTCCACCCCGTTGGTGTCGACGATCAGCGCGTCGCCGGCGGCGAGGATCAGCGAGTCCAGCGTGCTGAGGTTGGTCATCACGTCCGGGCTGGTGGCCTTCTTCGCCATGGCCTGGAGCAGTTGCACCTGGTGGCGCTGGCGCCCGTAGTCACCCTCGCCGCTGGCGAGCGTCTTGCGCTGCCGGGCGTAGTCGAGCGCCTGCCACCCCGCCATCTGCTGGCAGCCCTCTTCGTACCGGATCTCCTCGTAGTCCCAGATGCCTTCCCGGCGGGCCTTGCCGATGCCCATCGGCTCGCCGTTGACCAGCACCAGGTGTTCGGAGTACGCCGCGGTGTCGACGCAGAACTCCAGCCCGCCCATCTCGTCGATGATTTTGCGGAACCCACCGAAGTTCACGATCGCCGCGCCGTTGAACCGCAGCCCGGTCAGGTTGCTGATCACCCCGGAGACCACCCGGGCCCCGGCGCCCCAGGTGCCGTCCGTCTCGTACCCGGCGTTGAACGCCTCGGTGAGCTTCATGCCCCAGAAGCCCTCGGGCTCCACATAGGTGTCGCGGGGCATGGACATCAGGTACGCCGCGTCGTGGCTGGACGGGATGTGCAGCACGATGATGGAGTCGGAGCGGGCGCCCTCGCCCTGCTCCTCCACCCCGAGCAGCAGCAGGTTGATCGCGCCCTCCAGCTCCTCGCCGGGGTCTGCCGCCGCGTCGCCGATCAGGTTGTCCTGCTCGATGTTGCCGGCGTACCGGTTGTTGAGCGCCTCGTACCCGGCGATCGCGCTCCCGCTGAGCAGGGTGAGGATCACCCCCGCGACCAGGGTGCAGATCGACCACAAGGGAGCGCGCCGCCGTGGCCGGCCCGGTTTCCCGGCCTGGTCGGCTTCTGCCTCCGCCGCCTCGCCCCGCGCGCCGGGCTGCCGCGGCCGGGGCTCGCGGGCACGCCGGTCGCGGTTGCGCTGGTCACGCGTACGCGAATCCCGCGCGCTCGACCCTCGCGTACCCGACGGGCGGGTGCCCGGCTCCCGGGCGCTTGACGACTGGCGGGCGCTTGACTGGCGGGCGTTGCTGGATGAGGGGCGGGGCTTTGCCACGCCCGCGGATGCGCGCGCGGTGCCGCCGTACACCCGGCCCGGGCGGCTGTCGGACCGGGGCGCGGGCGCGTGGCCCTCCCAGCCCGACCGCGGGTGACCCGCCATCTCCGCCACTCCTTAGGTCTGTCCAGAGCCGGATGTCCGCCTGAGCCCGGCCGTTAGGGGGATGCGCCGGCGCCTCGCGCCACTTTAGGTGATCGTGGCCAATTCGTCATCTGTGCGTGCGGTCACCCATGCCTTCGGACGATCGACCGACCCTTCCGGTTCGGGTGCAGGCCAGATCGGCCACCCGGTTAACGGGCGGAATGCGCCCGGCGGCGCCGTCCGTTCGCCGATGAGTTAGATACGTCACAGCCAGCCTCTCCGGTGTGGGGGTAGCCACGTCGCGTCTTACTCACGCACCGCGTCCGGATGGTCGGCGGCCCACTGGGCCATCTGATCGTGCCGGACCGCGGCGTACAGCTCGGCCGCCCCCTCGTCGTCGGAGAGCACCACGCTCTGGTCCCCGACCTGCCCGGCGCCGTTGTGCGGGCTGGTCAGGAAGGTCAGGTTGTCGCCGCGTAGGTTGCGTAGCTTCCATCCCACGCTCAGCAGCGAGAACTCCTCATCCACGGTGAGCGTGCGGGTAGCGGTCTGGAGGAACGCGTTGAGTTTGGCCGGGTTGGTGAGGGTGCCACTGTCCGCGGCCTTGCCCATCAGAGCCTTGAGGAACTGCTGCTGGTTGCGCATCCGGGTGAAGTCGCCGTCAGCGAACTGGTAGCGCTGCCGGATGTAGTCCAACGCCTCCTCTCCGTTGAGGTGCTGGTGGCCCTCCTCGAACACCCGGTGGTCACCGTGGATGGAGGTGATGGTCTGCTCGATGTACATCTCCACCCCGCCGAGGGCGTCGGTGACCTCCACGAACCCGGCGAAGTCGATCATCATCACCTGGTCGACCCGGACCCCGGTGTAGTTCTCCACCGCCATCACCGCCAGTGGCACCCCGCCGAACGCGGTCGCGGCGTTGATCTTCGCCTCGGTGTCCCCGGCGGTCCCGTCCGGGCTGAGCGGGATATAGACCCACAGGTCCCGCGGGATGGAGATGAGGTACGCCTGGTCCCGCGAGGACGGGACGTGCAGCAGCATGATCGTGTCGGCCCGGTAGACGCCCCCGCCCGGGGCGTCCGGGTCCCGGGAGTCGCTGCCCAGGATCAGGACGTTCAGCGTGCCGGAGACGGGCTTGTCGGGGCGCTCGCCGTAGATCGGCGAGAACGCCTCCACTCGACCCATGTTCTTCTCCAGCTCGCGGACGTAGAAGTAGATGCCGCCCGCGCCCAGGCCGAGCACCAGCGCCACCACCACGGCCGTGGTGACCAGCACCTTGCGCCAGCGCCGCCGCTTGCCGACCAGGGCGGGGCGCGGCCCGCCGGGCGGCCGGCCACCACCGCGGCCCGGGCGGGCCCGGCCGGCGCCGGGCGGGTACCCGGGTGCGTACCCTGAGTCGTATCCGCCGTCGTACCCGGCGTAGTCAACCTCGGGGGGCACCGCGGCGCGCCCGGTGATCCGTCCAGGATCCGGCGCCGGGCCGGGAACCGAGGCCCGGCCGGCGTACGGGTCTGGCGAGCTAGCCATAGCGTTCAGCGTAAGGCTCGCCCGCCACCCGAACGGCCAGCCGCGGGCTCGCCGCGCGGCGGTGTTCCGCAACAGGGGCGCCCGGTTAGGGCGCTTGCCGCAACAGGGGACCCCTGTTGGCGCTTCTGCCGCAACAGGGGCGCCCTGCTGGCGCTTCTGCCGCAACAGGGCAGCCCTGCTGAAACAAGCCGCTCCATAGGGGCGCCCTATGGAGCGCGCCAACCTCAGCCGGGGCGCCCTGCTGGGGCTCAAGCGTGAGCAGGGGCGCCCTGCTGAGGCGGGCGGGACTGGGAGAATGGCCCGGTGACGATCCACTACGGGGACCCGTTCGCCACACCGGAGGAGGACCGGGCACCGGTCCGCCGGTTACGGGGGCGGCTGGCGGCGCCGGTCACGCTCTGGACCGCCCCGGGGCCGGCCGGGCTCACCGTCTCCTCGATGCTCGTGGCCGACGGCGAACCCGGACGGGTGCTCGGACTCCTGGACGAGGAGTCAGAGCTGTGGCCGGCGCTGCGGGCCGCCGGCCGGTTCGCCGTGTGCGTACTCACCGAAGGTGAGCAGTTGCTGGCCGACGAGTTCGCCGGGCTCGCCCCGGCGCCGGGCGGGCCGTTCGCCGGCAAGTCGTGGCGGGAGACCGAGTACGGGCCGGTGCTGGCCGGCGATCGGACCTGGGCCGGGTGCATCCTCGACGCCTGGCGCGGGTATGGCTGGGCCATGCTGGTCGAGGGCACCCTGGCACACATCGAGTTCGCCGCTGACGCGGCGACTACCGCGCCGGACGCCACGACCACCCCGGGTAGTACCACCACCACTACGCGCGCCGCGACCGCCGCGGGGTCCGCGCGCGCCGCCTCCGGCCCGCTCGTCCACTACCGGGGCCGGTATCGACGACTGGGCAAGTAGGCTGACGAGTATGGCCATCCCACAGCGCTTCGGCGCCGGTCACCGTGTGCTGGTCAGCGGTGGCGCCGGCTTTGTCCCGTCCCACGTCGTGGATGCCTTGATCGCGCGCGAGTGCACAGTGGTGGCGGTAGACAACTTCCTCACCGGTACCGAGGAGAACCTCCGGCACCTGGCTAACCACCCCCGGTTCACACTGGTGAAGCAGGACATCTGTGACGGGCTCCCGGAGCACCATCCCGCCCTCGCGGAACGCTTCGACGCGGTGCTGCACATGGCCTCCCCGGCGAGCCCCACCGATTTCACCACCCTGCCGATCGAGATCCTGCGGGTCGGCTCGCTGGGCACCCTGCACCTGCTGGAACGGGCCGAAGCGGACAACGCGCGGTTCCTACTCGCGTCCACCTCGGAGGCGTACGGCGACCCGCTGGTACATCCGCAGCCGGAGAGCTACTGGGGCAACGTCAACCCGGTGGGCATACGCAGCGTCTACGACGAGGCGAAGCGCTTCGCTGAGGCGGCAACCATGGCGTACCGCCGCTCGCGCGGTGTGGACACCGCGATCGTGCGGATCTTCAACACGTTCGGGCCGCGGATGAAGCCGGCCGACGGGCGGGCGATCCCCACGTTCATCAACCAGGCGCTGCGGGGAGAGCCGCTCACCGTGCACGGCTCGGGTGAACAGACCCGGGCGATCTGTTACGTGGAAGATCTGGTACGCGGCATCCTCCTACTGCTCGACTCGACCGAGCCGGGGCCGGTGAACTGCGGTACGGAGCATGAGATCTCCATCCGGGAGCTGGCCGAGCGCATCGTCGCCCTGGCGGGAAGCAAGTCGGAGATCGTGTACGTGGACCGCGCGCCGGACGACCCGGAGAAGCGGCGGCCGGACCTCACATTTGCCCGCACCCGGCTGGGTTACGAGCCGAGGATTGACCCGGACGAAGGCTTGCGCCGCACCATCGAGTACTTCCGCAACCATCGGTGAGTCGCGCCCGGCGGTGCGACGCCCGGCGATCGTCAAGCAACAGCAGGGCGCCCCTGTTGTTGCTTGAGCCCCAGCAGGGCTCCCCTGCTGACGAGAGCGCGCTCCATAGGGCGCCCCTATGGGGCCGCTCCTTTTAGCAGGGCTCCCCTATTGCCGTTGAAACCCCAGCAGGGGTCCCCTGTTGCGGCTGAAGGCCCAGCAGGGGACCCCGTTGAAAGAACAAGGCCCGCGGGCGTACCTCAGCGGCGCGGGGTTACCCCGGCGAGCACCTCGGTGGCGCGATGGTCGAGCAGGTCGCCGGCGAGGTAGGTCGCGAGCGCCACCGCGGCCAACCCGTATCCGGCGCCGGCCGGCACCGCCACCCACGGCCAGCCCTCGCCCAGTGCCGTGGCGAGGAGCAGCAGCGGGGTGCAGATCAGCAGCGCGGCCACCACCGCGACCAGCGCGAGCAGGCTCTTGGCGATCCCCGTCCCGGAGGCGGTCGCGAACGGGTTCGAGCCCTCCGGCAGCGGGTACGGCGCGAGCACCGACAGGAAGAGGCTGACCGCCGCGCCCGCCCCGTAGCCGGCGAAGCTCGCGCCCACGCCCCCCACCGCGGAGAGCGGATCATCCAGGATCAGCGCCAGCACCGCTCCCGCCGCCACTATCACCGGTACGGTCAGCACCGCGTGCGCGGCCGTCCGGGCGCGCAGCTCCGCCCGGCCGGGCACCGCGGCGGTCACATGTGCCGCGTACGCCGTGCCGTCGAACCCGAACTGGTTGGCGAGCATCGAGGAGGCGAACGCGCCCACGAACGCCATCACCAGCAGCGTGCTGGTGCGGCCGAGCTGGCTCATGCCCAGCGACACCCCCGCGGAGCCCGGCTCGACCTGCAGCCTCCCGAAGCCGGCGAGCAGCGGCGCCATCACCGCGATCACCGCGACCGCGGTCAGGTTCGCCCGCCGTTTCGCATCCCGCCACCAGTAGCGCAGCTCCCGGGCGATCAGGGCACCGGTACGCGTCGGCGGCAGGCCCGGCAGGCGGGGCAGCAGCTGGGCGACCGCCCCCGCGCGCGCCGGCCGGGACGGCCGGGCCGGGCCGGCGCTGGCCGCACCGACCTGCGCCGACTCCAGGGTCCGCGACCACCACCAGAGCAGCCCGGCCACGCTCGCCGCTACCACCAGCAGCTTCGCCAGCGCCGCCAGTGGCCGGCCCTCGGCCACCTCGATACCGACCGTGTACGCCCCGGCGAGCGGGGTCCAGCCCACCACCCGGGCGATCCGCGTGAGCTGGTCCCAGTCGGCGGACTGGGCCGCCGCGACCACCCCGAGCTGGATCGGCCCCAGCAGCGCGGCGAGTGCGGCCAGCAGGATGCCGGCCAGGTCCCGGACCCGCCGCGAACGCAGCATGGTGGCGAAGGCGCTGACCACGGCGCGGCCGGCGGCCACGCAGAGCACCAGCCCGGCGAGCAGGCCTACCGCCTGGGCTACGACCGCGGCCGGGCCGCCCGCCACGCCGGCCGGCACCAGCAGCCCGGCGGTGGCGAGTAGCAGCGCCGCGGCCGGCACGCTCACCAGGGCGGCGGCGAGCAGGCCGAGCACCAGCCGGGTACGCGGCAGCGGCAGCAACGCGAACCGGGCCGGGTCCAGTGTGTCGTCCACCCCGAACCAGACCAGCGGCAGCAGCACCGACCCGAGCACCAGCGCGGCACCGCCGAAGCTCGCCACCATCAGGCGTACCTGCGCGTCCCCGGCGGCGCTGGCCGCGAACAGGAGGAACCCCATGCCGCCCAGGTAGGCACCGAGCAGGGTGCCGCCGATGAACAGCAGGACCCGCCAGGTCCGCCCGCGCAGCCCGTTGGCGAGCATCCGCAGCTTGAGCCGTACGAACGGGCTCACCGCCGCGACCGGCCTCACAGCCACGACAGTTCGTCCCCGGTGGCGGTGCGGCCCCCGACGGTCTGCACGAAGACCTCCTCCAGTAACCGTCCACCGCGCACCTGGTCGAGGGGACCGGCGGTGCGGATGACCCCGGCGTCCAGGATCGCCACGTGGCTGCAGAGCCGTTCCACCACCTCCATGACGTGGCTGGAGAAGATGACCGTCCCGCCGCCGGCGACGTACCGGCCGAGGATGTCGCGGATCAGCGCCGCGCTGACCGGGTCGACCGCTTCGAACGGCTCGTCCAGCACCAGCAGCCGAGGAGCGGGCAGCAGCGCGCAGGCCAGGCCGATCTTTTTCTTCATCCCGGCGGAGTAGTCCACCACCAGGGTGCGGCCGGCGTCGGTGAGGGCGAGCACGTCCAGCAGTTCCCTCGCCCGCCGGTCCACGGTCTCGGGGTCCATCCCCCGCAGCAGCCCGGTGTAGGCGAGCAGTTCCGGGCCGGTGAGGCGGTCGAAGAGCCGGACCCCGTCGGGCAGCACCCCGAGCCGCCGTTTGGCCTCCACCGGGTCGGCCCACACGTCGTGGCCGAGCACGTACGCCCGGCCGGCGTCGGGCCGCAGCAGGCCGACCGCCATCGACAGGGTGGTGGTCTTGCCGGCCCCGTTAGGGCCGAGCAGCCCGTAGAACGAACCCTTCGGTACATCCAGGTCGACGCCGGCGACCGCCACCTTCTGCTGGAACCGTTTGGTCAGCCCGCGCAGGACCAGCGCCGGCTCCTGGCCGCCGTCCGCCGCGGTCACCCCGGTGACCTCCCGTGTCTCGGTCACACCCAGATCGTACTGGCCACCGGCCCACCCGCCACCGCCCGCACGCGGCCGGTCAGTCACCGCAGGACGGCGGCGCGGCGCCGCTGAGGAGGCGGCGGGCGAGGGCGCGGGACAGGTTGGCGCTGCGCCAGTCGCCGCTCTCGTCCATGACTTCGCTCTCGATCTTCCACACCGTGAACTCCCGGTCCTCCGCCGGCAGGCAGATCAGGACCGGTAGCGCGTCCGCAGAGAGCCCGCGCAGGTAGACCAGGTCGAGCTGGGTCTCCGCGCCGGGAGCCGCCGCCTGCCAGCGGGCGATGTTCTGTTCGGCGATGAACCGGTCCGGGTTCAGCACCGCCAGCGCCAGCACCGCGGCCACCCCGGTGGCGACCACCATCCGGGGCAACCAGCCCGCGCGCAGCCGTATGCCGGCGGCGAGCACGAGCAGGAACACCACGCCCAGCCACAGCTCCACCACGCTCACCAGCACCCGCAGCCGGGTGAAGCCGTACGCCTCCTGGTAGGTGTGCATGCGGAACAGCGCCGAAGCCACGATCACCAGGCTGAGCAGCCCGAGCGCGCCGAGCAGGCCCCGCAGCAGCCAGCGTTCCAGCGGGGCCTTCCGCGGCGCCAGCCAGCCCACCACGCCCATCACCACCAGCGTGAGGACGGTCACCGTCACCAGCTGCCCGAAGCCGCTGCGGGCGTACTCCGCGTAATCCGGCCCGTCCGGGCCGAGCACGTAGGAGGCGCCCCCGAACAGCACGGTGAGCTGCACACCGACGAACAAGGAGAACAGGGCCACCAGGGCCCCGACCGGGGTAGCCCACTCCACCACCCGCACCGTACGGCGCCCGTCCGGGCGCGGCTGCGGGTCCACCGACGCCGGTGCCAGCAGCATGAACACCCCACTGAGGACGGTGAGCGTGACGATGCCGAACACGAACAGCCGGGCGATGGCCGAGTCGATCCCGACGTCGGGAAGCGCCTGCCCGAGGAGCCGGGCGAACCCGGCGTCCGCCGACGCCAGCAACCCGCCGAACACCAGCAGCAGGACCGCGGTGATGGTCAGGGTCAGGCCGAACCGCAGGTTGCCCACGGTCCGCTGGCGCACCGCGGCGGCGCTGCGGTAGGCCCAGCCGGTGGCGCGCACGGCCGCCGCCGGCAGCAGCAACGCGTTCAGCAGCAGCCCGCGTACGCTGCGGCCGCTGGTGACCGCCGGGACCGCGGCGACCGCGGCGGCGAAGACGCACAGTGCGAACAGCCAATCGGCCGCGCGTACCGCGCCGACCGACAGCAGCGCGATCACGGCGACGCCCCAGGCCGCGCTCTCCACCCACCGGGCCCGGGGGGTACCGGCAGGGCCCGGCCGCGCGCTCGAGGGCGCGGCGGCGGGTGGCGGCGCCTGGGCCGTGGGGACGGCCGCGGTGGCGAGGGTGCTCCAGAGCCCGCCGGCGGTCGCGGCGACCACCGCCATGCCGGCGAGCGGCCAACCCAGGCCGGGGGAGCCCAGGGGTACCAGGCCGGCCGCGAGCAGTCCGCCCGCGACCGCGAAGGCCGGCGCCGCGCCGGCGGGCACCGCCGGGCTGGGCCACACCGGCGTCACGGCCGCCGGTGGGGCGCCTGGCGCCGCCGGGCCCGGCGCGTCCGGGCCGGCTGCGGCGCTCGGCGTGGTGGCGATCCCGGTGGCGCCGGCGCCCGGCGTGGTCGCGCCTTCCGCGGTCGCGGCCGCCTGCTCCGCCTGCTCCGCCTGCGCTGCGTTCTCCTGGTTCTCCGCGGACGTGGAGGGTGGTTCGCTGGCGGGACTAGTCCCGGTCATCGTGATCCTTTCCGACCGTCGCGGGTCGTGTGACGAGAGAGATCCAGACTAGAGAGATCGAGGCCCCGGCGAGGCGGGCCGGTGACCGGCAGGGTCACCCGGATCCGGCATCCCGGCCCGCCGGCCGGCGTGGTGGGGTCCAGCACCGCGATCGTGCCGCCGTGCAGCTCCACCACCCACCGGGCGATCGCCAGGCCCAAGCCGGTGCCACCGCCGGTGACCCGCTCGCCGCGGGTGAACCGGTCGAACACGTTCGCCCGCTGGGCCGGTGGGATGCCCGGGCCCTCGTCGGTGACATCAAAGACCACAGTGTCCTCGTCGCCGCACGCCGCCACGGTGACCGTTCCGCCGGCCGGGCTGTGCCGGGCCGCGTTGTCCAGCAGGTTGGCGAAGACCTGATGCAGCCGCTCCGGATCGGCGGCCACCGTCAAGCCGGGGGCGGACACCGCCACCCGGTAGGAGACCGACCGGCCGGAGCCGACGGTGGTCACCTCCGCCTCTCGCACCACCGCGGCGAGGAACTCGGCCACCGCCAGGTCCCGCCGTCGCAGGGGGGTCACCCCGGCGTCCAGCCGGGACAGATCGAGTAGCTCGGTCACCAGCCGCCCCAGCCGCTGCGTCTGGGCGAGCGCCGCCGGCAGCAGGCCGGCCGCTGGGGCCACCCCGTCCACCGCGTTCTCCAGCAGTGCCTGCAGGGCCGAGATCGGGGTACGCAGTTCGTGCGAGACGTTCGCGATCAGTTCGCGGCGTTGCCGGTCGGCGGTGGCCAGGTCTGCGGCCATCTGGTTGAACGCGTGGGCGAGTTCACCGACCTCGTCCCGGGAAGTGGCGCGTACCCGGCGGGAGTAGTCGCCCCGGGCCATCGCCCGGGCGGCGGCGGTCATCTCCCGCAGCGGGGAGGTCATGCCGTGCGCCAGTACCTGGGTAACCAGCAGCGCGACCGCGAACGCGGTCAACGTGGTGGTGGGGGGCCACCAGCCGATGCCGTACCAGAAGACCGTGACCGCGGCGGCGATCGCGAGCACCACCAGGATGCCGATCTTCAGCTTCAGGGAGCGGAACGGGTCCAGCGGGCGGGGCAGCGTGTCCCGCAACCGGTGCGCCAGCGTGCTCACGCGGGCACCTCCAGCGCGTACCCGACCCCGTGCACGGTGCGGATCAGGTCGGCGCCGAGCTTGCGGCGCAGCGCCTTGACGTGGGTGTCCACACTGCGACCGCCGGAGGCGAGCAGGTGTTCCCGGGTGAAGACCACCAGCGGCCGGCGGGCCAGGCGTACCAGCAGGTCGAACTCGGCCGGGGTGAGGTGGGCCGGCGTCCCGGCGCGCCACACCCGGCGCTGGGCCGGGTCGATCTCCAGGTCGCCCAGCCGGATCGGTGCCAGGTCACCCGAGGACGGGAAGCGCTCCACCCGCCGCAGCAGCGCGTGCACCCGCGCCGCCAACTCCCGCGGCGAGAACGGCTTGGTGAGGTAGTCGTCCGCGCCCACCGCGAGACCTAC
>DATGPS010000056.1:0-30756 GCA_035304685.1 Natronosporangium sp. | reverse complement strand
CTCAGCCTCGGGCTGCTCCGGCTCCGCCTTCGACGGCGCGCCCGGCGTGGCCGACCGGAGCGTCTCGGTAGTGGCGCGGATCCGGTTGGTGAGCTGCTCGACCCGGCCGCCCATCAGCGCCATCGCCGTCCGCCGAGCCTGCTCGGTGAGTTCCTTCAGCTCGGGCGACGAGTCGAGCGCCGCGGTGCCGCGACGGCTGACCGCCGCCCCCAAGCCACGCGAGGCGACCAGGCCCACAGCGGCCAACAACCAGCCTGCCTTGCGGCGACGGCCGAGCAGATAACCACCGGCGAGGCCCAGCGCCATCCGAGTCCGGTTGCTCATCGCTACCCCCCCGTCGCCGGCCAGGCGATGGCCGGCACGGAGCACCACTACCACCAGACTCGGGACCGAAACGCTCCGTAGCTAGCCACCTACCGGAGCGGGTCAGCCCGGGCGCGACCGGCGGCGCCGCCCCGGGTGCCCGGGCTGCGCGGCAGGCGTCAGGCGGCCACCGCGGTCGGACCGAGCAGGGCCTTCAGGTCGGCCATCAGGGCGGTGGTCGGATCGACCCGCATCGGGGTCAGCCGGAGCAGCGTGGCCCGGGAGCCGTTGATCAGCTTCACGTGGACCTCCGCCGGACCGGGATGGCTGGTGAGCACCTCCCGCAGCTTCTCCACCAGCGGCGGGGTGCACCGGTTCGCCGGAACCGCCAGCACCACCGGCCGGGTGCCCTCGGCCACGGTCAGATCCGGGATGGAGAGGTCCATCGCGAACACCCGCGGCTGCTCGTCGCGGCGGTCCACCCGTCCGCGTACGATCACGATCGCGTCCTCGGCCAGCCACTGGCCCACCAGCTCGTAGGTGTTCGGGAAGAACAGCACCTCCACGCCACCGGCGAGGTCCTCCAGGGTCGCCGACGCCCAGGCCTTGCCCTGCTTGGTGACCCGGCGGGAGACCCCGGAGAGGATGCCGGCCAGGTTGACCACCGCGCCGTCGGCCACCACCCCCTCCTCAAACAGCGCCGGGATGGCGTGGTCGGCGTTCGCCGCCAACACGTGCTCGACCCCGCGCAACGGGTGGTCGGAGACGTAGAGTCCCAGCATCTCCCGCTCGAAGGCCAACTTATCCGACTTATCCCATTCTTCGGTCGGGATCGGTGGCGCGGCTACCGGACCGCCTACCTCCTCGAACGCCCCGCCGAACAGGTCGAACTGGCCCATCGCCTCGTTGCGCTTGACCTCCAGGTAGGAGTCGATCGCGTCCGCGTGCACCGCCAGCAGCCCGCGCCGTGAGTGGCCGAGGGAGTCGAATGCGCCCGCCTTGATCAGCGACTCCACGGTGCGCTTGTTGCACACCACCGCGTCGACCTTGCGCAGAAAGTCGTAGAAGTCGGTGAAGTCGCCCTTCTCCCGGCGGGCGCGCAGGATCGCCTCCACCACGCCGCCGCCGACGTTACGCACCGCGCCGAGCCCGAACCGCACATCCTCGCCGACCGCGGTGAACCGGGCACCGGAGGCGTTGACGTCCGGCGGCAGCACCCGGATCCCCATCCGGCGGCACTCGGCCAGGTAGACCGCTGACTTCTCCTTGTCGTCGGCGACGCTGGTCAGCAACGCGGCGAGGTACTCCGCCGGGTAGTTCGCCTTCAGGTAGGCGGTCCAGTACGCGACCAGCCCGTACCCGGCGGTGTGGGCCTTGTTGAACGCGTAGTCGGAGAACGGGACCAGGATGTCCCACAGCGTCTTGATGGCGTCATCGGAGTAGCCCCGCTCCCGCATGCCCGCGGCGAACGGCTCGAACTCCTTGTCCAGGATCTCCTTCTTCTTCTTGCCCATGGCGCGCCGCAGCAGGTCGGCCTGCCCGGCGGTGTAGCCGGCGACCTTCTGTGCGATCGCCATCACCTGCTCCTGATAGACGATCAGGCCGTAGGTGTCGTCCAGGATCTCCGCCAGCGGCTCGGCCAGCTCCGGGTGCAGCGGCACCACCGGCTTGCGGCCGTTCTTACGGTCGGCGTACTCGTTGTGCGCGTTGGCGCCCATCGGCCCGGGCCGGTAGAGGGCCAGCACCGCGGAGATGTCCTCGAAGTTGTCCGGCGCCATCGCCCGCAGCAAGGCCCGCATCGGCCCGCCGTCGAGCTGGAAGACCCCCAGCGTGTCCCCGCGCGCGAGCAGGTCGTAGGTGGGCCGGTCGTCCAGGGGCAGCTCCTCCAGGACGATCTTCACTCCCCGGTTGGCCTCGATCGCCGCCAGGCAGTCGTCCAACACGGTCAGGTTGCGCAGGCCGAGGAAGTCCATCTTGAGCAGCCCGATGGACTCGCAGGCGCCCATGTCCCAACCGGTGATGATGGCGCCGTCAGCCTCCCGGCGCCACACCGGGAGGACGTCCAGCAGCGGCTCGCGGGAGAGGATCACCCCGGCGGCGTGCACCCCGGCCTGGCGGATCAGGCCCTCCAGACCCCGGGCGGTATCCACCACCTTCGCCGCGTCCGGCTCCGCCTCACACAGGGCGCGGAACTCGGCCGCCTCCGGATACCGGGGATGCTTCGGGTCGAAGATCCCCGAGAGCGGGATGTCCTTGCCCATCACCGGCGGCGGCATGGCCTTGGTCATCCGGTCGCCGAGGGCATACGGGTAGCCGAGCACCCGGCACGCGTCCTTGATCGCGGCCTTCGCCTTGATCGTGCCGTAGGTGATGATCTGGGCGACCCGCTCCTCGCCGTACTTCTCCGTGGCGTAGCGGATCATGTCCCCGCGCCGACGCTCGTCGAAGTCCAGGTCGATGTCGGGCATGGTGACCCGCTCGGGGTTGAGGAACCGCTCGAAGCTCAGCCCGTGCCGCAGCGGATCCAGTTCGGTGATGCCCAACGCGTACGCGACCATCGAGCCGGCGGCCGACCCGCGACCGGGACCCACCCGGATGCCGACCTCCCGGGCGTGCCGGCACAGGTCGGCCACGACCAGGAAGTACCCCGGAAAGCCCATCTGGCAGATGACGTTCAGCTCGTACTCGGCCTGGGCGGTGTGGGTCTCGGGCACGCCACCGGGGAACCGCTCCCGCAGCCCGCGGTGCACCTCGGCCCGCAGCCAGGTCTCCTCGGTGTGCCCCGGCGGCACCTCGAAGCGCGGCATCAGGTCCCGGTGGGCGAAGACCTCGCCGTAGTCGCCCACCCGCTCGGCCACCAGCAGCGTGTTGTCGCACCCCTCGGCCAGGTCGGAGTCCCACATGGCCCGCATCTCGGCGGGGGACTTGATGTAGTAGCCGCCACCGTCGAGCTTGAACCGGTTCGGGTCGGCGAGGGTCTTGCCGGTCTGCACGCAGAGCAGCGCCTCGTGGGCGGTGGCGTCGTCATGCACCACGTAGTGGGAGTCGTTGGTGACCAGCGGCGGCAGGTTCAGCTCCTTGGCCAGCCGCAGCAGGTCGTCGCGGACCCGGCGCTCGATCTCGATCCCGTGGTCCATCAACTCCAGGAAGAAGCGGTCCGGGCCGAAGATGTCGCGCAGCTCCCCGGTGGCGCGCACCGCCTCGTCGTACTGCCCCAGCCGCAGCCGGGTCTGGGTCTCCCCGCTCGGGCACCCGGTGGTGGCGATCACGCCGTCGGCGTACCGGGAGAGCAGCTCCCGGTCCATGCGGGGTTTCTGGTAGTGCCCTTCGATCGAGGCGAGGGAGGAGAGCCGGAACAGGTTGCGCAGGCCCTCCGCGGTCTCCGCCAGCAGCGTCAGGTGGGTGTACGCGCCGCCGCCGGAGACGTCGTCCTCGCGCTGGTGGGGCTCCCCCCACATGACCGGGCGCTTGAGGAAGCGTGACTCCGGGGCCACGTACGCCTCGATGCCGATGATCGGCTTGATCCCGCTGGCTCTCGCCTGCTGGAAGAAGTCGTACGCGCCGTACATGTTGCCGTGGTCGGTCATCGCCACCGCCGGCATGCGGTGCCGGCCGACCTCGGCGAAGAGGTGACCGAGCCGGGCGGCCCCGTCGAGCATCGAGTACTCGGTGTGAACGTGCAGGTGCACAAACGACCGACTCACGCAGCTCCCTCCACTGACCCGCACTGAGCCTAGTCCGCAGGTGAGACCGTAGGGGAGCACCACCCGGGCGCGCCGGCCGGCACCTACCGCAGGGCGGCGTCCAGGATGGTGGCGGCCGCGGTCAACCAGGCCCGCTTGGTGGCCGGGTGCAGCGCGGTGGGCTCGATCGCCGAGCCGCTCTCCAGCGCCGGGTCGTACGGCACCACCGCCACCGCCCGGGTCCGGCTGGCGAAGTGCGCCCGCAGATCGTCCAGCAGCGGCGGGTGGCCGGGCGTGGCGCAGGAGAGCAGGGTCACCGCCCGCGCCGCGAGGGCACCCAGGCCGTTCTCGTGGAGCAGGTCGAGCATCCAGTCGGCGGTGAACGCGGCGTCTTCGCGGGGCACCGTGGTGACCACCAGCTGGTCGGCGGCCTGCAGCACGGTACGCCAGTTCGGGCTCTCCACGTTGTTGCCGGTGTCCACGCAGATCACGTCGTGGGTGCGGCACAACAGCTCCAGCACCCGGCGCACGGTGTACTGGTCCAGCCGCTGGGCGAACCGCGGGTTCTCCTCGCCGGCCAGCACGTCGTAGGTGCCGTCCGCGGCGTGCCGCAGGTAGTCGTCCACCCGGTCGGCCAGCTCCAGGCCGCTGGTCGCCTCCACCTCGGCCAGGTCGGCGACGAGGTGCCGGATGGTCCGGGCGTGCCGGGCGCTGCCGGCCCGCAGCCCCAGGGTGCCGCGCAACTCGTTGTCGTCCCACGCCACCACGCCCCGGCCGCGTACGCTGCCGATCGCGGCCGCGGTGAGGGCGGTGGCGGTGGTCTTGTGGACACCGCCCTTGGGGTTGGCGAACGCCACCACCAGCGGGCGGGGCAGCTCCTGGCGCAGGGTGGCCATCGCCCAGGCGGTCGGCTCGTCCGGCGGGGCCGCCTGCCGCCACTCGATCTGTCCACGATGGTACCTGGAGCGCCCGTCCACGGTAGGTCCGGCCGAACTCACCGGCCGCACCTGGTGGTACTCGTCACTGCGCCCGAGCAGGGCGCGGTCCAGCAGCGACCGCCAGCGCGGGGTCGGCTCGGCGGGCTGGCCCCAGGTCCCGGTACGCTCCACGCTCCCCCTCCCCTGGCTCGGTCGGGTGCCGCTGGTAACCGTGTCCTGACAGGCTAGCCCGGTCACCCATCGCGGGCCTACCGGCCTGCCCGCAGAATCTCCAGCGCAGCGGCCAGATCTGTCGGGTACTCGCTGGTGAAGCTGACCCGTTCGGCCGACCCGGGGTGGGTGAACCCTAACTGCCGGGCATGCAACCACTGGCGCCGCAGACCCAGCCGGTCGGCCAGTACCGGGTCGGCGCCGTAGGCGAGGTCACCCACGCAGGGATGCCGCAGCGCCGCCAGGTGCACCCGGATCTGGTGGGTACGCCCGGTCTCCAGGCGGATGTCGAGCAGGCTCGCCGCGGGGAACGCCTCCAGGGTGTCGTAGTGGGTGATGCTCGGCCGGCCGCCGGAGACCACCGCCCACCGCCCGTCGTGGCGCGGATGCCGATCGATCGGCGCGTCGATGGTACCGCGCAGCGGGTCGAGCTGGCCCTGCACCACCGCGTGGTACCGCTTCTCCACCTCCCGGGCCTTGAACGCCCGCTTGAGCGCGGAGTAGGCGCGCTCGCTCTTGGCGACCACCATCACCCCGCTGGTGCCGACGTCGAGCCGGTGCACCACGCCCTGCCGTTCGGCGGCGCCGCTGGTGGCGATGGTGTACCCGGCCGCGGCCAGCCCACCGACCACGGTGGGCCCGTCCCAGCCTGGGCTCGGGTGCGCGGCGACCCCGGCCGGTTTGTCCACCACCACGATGTCCTGGTCGTCGTAGATGACCTTCAGCCCCGCCACCGGTTCCGGCGGCGGGGCCGCCGGAACCGGTGGCGGCGGCAGCGTCACCTCCAGCCAGGCCCCGGCGGCGATCCGGTCGGACTTGGACCGGGGCGCGCCGTCCACCCGGGCCTCCCCGGCCTCCACCAGCGCCGCCGCGGTGCTGCGCGACAGGCCGAACAACCGTGCGATGGCGACGTCCAACCGGCTACCGTCCAGCCCGTCCGGCACCGGCAAGGCCCTGGTGCGGTCCACTACCGCCCTTCCACCAGGGTGTCCGCGGACGGGGCCGACCGGCGGGGGGTGCCGTCGCGGTGGCGACCGCTCAGCTCCAGCCAGAGCGCGATCACGACCCCGATGGTCAGCGCCGAGTCGGCGACGTTGAAGACCGGGAAGACGCTGCCGTCGGGGGCGAAGACGCTGATCATGTCGACCACCCGGCCCCGGAACGGACCCGGCTCCCGGAAGAGCCGGTCCAGCAGGTTACCGGCCGCTCCGGCGGTCAGCAGCCCTAACGCCACCGCCCAGGGCAGTGACCGCAGCCGCCTCGCCATCCACGCGATCCAGCCGATCACGGCGAACGCGATCACGGCGAAGAGGTAGGTGTGGGAGCGACCGAGGCCGAACGCGGCGCCGCTGTTGGTGGTGTAGACCAGGTAGACCGCCCCGCCGAGCAGGCGCACCGGTTCGGCGCCGGCCAGGTGCGCGACCGCGAGCTGCTTGGTGACCTGATCGAGCAGGACCACCCCGCCGGCCAGCCCGGCCAGGAGCGCGACGGCGCGCCCCGCGGCGCGGCCCCGCCCGGTCTCGCTCAGCGTCGTTCCTCCAGCTGCTTGCACTTCACGCACAGGGTAGCCGAGGGGAACGCCGCCAGCCGCTCCACCGGGATCGGGTCTCCGCAGCGCTCACACCAGCCGTAGCTACCCTCGTCCAGCCGCTCCAACGCCCGCTCGACCTGGTTGCTGCGCTCCAGAATGCTGTTGGCTAGGGAGATCTCCTGCTCGCGCTCGAAGGTCTTACTGCCGGTGTCGGCCTGGTCGTCACCGGCGGTGTCGGTGAACCGGTCCCGCTGCAGCTCCGTGATGTCGGCGACGTGCTGCTGGTACTCCCTCCGGAGCTCCTCGCGACGAGCGACGAGAGCGGCGCGGATGCGTTCGGTCTCCGCGGCGGTGCGGGTGTGCTTACCGGCCCCACCGGCACCGCGGCCGGCGGCGGTCTTGGTCCCCGCCTTACCGGTCACCTTCGGGTCCGCCTTGGCGCTCGCCTTCTTGGTGGCCGGCTTCTTGGCACTGGTCTTGGTGGTCTGAGCTGCCTTCGCCATCGTCGCTCCCTTGGCTGCGGTGCGCACCGCCCGCGCCCGCCTGGCCTCGCATCCCCCAGATACGAAACAGGCGCGCGGCGGCTGCCGCGCACTCCAGAGGTTCGCAAGGATACGGAACGTACCGGACAACGACAACTGTGCCACGCTATCCGAGCGGATCTCGCACAGTTTTTTATCCGGAGTTATCCGGATTCGCCGGCATTGCCATCAGCCGTTCGGCCGACCCATACCGCTCATCCGGCCGTACTCGGCTCGTCGGCCGGCCAGCCGGCGGCACCCGCAGCGGTGCGTCCACTTTCCCGCCCGGCGCCCCGACCGCGGACCCCGGCGTCGACCAAACCCGCCTGCCGGGCCGGCGCCGGATCAACCGACCCCGCGGACGGTCAACGGGGGTCTGCGCGCAGCGCGCTGAGCCGGTCGGCGACCTCGGTGGGGTCGGCGTCGACCGTGAACAGCTTGTCGCGGCTGGCCGCGCCGGTCCGCAACGCCACCGCGGAGCGGCGGACCCCGAGCGCCTCCGCCAGGGCGCGCCGAGCGGCCTCGGTCGCCCGGCCCCCGACCGCGGGTGCGGTCACCGCGATCACCAGCGCCGGACCATGCGGACCGTCGTGGTGGCCACCGACCCGGGTACGTGAGGCGCCCGGCTTGACGCGCACCGCGATCGTCACCATCCCCGACCCTTCGTCGACCAGGGACAATCTACGCGATAACGGGGCCGCGCCGGTGCGGCGGTCGTCACCCGCGGCGGACGTCGGCGAGCAGCGCGCTATCGGGCTCGCACAGGCTGCACGGCGTGAAGCCGAGTTGCACAGCCTCCCCGACCGGTAGCGGCTCGCTCTGCCGGCCGAGCAGGTGCACGCATCCGGCGAGGTGGTAGCGCGGACGGCCATCCACCACCAGCACCTCAGTGGTCAGCCGGGCCACCCGGGCCACGTCGGCGGCGGAGACCAGCTGCGGCGCCGGTTCGTCCGGGGGGTCCGCGTCGAGATCGCCGGCATCGTCGTCGAGCCCGTCGATCGGGTCGACGGCGGAGGTGTCCCCCGCCACGCCGGCTACCGCCGCCGGCGGGCCCGCGTCTGCCCGAGACGAGCCCGCTGCGGGCGGGTGGTCCGGGGACGCCGGGGCGCCAGCGCGCGTCCCGGGCTGGGCGGGCACGGGCGCGGCGATGGTCGCGGTCGCCGCCGGGGCGCGGTCCTCCGCGGGCGACCCGCCGGCCGGCCTGCCCCGCGCAGCGCCGTCCTCCGCGGGCGGCTCGGCCCGCCCACCCCGGGTGGCACCCTCCCGCGTGTACGCCCCGGATGCGGAGGCGGCGGCGCCGCGGCGACGCTCGGCGCGCGCGGGGCTACGCCGCCGGTGCGGGTGGTGCCGGACCGGCGAGCGGCCCGGCGGGCTCCAGCGGGCGCCCACGACCAGGACCAGCGCGGCCAGCACACTGGCCGCGATGGAGCCCCCCAGCAGGGCCGTCGACGACAAGCCCAAGCCTGCCACCAGCAACACCACCGCACCGGCGATGAGAACCAGGCTTCCGGCGATCACAACGCGCTACTCCCGGCATCCGGCGGGGTGGCTCGGTACTGGGTGAGGGGGACTCTCCGGCGGGATCAGCGGTTTCCCGCGTCAGTATGCTCCGGCACCGGCCAGGGCGCTGCCACCGCTGGAGCGGGCCCCCTCGGTCCGGTTCATCTCGACCTCCAGACCTTGCCCGCGCCCTTCAAGGTCGCGGAGCTGGCTCTCGAGGTACGCCTTGAGGCGGGTGCGGTACTCCCGCTCGAACTGCTTGAGCTCCTCGATGTGCTTCTGCAACGCGGTGCGCTTAGCGTCGAGCCCGCCCATCGCCTCCTGGTGGCGCTGACGCGCGTCCCGCTCCAGTGCCTCAGCCTTGCTGCGCGCTTCCCGGGTCAGCTCCTCGGCCTGCGCGCGCGCCTCGGAGAGCAGCTTGTCGGCTTCGCGGCGGGCGTCAGAGACGTGATCGTCAGCGGTGCGCTGCGCCATCATCAGCACCCGCAGCGCCTGCTGCTCCCCGTCCGGCCCCACCGCATCGCCGCCGGCGCGGATCTGCTCCAGCTCGCTCTGCATAGCGCGGGCATGCTGCTCGGCCGCGGCCTTGTCCCGCTGCAGCCGGTCGAGCTGGGCCTTCAGTTCGGCGTTCTCCTGGGCCAGGCGGGGGTCTCCGCCCATCCCGCGACCACCACCGCCGCGCTCGAGGCTGGCGCGAAGCTCGCTGTTCTCCTCGATGAGGCGCGCCAGCTCGCGCTCGACCTCGTCCAGGAAGGCGTCGACCTCCTCTTCGTCGTACCCTCGCTTGCCGATCGGGGGCTTCTTGAAGGCGACATTATGAACGTCAGCCGGGGTTAGCGGCATCGAAACTCCTCTGGTCAAGTGCGACAGCGTGGTCGCTGATCATGAGCCTACGGACCCAGACTCTCGATCAGACTCCCTACCACGTTGAGCAACACGAACAGGATAACCAGCAGCAGTAGCGCGGCAAGGTCCAAGCTCACGTTACCAATCCGCAGCGGGGGGATCACCCGCCTCAACGCTTTCAAGGGCGGATCAGTGACGCTCCACACGGATTCGAGCGTGGCCGAGGCCGCCCGACCGGGCTGCCAGCGTCGCCCGTACGCCAGGACCCAGCTCATCACGAACCGGGCGAACATGACCAGGATGAAGAGGTAGAGCAGGACGTAGAAGACCTGCAACACGAGCACGACGCCGCTCACGGTGGTGTCCCTCGGTCGGGTTGACGCTGCTGAATCAACGCTGCGGGAAGAAGTCGCCGTCCGCGATCTTGGCCTTGTCTTCCGCGGTGACCTGGACGTTCGCCGGTGAGAGGAGAAACACCCGGTTGGTCACGCGCTCCATCGTACCGCGCAGACCCAGCGCCAGACCGGCTCCGAAATCGACCAGGCGGCGGGCGTCCGCCTCGTCCATTTCGGTCAGATCCATGATCACCGGAGTACCCTCCCGGAAGTGCTCGCCGATCGTGCGGGCGTCCCGGAAGCTGGTCGGGTGCAGGGTGGTGATCTGGTACCGCCGCTCCTCCTCCGGCACCACCACGGGGCGTTCCGGCGCGTGTACCCGCGGTGCCAACGCCAGGTTCTCGTCGGTGAGGTAGCTCACGTTGGAATCGCGTGTGATAGGACGCACATTGTCCCGCTCGCGCGGGATCTCCCGCTCACGTGGGACCTCCCGCTCGCGCAGATCCCGCTCCGCGCGGCGCTGCGCGACCCGCTGGGAGAGCAGGCTGCGGGAGGGCGGCGGCAGGTCGTCCACCTCCGGTGCGCGGGACCGCGGCTCCGCGGCCCGGTGAGGCGGGAAGTCGGCCCCGTCGTCGTCCTCGTGGTAGTCGTCACGGTAGCGCCGGCGCCCGCGCGCCCGCTCCCGCGGCGGCGGATCGCCCCACTCGCCGGCTCCGGTCTCGTCGTAACCCTCGTCGTCCTCGACCAGCCCCAGCCATACCCCCGCACGTCGCATGACGCCCATGCCGCTACCTCCGCCCAGGCCGCCGACCGCCTGGCCAGGCTGCGGGGATCAGGTCGCCGCCCCCCGCCCGCCCACCGGTCGCCCCCCTGCGACAGCGGGGGCGGAGATCTGCTGACGGCCGCCGCTGCCCCGGCGCCACGTGCCGGCGGCGCGTTGCGTCCCGCTGACGGCCCTCACCCATCACGACCCCCTCCCTGGACGACCTCGTCCCCCCTCGGCGGAATGACATCCGTGTAATTCTAGGTCGTCAGTGCCAGGTTAGCGCAGCATTGGACGCTCCCCGAGCAGTCCGCTTCCGATCCGTAGGTGTGTCGCGCCAGCGGCCACCGCCGCCTCCAGATCGGCGCTCATCCCGGCCGAGACCACCTCTGCCTGCGGATACTCGGCCCGGATCTGGGCGGCGACCTCGCCGAGACGGGCGAAGGCATCCTCCGGTCGCCACGCCAGCGGCGCCACCGCCATCACCCCGCGCAGCCGCAGCGCCGGCTCCGCGGCGACGGCCCGGGCCACCGCGGGCACCTCGTCGGCGACCGCGCCACCCCGGCCGGGCGCCCCGTCCAGGCTCACCTGCACGAGCACCTCCAGTGGCCGGTCGCGCTCCTGCGCGGCGGCCCGGCCGAGCGCGGCGGCGAGCCGGACGCTGTCCACCGAGTGGACGAGGTCGGCGTACCGCGCCACCGACCGGCACTTGTTGCGCTGCAGGCGACCCACGAAGTGCCAGCGCACCGCCACCCCCGCGCGGGCGACCTCGGCCGCCTTGGGGGCCGCCTCCTGGTCGCGGTTCTCCCCGATGTCCTGAACGCCCAGCGCGGCGAGGTGGATGACGTCCGCGGCGGGGTAGGTCTTGGTCACCGCGACCAGCGTCAGCTCCGCCGGGTCGCGGCCGGCGGCGGCACAGGCCGCGGCGATCCGCGCCCGTACCCGCTCCAAATTGTCGGCCAGCTCCGCTCGGCGCGCGGTCATCGCCTCGGTAGTCAAGATCCGTTCTTCAGGAAGTCGGGCACGTCCACGTCATCGAAGAGTACGCGGCGCGGCGGCGGGGCAGCGGCGGGCGTGCCCTGGCCGGCCGGCGTCACCGGGCGCTCCGGCGGGGCGGGCGGGGTGGGCCGGCGCAGCTCCGCCGGCTTGTACGCTGGGGTACCTCCGTCGAACCCGGCGGCGATCACGGTCACGCGTACCTCGTCGCCGAGCGAGTCATCGATCACCGCCCCGAAGATGATGTTGGCCTCCGGGTGGGCCGCATCGGTGACGAGCTGCGCCGCGTCGTTTATCTCGAACAGCCCCAGGTCGGAGCCGCCGGCGATGGAGAGCAGCACCCCCCGGGCGCCATCCATGCTCTGCTCCAGCAGCGGGCTGGAGATGGCGGACTCGGCCGCCTCCACCGACCGGTTGTCCCCGCGGGCGCTGCCGATTCCCATGAGCGCGCTGCCGGCACCGCTCATGACGCTCTTGACGTCAGCGAAGTCCAGGTTGATCAGGCCCGGCGTGGTGATCAGGTCAGTGATGCCCTGGACACCGGAGAGCAGCACCTGGTCGGCCTGCCGGAAGGCGTCCATCATGCTGATGCCGCGGTCGCCCAGGGCCAGCAACCGGTCGTTGGGGATGACGATCAGGGTGTCGCACTGGTTGCGCAACTCCTCGATGCCGGCCTCGGCCTGCACCTGGCGCCGCTTGCCCTCGAACGAGAACGGCCGGGTCACCACGCCGATGGTCAGCGCCCCCAGCTTGCGGGCGATGTTCGCCACTACCGGAGCCCCGCCGGTGCCGGTACCGCCGCCCTCGCCGCAGGTCACGAACACCATGTCCGCTCCCTTGAGGACCTCTTCGATCTCGTCGCGGTGGTCCTCCGCGGCGTTCTTGCCCACCTCCGGGTCGGCGCCGGCGCCCAGCCCGCGCGTCAGCTCCCGGCCCACATCGAGCTTGACGTCGGCGTCGCTCATCAACAGGGCCTGCGCGTCGGTGTTGATGGCGATGAACTCGACCCCCTTGAGCCCGACCTCGATCATCCGGTTGACGGCGTTGACGCCGCCACCGCCGATGCCGACCACCTTGATCACCGCAAGATAGTTGTGCGGATGCGTCACCGGTCAGCCCTCCCTGCTTCTCCCGCTCGGTCCGCTCGGGCGCCGGGCCCGCGCAGCCGCGCCTCTTAGGCGGGCACCGCCCGGCGCGGACGTGACCCGCTGCGACCGAGGCGACTCGCACGCTATCAAGCCCACGCGAGAGTCCACCCTCTGAGCAGGGTAGGCGCCCACGTCCCGGGAACTTCGCAGCAGGCGGTCCGGGCGTGTCGCCGGGTACGGCGTCAGCGGACCGCCACCACCTCCGGCGTGCTGACGTCGATCACGCTGAGCCCCTGCTCTCGTAGCACTTCGTGATCTAACAACACGGTGGCCACCCGGGCCTTGTCCTCACTGGCGGTCTCGTCGCCCCACCGGACAGTCTGTCCGGTCTCCAGCGATAATTCGATGCTCGCCGGTCCAGCCACAGTCAACGTCGTGAGCTGTGCGCGCAGCGGCGGGGTGAGCGCGGCCAACACCACCAGCGCGGCCCGCACGGCCCGGTCCTCGTTGACCGTTCCGGTCAGCTCCACCACTGGCAGCTCCGCCGGCGGGTTGGCCACGGTGTGGAAGGCCACTCCCTCCTGATCGATCAAAGTGAACCGATCACCGTCGCGCACCGCGGCGGCCGGCACCCGCTCCACGATCTCCACGACCAGTGTGTCCGGCCACTCCCGGTACACCTCTACCCGCGCCACCGCAGCCAGCCCGCGTACCCGGTCGGCCACCTCGTCCACCGGCACCCGCAACAGCGGAGTCTGCTCGGGCACCGCCACCACCTCCCGTACCTGCGCCGGGGAGAGGATGGTGGTGCCGGTGACCCGCACCTCCTGCACGGCGAGCAAGGGTGTGGCCGCGAGTAGCCAGCCGGTGAGCCCGGTCAGGGCCAGCACCGCTACCACCGTCAGCCAGCGCCGCCGGCGCACACCAGGGCGGCGGATCTGGAAGAACTGCCGTACCCACGCCGGCACCGCGTCGGTGCCCGCCCGCACCAGCCGCCACCCGGTGGGTGTCGTGTGGTCGCCGGGCGGTGGGGTCATGAGCGGGCGCGGTCCGGTGCCGGGGTAGCCGCCGACGGGCCATCGGCCGGCCCGTCGCCCCCTGCCGCAGCGGCCAGCGCTGCCAGCAGCTCCTCGCCGAGCAGGGAGATCGGCGGAGCACCGAGCGTGACCACCACATCGCCGCGCCGGGCCCGGGCCGCCACCTCGGCGGGCAGCCGGTCCCACGCCGGTTCGAACACCTTGCGCTCCGGCGGCAGGTCGATGGCGGCGGTCAACGCCACCCCACCCTCGCCGGGGGCGCGCACCTCGCCGGGGGCGAACACCTCCAGCACCACCACCTCGTCCGCGATCGCCAACGCCTCGGCGAGCTCCGACTGCAGGCCGAGGGTGCGGTAGAGCCGGAACGGCTGGAACACCACGATCAACCGGCCGGGGCGGGCCACTTCCCGCAGCGTCTCCAGCGCGAGCCGGATCGCGGTGGGGTGGTAGGCGTACTCGTCGTAGACGCGTACCCCGGCCGCGGTGCCCTTCAGCTCAAACCGGCGCCGCACCCCGGGGAAGGCGGCCAGCCCGGCGGCGACCGCGTCGAAGTCGACCCCCAGCTTCAGCGCTACCAGCACCGCGGCCGCGCTGTTGAGGCCGAGGTGGGCGCCGGGCACCGGGAGCGTCACCGTGCCCAGTCGCGCCCCGTCCAGGTACGCGGTGTAGCTGACCCCTCTGACGCTGGAGGTGACCTCGTCCAGCCGCAGGTCGGCGGTGTCGGCCTCGCCGTAGGTGTAGACGGTCCGGCCCTCGGCGCGCAGCTGGGCGGTGAGCGCGACCAGGCGCGGGTCGTCCGCGCAGGTGACCAGGAACCCCTCCGGGGCGGTCGTGCGGGCGAACTCCCCGAACGCCTCGGTCAGCCCGTCCAGGTCCCGGAAGGTGTTGAGATGGTCGGCGTCGACGTTGGTGATGACCGAGACGTGCGGCCGGTAGCGCAGGAACGACCGGTCCGCCTCATCGGCCTCCACCACGAAGTGCTGCCCGGTGCCGTGGTGGGCCCCGCCGCTCTCGGCGATCTCTCCGCCGATCACGAACGAGGGGTCCAAACCGGCGTGCTGGAGCACGAACGTCAGCATCGAGGTGGTGGTCGTCTTGCCGTGGGTGCCGCTCACCGCGACCCCCAGCTTGCCCGTCATCGCCGCCACCAGCGCTTCCGAGCGGTGCAGCACCCGCAGCCCTCGGCGGCGGGCCTCCACCAGCTCCACGTGGTCGGCCGGGATCGCGGTGGAGTAGACCACTGTGTCCACGCCGTCGAGGTTGGACGGCCGGTGGTCCATGTGGATGGTGCCACCCAGCGCACGCAGGGACGCCAGCGCGGGCCACTCGCGCAGTTCGCTGCCGGTCACCGGGATGCCCCGGGTCAGCAGCAGGCGGGCCAGGCCGCTCATGCCGACGCCGCCCACCCCGATCAGGTGCACCGTGCCGAGCTGCTCGGCGGTGAGGGTCGGCTCCTCCGATGCGTGACGCAGGTCAGCTCCGCTCACGAGGGCACCACCTCCAACACGAACTCCCGCAGGGCCTCATCGCCGTCCCGCCGGCCGTACCCGGCGGCCGCCTCCCCCATCGCCGCCAGTTTCCCCGGGTCCTGGATGAGCGGCACCACGTGCTTCTCGATCCACTCCGGACTCAGGTCCGCATCGTCGACCAGCAGACCGCCGCCGGCCCGCACCACCGGGAGCGCGTTGCGGCGCTGCTCCTGGTTGCTGTGCGGGTAGGGCACGTAGACCGCGGGCAACCCGACCGCGGCCAGCTCCGCGCAGGTCATGGCGCCTCCCCGGGAGAGCACGAGATCGGCGGCGGCGTAGCCCAGCTCCATCTCGTCCAGAAACTTCATCTTCACATACGGCATCGGCAGGTCGGGCGGGATCTCAACATCCTCGTTGCGGGCGCCGATGATGTGCAGCACCTGCACTCCGGCGGCACTCACCGCCTTGGCCGCGCCGGCCATCGCCAGGTTGATCGTCCGGGCGCCCTGGGAGGCGCCGAACACGAACAGCACCGGCGCGTCCGGGCGCAGCCCGAACCGTTCCCGGGCCTCGGCCCGGCGGGCGGCGCGGTCCAGAGTGGCGATCGACCGCCGCAGCGGCACCCCCACCACCCGGGCGTTGCGCAGTTGCCGCGACTCGGTCACCTGGTGGGGGAAGCCGACCGCCACGTGCGGGGTCAACTTCATCGCCAGCCGGTTCGCCACCCCCGGCGGCACGTTCACCTCGTGGATCACCGAGGGTAGCTCCCGCCGCCAGGCGGCCAGGTACGCCGGCACCGAGACGTAGCCGCCGAAGCCCACCACCACCTGCGCGCCGACCTCGTCCAGGATCCGGCCGGCGACCCGGGCGGCCCGCCACATCCGGTCCGGGGTGCGCACCAGGTTCAGGTTGATGGCACGGGGCAGCTGGTAGGCGGGTACGTGCCGCAGTTCGTACCCCCGCGGCGGGATCAGCTCGTTCTCCAGTCCGCGGGGCGTGCCCAGGCAGGTGATCCGGATGTCCGGGTCGTGCCGGCGCAGGCAGTCGGCGAAGGCGAGCAGGGGGAAGACGTGGCCACCGGTGCCGCCCCCGGCGAGGACCACGGATCGTAGCGACTCGGTCATCGCACCCCCCACGGCCGCGCCCGGCCGGCTCCTCCCCCGCCCGGCGTCGCCGCGCCGGGCCTCGCCCCGCCCGGTCCCGCGGCCCCCGGTCTCGCGGCGCCCGGTCCTCCGGGCGCCCACCGGTCACCGGCTCGTCGCACGCTGGCTGCGCTCACTGGTCTTCTCCTTCGGCTTGGAATGCGGCTTCGGCTTGGGAAGCGGCGGCAACGGCGCCCAGAGTAGCTGGACCCAGCGCGCCGGTGGGCGCGCGTGCAGGGCCCGCGCGGCGGCCGGCTCCGCCCGGGCGAACGCGGCCAGCATCCCCACCGCCGCCAGGGTCACCACCAGGGCGCTGCCGCCGGCGGAGATGAACGGCAGCGGCAGCCCGGTGATCGGCAACAGCCCCACCACGCCCCCAATGTTGATCACGGTCTGCCCGACCAGCCACGCGACCACCCCGGCGGCGACCAGCCGCCGGAACCGGTCGGCCTCCGGCACCCTCCCACCCTTGCCACCGATCCCCACCCCCACCCGGCGGGCGATCCGCAGCCCGGTGTAGGCCAGCACCGCGAACAGCGCGATCACCACCAGGCAGCCGACCACCCCCAGCTCCTCGCCGATGACCGCGAAGATGAAGTCGTTGTGCCCGGCCGGCAGCCAGCCCCACTTGTAGCTGGCGCTGCCCAGCCCCACCCCGAACCAGCCGCCGTCGGCCAGGGCCCGGCGGCCCTGGATCGCCTGGTAGCACTCCACCATCTGGTTGCACTCGGGGTCGAGAAAGGCGGTGAACCGTTCCAGCCGGTAGTCCCGCTGCGCCAGCACCAGCAGGGCCACGCCGATGCCGGCGAGCAGACCCAGCGCCCCGAACACGCGCAGCCGGATGCCGGCCGCCCACATCATGCCGACCAGCAGGACCGCCAGCACCAGGGCGGTGCCGAGGTCGTGGTAGCCGACCAGCAGCAGCATCAGGCCGGCCACCGGGAAGAGCGGGCGCGCCAGCTCGCGCCAGTCCGCGAGCCGGGCACCTTTGCGCGCGAACACGTCCGCCACCCACAGCACCAGCGCCAGCTTGGCCAGTTCGGAGGGCTGGACCGAGAGCCCACCCACCCGCAGCCACTGCAGATTGGACACCACCGGCCCCAGCCGCGGCTCTGCGATCAGCTCGGCGCCGTGCAGCAGCGCCACCACCGCCAGGGCCCCCTGCAACACGAACGCCACCAGCAGCAGCGGCAGGGCGAGCACCCGCAGGGTACGCACCGGCAGCCGCTGGCAGAGCCAGAACGCCGCCAGCCCCACCAGCGCGTAGCTCGCCTGCTCGGCGATGGCGGCAAAGGCACTGCCGCCGGTGGCGTACGCCTCCACGCTGGTGGCCGAGAACACCATGGTCAGGCCGATCACCAGCAGCAGGCCGGAACTGGCCAGCAACAGGTGGTAGGAGGCGAGAGGGCGGGCCAGCAGGCCGTGCAGCAGCCCGAGCGCCCGGGCGGTGGGCGCGGTCACCGGCCGGCACCCTGGGCGCGCACCGCGGCGGCGAACGCCTCGCCCCGCGCGGCGTACCCGCTGAACATATCCCGCGACGCCGCCGCCGGCGCGAGCAGCACGGTGTCACCCGGGGCCGCCAGGGTCGCGGCGGCGCGGACCACCTCCCCCATGGCTCCATCATCGGTGCTGGCGACCTCCACCACCGGCACCCGCGGGGCGTGTCGCGCTAGCGCCGCGGCGAGCGAGGCCCGGTCCACGCCGAGCAGCACCACCCCCACCAGGCGATCGGCTACCTGGCGCACCAGGTCGGTGACGTCCACGCCCTTGAGCTGGCCACCGGCGACCCACACCACCCGGGGATAGGCCGACAGGGACGCCAGCGCCGCATGCGGGTTGGTGGCCTTGCTGTCGTCCACCCAGGTCACTCCGTCGATGGTGGCGACCGGTGCGTTGCGGTGCGGCTCCGGCTGGTAGCCGGCCAGGCCATCGGCGACCGCCCGGGCCGGTACCCCGTACCACCGGGCGAGCGCCGCCGCGGCGAGTGCGTTGGCCACATTGTGCGCCCCGGGCGGCCGCACCGCGGCCACCTCCAGCAGCGGGACCGGCTCGGTGGCGACCGCGTCCACCAGCACACCGTCCACCACGCCGAGCTGGCCCGCTCGCGGCGCCCGCAGGGTGAATCCGATGCCACCGGCCGGCAGCAGCCGTGCCACCCGGGGATCGTCCAGGTTGCCCACCGCGATACCGGAGCGCCAGATCGCGGTCTTGGCGGTGACGTAGGCGTCGAAGTCGCCGTGCCACTCCAGGTGGTCGGGCGCGAGGTTGAGGATCGCGCCCGCCGCCGGGGCGAGCCGGTGGGACCAGTGCAGCTGCTGGCTGGAGAGCTCCACCGCGAGCACCTCGTAGGCGTCCGGGGGGAGGTCGACCAGGGCGGTGCCGATGTTGCCCACCGCGGCGGCGCGGCGCCCGGCCGCGCGCAGGATCGCCGCCAGCATGGTGACCGTGGTGGTCTTACCGTTGGTGCCGGTCACCGCCAGCCAGGGCGGCGCCTGCGGGCCGCGCAGCCGCCAGGCCAGCTCCGGTTCGCTGTAGACCTCCAGCCCGGCGGCGTACGCCGCTTTCACCAGCGGGTGGTGCGGCGGGAATCCGGGCGATACCACCAGCTCCCGGGCGCCGGTGAACAGGCCGGCCGGCGCGGTCTCCGCGACCACCACCGTGGCGCCCTCCGCGGCCAGCTCGTCCAGCGTGGCCGAGGGCTGGCGGTCCACCACGGTCACGGCCGCGCCGCGGCGCAACAGTGCCCGGGCGGCGGCGGTGCCGGCGACCGCGGCACCGGCCACCACCACCGGCCGCCCGTCCCACTCGCCCGTGCCCATCGCCTATCCCGCGCTCATCCGCTCATCTGCTCATCCGGTACTGGCTCATGCGGTGGCGGCGAGGAAGTCGCCGTAGAAGACGATGAGCCCGATCGCGGCCGCGATCCCGGCGATGATCCAGAACCGGATCACCACGTTCACCTCGGACCAGCCGGCTAGTTCAAAGTGGTGGTGCAGTGGTGACATCCGGAACACCCGCCGGCCGGTGGTCTTGAACGAGATGATCTGGATGATCACCGACATGGTGATCACCACCAGCAGGCCGCCGATGATCAGCAGCAGCAGCACGGTACGCGTGGCGAGCGCCATCGCCGCGATCAGGCCGCCCAGCGCCATCGACCCGGTGTCCCCCATGAAGATCTTCGCCGGGGAGGCGTTCCACCACAGGAACCCCACGCACGCCGCGGCCGCCGCGCAGGCCAGCATCGCGATCTCCAGCGGGTCGCGGACCGTGTAGCAGTACTGGTCGCCGCTGAAGTTGTAGCCGCCCGGCGCGTTGTCGGCGCACCAGTGGCGGTACTGCCAGAACGCGATCACGCCGTAGGCGCCGAGCACCATCACCGACACGCCGGTGGCGAGCCCGTCCAAGCCGTCGGTGAGGTTGACCGCGTTCGTCGTGCTGATCACCACCGCGATCACCACCAGGACCGCGCCGACCTTGCCGACGTTGAGCCAGTCGATGTCGCGGATGAACGACAGCGTGGTGCTGGCCACGGTCTCCCCGGCGGTGCTGGGGAAGTTCAGCGCGATCACACCGAAGACCGCGCCCACCACCAGCTGCCCCAGCAGCTTGCCGCGCTGGTTCAACCCGAGGCTGTTGCGCTTGCGGACCTTGAGGAAGTCGTCGATGAATCCCAACGCCCCGCAGAACACGAACAACCCCAGCAACACCAGCGCGGTCATGCTCGGCCCGACCTGGGCGATCTGCCGCTCCGGCAGCGGGTACGCGGCCAGGCTCACGTGGCCGGCGATGTACGCGGCGACGACCGCCACGATGAAGACGACCCCGCCCATGGTCGGGGTCCCCTGCTTGGGCATGTGGCTCTGCGGCCCGTCGGTGCGGATCGGCTGGCCGGCCCGCAACCGGCTGAACGCCCGGATCGCCCACGGGGTGCCCAGCAGGGACACCAGGAACGCTACCGCCGAGGCGACGACCACCGCCCTCACAGCCGCGGCTCCCGCACCGGCTCCGCCGCCACCGCGCCGGACCGGTCGCGCAACCAGTCGGCCACCTCCCAGGTCCGGTAGCGGGAACCCTTGACCAGCACCACGTCACCGGAGCGCAGCTCGTCGCGCAACCACGCCACGGCTTCGTCCTGATCGGCTACCAGCACCGACTCTCCTCCCCACTGCCGTTGCCGACACGCACCTTGGTGGATCCCGGCGGCGGCTTCGGCCACCACCACCAGCCGGTCCACCCCCAGCTCGGCGGCGAGCGCGCCGACCTGTTCGTGCCCGGCCTGCTCGTGCTCGCCGAGCTCCGCCAGGTACCCCAGCACCGCGATCGTGCGCCGACCGCGGCCGATCGCGGTCAGCGCCCGCAACGCCGCGGCGGTGGAGGCCGGGTTGGCGTTGTACGAATCATCGATGACCGTCACGCCATCGGGACGGTCGAAGACATCCATCCGGCGGCTTGAGGCCGGCCGCAGCCCGCCGAGGGCCGCCGCCAGAGCGGCCGGATCCAACCCCAGGATCCGGCCGACCGCGGCCACCGCCAGCGTGTTACTCACCTGGTGGGCCCCGGGCACCGCCAACCGCACCGGCGCCGAGCCTTCCGGCGTGACCAGGGTGTAGGAAGGCCGGCCCCGCTCGTCCAGGGTCACGTCCACCGCCTGCACCTCGGCGGCGGCGGACTCGCCGTAGCCGACCACCGGGGCCCGGGTACGCGCGGCCATCGCCGCCACCCGCGGGTCGTCGGCGTTGAGCACCGCCCAACCACGCGCCGGCAGCGCCTCCACCAACTCCCCCTTGGCCTGCGCGATCGCCGCCACGCTGCCGAACTCACCCAGGTGGGCCACGCCCACGTTGAGCACCACCCCGATCGTGGGCGGCACCGCCCGGCACAGGTACGCCACGTGCCCGAGCCCCCGGGAGCCCATCTCCACTACCAGGTAACGGGTCTCTTCGTCCGCCCGCAGCGCGGTGTACGGCGCGCCGAGCTCGTTGTTGAGCGACCCGGCCGGGGCCACCGTGGCCCCCAGCCGGCGGGTGAGCTGGGCGAGGTAGTCCTTGGTGGTGGTCTTGCCCGAGGAGCCGGTCACCCCGATCACGGTCAGCTCCGGCAGCCGGTCCAGCACCGCCCGGGCCAGGCTGGCCAGCGCCGCCAGCGGGTCCTCGACCAGCACCATCGGCACGCCCTCGCGCCGCTTCGTGCCCAGCACCGCGACCGCGCCGGCGGCCACCGCCGGCTCGGCGAACTCGTGCCCGTCCACCCGCTCGCCCACGAACGCGACGAACAGCCCACCGGGGGCGACGCGCCGGGAGTCGTACTCCACCGGCCCGGTGACCCGGGCGGCCGGGTCGGCGCCGGCCAGCGTGCCGCCGGTCACGGCCGCCACCTCGGCCAAGGTCAACGCGATCACCCGGCACCCCCGAGCGCCTCGGCCAGGACGGTGCGGTCGTCGAACGGGTGCACCTCGCCGGCGATCTCCTGCCCCCGCTCGTGGCCCTTGCCCAGCACCGCCACCACGTCGGCGGGTCCGGCCCGCCGGGCCGCCGCTTCGATCGCCGCCCGCCGGCCGGCGATTTCGATCACCTCCGGCGGGCGGTGGCCGGACAGCTCGCGGGCGCGTACCCCGGTGCCCACGCCGGAGAGCACCGCCGCGCGGATCCGCGCCGGATCCTCCGACCGGGGGTTGTCGTCGGTCACGATCAGCAGGTCGGCCAGGCGGGCCGCGGAGGCGCCCATGTGCGGGCGCTTGCCCGGGTCGCGCTCGCCACCCGCGCCGATCACGCAGATCAGCCGCCCGCCGCGGCCGCGCACCACCGGGGTCAGCGCGGTCAGCGCGGCCACCACCGCGTCCGGCTTGTGCGCGTAGTCCACCACGCCCAGGGTTCCGCCGTCGTGGCCGGCGACCACCTCCAGCCGCCCGGGTACGCCCGTGCAGGCGGCGACCCCCTTCGCGGCCACCTCCGGGGGCACCCCCACCGCGTCCAGCGCGGCGATCGCCAGCAGCGCGTTGGCGACGCTGTGCCGCCCCGGCTGGGCCACCCCGGCCGGCACCGCGCCGGCGGGCCCGTGCGCGATGAACCGTTGCCCGTACCCCTGGGCCACCACGTCGGTGGCGTACCAGGTGGCGGCCTGGTCACCCTCGGCCGAGAAGGTCACCGTGGTCGACCGGGTCAGGTCGCGCAGGGCCGGGTCGTCGGCGTTGAGGATCTCCACCCGGCACCGGCCGTCGAACAGCTTGGCCTTGGCCGCGTAGTAGTCGGTCAGGTCTCGGTGGAAGTCGAGGTGGTCCTGGCCCAGGTTGGTCCAGCCGCCCGCGGCGTAGCGCAGCCCGCCGACCCGCTCCAGCGCCAGCGCGTGGCTGGAGACCTCCATCGCCACCGCGTCGACCCCCCGCTCCAGCGCGGCGGCGAGCAGCGCGTGCAGGTCGGTCGCCTCCGGGGTGGTGCGCACGCTCTCCAGCACCAGGTCGTCCAGCCGGGTCTCGACCGTGCTCAACAGGGCCGGCTTGCGGCCCGCGGCGCGCAGCCCGGCCTCGATCAGGTAGACCGTGCTGGTCTTGCCGGCGGTCCCGGTGACGCCGATAACCTGCAGCCGGGTCCCGGGCTCACCGTAGATCTGGGCCGCCACCTCGCCGAGCACCGCCCGGGGGTCGGGTACCACGAGCGCCGGCAGCCCGGTCGGGGCGACCAGGGCGGCGCCGGCCGGGTTGGTGAGCACGGCGGCGGCGCCGGCCGCCGCGGCGGCCGGCGCGTACCGGGCGCCGTGCCGGTCACCGGCGAGGCTGGGCAGCGCCGCGAACAGGTCGCCGGGGCGTACCGCACCGCTGGCGTGGGTGACGCCGGTGACCGCGATCCCGCGCACCGGCGTCGGGTCGGCGCCCAGCCGTACCGCGAGCTCCGCGAGCGGGTACGCGGGTACGTGCTGTGGACGGGGCAGACTCACCGGCACGGCGCTAGACGTTACCGCACCCTGACGCGCCGCTGAGCCGGCCCGGCCGGACGCGCTCACGGATACAGTTCGAACACTGGCGGACCGGTCTCGGCCGGCGGAACCCGGTAGTGCTGGAGCGCGAAGCTCATCATGTCGCGGAAGGCCCCGGTCACCGTGTCGGTGTCCGCTTGATAGGCGGAGACCGCCAGCACGTAGCGGGGCTGGTCGGCCGGGGCCATCCCGATGAACGAGGAGACCGCGCCGTCGGCGTACTCCCCGTCCACCACCAGCGCCCCGGTGCCGGTCTTACCCGCCACCCGGTAGTTCTCCACCGCCGCGCCGCGGCCGGTGGCGTTCGGCACGGTCACCACCGCCTCCAGCAGCTGGCGCAGGTACGCGGCGGTGTCCGGGCTGAGCACCCGCCGGGTCGCCGGTTCGGCCAGCGGCTGCTCCTCGCCGTCGGGCGCGATCACCGCCTGCACCAGGCGCGGCTGCACCCAGACCCCGTCGTTGGCGATCGCGCCGTACGCGGCGGCGAGCTGCAGCACGGTGACGTCCACGCTGTGTCCGATCGGGACCGAGCCGTACGAGGAGCCGTACCAGTCCTCCGGTGCCAGCAGCGCGCCGGCGGCCTCCCCGGGCATCCCCACCCCGGTGACCTCGCCCAGGCCGAACGCCCGCTGGTAGGCGTACAGCCGGTCGCTGCCCAGCCGGTCGGCGACCATGATGGTGCCCACGTTGGACGAGTACGCCAGCATCGCGGCCTGCGACAGCCGGGTCCCCGGCGGGTGCCAGACCACGTCGGAGAAGGTCTGGTCTCCCTTGTTGATGGTGGGGTTGATCACCAGCGACTCGCCCGGGGAGATCACGCCCTCCTCCAAGGCGGCGCCGAACACGATCGGCTTGTGCGCTGAGCCCGGGTCGAACACCACCGAGGTGGCCACGTTGCGGCGGTGCTCGGCCGGGGCGCTGTACGGGTCCGCCGCGTCGAAGCCGGGGTAGCTCGCCATCGCCAGCACCTCCCCGGTACGGGCGTCCAGTAGCACCGCGGCGCCGAACGGGGCCCCGGTCCCGGCCAGCCGCTCGGTGAGGATGCGCTGCACCTCGTACTGCACGTCCATGTCGACGGTCAGACGCAGGTCGCTACCGGGCTGGGGCGGAGTCTCGATCCGGTACCCGCCCGCGATCTCCAGCTCGGCGGTGATGCCCTCGCCCCGCTCGTAGGTGCGCTGGCCGTCCACCCCGCGCAGGACCTCGTCGAACTGGGCCTCCAGCCCCTCCAGCCCGGCCGGGCCGGTCAGATCGTCGCTGGTGAAGCCGATCAGGTTGGCGGCCAGGTCGTTGCCGGGCACGTGGCGCCGCTCGTCGTAGTGGACCCCGATACCGGGCAGTTTCAGGGCCATGATCTGGTCGGCCACCGCGATGTCCACCCCGCGGGCCAGCCACTGGTAGCGGGACGGCTCGCCGTCGTCCAGCAAGCGGGGCCGCATCCGCTCCAGCAGCTCTGCGGCGGGCACGTCCAGATAGGGCTGGAGCGTCTCGGCGACCTCCCGGGGGTCGGAGACCAGCTCCGGGTCGGCGTAGACCAGCCGGGCCTCGACGCTGTGGGCCAGCACGTCACCGTTGCGGTCGTAGATGGCGCCGCGGGCGGCGGGCAGGGTCACCGTCTGCAGCCGGGTGGCGAGGCCGCTGGCGGCGTACGCCGAGCCCTCGGTGATCTGCAGTTCGATCAACCGGATGCCCAGGGCGGCGAACATCGCCAGCACGAGCAGGGTGGCCAGGCGCAACCGCCGCCGCGGGCTAGCCAGCGGCGGCGGCTTGCGGGGGCGGCGCGGGCCGCGGCGGCCCGGCGGGGCCGCGGTCCGCGAGCCCGAGGCCGGCTGCCGGGCGCTGCGCCGGCGGGCCGCGCCGCGCGCGGTCGGATCGGCGGCGCCGGTACGCGACGCGCCGGTACGGGCGGTACCGGCACGTGCCCCGCCGGTACCTGACCGGCCGGCGGTGCGCGACCGGGCCCCGGTGCGGCCGCCGGCCGGCGTACCGTCACCGCGGCCCGGCGGGTCCGGGTCGGCGTCGCGGGCCGGCCGCGGCAGTTCCGGCACGGTGCGCCCCCGCGGGTGGTAGGCGCGGGCCCGCGCCAGGGCGCTCCTGCGGTCGGCCACCGTCAACCCTCCTCGCCTATGGCCGGCTGCTCCGGGGCCGGCGGAGCCGTCTCCTGCGCCGGCGGGGCATCGACCGCTTCCTGGTCAGCCTGTGATCCCTCGGTCTGCGACCCCTCGCCGGCCGGCGCGTCCACATCAGTCTGCGCCTCCTCACCGGCCTGCGCGTCCTCTTCGGTCACCGGCACCGGCTCCCCCACCACCTCGCCCGAGGGCAGGCGCACGCGCCCCAGCTCGTCCCCGCCGACCCGCACCAGACCGAGCCGGCGGGCGGCGGCGCTCAACTGGGCGGTGGAGTTCGCCTCCGCGATCCGCTCGTCCAGCTGCTGCTGGCGCTGGTCCAGCTTGGCCTGCTCCTGGCGCAGCTCGTGCAGGCGGAAGGCGTTCTCGTTGATGCGGGTGTTGAGCAGCAGGATGCCGAGTACCCCGAGTACCACCACCAGCAACACCAGCACCACGAACCGGGCCCGCGGCACCGCCACCGGTGGCGGCGCGACCGTCAACCGGGGCTCGGGCGGCGCGGTCGCCGCGGCGGCGGGCCGCCGCGACGCCGGGCGGGTCGCCGGCACCACCATCACCGATCACCCCCCGGGTCCGGGAGGCGCTCGGCCGCCCGCAGTTTGGCGGAGGCGGCCCGGGGGTTCGCCGCCACCTCTTCCGGTGACGGCCGCTCCGCGCCCCGGGTCAACAGGCGCAGCGTGGCCCCGGTCTGCTCCGGCGGCACCGGCAGGTCCACCGGCGCGCTGCCGCGGGCCCCGGCGGTCAGCACCCGCTTGGCGATCCGGTCCTCCAGCGAGTGGTAGGAGAGCACCACGATCCGCCCGCCCGGGGCGAGCACGTCCACGGCGGCCGGCAGCGCCGCCTCCAGGGCGGCCAGCTCGCCGTTGACCTCGATCCGCAGCGCCTGGAAGGTGCGCTTGGCCGGGTGCCCACCGGTCCGCCGGGCGGGCGCCGGGATCGCGTCGCGTACCAGCTCCGCCAGCCGGGCGGTGGAGGTCAGCCGCTCCCGCGCCCGCTCCCGCACGATCGCATCGGCGATCCGGCGGGCGAACCGCTCCTCGCCGTAGACGCGCAGCACCCGGGCCAGCTCCCGAGCCGGGTACTCGTTGACCACCTCTTCGGCGGTGAGGCGCTGCCCCGGGTCCATCCGCATGTCCAGCGGGGCGTCCCGGGCGTACGCGAACCCGCGGTCCACGGCGTCCACCTGCAGCGAGGAGATGCCGAGGTCGAACAGGACACCGTCCACTGTGGGGTGGCCGAGTCCGGCGAGTACCTCCACCAGCTCGTCGTAGACCGCCTGGACCAGCTGGACCCGGTCGGCCGAGCCGGCGAGCCGCTGGCGGGCGTGCGCGATCGCCTCTGGGTCGCGGTCCAGTCCGACCAGCCGCAGCTGCGGGTGGGCCGCCAGCAACGCTTCGGCGTGCCCGCCCAGCCCGACGGTGGCGTCCAGGTGGACCGGGGTACGACCGGCGCGCAGGGCCGCGAGAAACGCCGGTGCCAGCAGCTCCAGGCACCGCTGGAGCAGCACCGGTACGTGGATGCCGCGCGGCTCCCCCATCTCGACCCCCTGCTTGTCCGCTCGGCCTGCCGAAGCGCCGCTGCCTGCCACGGCGGCCCCTGGTGGGCGTCACGCCGTACCGTCAGCTCCCCATCCGCTCGATCCCTGGCACCGGGGAAGAGATGCCAGGACGCCAGCGGGTGGAGAACTGGCGGTACGGCGATCGCGTCTCGCGTCGTCCCCGCTCACAACCCGCCTGGCAACACCCCCTGCTCGATGTCGGCGAACTCGTCCTCGTTTTCGGCCAGGTAGGCGTCCCACGCCCCCCGGTCCCAGATCTCCACCCGGGTGCTCGCTCCGATCACGACGAGTTCGCGGTCGAGCCCGGCGTACTCGCGCAGGTGACCGGGGATGGTCACGCGCCCCTGCCGGTCGGGCACCTCGTCGTGGGCGGAAGCGAAAAAAACCCGGCTGTAAGCCCGGGCCGCCTTGTGGGTCATCGGCTGTTCGCGCAGCTGTGCGGCGATCCGGGCGAACTCGGCGACGGGAAACACGTAGAGGCATCGCTCCTGCCCCTTGGTGATCACGACGCCTCCCGCCAGCTCGTCACGGAACCGGGCCGGCAAGATCAACCGGCCCTTGTCATCCAGGCGTGGGGTATGAGTGCCGAGAAACACGGCCTCACCCCCCTGCTGCCCCCCAAGCAGCAATCGCCACTCGGCCCCACTGTACTCCACTTCCCTCCACATTCAATCAGAAACGCGCCACCGGAGCGTCACGCCGCGCGATCAGCGCCGCGTTGTCGCAGCTCCTGGCGGTGGGGTCGAGGGGGGCGAGGAGGGGGCGCCGAGCCGGGGGTGTGGGGTCCCGGCCGGGCGGCCACCCACGGGAGTGAATCCCCTGGTAGGGGTGTCGCACCGGTTTGCCCGCGAACGGCCGCGGGCAGAGGGATACGCGCAGCTCCCGTACCGGCTCCGGGAGCTACCTGCGACGTGTGAGAGGAGTCCCGGCGTGTTCAACCCGTTGGAGCACGAGGGCGTGCCCCTGGAGGAGCAGATCCGCAACTGGCGCGAGCTCGACGTCACCCCGATCGACCCGGACGCCGCCGACCCGTACACCCGGTGCCGGATCATCACCATGAACGGCATCGAGACCGAGGCGATCCTCTTCGACCACCACCTCGCCCGGCACTGCCCGGACCTCGACGTCCGGCGGGAGATCGCCTACCTGCGCTACGTCGAGGCGCAGCAGCAGCGGGTGGTGAACTGGCTGTTGCCGGGCATCCCCAGCGCGCTGGAGACCGCGATCGCGTACGAGCAGGTCGCGACCGACCTCACCGCCTGGGTGGCCCGGATGGAGCCGGACCCCTACCTGAGACAGGCGTACCAGTTTGGCGTGCTGGAGGACTTCGACCACCTTTACCGCTACGCCAACCTGTTCGAGATGATCGAGCGGCGCAAGGCCGAGAAGGTGGTCGACCAGCTGACCGAGGTGATGCCCGGCCGGCCGACCATCCTCCAGCACCGCCACCCGTACGACAACGTGCGCGAGCCGTACGACCGGGCCGCCGCGGCACCGCTGTCCAAACTGCACGCTCTAACGATCATGGCGGCCGAGCAGCAGACCATGAACTTCTACATGAACATCGGGCCGCAGTACATGGAGCCGATCGCCCGGCAGCTCTACCAGGAGATCGCCCTGATCGAGGAGGAGCACGTCACCCACTACGAGTCGCTCGTGGACCCGGGTGAGACCTGGTGGGAGATGCTGCTCAACCACGAGTACAACGAGTGCTACCTCTACTATTCGTTCCTGCAGCAGGAGTCCGACCCGAGGGTGAAGGCGATCTGGGAGCTGCACCTGAACCTGGAGCTAGCCCACCTGCGGGCGGCGGTGGAGCTGCTGCGCCGCTTCGACGGCCGGGAACCGGAGGAGATCCTGCCGCCGGAGCTGCCCGAACCGGTGCGGTTCGAGCCCAACCAGGCGTACATCCGGGACCTGCTCGCCACCCAGATGGACCTCACCACCCTCGGCACCGGCTACGTGCGGGAGCAGCACGAGCGCTTCCAGCAGATGCAGCGCCAGGTCCACGGCGGCGAGAAGCCGCCGAGCGAGCAGGTGATCGACATGCACCGGCGGCGGTTCCACACCGAGTACCGGGTGGAGCCGGTGGGTCCGCACCCGCTGGTGGAGCTGCGCGAGGAGGTCCACCATGGCTGAGGACGTGCTGGAGCTACTGGTGGCACAGCACGCCCGGATCGAGGAGCTGTTCCGCGCGGTGATGGCCGCCGACGGCGAGCAGCGGCGGGACCGGTTCGAGGAGCTGGCCCGACTGCTGGCCGTGCACGAGACCGCCGAAGAAGAGGCGCTGCACCCGGTCGCCCGGCGCACCATCGACGCCGGACCGGCGGTGGTCGACGCCCGGCTGGCGGAGGAGAGACAGGCCAAGGAGCTGCTCGCGGACCTGCACGAGCGGGGCGTGACCGCGCCGGACTTCCCAGATCAGCTACAGCAGCTGCGGATCAGCGTGCTGGAGCACGCCAAGCGGGAGGAACGGTACGAGTTCCCGCGGCTGCGGGCGCACCTGGACGAGGCCACCGGACGGCGGCTCGCCACCGCGCTGCGGGCGGCGGAGGCGGTCGCGCCCACCCGGCCCCACCCGGGGGTGGAGACGGCCACCGCCAACGTCGTGGCCGCTCCGGCCCTGGCCGTGCTGGACCGGATTCGCGACGCGGTACGGGCGGCCGTGCGGGGCGACGAGACCGGCACCGACGGCGGCCGGTAGCGGGCGGGTCGAGCCCGGGCCGGCCGGGCGCCTGGGTCGGTCAGTTTAGCCGGAGGCCTGGTTTAGCCCGGGCCGGGACGGGAACGACGTGCGCAAGCCCGTCGCTCAACCGGAGGTGAGGGCGATGACCAGAGTCGGTCCCGCCGAGACCCGCACGCTCGGCAGCTCGCCCCTGCGGGCCGGCGCGTTGGTGGTCGGGGTGGTGTTCCTGGTCGTGGGGGTGCTGGGTTTCATACCCGGGATCACCACCGACTACGACACCATGCAGTTCGCCGGCCACGAGTCTGACGCGAAGCTGCTCGGGGTGTTCCAGATCTCGATCCTGCACAACATCGTGCACCTGCTGTTCGGGGTGCTGGGCGTACTCATGGCCAGGACCGCGGCCCTGGCACGGGTGTTCCTGATCGGTGGTGGGTTGGTCTACGCCCTGTTCTGGCTCTACGGCCTGATCGTGGACGAGACCAGCGACGCCAACTTCGTCCCGTTCAACGACGCCGACGACTGGCTGCACCTGGGGTTGGCGGTCGGCATGATCCCGCTCGGCCTGCTGCTGCCCGCGTACTCACGCCGCCGCACCTGAGCCCTCCGGCGGGACGGCCCAGCGGTCCGGTCGCGCGGGTGGTGAGGAGGCCGCGGCTCGGTGTGCCGCACCGAGCCCGAGGAGGTCAGCCGCCCTGGGCCCAGGGCCCTTGACCGTAGACCCGTTCGACCGTTACGTGTACCACCAGGCCATCGGGGACGTCCCGCATCGGGTACCGCTGCCCCGGGCCGATGTAGAACTCGGCGAGCCGGTCCATGACCTCCAGCGCCCCACCCTCGGTGATCTCGCGTACCCGCCCCTGCACCACCGCGTACGGCCACAACCCCTGGCCCGAGTATTCCTTGGCCTGGAAGGAGAGGACCACCCGCGGGTCGCGGCGCATGTTCTGGATCTTGCGCTGGTCGAGGTTGTAGAAGGTGGCCATGACGATCTCATCCCCGTCGAACCCGGCCCAGGCCAGCGTCACGTGCGGGGTGCCGTCCGGGTCCAGGGT
>DATGPS010000055.1:0-8552 GCA_035304685.1 Natronosporangium sp. | reverse complement strand
CGGCGTACCCGCGTCCACCGGCGGCCACCGGGGCGGGGTCGGACCCGGCCGCCGAACCGGTGCTGGTGGGCATGGAGGAGGTCGGCACGGGCCTGCTGGACCAGCTCGACGCCATGCAGCGGGTGGCCGCCTCGGCGCCGGGCGGGCCGCTGCTGGTGGTGGCCGGGCCGGGTACCGGCAAGACCCGCACCCTCACCCACCGGATCGCGTACCTCTGCGCGGAGCTGGGGGTGAGCCCGGACACCTGCCTGGCGATCACCTTCACCCGGCGGGCCGCGGACGAGCTGCGTACCCGGTTGGCCGGGCTGCTCGGTGAGGCTGCGGAGGGGGTGACGGTCACCACCTTCCACGCGCTCGGGCTGGCGATCCTGCGCGAGCACCCGGCCAAGGCCGGGCTGCCGGCGGACTTCCGGGTGGCCGAGGACGCCGAGCGGGACCAGCTGCGCGAGCAGGCCGGCGACGACCCGGAGAGCTACCGGAAGCTGCTGCGCGCCGCCGGGCTGGTGGACCTGGACGAGCTGGTGACCGCGCCGGTAGCCCTGCTGCGGGAGCGCCCGGAGCTGGCCGAAGAGTACCGGGCCCGGTGGCCGTGGGTGTTCGTGGACGAGTACCAGGACGTCGACCCCGACCAGTACGCGCTGCTGCGGCTGCTGACCCGCCCGGACGGCAACCTGTGCGTGATCGGCGACCCGGACCAGGCGATCTACTCATTCCGGGGCGCGGACGTGGGGTTCTTCCTGCGGTTCGCCGAGGACTTCACCGACGCCCGGCAGGTGCGGCTGGCCCGCGGGTACCGCTCCACCCCGCCGATCATCGCCGCGGCGGTACAGGCGATCGCGCCGAGCACGCTGGTGCCCGGCCGGCGGCTGGAGCCGGCCCGGTTGGTGCCGGAGGCGCCGCTGCTCGGCCGCTACCAGGCCGCCTCCGCCGCGGACGAGGCCGCCTTCGTCGCGCGTACCGTGGACGCCCTGGTGGGCGGTGTCTCGCACCGCTCCCTGGACCAGGACGGAGGCCGGGCGGCCGGCCCCCGCGCGCGGGACGCGGCCGGGGAGGTGTCGTTCTCCGACATCGCGGTGCTGTACCGCACGGACGCGCAGTCCGGCCCGATCATGGACGCGCTCACCCGCGCCGGAGTCCCGGTCCAGAAACGGTCCCACAACCGGCTGCGGGACCGCACCGGCGTACCGGAGATCGCCGCCGAGCTGCGGCTGGCCGGCCCGGGCGGGGGTGACCTGCGGGCGCGGGTGAGACGGGCCGGGCAGGCGCTGGTCGACCGCTACCACGCGCCGGTGCTGGACCCGGCCGAGCAGGTCCGGGTCCACCCGACCGACATCTGGGCCGCGGTGGAGCTGCTCACCCCGCTGGCGGAGCGCTGCGGCGACGACCTGCCGCGGTTCCTGGCCGCGCTCGCCGAGGGGCAGGAGGTGGACGCGCTGGACCCGCGGGCGGAGGCGGTCACCCTGCTGACCCTGCACGCGGCGAAGGGGCTGGAGTTCCCGGTGGTGTTCCTGGTCGGGGTGGAGGACGGCCTGCTTCCGCACTCGTTCGGCGGTAAGCCGCTGAGCGAGGATGCGCTCGCGGAGGAGCGGCGGCTGTTCTTCGTGGGGCTGACCCGGGCCCAGGACCGGCTGTACCTCAGCTACCGCGGGCGGCCGAGCCGGTTCCTGAACGTGATCGACGCCGGGCTCTTCGAGTCGCTCGGCGCCGCGCCGCGCGCCAAGCCCCGCCACCAGCAGCCGCGGCTGCTCTAGCTGCGGTTTGACCACGACTCCGGGTCCTGGGTGCGCGCAAGCGGTCGAGGGCCCGGGTAAGGACCAGGTCGCGCGCGACCCGCCGGTGCGCGCTACCGTGACCGAGGGCACCCACCCCCTCGTGCCAGGAGGTATCCCCGATGTCGCACCAGGGCCCGCCCGGAGGAGGCTACCCGGAACGGCCGTACGATCCACCGTCCGACCCGTGGGGGGGTACGCAGGAGGACGCGTGGCGGGACCCGCTCGCACCATCGGGCGGCTACCGGGAGTTGCCGCCGTACTACCGGGACGGGGATCACCAGGGCGGTGGCTACCGGGGCGGTGGTTACCACGAGGCGGGGTACGGCCGGCGCGACCCGGCCGGTGGACCCACAGCCGCGTACGGTGCCTGCTCGTACCAGTCCGCGGAGCCGGGCGTGGCGCCGCGGGCTGCGGACCGGCGCGACCGGCGCGGCGGCGCTCTGCTCTTCGTCGCGGTCGGGGTGCTGGTGCTGGTGATCGCCGCGGCGGTGGGGTACGCGCTGTATCTGCTCAGCGGCGACGGGGACGCCACCGCGGATGGCGGGGGCCCGGCCACCGCCCCGGCGAGCGCGGTGCCCACGGGTACGGCGGAGCCGTCGCCCGGCCAGGACAACATCGGCCTGAACGCGGCCACGGCCCGCGAAGGCGACTGCCTGACGAACCTCGGCACCGACGTGGAGCCCCAGCTGCAGGTAGTGGCGTGTGACGACGAAGATCTCGACGGCCCGGTCTATCAGGTGCTGGAGAAGTTCGAGGTGAGCGTGGCCGGTGCGAACCGGGAGGAACAGGACGCCTCGGCTCAGGAGACCTGTGGCGACGTGGAGGGCTACACCCACCACTACTTCGAGGTGAGCCCGACCCTCAGCTTCGTCCTCTGCATGGAACAGCAGTAGGCGGGCAGCGCGGCACGCAGTTTCGCCAAAACTGCGCGCTCGGCGCGCGCCCAGCGCGCAGTTTTGGCGAAACTGCGCGGCGGGTGTCGGGGGAGCCCCGCTGAGAAGCGGGCCGCCGGGGCTGGGCGACACGCCGATAGGGTTCTCTAGCGAAATCTAGTTTTCTGGCTAGATCGCCCGATACGGTGCCAGACATGGACCCGATCCGGAATCCGTACGCGCCCGGGGCGGGTCAGCGTCCACCCGAGCTGGCCGGGCGGGATCGTGAGCTGGCCGCGTTCGAGGTGGTGCTGGAGCGGATCGCGCGCGGCCGCCCGGAGCGGTCGCTGATGCTCACCGGCCTGCGTGGAGTGGGCAAGACCGTGCTGCTCAACGCGCTCCGGTCGCAGGCGATCAGCCGGTTGTGGGGCACCGGGAAGATCGAGGCCCGGCCGGACCAGTCGCTGCGCCGGCCGCTGTCGGCCGCCCTGCACATGGCGGTGCGCGAGCTGGCGCCCCGGCACCGGGCGCCCGAGCGGATCGACGACTTTCTCGGCGTACTGAAGGCGTTCGCGCTGCGCGCGGCGCCCGGTGCGAAGCTGCGCGACCGCTGGCAGCCCGGGATCGACGTGCCGGCCGCGAGCGGCCGGGCCGACTCCGGAGACATCGAGATCGACCTGGTGGAGCTGCTCACCGACGCGGCGGAGCTGGCGGCGGACGTGGGCACCGGGGTGGCGGTGTTCCTCGACGAGATGCAGGACCTGGGCACCGCGGACGTCTCCGCACTGTGCGCGGCCTGCCACGAGCTGTCCCAGTCCGGCGCTCCGCTGATCGTGGTGGGGGCCGGGTTGCCGCACCTGCCGGCCGTACTCTCGGCCGCCAAGTCGTACTCCGAACGCTTGTTCAGCTACCAGCGCATCGACAAGCTGGACCGGATCGCCGCCGACCAGGCGCTGGTCGCCCCGGCCGCCCGGGAAGGGGTGGAGTACGAGCCGAAGGCGCTGGACGCGCTCTTCGAAACCTCCGGGGGGTACCCGTACTTCGTCCAGGCGTACGGCAAGGCGACCTGGGACCACGCCCCACGCTCGCCGATCACCGCGGCCGATGTGCGGGTGGCCCGGCCGGCGGCCGAGGCGGAGCTGGCGGTCGGGTTCTTCGGTTCGCGGTATGAGCGCGCCACCCCGGCCGAGCGGGAGTACCTGCGGGCCATGGCCGACCTGGCCGCCGCGGCCGCCGCCGGCTCCGGTACGCCCGGCACGGCAGCACCCGACCCGGCAGTGTCGACTTCGGATGATCACCCGGGCGGCCCGGCCGCCCCGGTCGATCACGCCGTGCCGACCGCGGACATTGCGCGGGCCCTGGGCCGGCGCCCGGCCTCGCTCTCCCCGGCGCGGGACTCCCTGATCAAGAAGGGTCTCATCTACTCCGGGGAGCGGGGTACGGTCGCGTTCACCGTCCCCCACTTCGGACGTTATCTGCGCGGTCAGCCCACCGATACAGTGTCGTGACCCAAGCGGTACCGGGTAGTGGTGTTTGGGATGGACCGGACGTGGAAACATGGTGAGGTGAAACTGGTCCTGGGTGCTCAGCGGCGTGCCCGCGGCACCGACCGGGCCAGAGCTGTCGGTGCTGTCACCACCGAGACCACCGAGACCGTCGGCACCACCAGCGCCACGAGCCAGCGTGGTAACCACGACCAGAGCTGAGCGTTAGTCGGAGCCAGAGTCACTGCCGGACATGCGAGACGTTGACCACGATGTGGAACGGGGGAGTAGGGGAGTGCCGATCCTGAGCGCCTCCCAGGGCGGGAGGACGCCCGGTGAGGAGTCGAACGCCGAGTCGCCGAAGGTAGCCGCCGCCGGGGCCCGCACCCCGCCGGCCCGCCGCCGGATCAGTTGGCAGACACAGGTCTGGCTGGTCCTGGCGGCGGTAGTGGTCGGGGGCGTCGCGGTCAAGGTGTTCGGCCGGCCGTACAAATTCTTCGACATGTGGATCTACCACGGCGCGATGGAGTGGTGGACCAGCGGCGGGGAGCTGTACGAGTTCATCGCACCAACCACGACGCTCGGCTACACGTACCCGCCGTTCGCGGCGTTGACCATGCTGCCGATCGCCGCCCTCTCCACCCACGTCGCCGGCTGGATCAACGTAGTCGTCTCCGTGGTCGCGCTCGGCGTGGTCCTGGCGGTGCTGCTGGTGCCGATCGCCGACCGCTGCGGGTGGCCGCGGGGGCTGACCGTGGCGATCGCGCTGCCGCTCGCGCTGGCGCTGGAGCCCAGCCGCGAGACGCTCGGGTTCGGCCAGGTGAACCTGCTGCTGTTCCTGTTGATCATCGGCGACCTGGTGGCGCTGCGGCTGCGCCGGGATCCGCGACCGGCGGCGACCGCCCGCTCCGCGGCCAGCCGGTTCTGGTACTCCGGGGCCTGGGCCGGCGTGGGCGTGGGCCTCGCCACCGCGATCAAGGTCACACCGGGGCTGTTCATCGTCTACTTCCTGGTGGCGCGGCAGCGGCGGGCGGCGGCGGTGGCGACCCTCACCGCGGCCGGGGCGACCGGCGTGGGGTGGTTGCTGGCTCCTCGCGAGTCGCTGAGCTACTTCACCAGCATGCTCTGGCAGACCGACCGGGTGGGGGCCGCCGACTTCACCCCCAACCAGGCGCTCTCCGGCCTCCTCGCCCGGCTCTACGACCAGCCGGAGCGGCCCGGACTGCTGTGGCTGTCGTTCGCCGCGCTGTTCCTGGCGCTGGGGCTGTCCCGGGCGGTCGCCGCCCACAAGGAGGGGGACGAGCTGGCCGCGTTCACCCTGGTCGGGCTCACCGCGGCGGTGGTCAGCCCAATCTCCTGGACGCACCACCTGGTGTTCGTGCTGCCGGCGATCGTGGTGCTGGGCGACGCCGCACTGCGCCGCCGGGCCGCTGCGCAGCGGCTGGGCCTGGGCGGGGCCGGCTTCACCTTCGCCGGCCTGCGGTACGCCACCATGGCGTTCGCCGTGTTCGTGGTGTTCCTGATCTCGCCGGTCTGGTGGGTGCATCACCGGCTGGACCGCGGCGGCTCCCACTACGACAGCGGCCTGTGGGGTCTGCTGGCGGAGAACTCGATGATCCTCTGCATGCTCCTGCTGCTGGCCGTCATGCCGTGGCGTCCGGGCGCGGAGCCGGCGTTCCCGCCGCCCGGGTTGAAGCACCGGGCCACCCTGCTGCGGAGCCTCACCGACCGCGCGGGGGCCGGGCGCAACCACGCCGGCGGGATCAGGCGCGACCACGCCAGCGGGGCCACGCACGACCACGGCAGCGGGGCCACGCGCGACCACGCTGGCGGGGCCGGGGGTTCCGCGGCCGCGCGGCGAGCGCAGGCGGCTACCCCGTCCCGCTCCGCCGCGGGCACGGGCGGCGCGGCGGCCGGCCGGGAAGACGGTGCGGACCCGGGGCCGGTGCGCACCGGGCCCTGACGACCCGGATCCGACCGCCGGCCGGGACCGGATCTGACCCGGTCCGGTCCGGACCCGGCCGACGGTACGCTCGGGCCGTGGCGCGGTGGCAGTTCTGGATCGACCGTGGCGGCACGTTCACCGACGTGGTCGCCCGGCGGCCAGACGGCACCCTGGTCACCCACAAACTCCTGTCGGAGGACCCGGACCGGTACGCCGACGCGGCCGTGGCCGCGGTGCGGGCGCTACTCGGTGGCGACCCCAGCGCGGAGACCGTGGCGGCGGTCCGGATGGGGACCACCGTGGCGACCAACGCGCTGCTGGAGCGCACCGGCGAGCGTACCGCCCTGGTGATCACCCGGGGTTTCCGCGACGCCCTGCGCATCGGCTACCAGCATCGCCCGCAGATCTTCGCCCGCCGGATCTCGCTGCCGGAGCAGCTCGCCGAGCGGGTGATCGAGGTGGACGAGCGGGTCACCGCGGAGGGCACGGTCCTGCGCGCGCCCGATCTGGCCGCCCTGCGCGAGGAGCTGCGCCGCGCGTACGCCGACGGCATCCGCGCGGTCGCCGTGGTCTGCCTGCACAGCCACCTGTACCCCGCGCACGAGCAGGCGATCGGCGCGCTCGCCCGCGAGATCGGCTTCCCGCAGGTGTCGCTCTCCAGCGAGGTGAGCCCGCTGATGAAGCTGGTGCCGCGCGGCGACACCGCGGTCGTGGACGCGTACCTCTCCCCGGGGCTGCGCCGGTACGTGGACCGGGTCGCGGCGGAGCTGTCCGGCGCCGGCCCGGCCGGCGAGGACCGGACGCGCCCGGCGCCCGGCTCCGGGGTGCGGCTGATGTTCATGCAGTCGCACGGCGGGCTCGCCGCGGCCGGGCACTTCCGCGGCAAGGACGCCATCCTCTCCGGCCCGGCCGGCGGGCTGGTCGGCATGGTACGCCTCTCCCAGCTTGCCGGGTTCGATCGCGTGATCGGCTTCGACATGGGCGGCACCTCCACCGACGTCTCGCACTACGCCGGCGAGTTCGAGCGGGTCCACTACCAGGAGGTGGCCGGGGTCCGGCTGCGGGCGCCGATGCTCGACATCCACACCGTGGCCGCGGGCGGCGGTTCGATCCTGCGGTTCGACGGCAGCCGGTTCCGGGTGGGCCCGGACTCGGCCGGCGCGGTACCCGGCCCGGCCTGCTACCGCCGCGGCGGCCCGCTCGCGCTCACCGACGCGAACCTGATGCTCGGGCGGATCCAGGCCGCGTACTTCCCGGCCGTGTTCGGTCCGCGGGGTGACCAGCCGCTGGACGACGCCCTGGTCACCAAGCGGTTCACTGCCCTCGCGGAGGAGGTATCGGCGGCCACCGGGAAGCCGACCACCCCGGAGGAGGTCGCCGACGGCTTCCGGCGGGTCGCGGTGGTGAACATGGCGAACGCGATCAAGAAGATCTCGATCCAGCGCGGCCACGACATCACCGAGTACGTGCTCACCACCTTCGGCGGCGCGGGCGGCCAGCACGCCTGCGAGGTCGCCGACGCGCTCGGCATCCGGACCGTACTGGTGCCACCGGCCGCCGGGGTCCTCTCGGCGCTGGGGATCGGGCTGGCCGACGTGACCGTGCTGCGGGAACAGTCCGTGGAGCGGCGCCTGTCGGCTTCGGAGATGCCGCACCTGCGGCGGGTCGCCGAGGCGCTGGCGGCCGCCGCCGAGGAGGAGCTGCGGGCCCAGGACCCGGGCGCCAAGGTCCGGCTGAGCCGGCGGGCCCACCTGCGCTACGAGGGTACGGACACCGCACTCCCGGTCGCGTTCGGCGAGCCGGACGCGATGGTCGCGGAGTTCGGGCGCGCCTACCGGCGGATGTACTCGTTCCTGCTGGACCGGCCGCTGATCGTGGAGGCCCTCTCGGTGGAGGCGTCCGCCACCTCCCCCGTCACTGAGTCGATCATGAGCCGGGGTTCCTGGTCACTGCGCGATCATGAAGCCGGCGATGAGCCCGGGTCGACGACCGACCCGGCCGCGGGCGCGGCCGATCCAGCGGGCGGCGCGGCGGCCCGGGTGCGGATGTGGCACGGGGAGTGGCTGACCGTGCCGCTGTACCGGCGGGGGGCGCTGCCCGCCGGCGCCACCGTCACCGGTCCGGCGATCATCGCCGAGGCGAACGCCACGACCGTGGTCGACGACGGCTGGCGCGCCACCGTCACCGAGTACGGGCACCTGCTGCTGGCGCGGGTCCGGGCACCGGCCGCCGGCGCGGAGCCAGGCGGCGGCACCGAGGTGGACCCGGTCCGGTTGGAGATCTTCAACAACCTGTTCATGTCCATCGCCGAGCAGATGGGCGCCCGGCTGGAGTCCACCGCCCAGTCGGTGAACATCAAGGAACGGCTCGACTTCTCCTGCGCCCTCTTCGACGCCGACGGCAACCTGATCGCCAACGCCCCCCACATGCCGGTGCACCTGGGGTCGATGGGCGCCAGCGTGCAGGAGGTGATCCGCCG
>DATGPS010000054.1:0-14703 GCA_035304685.1 Natronosporangium sp. | reverse complement strand
CGAGGTCCACGTGCGGGTCAAGGTCGCCGACGGCCAGCTCACGGTGGCCGTCCAGGACAACGGGATCGGCCCGGCCGGGGTGACCGAGCGCGGTGGCCTGGCGAACCTGCGCGGCCGGGCGGAGGCGCACGACGGCACGTTCGAGATCCGCCCCGGTGAGCCGGCCGGGACCGTGCTGCAGTGGACCGTGCCGGTCTAACGGGTCACGTCCGTCCCTGGCGCTTGCTCAACAGCCGGGAGGCGAGCACCGCGGCCTGGGTCCGCCGCTCCAGCCCCAGCTTGGCCAGCACGCTGGAGACATAGTTCTTCACGGTCTTCTCGGCCAGGAACATGCGGCCGGCGATCTCCCGGTTGGTCAGCCCCTCCGCGATGTGCTCCAGGATCCGCCGCTCCTGCTCGGTGAGGGCCCGCAGCTCCTCCGGCTCCTCCACCGGGTGCCGGATCCGCTCCAGCACCCGCTGGGTCACCGCCGGGTCCAGTAGCGACTGGCCGGCGGCCACCCGCCGCACCGTCTCCACCAGGTCGGTGCCCCGGATCTGCTTGAGCACGTACCCCGCCGCCCCGGCCATGATCGCCGCGAATAGGGCTTCGTCGTCCTCGTACGAGGTGAGGATCAGGCCCTTGATCGTGGGGTCGATGCTGCGCACTTCCCGGCAGACGTCGATGCCGCTGCCGTCGGGGAGCCGGGCATCCAGGATCGCCACATCCGGCCGCAGGGCGGGGATCCGCCGGCTCGCCTCGGCGGCGGACGCCGACTCCCCCACCACCTCGATGTCACCCTCGGCCGACAGCAGGTCAGCGACCCCGCGGCGGACGACCTCGTGGTCGTCGAGCAGGAACACCCGGATCATGGCCCCAACTTACCGTGGGCCGGTCCGGGCCGGAAGTGAACGCCGGGGCGGGGTCGCGCGGCGGGGGCGGCCGTGCTGGAATCGACCGGGTGAGCCGAGTACTGGTCGTCAACAGCGGATCGTCGTCGGTGAAGTATCGGCTGTTCGCCGGGGACGAGACCGTCGCTAAGGGCATCGTGGATCGCATCGGCGAGCCGAACGGCCAGGTCGCCGACCACGACCAGGCCATCCGCCAGATCCTGGCCGAGCTGGACCTGACCGGCCTCGCGGCGGTGGGGCACCGGGTGGTGCACGGCGGGCTCCGCTTCACCCAGCCGACCCGGATCGACGACGAGGTGGTCGCCGCGGTGGAGGCGCTGGTGCCGCTCGCACCCCTGCACAACCCGCCGAACCTCGCCGGCATCCGCGCCACCCGGGCGCTCCTGCCGGACGTCCCGCAGGTGGCGGTCTTCGACACCGCGTTCCACCGGACGCTGCCGCCGGCCGCCGCCACCTACGCCATCGATGCCGAGGTGGCCCGCCGGCACGGCGTCCACCGGTACGGCTTCCACGGCACGTCCCACGCTTACGTCTCCCGGCGTACCGCCGAACTGCTGGGCCGGCCCCCGGCGGAGGTCAACGTGATCACCCTGCACCTCGGCAACGGGGCGAGCGCCTGCGCGGTCGCCGGGGGCCGCAGCGTGGCCACCTCGATGGGGTTGACTCCGCTGGAGGGGCTGGTGATGGGCACCCGCAGCGGCGACCTGGACCCGGCGGTGATCTTCCACCTGCGGCGCACCGCCGGCATGTCCGTGGATGAGCTGGACCATCTGCTCAACTTCCGCAGTGGCCTGTACGGGCTGGCCGGGCACAACGACATGCGGGAACTGCTCGCCGCGCGGGCGGCCGGCGATGAGGCGGCGGCGCTCGCGTTCGACGTCTACTGCCGCCGGATCACCGCGTACGTCGGCGCCTACTACGCGCTGCTGGGACGGGTGGACGCGGTGACCTTCACCGCCGGGGTGGGCGAGAACGCCGCTGACGTGCGGGCCGCCTCGCTGGCGGGGTTGGAACGGCTGGGCATCGCGGTGGACCCGGAGCGCAACCGGGCGAACGCCCCGGTGATCTCGCCCGAGGGCACTGACGTCACCGTCTGCGTGATCCCGACCGACGAGGAGAAGGAGATCGCCCGGCAGACCCGTGCGGTGGCCGCCGCTCCGCCGGCTGACACCACGGTCGACACTGACGCGGTGGCGGCTCGCTCTGGCCGGCCGGGGGCGCCGACTCAGGCGTGAGCCCCGGCCCGCCGGCAGACCGCCAGCAGACCGCCGGCAGACCGCGAACCGCCGGCGAGCCGTCAACCGGTCCCCCACTCCGGCAGACTGGAGTCACCGGACACGAGCCGCACGGAGTGGGAGGCTGGAGGACATGTCCGACCAGAACGCGCTCGCCGAGGCTGCCCGGGCGGCAGGCCTGGCCCCGTCGGTACATAACACCCAGCCGTGGCGGTGGCGGGTCCACGGGGATCACCTCGACCTGTACGCCGACCGCAGCCGGCAACTCACCGCCGCCGATCCGGAGGGCCGGCTGCTGTTGATCAGTTGCGGGGCCGCGCTCCACCACGCCCGGATCGCGCTGGCGGCGGCGGGCTGGCGGCCAGCGGTGGAGCGGTTCCCCGACGCCGGTGAGCCGGACCATCTGGCGCGGGTACGGCTCAGCGAGCGCGTGGGCGTCTCCCCGGAGGCGATCCGCCGCTTCCAGCTCACGCAGGTACGGCGGACCGACCGGCGGCCGCTGGTGGACGCCCCGGTGGACCCGGCGGTGCTGGACCAGGTCCGCGCCGCGGTGGAGGCCGAGCGCGTCCACCTCCACCTGCTGCGCCCAGAGCAGATCAGCGAACTGGCGTACGCGGCCGGCCGGGCCGACGACCTGACGGCCAAGGACGAGAAGGTACGCGACGAACTGGCCCGCTGGGTGGGTGGGCCCCGGCGGGAGGGCACCGGGCTGCCGGACGCGTCGATCCCGGTGCAGCCGCCGCCCACCGGCGTACCCGTGCGCGACTTCGGCCACGCCGGTACGCTCCCCGCCGACCAGCCCGCCGGCCGGGGCGACGTCTCCGCCTCGTACGGCGTGCTCTTCGGGGAGGTGGACCGACCGCCCGGTTGGCTGTCCGCGGGCGAGGCGCTCTCCGCGGCCTGGCTGGTCGCGACCGAGCACGGGCTGGCGCTGCTGCCGTTCAGCGGGCCGGTGGAGATCCCGGTCACCCGGGTGGTGCTGCGCCGCCTGCTCGCCAACCTGGGTCACCCGTACCTGGTGGTGCGGCTCGGCCATCCCGACCCGGACCGCGCCGGGCCGCCGCACACCCCACGGCTGGACCCGACCCAGGTCGTGGAGATCGTGGAGGCCGGGGCATGACGGCCGCGGAGCGCCTGCCGGTGCTGGTAGGGGTCGACGGGTCGCCGGCGTCCCGGTCCGCGATCGAGGTGGGAGTCGGTGCGGCCCGCCGGTCGGGCCGCCCGTTGCGCCTGGTGCACGTCGCCGACGACGGGGACGGGGAGACGGTCGTCACCCTGGACAGCGCCTCCGCCGCGGATGAGGCCGAGGCGTTGCTCGCCGACGCCCTCGCGTACGCCACCGCGGCCGCTCCGGAGGTAGCGGTGACCGCCGAGGTGATACCCGGCGACCCGGCGCCGACCCTGCTCGAGGAGGCGCGGCGGGCGGCGTTGCTGGTGGTGGGCGAGCGCGGCCGGGGCGGGTTCGCGGGCCTGCTGCTCGGCTCGGTCGCGAGTCACGTGGCGGCGCACGCCGCCGGTCCGGTGATCGTGGCCCGGGAGACCCCGCGCCCCGGCGGTCCGGTGGTGGTCGGGGCGGACGGCTCACCGGGCTCGGCGCCGGCGGTGGAGTTCGCGTTCGCCGAGGCCGCTGCCCGCGGTGCCGAGCTGGTCGCGATCCGGGCCTGGCACGGGCGGGTGCCGCGGGAGACGGAAGAGAACCTGCCGCTGATCTACGACGCGGGGGATGTGCAGGCGGACCAGGCCCGCCGGTTGACCGCTTCGCTCGCCCCGACCCGGGAGCGGTACCCGCAGGTGGTGGTACGCGAGCGGGTGCGGCACGGCCGGGCCGCACGGGTGCTGGTGGAGGAGTCCGCCACGGCCCAGCTCGTGGTGGTGGGTGCGCGGGGGCGGGGCGGCTTCGCCGCGCTGCCGCTCGGTTCGGTGGGTCAAGCGGTGCTGCGTCACGCGCACTGCCCGGTCGCGATCGTGCACCCACCGGGTACCCGGCGGGAGTGAGGGCCGGTCCGGAACGGACACCCGCCGTTCGGTGGCTGGACGCCGGTTGCCGGGTGATCCATCTTGACGATGGCGAGTCTGGCGATCTGCTGATCGTCCGTTCCTCTTCCCCGGTCTACCCGGCTCTTCGCCTCCTCCCGGCGGGTGTCTCTACCACCATGTTCGCGCCCACGGCGACTCGCGTGCAGGGGTCGATCGTCACCGCGTACCGGGTAATTGGGCCCTGGCCGGCAGGGCAGGACGCCGGTTTCATCCAGCCGCAATCGCCGTGCAGGCTTGAAGGATGGGACCGGTCAGGCGGCGAGGCGTTCGTCCGACGGCTCCGCCAGCCTGATGGTCACCTCGGGTGCGGTGCGCAGCGAGTTGTGCACCGTGCAGTGCTCGATCGCCTCCTGCATCGACTCCCGCAGCTCGGCCGGCACCGCCGCCGGCGGTGTGACCCGCAGCTGGATCCGGCCTACCCGGGCCGGGGTGGCCGCCAGCATCTTCCACTCGCACTCCACCCGTAGTCCTTGCCGGGGCAGGTCGTGCCGGCGCAGGAACCGCTCCGCGTAGTGCCCGACGCACGCCGCCAGGCTGGCCACGAACAGCTCCGTGGGGGTCGGCCCCGCTTCTTCGCCGTCGCGCTGCACCTGGTCGACGTAGAACTCGTGGCCGCGCACACCGACCCGGAACGCGTCCCCGGCGACGTGCGTGACTGTGATCGCTGCCATCGATTCCAACCTCCACCTGTGACGCTACGACCGGCCTGCCGGGTTTGTCAGGGTGATTGGTCCCTACTGCCCGGGATGTTCGACTCTCCTCACGTCACGCCGCCACGGGGACGGTAGATCATCTGGGCGGCATCCATCGCAGCTCGGCGGGTAGCGGTCATGGGTGTCGGATACCCCGGACTCGTCCCGGCCGGGCGGGCCGGAGCCGGGGTGGCGCGGGCGACCTTCGGCCCGGCTCGGCGGGGACCATCGGCACCCGCGTCAACCCACAATTGTGTGCATACTGGACATAATAGAAGGGCATGACGGCGCGAGAGGGGGTGGCGGCATGCGTGAGCAGGAGCGCTTCGACGCTCAGCAGGAAGCGCTGCGTGAGGGCTTCACCGACCTCACCCGCCGGGTCTGGCATGGCGATGCCATGCGGACCTACCTGGCCGGTATCACTTATGCGGCGCGCCCTCGCCGGGCGGCGGCGGCGCGTCGCCCGGCCCGGCCGGAGGAGCGTCCGGCGGCGGATCGCCGGTCCCACCGGCGCTGAGCATGAAGCCGGTGACGATATCCGCGCTGATGGCGATGACCTGGTCCATCGGCCGGTCGATCCAGGGCCGCAGCCGGCGGCGGTAGTCGGCGGCGGCCCGTGGATCGCGGACCGGCCGGGCCACACCGGTCACCACCACGGTCCAGCCCAGGTGGGTCTCCGGGTCCAGCATGTCCGCCTCGTACGCGACGACCACGCCGCGCTGGGCGGCGGTGAGGATCGCCGCGCCCGGATGGGTGCGGATGATCACCTGGCCGTTGTCTAGGAGGTGGTTGACCGGCCGGATCGCCGGCAGCGCCTGGTGCGTGAACACCACTCGACCCAGCGAGACGCCGCCGAGCAGCCGTAACGACTCTTCCCGGCTGAGTTCCTGGAGTACCCGCTGCTCGGTCGTGCCCAGCGTGACCATCCTCTCCTGCCCGACTCGCCTACTGGTTCCTGCCGACGCGCACCCGGCCACACCGTTCCCGCACAGGTGCGGTCCACTCACCGAGCCAGGTTCCCAATACCACCGGCCCGGCGCCCCAACCGCCCAGGGTCGAAGGTCCCGAACCGGGCGGACCAACGCCCCGATGCTCCGATCCGCGACCCCACCTCACCTACGATCAGGCGCGTGCCTGCCAGACTGCGCGCCCCCGGCGGACCGGCTGAGCTCCCCGCGCCCGCCCGGCTCGCCGCCGCGCTGACCGTCCTGCTCGTGCTGCCCGGCTGCGGCGCTGGTGCCGCGGCGCCCGTGACCGCCCCCACCTCACCGGCCAGCCCGGCGCCGGAGGTCACCGCCGCCTCGTCCACCGCCCTGCCGGTACCCGCACCGCCGCCGCCGGGGAACCCCGACGGGCGCGCGGCCGTGCCGCCGGAGGCGCAGCCGGTGGACACCTCGGACCCGGACACGGTGGTGGGCGACGGTACGCCGGCGAGTTGCACCTCTGAGGCGGTGGTCGCGGCAGTGGCGGCCGGCGGCATCATCACCTTCGACTGCGGGCCGGAGCCGGTGACCATCACCCTGACCGAGACCGCGAAGATCTTCAACGCGACCGGGCCGGAGATCGTGCTGGACGGCGGTGGACTGGTCACGCTCAGCGGTGGGGGCGAGCGCCGCATCCTCTACATGAACACCTGCGATCAGGCACAGGGCTGGACCACCTCACACTGCCAGGACCAGGACCACCCGCGGCTCACCGTGCAGAACCTCACCTTCGCCGACGGCGACGCCACCGGCGAGACGGCCGAGGGCGGCGGAGGCGGGGCGATCTTCGTGCGAGGCGGCCGGTTCAAAGTGATCAACTCCCGGTTCGTACGCAACCGGTGCGACCCCACCGGCCCGGACCTCGGCGGGGCCGCGATCCGGGTCCTCAGCCAGCACCAGGGCCGGCCGGTCTACGTGGTGGGCAGCACCTTCGGGGGCGAGCCGGGCGAGGGCGGGTCGTGCGCGAACGGCGGCGCGCTCAGCAGCATCGGGGTGTCGTGGGTAGTGCTCAACAGCGTGCTGAGCCACAACGAGGCGATCGGCCACGGAGCCAACCCGGCCCGGGAGGGCACCCCCGGCGGTGGCAGCGGTGGCGCGATCTACGCCGACGGCAACGACTTCACCGTGACCATCGCCGGCACGCTGATCGAGGACAACCACGCCCGCGAGGGCGGCGGGGCGATCTTCTTTGTGAGCAACGACCGCACCGGCACCCTGCGGATCGAAGACTCGATCCTGCGCGGCAACGCCAGCGACGGCTTTGAGACTCGCGGCTACCCGGGCATCTTCTTCCTCGGCGCGACCGATCCCACAGTGACCGGTTCGGTGCTGCAACCGTGACGGCCCCTCCCGCGGCCCTCACCGTGCCAGGCCGGTGGCCGGGTCGAAGAAGTGCAGCCGGCGCGGGTCGATCGCCAGGGTGAGCGGGGTCCCGACGCTCGCCGGCGCGTCGGCGGGCAGCCGGGCGGTGAACTGCGCGCGCTCCTCCGGTAGGAGGAACGCGTCCTCGGCGGTGCGGGCCTCCACGGCCGCCCGGGTGGCGTCGGTGTCGACCCGGGCCGCCGCCAGGTCGAAGATCACGTACCGCTCGTCGCCCAGCTCCTCCACCAGCTTGGGCGTGACCGTGATGGTGGGCCGCCCGTCCCCGTTCGCCGGCGAGAACGCGGTCGGGCGTACCCCGAGCACCACCCGGCCCTCCGCCCGCGCCGGCGGGGCGGGTAGCCGCAGCGCCAGATCCGCGAAGCGGATCGTGGCGCCGGTGACCGTCGCCTCCACCAGGTTCATGGACGGCGAACCGATGAAGGCGGCCACGAACAGGTTCACCGGCGAGTGGAACAGCCGCTGCGGGGTGTCGCACTGCTGGAGCACGCCGTCGCGCAGCACCGCCACCCGCTCGCCCAGGGTCATCGCCTCGGTCTGGTCGTGGGTCACGTAGACCGTGGTCGTCCCCAACCGCTGGTGCAGCGTGGTGAGCTGCACCCGCATCCCCACCCGTAGTTTGGCGTCCAGGTTGGAGAGCGGCTCGTCCATCAGGAAGGCCTTCGGCTCCCGGACGATCGCCCGGCCCATCGCCACCCGCTGCCGCTGTCCACCGGACAACGCCGCCGGCCGCCGCTCCAGCAGGTGCTCCAGGCCGAGCGCCCGCGCCACCTCGTCCACCCGCCGCTCCCGCTCCGGTTTGGGTACGCGCCGCATCCGCAACCCGAAGCCGAGGTTGCGGCGTACCGTCATGCGCGGGTAGAGCGCGTAGCTCTGGAACACCATCGCCACGTCCCGGCGCTGCGGCAGCTCGTTCGTCACGTCCTTGTCACCGATGTGGACCCTCCCGTCGCTGACCTCCTCCAGGCCCGCGATCAGGCGCAGGATGGTGGACTTGCCGCACCCGGAAGGGCCGACCAGCACCAGGAACTCACCCGGCGTCACGTCCAGGGTGACGTCCTGGACCGCGACCACCCCGCCGCGGAAACGCTTGGTGACCCGGTCCAACCGGATGCCCGCCGGCTCGGTCCGTCGCTCCTCGGTCATGGCTACCCCTTCAGCGCACCCGCCATCAGCCCGCGCAGGAAGAACCGGCCGAGCAACACGTAGACCACCAGCGTGGGCAGCGAGGCGAGCAAGGCCGCGGCCATCGCCTGGTTGAACGGGATGGTCTGCACGTTGGCGATGTTGTTCAGCCCGATCGTGACCGGCCAACCCCCTCGCGCGGTCATCACGAAACCGAACAGGAAGTCGTTCCAGGCGGAAGTGAACTGCCAGATGATCGAGACGGCGAACGCCGGCGGGGCGACCGGCAGCGCCACGAAGAAGAACGTACGCAGCATCCCCGCACCGTCTACCTTGGAGGATTCGATGATCTCGTCGGAGATGCCGGCGAAGTAGGTCCGGAAGATCAACGTGGTGATCGGCAGGCCGTACACGATATGGATGATGGTCAGGCCGAGCAGGCCTTCGGTCGGATCAGCGCCGCCGCGCAGGTTGAGATCGGTCATGAACCGGGTCAACGGGATCAGCACCGCCTGGTACGGGATGAACATGCCGAACAGGATCAGCGGGAACACGACATCCGCGCCGGGGAAGCGCCACTTGGCCAACACGAATCCGTTCGCCGCGCCCAGCAGGGAGGAGATGATGCTCGCCGGCACCGACAGGATCACGCTGTTGCGCAGCCCGTTGCGGATCTCCGGGCGCTCCCACACGGTCTGGAAGCTGTCCAGCGACAGCGACCGCGGGAGTTCCCACATGCCCGGCACGGAGACCTCCGCCGGGTCCTTCAGCGAGGTCACGACCATGACGTAGACCGGCATCAGGAAGAGCACCACCAGCACGAAGAGCGCGGCATAGCGGGCGGCGGTCACCCAGGGCGTCCAGCCGGAGCGGATCCGGCCGGCCTCGGTCACCGCGGGCGCCGCGCGCCGCACGTCGTCCCGCTTCGACGCCACCGTGGTCATCGCCGCCGCTCCGTCCGGAGCGAGTACCAGATGTACGGGACGATGAAGACCGCGACGCCGAGCAGCAGCAGGGTGGCGACGGCCGCCCCCCGGGCGTAGTAGTTGGCCTGGAACGTCTGGAACCACATGTACACCGCTGGCGTCTCGATCCGCGGGCTGCGCAGGTCGATGGCGTAGATCAGGTCGAAGGTTTTCAGGGAGATGTGCGCCAGGATCACCAGGGCGCTCATCACCACCGGCCACAGCATCGGGCGGACCACGTGCCAGAACACCTTCGGCTCCCGGGCGCCGTCCACCCGGGCCGCCTCGCGGAGCTCGTCGGGTACGCCGCGCATGCCGGCCAGGAACAGTGCCATCACGTACCCGGTCAGGGCCCAGCCGGCGGGCAGCGCCACCGCCGCGACCGCCCAGTCCCCGCTGGACTTGTGCCAGTCGCTGTGCAGGAAGTCCAGGCCGACGTAGGCGAAGAGTTTGTTCAGACCGGCGGTGTTGACCCCCACGCCGTTGTCGAGCAACCACCGCCAGACGATCGCCACCGCGATGAACGAGATGGCCATGGGGAACAGGTAGACGCTGCGGAAGAAGTTCTCCCCGCGCACCCCCTTCTCCAGCAGCAACGCGATCAGGAACCCGACCACCAGGGACCCGAAGACGAACACCACCGTGAAGACCACCAGGTGCCGTACGTCGCGCCACCAGACTTCGTTCTCGGCGAGTTCGGCGTACCGCTGCAACCCCACGAAGTTGCTGGTCTGGTTGAACTGCATCCAGTCGGTGAGCGACACCCGCAGGTTCCAGCCGAGGAACCCGTAGACGAAGAACCCCAGCAACACCAGCGACGGTGACAGCAGCAGGATGCCCGGCCCCCACGCGCGCAGCCGTCGCATGTCACCTCCCCCGGGTCGCCGGGTGGGGCGGCGGGTAGGAGCCGCCCCACCCCGACCGCGATCAGCTCGTGGCTTCGTACGCGGCCTGCACGTTCTCGGCGAACTTCATGGCGTCCCGGTCGCCGACATACAGGCCCAGGTGCTCCTCGATCTGGTTCTTGAACGCGTTGCTCGCGGCCGCCCCGTGGGCCAGCGACGGCACTAGCACGGTCTCCGGATCGGTCCATTGCGGCAGGTTCCAGGCGAGGTAGTCCTCGTAGAGCGTGGTGTCCGCGTCGGTCCGCGCCGGCACCGAGCCCTTCAGGACGTTGAACGCGTCCTGCCCCTCCCGGGAACCGCACACCCGCAGCCACTCCTCCGCGGCCGCCCGGTGCTGCGCCCCGACCGGGAGCGTGAACGAGTCCGACAGCCAGTCGAACACGCCGTCCGAGCCCGGAGTGGCGACCGCGTTGTACTCCTCCTCGTACGTCAGGCCGAGGTTGGTGTCCAGGTACGCGTAGCTCCAGTCCCCCATCACCGCGTACGCGGCGGACTCGTTGACGATCTTGTCGAGCTGGGGCTGCCAGTCCGAAGCCGCCTGGTCGATGTCAGAGACGTCGAGGACGTCCCCGAACACCTCGACCGCGGCGACCACCTCCGGTGAGTTCCACGCGGTGGTGCCGTCCCACAGGCCGGCGTACGCCTCCGGGCCCAGCTCCCCCAGCAGGACGGTCTCCAGCAGGTGCTCCTGGGTCCACAGCGGCCCGATCGCCAGCGGGATCTTGCCGGCCTCCTCCAGCGTCTGCGCCTGGTCGAGGAACTCGCTCCAGGTCGTCGGCGGCCCGTCGATCCCCGCCTCTTCCAGCACCGCCGGGTTGTACCACAGCAGGTTGGCCCGGTGGATGTTCACCGGCACCGAGTAGATCTTCCCGTCCACGGTCACCTGCTCGATCAGGTCCTCCGGGAAGACGTCGAACCAGCCCTCCTCCTCGTACAGGTAGGTGAGGTCCTCCAGCTGCCCGGCCTCGATGTAGTCGAGGAGTTCCTTGCCCGCGTGCCCCTGGAAGGAGTCGGGCGGGTCGTTGGCCTGCAGGCGGTTGGTGAGCAGTGCCCGGGCCTGCTCGCCGCCGCCGCCGGCCACCGCGGCGTTGACGAACTCGGTGTCCGGGTTCTCCTCGACGAAGATCCGCTCCAGCTCGGCCAGGCCCTCCCCTTCGCCCGGGCCGGTCCACCAGGTGAAGACCTCGACTTCGCTGGTGTCGCCGCCGTCGTCTCCGTCGTCGTCACCGCACGCGGCGACCCCGACGAGGGTCGCTGCCAGCACCGCCGCGAGCGGACTCCACCGGCTCTTGCGCATGGTGTCCTCCTTGTATGCGTCGCCCGAGTCGTGTCTGGCGAAGCGTGTCGACAGGCACGGCTACCCAGGGCGGTAGCGACGAGGCGCCCCCCCTGGTCATGCGCTGAACATACCCAGCAAAGCACCTGTTTTAGGGCGTATCCGGTAATGATGCGAAATGTATATAATCTGGGTCGGGTCATAGCTTCGGTAGGCTTCCTGGCCATGAGCAGATCCGCCCGCGCAGACGGCGGGTCCGGTCCCGAGTTTCGCCCGTCTCTCCTGGCGCGCCGGGTGACCGCCGGTCGCCCCGGCCCACTCACCGCCGCGCGGCCCTCCGCCCCGACCTGCCCGGACTTCCGGCCGGAGTAGTCCATGGATCAGTACGTATTCCAACTGCTGGTGGTGGCGGGGCTACTGGTACTCAACGCCGCATTCGCCGGCACCGAGATGGCCCTGATCACGCTGCGCGAGGGGCAGTTACGGCGGCTGGAGCGCCAGTCCGCCCGGGGAGCGGCGGTGGCCCGGCTGGCCCGTGACCCGAACCGGTTCCTCGCCACCATCCAGATCGGCATCACCCTCGCCGGGTTCCTCGCCTCCGCCACCGCCGCGGTCACGCTGGCCGGCCCGCTGGAGCCGGCGTTCGGCTTCCTGGGCGCGGCTGCCCGGCCGGCCGCGGTGGTGACGGTCACCGTGGTGCTGACCTTCCTCACCCTGGTGATCGGCGAGTTGGCCCCGAAGCGGATAGCCCTGCAACGGGCCGAGGGCTGGTCGATCGTGGCGGTCCGCCCGCTGCAGCTGGCCGCCGCGGTCACCACGCCCGCGGTGTGGCTACTCGGCCGGGCCACCAACGTCGCGGTCCGGCTGGCCGGCGCCGACCCGACCCGCCACCGGGACGAGATCACCCCGGCAGAGGTGCGGGACCTGGTCGCCACCCACCGCGGCTTCACGCCCGAGCAACGCATGATCATCTCAGGCGCGGTCGCGATCGCCGAGCGGACGCTGCGGCAGGTACTGGTACCCCGCCGCCAGGTGTTCACCCTCGACGCCGATACCCCGGTCCCGGAGGCCTGCCACCAGCTCGCCGCCTCCGGCCACTCCCGTGCGCCCGTGGTGGAGCACGGCAACCTGGACGAGACGGTGGGCGTGGCCAACCTGCGGGACCTGGTCACCGGCGACGGCGCCACCCTGCGGCAGCTCGCCCGCCCGCCGGTGCTGCTGCCAGACTCGCTGCACGCCGCCGAGGCGCTGCGCCGGTTCCAGGCCGACCGGCAGCAGTTCGCGCTGGTCGTGGACGAACACGGGGCAGTGGACGGGATCATCACCCTGGAGGACCTGGTGGAGGAGGTGGTCGGGGAGATCTACGACGAGACCGACCGGGACGTGCAGGCGGTCCGCCGGGAAGCCGACGGCTCACTGCTGGTACCCGGCGTCTTCCCCGTACACGACCTGCCCGACCTCGGGGTGTACCTGGACCGGCTGCCGGAGGGCGGCTACACCACGGTGGCCGGGTTGGTGCTGGCGCTCCTCGGCCACCTGCCGACTCAGCCGGGCGAGACCGTGACCGTTGACGGCTGGAGCGCCGAGGTCGTCAGCGTGGACCACCACGCCATCACCAGCGTGCGGCTACGACCCCCGCCCCCGCCCGCGCGATCATGAGCCTGGTTCATGATCGCGGCGGGCGGCGGTAGCCGTCACCCGGTCACCACCGCCAGGGCGGCCACGCTCGCCTGGCGGACCGACCGGCGCCGCCCCACCTCCACCGCCTCGGCCGCGGTGCCCGGGTCCAGCCGGGCAGCCAGCGCCGCCCGCGCCGTCTCGTACCGCCGCCGCTCCGGCCCGAAACTGGGATGGTCGCCGGCGTGGGTGTCCAACGTGGCCGCCAGCTCCGCCGCGGCCCGGTCCCGGCCGATCCGCACCAGTAGCACGATCAGGTTGCGCAGGGTGGTCACCAGCAGTGGTTGCGGCCCGGTGCGGTGCCAGTGCGCCAGCGCCTCGGCGTAGAGCGCGAGCGCCGGGTCCGGCGGGCCGTGCCGCCCGCGCACCGCCACCGCCGCGGTCAGGGACACGCCGGTGATCAGATCGTTCCCGACGCTGGCCGCCAACCGCCGGGCATCCTCCAGCGCGGCCAGTGCCCGATCCGGTGCCAGGTCGGCGAGGACCTCCCCCTCCACGTACCGGGCGAACGCGGTCGTGGACGGATTGCCGATCTGCGCCGCCCGTGCCAGCACGCCGGTGAGCAGCTGCTGGGCGCCGGTCTCGTCCCCGACGAAACCACGGGCGAGCGCCTGGTTGGCGGCACAGATCGTCGCGTCGGCGTCCCGGGCCGCGTCCTGCCAGCTCGCGACCCCGCGGGCGTACGCCTCGGCGGCCCGGTTCGGCTGGCCGGCCCCGGTCAGGGCGTCCCCCAGCACTTCGTACGCGGCGGCGCGGGCCACCGGGTGGGTAGCGGCGTCCTCGGCCACCTTGACCACCGCCGCCCGGGCGCCGGCGACATCGCCGGAAGCCCAGGCCGCGCTGGCCGCCGCCACCTCAGCCATTCCCAGATCCGGGTCTGACCGGTCCGCCGGTAACCCCGCGCCCCACCGCAGCAGGTCCGGCCGCAGCCGCCAGCAGGCGAACCGCCACAGCCGGGCGGTCACCTCCGCGACCACCTCCGGCCGGCCGGCGTGCCGGGCCCGCGCCACCGCCGCCCGCAGATCCGGCACCGCGGCGGTGACCCGCGCCGCCCACCGGGCCTCATCCGGCCCGTACAGCTCCGGCTCGGCCGCGGCCAGCAGATCCCGCACCCACCGGGTGTGCCGCTCCAGCGCCGCCTCGCCCGGCCCGCTCCGGTCGTGCACGTACGCCCGGACCGACTCCAGCAGCCGGTAGCGGGCCGGCGCGGGGCCCGGTTCCCGGTGCAACACCGACCGGTCCACCAGCCTCACCACCAGGTCCGCCGCGGTACCCGGCGGAGGTTCGAGCACCGCCTCGGCGGCGGCGAGATCGAACGCGCCGGTGAACGCCCCCAGCGCCCGCAGAGCCGCCTGCTCATCCGGGGTGAGCAGCGCGTACGACCAGTCGATCACCCGGCGCAGGGTGCGGTGCCGCTCGTCGCCGACCCGCCGGTCGCTGGTGAGCAGGTCCAACCGGGCGTCGAGGCGGGCGACCAGGTCCTCCACGGCGAGCCCGCGGACCCGGGCGGCGGCGAACTCGATCGCCAGCGGTAGGCC
>DATGPS010000053.1:0-36089 GCA_035304685.1 Natronosporangium sp. | reverse complement strand
CGTAGTCAGCGCCCCGAGGTCGAGGTCATGGCGTGGGTCGCCCGCCGTGCCCGTTCCACCGCGGCGGGCAGCGCCGCCACCAGCGCGTCCACGTCGGCGCGGGTGGAGGTGTGGCCGAGGGTGAATCGCAGGGACGACCGGGCCTCCGCGGGGGAGGCGCCCATCGCCAGCAGTACGTGCGAGGGCTGCGCCACCCCGGCCGAGCAGGCCGAGCCGGTGGAGCAGGCGATGCCCTGCGCGTCCAGCAGGAGCAGCAGCGCGTCGCCCTCGCACCCGGGGAAGGAGAAGTGGGCGTTGCCCGGCAGCCGGGCGACCGGGTCCCCGTTGTAGACCGCGTCCGGCACGGCCGCGCGTACCCGGGAGACCAGCTCGTCCCGCAAGGCGGTGAGCTGGGCGGCGAGCTCCCGCTGCCGCTTGGCGGCGAGCTCCACCGCCACCGCGAACGCCACCACTCCGGGAACGTCCACGGTGCCCGATCGCACGTCGCGCTCCTGCCCGCCGCCGTGCGTCAACGGGGTACAGGGGATGTCCCGGCCGAGCAGCAGCGCGCCTACGCCGGCCGGGCCGCCGAGCTTGTGGCCGCTCACCGTGAGCGCATCGCAGCCCGCCGCGGCGTAGTCCACCGGCACGTGACCCACGACCTGCACCGCGTCGGTGTGGAACGGGATCTCCGCCGCGGCCGCCACCGCCGCCAGCTCCGGGATCGGCTGGACCGTCCCCACCTCATTGTTCGCCCACATCACGCTGATCAGGGCGATCTCGTCCCGGTAGGTCTCGCACACCTCGCGCAGCGCCGACACCGAGACCCGGCCGGCGGCGTCCACCGGCAGCCAGGTCACCGCGGCGCCCTCGTGCTCGGCCAGCCACTGCACCGCGTCGTGTACGGCGTGGTGCTCGATCTCGCTGGCGACCACCCGGACCCGGCGCCGATCAGCGGCGCGACGGGCCCAGTAGATGCCCTTGATCGCCAGATTGTCACTCTCGGTACCGCCCCCCGTGAAGATCACCTCGGAGGGTCGGGCACCGAGGGCCGCGGCTACGCGCTCCCGCGCCTCTTCCACCCGGCACCGGGCGTGGCGGCCGGGCGCGTGCAGGGATGCGGCGTTGCCCGGTTCGCGAGCGGCCGCGACATACGCCTCTAGCGCCTCGGGCAGCATCGGAGTGGTCGCAGCGTGATCGAGGTATGCCATCGGAACCAGCCTAGCCCGCGGCCGGCCCAACCCCCTTCAGCCCGCCCGGTGGCACGGCGGCCCACCGGCCGGCCGCAGGCGCGCCACCGGCCGACCGCAGGCGCGCCACCGGGTGGCCGCCGCGCCAACGGACAACGAACCGGCCGCCCCTACCTGGAGTAGAGCGCATCGGTGGGGCGCCCGACTGAGACCGGCCAGGCCGGGCTCAGGTCCCCTGTCGCCGGCGCAGTTCCTCGATCGCCTGCGGGATGATCTTGTGAAGATCGCCGACGATGCCGAGATCAGCGAGTGCGAAGATGGGGGCCTCCGCGTCCTTGTTGATGGCGACGATGGTGCGGGCGCCGCGCACGCCGGAGACATGCTGGATCGCCCCGGAGATCCCGGCCGCCAGGTAGAGCTGCGGCGAGACGGTCTTGCCGGTCTGCCCGATCTGGAACTGGTGCGGGTAGTAGCCGGCGTCGGTCGCCGCCCGGGAGGCGCCGACCGCCCCGCCGAGCAGGTCAGCGAGCTGCTCCAGCAGCCCGAACCCCTCCGCGCTGCCGACTCCTCGGCCGCCGGCGACGACCACCGGGGCCTCGGAGAGCTCCGGCCGGGCCCCCGCCGGCTCGGTGACCGTACGCTCGATCCGGGCCAGCTTCGCCGACTCGTCGACCGGCACCGTCACCGCCTCCACCGTCACCTCCGGGATCGCCGGGGTGGCCGGCGCGGGCGCCGGGCTCACCGCGTTGGGCCGCACCGTCACCAGCGGCAGGCCGCGGGTGACCCGGGAGGTCACGGTCGTGGAGTCGGCGAACACCTCCTGGGTGGCGGTGCCGTCCGGGGCCAGCCCGCTGACGTCCACCAGCAGGCCGTTCTCCAGCCGGACCGCGACCCGGCCGGCGATCTCCTTGCCCTCCTGGGTGCCCGGCAGCAGTACGGCCGCGGGGTTGGTCCGGCGTACCAGCTCCGCCAGCACCGCCGCCTTGGGCGCCACCAGGTAGCCGGCGATCTCTTCGGACTCGGACACGTAGATCTTGCGGGCGCCGTACTCGGCGAGCGTCGCCGTCAGCGGCGCGGCCGAACCCGGCGGACCGAACACGACCGCGGCCGGCTCGGCCAGGTCGCGGGCGAGCGTGAGCATCTCCAGGGTGACTTTCCGCACCCGGCCGGCACCGTGCTCCACCACCACCAGTGCCTCGCTCATGCCACACCTCCCCGCGCCCCGACCAGACCCGCGCCGGCCACGTCCACACCGGTTACGTCCACACCGGCCACATCCACGTCGATCACATTCCCACCGGCCAGGCTCTCGCCGGTCCCGGCCCGGCCGGCGACTGCGGTCACGCCCGCCCCCCGGTGATCGAGGAGCCCTCGGACACCGGGGAACCCTCCGGGACCAGGAACCCCTGGGAGGCGAGGAAATCCGCGAGCGCTACGCCCGCCTCACCGTCGTCGACCAGCACCCGTCCCCCCGTACGGGGCGGTCGCTGCTCGTGTGCTAGCACGGCGCTGGTGGCGCCGGCGGCGCCCACCTCGGCCGGGTCGATCCCGAGGTCGGCCAGGGACACTTCGGTCACCGGCTTCTTCCGCGCGGCCATGATCCCCTTGAACGACGGGTAGCGCGGCTGGTTGATGGTGTCCCAGACGCTCACCACCGCCGGCATGGCGGCCGTGACCACCTCGTACCCCTCGTCGGTCTGCCGCTCGATGGTCACCGTCCGGCCGTCCACGGTGAGCGCCCGGGCCCCGGTGAGGGCGGCGATGCCGAGCCGCTCGGCGACCATGTGCGGCATCGCCTGCATCCGGCCGTCGGTGGACTCGGCTCCGCACAGCACCAGGTCCGGCGCGAGGGTGCGCAGCGCCGCGGCGAGCACCCGGGAGGTCGCGAGCGCGCAGGACCCGGCGAGCGCCGCGTCGCGTACGTGCACCGCCCGGTCCGGCCCCATGGAGAGCGCGCGGCGGATGGAGTCGGCCGCCCGCTCCGGGCCCATGGTGAGAATGGTCACCTCACCCCCGTGCGCCTCTTGCAGCCGCAACGCCTCCTCGATGGCGTACTCGTCCATCTCATTGATGATGTTGTCAGCCGCGTCGCGGTCGACGGTGTGGTCGTCGGCGCGTAGCGTCCGCTCGGCGCCGGAATCGGGGACCTGTTTGACCATTACCGCGATCTTCATCCCGGTGTCACCGTTCGTCATGGGCTGGTACGACCTCCTCTCGGCCGGATGTTACCCGGCGGTAGGACAATGTCTCCCCGGCTCGACCGCGACGTAACGCAGGTCAGCCGGGATGCCGTCCACGCTATCGGTTACCGGCTCCCCGCACCCCAGGGGCGACAATGACGCTTCCGGCGCGTCATGATGGCGACATGTACCGAGCTGCCGTGCTCCTGTCCCTCGCCAGTGTCCTCCTCGCTGCGCTGGCGCTGATCAGCTGCCTCTCCGTGGAGGACAAGAGCACCATCCGCGGCATGCCGCGGTTCTTGTGGGTGCTCGTCATCCTGCTGCTGCCGCTGGTCGGGCCGGCGGCCTGGTTCCTGGCTGGCCGGCCGGTGCCGCCGGGGCGGTCCCCGTTCGGCTGGTCGGTGCCTGGGTGGCCCGAGCCACCCCGGCGGCCCAAGGCCCCCGACGACGACCCCGACTTCCTGCGCTCGCTCAGCCGCTTCACCCCGAACCCACCCCCGGGGCGGACCTCGAGCCAGGCACCTGACCAGCCCCCGAGCCAGATCCGCAACGACCCGGACGACGACCTGCTGCGCCGGTGGGAGGAGGACCTCCGGCAGAAGGAGGACGAGCGGCGCCGGCGGGAGCGCGGGGAGGGCTGACCGCCGGTCAGTAGGCGCCCTGCTGCCGCAGCACCGCACCGACCGTCTTCCACAGGATCACCAGGTCGGTCGCGAGCGACCAGTTCTCCACGTAGTACAGGTCCAGCCGGACACCGTCTTCCCAGCTCAGATCGGATCGGCCACTCACCTGCCACAGCCCGGTGATGCCCGGCTTGACCAGCAGCCGGCGGGCCACGTCTCCGTCGTAGCGGGCCACCTCCTCCGGCAGGGGCGGCCGCGGCCCGACCAGGCTCATCTGCCCCAGCACGACGTTGAGCAACTGCGGCAACTCGTCCAGCGACCACCTGCGCAACCACCGGCCGACCCGGGTCACCCGAGGGTCATCACGGATCTTGAACAGCAGCCCATCGGACTCGTTGCGGTCGGCCAGGATGTCGCGCATGGCGTGGGCGCCGTCAACCATGGTGCGGAATTTGAAGAGGTGGAAGTGCTGCGCGCCGCGACCCACCCGGACCTGCCGGAACAGCACCGGTCCCGGGCTGGTGAGCTTGATGGCCAACGCGATGATCAGGCACAGTGGCGCCACCAACACCAGGACGGCCAGCGCCCCCACCCGGTCGACCAGCTCCTTGACCGCCTTCTTGCCGCCCTGGAACTCCGGTGCCTCCACGTGAATGAGGGGTAGGCCGGCGACCGGCCGGGTGTGGATCCGGGGGCCGGCGACATCGGTCAGGGCCGGGGCCACCACCATGTCGATGTCGGTGCCCTCCAGTTGCCAGCCGAGCCGGCGCAGGCGGCTCGCGGTCAGCTCGCTGGAGGCGGTCACCGCCACCGTGTCTGCGCCCACCGCGGCGATCCCCTCCAGGATGGTCCGGAACGAGCCCACCACCGGCACGTCATCGAGCCGCTGCGGCTCGGGCGCCCGCAGCGCGTCCGGGATACACGCGCCCACCACCTGATAGCCGGTGTACGGCACCCGACGCAGCTGGCGGACGAGCTCCACCACATGGGCCGCGTCGCCGACCACCAGGACCCGCCGCGACCACCCCTTGCCCATGGTGCGGGCCCGGTGCAGCCGCTGGTTGACCACGAACCGGACGCCCACCAGTCCCGCGGTGCCCAGCGCGAACGAGATCACCAGGAAGCCGCGGGAGACGCCGATGTCCAGCAGGTAGAGCGAGATCGCGATGGTGGCCGCCAGCCGGAAGCTCGCCGTCAGCACCCGCCGGTACTGCTCGGCCCCGTACCCGATCACCTGGTCGTCGTAGCAGCGCAACAGGCGCAGAGCGGTCAACCACGCGAAGACCAGCAACGCCGAGACCGGGATGTACGGAACGGTGGGCGAGGCGGCACCGATGATCACCACCTCGCCCTCGAACCGGGCGAGGTACCCCAAAAGCACCGCCGCCGTGATCGTGACCACGTCGGACGCCATCAGACCCCGCACGTACGCCCGCTGCCTGGCGCGGAGCGACCGGATCTGCGCCGCGGAGGAGCGCGGCGTTTGAACGGACGAACGCGCCGGCGTCAGCGACATCGTGGACAAAAGCGGACCTCCGAAGTGGATCAGCAGCAGGCTCCGCGTCGGCGCCCGCACTCGTCACCATCCTCGTGCGCCGGGCGTCTGGTACGCCGTATTGTGTCGTGAACCCGTCACTTGTCGTCGCCGAACGGCGAAAACCGGTCAGCCGGAACGGCGATGTCCACCCCTGCGCGGTCTCCCGCGCCGGGCGCGCACGAACGCACCCCGGTGCTGGGCATCGACACAAAGAGATGGAGCCGCGAACCGCGGAGGTGATGGGATGCTGGTACGCCGCCAGGGACTCGAACCCCGAACCCGCTGGTTAAGAGCCAGCTGCTCTGCCAATTGAGCTAGCGGCGCAGGTCTGCGCGTAACGCAGCCTGTGAAACGATAGCACAACGCCGCCGCACCGCCGAACAGATCCGGGGTGCGGGTGTGGGCCGGACTGGTGCAGGATGATGCCGAGCAGAGACAGCGAGGGACGACGATGACCAGGACGGTTCCGGGGCGGGTGCCACATCGCCGCGTGGGGATGCGTGCCGGCTTGGCCACCGCGCTCACCTGCCTCATGGTCCTGGCCGCGTGCAACGGTGGCGGAGGCGACGGTGAGGGGGACGACACGCCGTCGGTGACCGCCACCATCCTGGAGCCGGCCGACTCGTCCACCGACGTGATCACCGCTACCGAGATCGTCTTCTCCACCGAGAACGCGGTCGAGGTGAGGGTGGAGCTGACCGAACTCGACGGCGCCAGCATCGACGGCGAGCTGAGCGAAGACGGGAGCCGCTGGGCACCGGCCGGCCAGCTGGCCTACAACACCACCTATGTGGCGACCGTCACCGCAGTCGGCAGCGACGGCACCAATGCCATCGATACCAGCACCTTCACCACCATGCCGGAGCCGGAACAGACCATCCGGGTCTTCAGCTTCCTCGGCAGCGACGCGGTGGTCGGTGTGGGCATGCCGCTGCGGATCGAGTTCAAGGACGACGCCGGGGCCATGTGGCCGATCCCGGAGGAGCAGCGCGCGGAGGTGGAGCGGCGCCTCACGGTGCGTACCGACCCCCCGCAGGAAGGGAGCTGGCACTGGGTGAGCGGCTCGGAGCTGCACTACCGGCCGCGGGAGTTCTGGCAGTCCGGCACCCAGATCCACTACCACGCGAGGACCGGCGGCCTGCCGGTAGGCGACGGCTGGTACCTGCGCAACGACCTGAACGTCAACGTGACGGTGGGTCCAGAGATCATCATGACGGCCGACGCCAGTACGCTGCAGCTGACCGTCCGGGTGAACGGGGAGGTGCAGCGCTCGATCCCGGTCAGCCTCGGCCGCCCGGAGTTCCCCACCTCCAGCGGCACCTTCGTGATCATGGAGAAGTTCCGGGAGACGGTCTTCGACACCCGCCAAGAGCTGGGTGAGGACGGCTACGTGGTGGACATCGAGTACGCGATGCGAACCACCTACGGGGGCGAGTTCCTCCACGCCACGGTCCGCTCCGGCGAGGAACTGGGAGCCGAGAGCGTCACCCACGGCTGCATCAACATGGCCCGGGACAACGCGGAGTACCTCTTCCAGCTCACCCACGCGTGGGGTGACCCGGTGATCGTGACCGGCACCAGCCGGCGGGTGGAGCCGGGCAACGGGTGGACCGACTGGAACCTCGACTGGGAGCAGTACCGCCAGGGAAGCGCCCTCTACGCCGGCTGAGTCGCCCCGGCCGGCCTCCCGGGGCGGGATTTCCCCACCTGTCCCCCCATGGGCTGGTCACGCCCGCTGCTATCAAGGGCGTGACCAGCCGAGACGGAGATCCACTCGTGGGGTGACCGAGGGGATTTGAACCCCCGACACCCGGGACCACAACCCGGTGCTCTGCCAGCTGAGCTACGGCCACCATGGGCGCCGCGCAGCCATCCGGCGGCGCGGGGCGCCGACGCTATGATAGCTGGCCCGGCGCGGAATCTCCGCCCGGGGCCGGATGACGGCCCTCAAACCCCCCGCCAGCCATCAAGACGTGCCGGGCGCACCCGGCGGGGGAGCCTCACAGCGCCTCGGCGATGCTTCGCGCCTGCTCCACGTCCGGCCCGGGCAGGGGCACGAACACCGTGCGCCGGTAGTACTCCAGCTCCCGGATGCTCTCCTTGATGTCGGCGAGTGCGCGGTGGGACAGGCCCTTCGCCGGCTGGCTGTAGTAGACCCGCGGATACCAGCGCCGGCACAGCTCCTTGATGGAGGAGACGTCCACCATCCGGTAGTGCAGGTGCTGATCGAGCCGGGGCATGTCCCGAGCGAGGAACAGCCGGTCGGTAGCGACCGAGTTGCCGCACAACGGCGCGGTGCGCGGCGAGGGCACGTGCGCGGTCACGTATTCCAGGACTCGCTCCTCGGCCTCGGCCAAGGTGACGGCGGAGCGGCGCACCGCTTCGGTCAGGCCGGAGCTGTCGTGCATCTGCCGGACCACGTCCGGCATCCCGGCCAGCGCCTCCTCATCGGCGTGGATAACCACCTCCACGCCGGTACCCAGGACGTTCAAGTCCGGGTCGGTCACCAGCGCGGCGACCTCCAGCAGCGCGTCCTTCCCCGGGTCGAGCCCGGTCATCTCACAGTCGACCCATACCAAGCGGTCCGCGTCACCAGCCACGACGCACAGCTTACGGGCGACCTGTGCCTATCTGATCGGGACGGTGGCCTCGACCGACGCCTGCTCGAACTCCGACACCCGCAGCGAGAACCGGAACTGCCAGTCCCCGGTCACCGGCAGCACGACCTGCCCGATCGCGTGGTCGGCGGTGAGCGTCAGCACCGGGATCTCGACCGGCTCCACCCCGGCCTCGGGCAGTGCGGCGGTAGCCTGCCACTCCAGCACCGGCAATCGCTCCCCGTCGGGCGTGTAGGCGTACATGTGGACCACGTTCGCACCCTGCGCGGCGGGCTCCAGCAACACCTGCAGGGAGTACAGCTCGGTGTCGAGCGTGACCGCGTAGTCCTGCTGCAGCGGGGCGTCCGCCTCCTGCACCGCGGTCCGCCCCGGCGTGGTCTGCACCAGCACCGAGGAGATCACCAGCACCGCGATCAGCACCACCGTCTCGGCCACCACGGCGACCCGCAACGCCTGCGGGCGGGTCGGTGCGATCTTGGTGCGGACCAGCCGCCGGGAGTACCCGGCCACCGCCACCACCCCGGCGAACAACCCGACCTTGGCCAACAGGAGCCGGCCGTAGGTGGTGGACCACAACGCCTCCGGCACGCCCAGCTCCACCACCGACTGGACCACGCCGGCCACCATCAGCACGGACACGGCCACCGCCGCCCAGCCGGACCAGACCGGCAGGATCGCGCCCAGCTCCCGCTCGTCGGCGCGGCGCAGCAGGAAAGCCCCGAGCGCCACCAACCCGCCGATCCAGAACGCGGCGGCGGCGAGGTGCACGGTCTGGACCGCGATCGAGACCGCGGGCACCGGCGAGGCGATCGGGTGTCCGGAGACCGGCCACGTCCCCAACCCCACCAGGCCGAGGCCGGCCAGCAGCATCAGATCGGACCGGGTGGCCGTACCCGTCAGGAGTGGACGCAGCAGCAGCGCCACCGCGACCAGGACGCCCAGCCGGACCACGTGGGCGGTCCCGTACGCGCTGGAGAGCACGTCGCGCAGGCCGGCGGCGTCCACCTCCAGCAGCCCGCCGCCGGTGGTGTAGGGCCCCTGCAGCCACACCCCGCCCAGGGTGGCGAGCGTCACCAGGCCGGCACCGATCCAGAGCAGCTTCGCCGGGCCCTGCCGTGGCAGCCGGCGCGGCCACAGCAGCGCCAACATCACCCCAGGCCCGATCATCAGCACCAGGCCGGTGTAGCCGAGGTACTTGTTGATGCTGACGGCGGCCGTCACCACCGGGTTGCCTCCGTCGCCCTCGGCGAGCACCGGCGGCTCGTCCGAGGGGGCGCCGACGGAGAACATGATGCTTCCGGCGACGGGGTGGCTGTCCGCGGAGATCACCCGGTAGCTGACCAGGTAGGTGCCGGTCTCGGAGGCGTCGTCGACCGGGATGATCAACTGGGAACCCTCGGCCCGCGGCTCGTCGCCGTCGGCCCGCTCGCCGGTCGGGGCCACGATGATCACCCGGTTGGGCACCGGCTCCACCGGCTCGTTGAAGGTCAACGTGACCTCGCTCGGAGGGGTGTTGATCACCGCCCCGTCGGCCGGGTCGCTGTCGAGCAGCGTCGCGTGCGCGAGCGCCGGGGTCGCCGGCCCGGCAGCGAGCAGGAACCCTGCCAACACGGCCCCGAGCAGGCACCCGAGCACCGCGGACCGCGCCACGCGGGTCCGCCAGATGTCGACCGTGCCGGGAGTGGCCTTCGCTGTCACCATGCCGACGGTCACGGTACCGGTATCGATCAGTTTCGGCCAGCCTGCCCTCCGCTAGGCTGGGCAGCATGACCGCCGCCCGACTCAAGCCCGGCGACCCGGCGCCAGACTTCACGCTCCGCACCGACCAGGGCGAGGAGTTCTCGCTCGCCGCCCAGCGCGGCCGCAAGGTCATCCTGTACGCGTACCCGGCCGCGATGACCCCGGGCTGCACCACCCAGGCGTGCGACTTCCGCGACTCGCTGAGTTCCCTGCGCGCCGCCGGGTACGAGGTGGTGGGGCTCTCCCCCGACTCGCCGGAGAAGCTGGCGAAGTTCCGGGCCCGGGACGGGCTGACCTTCCCGTTGCTGTCCGACCCGGACAAGCAGGTGCTCACCGCCTACGGCGCGTGGGGAGAGAAGAAGAACTACGGCCGGACCGTCACCGGAGTGATCCGGTCCACCTTCGTCATCGACGAGCAGGGCCGGATCGAACGCGCCCTCTACCAGGTCAAGGCCACCGGCCACGTGGCCCGGCTGCGCCGGGAGCTAGGTCTGGACTGACCGGGGTACAGGCGGCGCCTCGCGCACGCCCGACACCGCGGTCACCCGGGCACCGTCGCCGCTCGGGCCGAGCCGGGTGCTGGGCTAGACTCCGAGGCGCCCCGCGGGAGTGGCGGAATGGTAGACGCGCCAGGTTTAGGTCCTGGTGTCCGAGAGGGCGTGGGGGTTCGAGTCCCCCCTCCCGCACCCCGAACCCGGGCCGTCGCCCATGGATCAGTCGAGCGGCTGGATCGGGTCGCCGGCAGTGATCTCGCCATAGGGCGGGTCCGGGATCAGATGCACGCCGAACAGCAGCTCCTGGTCGACGTTCCGGTAGCGCCCCAGGGTGCGCAGCGGCTCCCGGCCCTTGGCCCCGGTCTCCTGGTCGGTGGTGGTCACCACGCACCGGTCACAGGGCTTGACCACCCGGAACGTCACCGCTCCGATCCGCAGCCGGCGGCCCAGCCAGTCATCCTCCGCCCAGGCTGCCGCGCCGGCCACCACCACGTTGGGCCGGAACCGGGTCATCGGCAGCGGCCCCTCGCCGTCTCCCTCCGCCGCGATCCAGCCGTTGAGGGCGTCCAGCGAGGCCGCGTTGGTCAACAGCAGCGGGTACGCGTCGGCGAAGCTGACCCGGTCGTCGGGCTGGGCGTAGGCGGAGTCCACCGGCCGTTGGGTCGGGTCGCCCAGCCACGCCAGCCGGACCTCGAGGCCCAGCACCCCGGTCAGCCAGGCGTCCGCCGCCGGCCCGGCCGCGGTGGCGGAGACCTTGGTGCCGTGCACGGACACCTCGACCGGCTCGCCCTCGACCGGCTCGGGCACGAGCAGGTCCACCTGGCCGTCGGCGGCCAGCCGCAGGTTGCCCGCTGGCTCCGGCGCCGGCCGCACCCGGGTCATGGCCGGTAGCTCGCGTTGGGTGAGACCCCGACCGTCGAGATCGGTCACCAGCCAGCGCCGGTCTCCGGCCAGGCCCCACGGCTCCACCCGCACGGGCGCGCCGTCGTGATCGATCCGGCGGCAGCTCTTCACCGGGTACGTGTGGACTGAGGCGAGGTGCATGGCGTCCGGTCTACCAGCCCCGGCGAGGCGGCCTCGACCACGTTCCCATGCGACATTCCCAGGCGACCTTTCACCAGGCGGCCCCGATGCCCTCGCCGGGAAACCAGTGCCGGGCCGGCTTCTCAGCGAAGGCGAGGAAGCGCCGCCCGGTCTTCTCCGCGTAGCTCGGCAGCACACCGGTGTGCATCGCGTTGTCGCTGAGCAGCAGGCCGCCCGGCGCCAGCCGCGGCTCCACCGCCCGCAGCTCGGCCCGTTCGTGGGCGACCGAGTGGTCGCTGTCGTGCAGGAAGATGTCCACGGGGGACTCCAGAGCGGAGAGTACGGCGGCGGAGTCCCCCACCACCAGGTCAGCGACGTCCGCCCAGGGGCGGGCCCGGGCCAGGTAGCCGGCCTCCGGGTTGATGTCGACGGAGGTGAGCCGCCCGGGGTGCCCCTCGGCCGCGTTGCGCAGCAGCGCCGCCGCGAGCACGCAGGTGCCGAGGCCCTTGTCCGTGCCGGTCTCCACCACGTGCGCCGGCCGCCGGGCCCGGACCATCGCGTACCAGCCCAGTCGCCGGCCGTACCGCACCGCGCGGTCGGCCAGGCCCCGCCGGGCCGCGGTGGCGGTGGTGGCGAGGATGTGGCCGCGTAGCTCCTCGTCACCCTCCAGTTCGGCGAACCAGTCCCGCACCGACGCCACCGGCACGTCGCACACCGCCGCCACGTACCAGGCCAGGTGGGTGCGGTTCAGCGTGGTCAGGTCGTAGGTGTAGTTGGTGTGCTCCCGGGAGGTGAAGAGCCACCGTACCGAGGCGCCCACCACCCGGGCGTCATGGCGGGCCACCCGGGCGGCCCGCTTGGGGAAGGCGACGAGCGGAGCGAGCCGGGTGCGCGCCAACGCCCGGCGTAGGTTGGTGAGCGCGGTCACGCCCGAGGTTCTACCACGCGGGCTGGTGCGTGGTCCCGCCACCTGCCCGCTCGGCGGCATAGAGTCGGGGCATGGGCGCCGAGGCTGCCGCACCGCTACGGTCGCCGACCGGCCCGCCGGCGTCGCCGGTGCGGGCCCCGCGCGGCACCGCCCGCACCGCCCGGGGCTGGCCCCAGGAGGCGGCGCTGCGGATGCTGCAGAACAACCTGGACCCCGAGGTGGCCGAGCGCCCCGACGACCTGGTGGTCTACGGGGGCACCGGCCGGGCGGCCCGGGACTGGCCGTCCTACCACGCGCTGGTACGCGCCCTGACCGCGCTCGGCGACGACGAGACCCTGCTGGTCGCCTCCGGCAAGCCGGTGGGCGTGGTGCGTACCCACGAATGGGCCCCGCGGGTACTGCTGGCCAACGCCAACCTGGTGCCCGAGTGGGCCACCTGGCCGGAGTTCCGCCGGCTGGAGCGGCTCGGCCTGACCATGTACGGGCAGATGACCGCCGGGTCCTGGATCTACATCGGCACCCAGGGCATCCTGCAGGGTACGTACGAGACCTTCGCGGCCGTCGCCGAACAGCGGTTCGGCGGGTCGTTGGCCGGCACCCTCACGCTCACCGCCGGCTGCGGCGGCATGGGCGGGGCCCAGCCGCTGGCGGTGACCATGAACGGCGGCGCGTGCCTGATCGTGGACGTGGACCCGGCCCGGCTGCACCGGCGGCGGGCGACCGGCTACCTGGACGAGGTCGCGCCGGACCTGGACACCGCGGTGGCGCGCGCCGTCGCCGCCCGGCGCCAGGGCCGGGCCCGCTCAGTGGGTGTGGTCGGCAACGCCGCCACGGTCTTCCCGGAGCTGCTGCGGCGGGGTGTGGAGATCGACATCGTCACCGACCAGACCAGCGCGCACGACCCGCTCTCGTACGTGCCGGAGGGGGTGGACGTGGCCGGGGCCCGCGCCTACGCGGCGGCGAAACCGGAGGAGTACGCCGCCCGGGCCCGGGCCTCGATGGCTCGGCACGTGACCGCGATGGTCGGGTTCCTCGACGCCGGGGCCGAGGTGTTCGACTACGGCAACTCGATCCGCGGCGAGGCGCGGCTGGGCGGGGCGGAGCGGGCGTTCGACTTCCCCGGGTTCGTCCCGGCCTATTTGCGGCCGCTGTTCTGCCAGGGCAAGGGACCGTTCCGGTGGGTGGCGCTGTCGGGCGATCCGGCCGACATCGCGGTCACCGACGCGGCCGTGGCCGGCCTCTTCCCCGAGCACGAGTCGCTGACCCGGTGGCTGCGGCTGGCCGGGGAGAAGGTCGCTTTCCAGGGCCTACCGGCCCGGATCTGCTGGCTCGGCCACGGCGAGCGGGACCGGGCCGGGCTGCGCTTCAACGAACTGGTGGCGAGCGGGGCGGTGGCCGCGCCGATCGTGATCGGCCGGGACCACCTGGACGGCGGCTCGGTCGCCTCTCCGTACCGGGAGACCGAGGCGATGGCCGACGGCTCGGACGCGATCGCCGACTGGCCGCTGCTCAACGCCCTGGTCAACACCGCTTCCGGCGCGTCCTGGGTGTCGATCCACCACGGTGGCGGGGTCGGGATCGGACGCTCCATCCACGCCGGCCAGGTGTGCGTGGCCGACGGCACCGACCTGGCGGCGGAGAAGCTGGCCCGGGTGCTGCGCAACGACCCGGGCACCGCGGTGTTCCGCCACGTCGACGCCGGCTATGACCTGGCCCGCGAGGTGGCGAGCGGGCACGGCCTGCAGATACCCATGGCCCGCCCCGACTCCCCCGCCGGGGCCGGCCGGGGCGGCGACCCACCCGTCCATGGGGAGTCCCCGACCGGGGGTTCCGGCGACTCTCAGGGCGCCCATGGCTGAGGCGTTCCGGGCGCTGTGGGAGACCCTGCTGCCGATCGGCGCCGACCCGGCCGGCGGCTGGACCCGGCCGGCGTGGTCCGATGTAGACCTCGAAGCCCGGGCGTGGTTCACCCGCGAAGCCACCGCCCGGGGCCTGGCGGTGGAGACCGACCGCAACGGGAACCTGTTCGCCTGGCTGGGTGACCCGGGCGCGGGCGGCGCGGTGGTGACCGGCAGCCACCTCGACTCCGTGCCCCACGGCGGCGCGTACGACGGCGCGCTCGGGGTGGCCTCCGCCCTGCTGGCGCTGGACCTGCTGGCCGCCCGCGGCGCCACACCCCGGCGGCCGGTGGCGGTGGCGGTGTTCGCGGCCGAGGAGGGCGCCCGGTTCGGCGTGCCCTGCCTGGGTTCCGGCCTGCTCACCGGCGCGGTGGAGCCGGACCGGGCGCGCGCCCTGACCGATGCCGGCGGGGTGTCGCTGGCGCAGGCGATGCGGGCCGCCGGAGTGGATCCGGACCGGATCGGGCCCGATCCGGCGCGGCTGGCCCGCATCGGCCACTTCGTGGAGCTGCACGTGGAGCAGGGTTGGGCCCTGGCGGAGATCGGCGCGCCGGTCGGGGTCGGCAGCGGGATCTGGCCGCACGGGCGGTGGCGGATGTCGATCACCGGCACGGGTGACCACGCCGGCACCGCCGCCATGGCCGGCCGCCGCGACCCGCTGCTCACCGCCGCGTACGCGGTGCTGGCGGCGAACAAGGAGGCCCGGCTGCGCGGCGGGCGGGCCACGGTCGGCCAGCTGGTGACCCGCCCGGGGGCCACCAACGCGATCGCCGCCAACGTCTCCCTCTGGCTGGACGCCCGCGCCGCCGACCCGGACACCCTGGCCGGACTGGTGGCGGCGGTGGCGGCGCGGGTGACCGAGCGCGCCGGCCGGGACCGCACCTCGGTGACGGTGCACGCCGAGTCGCAGACCCCGCCGGTGACCTTCGACCCCGACCTGCGGCGCCGGCTGGTGGCGGCGCTGGGCGGGGCCCCGGTGCTGGCCACCGCAGCCGGCCACGACGCCGGGGTGCTCGCCGCCCACATCCCCACCGGGATGCTGTTCGTCCGCAACCCCAGCGGCGTCTCGCACGCGCCGGACGAGGCGGCGAGTGACGCCGACTGCGCGGCCGGAGTGGCCGCGCTCGCCGACGTGCTGCAGGAGCTGGCGTGCTGACCGGGGCGGCGGCGGAGCCGCCGACGGGAGCCGCCCGCATGACCAGCTACCACGCCGAGCTGGCCTGGGTGGACGGCCGGCCGCAGGCGGACGTGGCGATCGGGGTGGAGGGTGACCGGTTCGCCTTCGTGACCCCCGGCGCGCCGCCCCCGGCGGGCGCCACCCGGCTGCCCGGCCTCACCCTGCCAGGGCTCGCCGACACCCACTCGCACGCCTTCCACCGGGCCCTGCGCGGGCGTACCCACCAGGGGCTCGGCACCTTCTGGGCGTGGCGGCGGCGGATGTACCAGGTGGCGCAGCGGCTCCAGCCCGACACCTATCTGGCACTGGCCACCGCGGTCTACGCGGAGCTGGCGCTCGCCGGCGTCACCTGCGTGGGTGAGTTCCACTACCTGCACCACCGGGGCGACGGCCGGCCCTACGCCGACCCGAACGCGATGGCATCCGCGCTGGTCGAGGCGGCGGCGCGGGCCGGCGTCCGGCTGACCCTGCTGGACACCTGCTACCTCACCGCGGACGTGGACGGTTCCCCGCCGACCGGGCCGCAGCGCCGGTTCGCCGACGCCGACGTGGACGCCTGGGCCCGGCGGGTGAGCGCGCTGCGGCCCGACCCGCGGCACTGGCGCCTCGGCGCCGCCGTGCACTCGGTACGCGCGGTGCCGGCCGCCCAGATCCCCACCGTGGCGGAGTGGGCGGCCACGCACCGGACCCCGCTGCACCTGCACCTGTCCGAGCAGCCGGCCGAGAACCAGGCCTGCCTGCGGCACCACCGCCGCACCCCCACCGAGCTGCTGGCCGACCTGGGGGTGCTGGGCCCGCGTACCACCGCGGTGCACGCCACCCACCTCAGCGACCTCGACCGCAGCCTGCTGGGTGACACCGGGACCGGGGTCTGCCTGTGCCCCACCACCGAGCGCGACCTGGGCGACGGGATCGGCCCGGCCCGCTCCCTGGTGGACGCCGGCGCCCCGCTCAGCCTGGGTACCGACAGCCACGCGGTGAGCGACATGTTCGAGGAGGCCCGGTGCGTGGAGCTGCACCTACGGTTGCGGGACCGCCGGCGCGGCCACTTCCGCGCCGCCGAGCTGCTCCACGCCGCGAGCCGGGCCGGCCACCAGGCCCTGGGCTGGGACGACGCCGGCACCATCGCCGCCGGGGCCCGGGCAGACCTGGTCACGGTGGCGCTGGACAGCGTCCGCACCGCCGGTACCGACCCGGCCGCGGTGGTGTTCACGGCCACGGCCGCGGACGTGACCCAGGTGGTGGCCGGGGGCCGGGTGGTGGTCCGGGACGGCCACCACACACTGCTGGACGTACCGGCCGCCCTGCGTGCGGCGATCAAGGAGGTGGACGGGGATTGAGCCTGCTGGTGGAGAACATCGGCGAACTGGTGACCAACGACCCGGGCAGCGGCGAGGGCCGGCTGGGGTTGATCCGCGACGCCGCCCTGGTGCTGCAGGAGAGCTGGGTGGCGTGGGTGGGGCCGGCCCAGGCGGCACCGGAGGCGGACGAGCGGTACGACGCCGGCGGGCGCGCGGTGCTCCCCGGGTTCGTGGACAGCCACACCCACCTGGTCTTCGCCGGGGACCGGGCGGCCGAGTTCGCCACCCGCATGGAGCCGGGTGGCGGCGGGTACACCCCCGACGGCATCCAGGCCACGGTCGCGGCCACCCGGGCGGCCACCCTGGACCAGTTGCGCGACACCGCGGCGAGGCTGCGCGCCGAGGCGTTGCGGCAGGGGACCACCACCATCGAGGTCAAGAGCGGGTACGGGTTGACCGTGGCCGACGAGGCCCGGTGCCTGCACGCGGCGTTCGAAGTGTCGCCGGAGAGCACCTTTCTCGGCGCCCACGTGGTGCCGCCGGAGTACGCCGGGCGGGCGGACGACTACGTGCACCTGGTCTGCGGCGAGATGCTGGCAGCGGCGGAGCCGTACGCCCGGTGGGTGGACGTGTTCTGCGACCGGGGAGCCTTCGACGCCGACCAGGCGCGGGCGGTGCTCACCGCCGGCGCCGGCCGGGGGCTGGGCCTGCGCGTCCACGCCAACCAGCTCTCGAACGGGCCCGGTGTGCAACTGGCGGTGGAGCTGGGGGCGGCCAGCGCCGACCACTGCACCTACCTGAGCGACGCGGACGTGGCGGCCCTCGCCGGCTCGGCCACCGTGGCCACGCTGCTGCCCGGCGCGGACTTCTCCACCCGCGGCCCGTACCCGGACGCCCGCCGCCTGCTGGACGCCGGCGCCACGGTGGCGCTCGCGACCGACTGCAACCCCGGTACCTCGTACACCTCGTCCATGCCGTTCTGCATCGCCCTGGCCGTGCGGGAGATGCGGATGAGCCCGGCCGAGGCGGTGTGGGCGGCGACCGCCGGCGGGGCCCTGGCCCTACGCCGCGAGGACGTGGGGCGGTTGCAGCCGGGAGCCCGGGCCGACCTGGTGGTCCTGGACGCGCCCTCGCACGTGTACCTCGCCTACCGGCCCGGCGTGCCGCTGGTACGGGACGTCTTCCACAACGGGGTGCGGCAGTGACCACCGTCGTGATCGGAGCGTCGGGGCTGACCCGCGCGGACGTGCTGGCGGTCGCCCGGCACGGCGCCCGGGCAGCGCTGGACCCGGCGGCGGTGGCGGCGATGGCCGCCAGCCGGGCGATCGTGGAGAAGATCGAGCGGGACCAGCGCCCGGTCTACGGCGTCTCCACCGGGTTCGGGGCCCTCGCCGGCACCCTGGTCGACCCGGACCGGCGGGCGGAGCTGCAGCACGCGCTGATCCGCTCCCACGCCGCCGGCGTGGGACCCCCGATGCCGCGGGAGGTGGTGCGCGCGATGCTGCTGCTGCGCGCCCGCGCACTCGCCGCGGGGTACTCGGGCGTCCGGCCCGCGGTCGCGCAGGCCCTGGTGGACCTGCTCAACCACGACCTCACCCCGTGGGTGCCCCAGCACGGCTCGCTCGGCGCCTCCGGCGACCTGGCGCCGCTGGCCCACTGCGCTCTGGTGCTCACCGGCGAGGGCTGGGTACGCGGCCCCGGCGGTGAGCGGCGCGACGCCGGCTCCGCGCTGCGCGCCGCCGGGCTGCGCCCGCTGGCGCTGGCGGCCAAGGAGGGCCTGGCGCTGGTGAACGGCACCGACGGGATGCTGGGCCTGCTGCTGCTCGCGATCGAGGACGCCGCCCACCTGTTCACCATGGCGGACGTAACCGCCGCGCTGGCGATCGAGGCGATGCTCGGCACCGACCGGCCGTTCCAGCCGGAGCTGCAGACCCTGCGCCCGCACCCCGGTCAGGCCGACGCCGCGGCCAACCTGGCCCAGCTCCTGCGGGATTCATCCATCATGGACTCGCATCGGGACGACTTCACCCACGCGGTACAGGACGCGTACTCCATGCGGTGCGCGCCGCAGGTGGCCGGCGCGGCGCGGGACACGCTGGCGTTCGCCACCGCGATCGCGGACCGGGAACTGGCCAGCGTGGTGGACAACCCAGTGGTGCTGCCGGACGGCCGGGTGGAGTCCACCGGAAACTTCCACGGGGCGCCACTGGGCTTCGCCGCGGACTTCCTGGGCGTGGCCGCCGCCGAGGTGGGGGCGATCTCGGAACGGCGGGTGGACCGGCTACTCGACGTCACCCGGTCGCGGGACCTGCCCGCGTTCCTGACCCCCGACCCCGGGGTCAACTCCGGGTTGATGATCGCCCAGTACACCGCGGCCGCGCTGGTGGCGGAGAACCGCCGGCTGGCGGCTCCGGCCAGCGTGGACTCGCTACCGACCTCCGGGATGCAGGAGGACCACGTCTCGATGGGCTGGTCCGCGGCGGTCAAGCTGCGCACCATGCTGGAGAACCTGGCCGGCGTACTCGCGGTGGAGCTACTGGCGGCCGTGCGCGGGCTGCGGATGCGCGAACCGCTCACCCCCTCGCCGGCCGGGCGGGTGGCGATCGCGCAGGTGGAGCGGTTCGCCGGTGCTCCGGGCCCGGACGTGTTCCTCGCTCCGGTGCTGGCGCAGGCGCGGGATCTGATCGCCGGCCGGGACCTGCGCACCGCGGTCGAGGCCGTGGCGGGCCCGCTCCGGTGACCGCCCGGGCATGCCGCGCGGGCTCAGGTGGCCCGGGCCGGCGCGGCCTCCTGCCGGCGGCGGGTGGTGATCCGCACGAGCATGACCGCGGCCAGGCTCAGCGCCGCACCCGAGGCCACCAGCGACCACACCACCACCGGGGAGACATCGGCGAGCTCGACCACGTCGGTGTCGCACACCACCGGATGGTGCTCGCTACCGGTCACCACGCAGGCGGTGAGCGCCACCCGGACCGTGCCCGCGGACCCGTCGGGCGGCGGGTCCGGGTAGGAGCCGCGCAGCCGCAGCGTGGCGGTGTCCGCCGGAGCCACGCTCACCACCCAGTCGACGTACCCGTCGCCGACCTGCCCCTCCGGCTCGGCCGTGATCCCGGAGATCCACGGTGGTAGGGACGCCCGGACCATCACTCGCCGGGCCGGCTCGCCCGGGTTGGTCACGGTGATCGTGTAGCGGGCGTCCTCGCCGGGGACCGTCCGGGCGGAGTCCCGTTCGACCGTGATCGAGAGGTCGGTGAGCGCCCGGAAGGTGCCGGCGTCTCCGGCGGAGCCGGCACCTCCGGTCGTGGCCAGACCGGCGCCGGAGACCTCGGTGCGGGAAAGTCCCGGGCTGCCGGAGCCGGCGACGGCGGGGCCGGGCGGCGCTCCCGGCGGCGCGGTGGCCGCGGGACTAAGCAGCGCCGCGACCGCGATCAGCATGGCCGGCAACCAGTTCATGGCGTACCCCCCTGCTGGCAGGCTAGCCAGCGGGCGGGCCGCCAGACGGCGAACCGGAGCCGTTCACCCGTCCCGGCTTTCCCGGCGCGGCCGATGTCTCAGGCGATCCCCTGACGGCCGGCACCCACCAGGCTCCGCGCGATCACCTTGGCCAGCTTGCGGAACGCCTGCCCCCGGTGACTGACCGCGTCCTTCTCCTGCGGGGTCAGCTCCGCGTTGGTCCGGGTCTGCCCCTCCCCCACGAAGATCGGGTCGTAGCCGAACCCGCCGGTACCGCGCGGGGCCCGGATCAGCCGGCCGGTCTGGCGACCGGTCACCAGGTGCTCCTTGCCGCCGGGCAGTACCAGGGCGGCGGCGCAGACGAAGGCGGCGCCCCGGTGCTCGTCGGGCAGCTCCGACAGCTGCGCCAGCAGCAACCGCAGGTTGGCCTCGTCGTCCCCGTGGCGGCCGGCCCACCGGGCGCTGAACACACCGGGCGCACCGCCGAGCGCGTCCACCGCCAGCCCGGAGTCGTCGGCGACCGTGGGCAGCCCGGTATGGCGTACCCCCTCCCTCGCCTTCGCCAGCGCGTTCTCGGCGAAGGTCACGCCGATCTCGGGCTGCTCCGGATAGGGGGGTACGTCTGCCAGTCCGACCAGCTCCACGCCGGGCGCGGCCACGGTCAGGATGCGGCGCAGTTCGGCGAGCTTGGCGTGGTTGCGGGTGGCGAGCAGGACCCTGGTCATGACGCCAACGCCGCTCGTTGCAGGTCAGCTAGTTCCTGGCACCCGGTGAGCGCGAGATCGAGCAACTGGTCCAGCTCCTGCCGGGTGAAGACCGCTGACTCCCCGGTCCCCTGCACCTCCACGAACTCACCGGTGGCGGTGCAGACCACGTTCATGTCCACGCTGGCGGCCACGTCCTCGGTGTAGCACAGATCGAGCCGGGGCTGGCCCTCGACCACCCCGACGCTGACCGCGGAGACCGCGCGGGGCATGACCGCGGCGACCGGCTTGCGTAGCCGCTCCCGGGCGTACAGCCAGCTCAGCGCGTCGTGCAGCGCCACGTACGCGCCGGTGATGGCGGCGGTGCGGGTCCCGCCGTCGGCCTGCAGCACATCGCAGTCCAGCACGATCGAGTTCTCGCCCAGGGCGGTCAGGTCGACGCAGGCCCGCAGGCTGCGCCCGATCAGCCGGGAGATCTCGTGCGTACGCCCGCCGATCGAGCCCTTGACGCTCTCCCGCTCACCCCGGGTGTTCGTCGACCGGGGCAGCATCGCGTACTCCGCGGTGACCCAGCCCCGGCCCGAGCCGCGCAGCCAGCGCGGCACGCCGTCGGTCACGCTGGCGGTGCACAGGACCCGGGTGTCGCCGAACTCCACCAACACCGAGCCCTCGGCGTGCATGCTCCACCCGCGGGTCAGCCGTACCGGCCGCAACTGGTCGGGCTTACGTCCATCAGGTCGGGTCATCCCCACACCTTATGTGCCCGGCCGGAGCCGAGCGCCGGACCCCTGGGTGGGCAGCCCTGCGGGCCCGGCCTGGGCCCGGCGCATGACCGATGCGGAACGACGGCCAGGTGAACGGTCAGGTCGCGGTCCGGCGAGGCTGTGGGGAGGTGACGGTCGCCGTGCGGTGCGCCGGGCGAGGGCGATCGCGATGATCGCCACCGTCCGGCGCCCGGCCGAGCGTACGCCCCCGCAGTGCCCGCGAGATGCGGGCGGGAAGTAGGCGAGGACGAAGCCCGCTCAATGATCACATGAGACGGTGGTCACATCCACAGAGATCACATGGTGGATTGTCCATATTGGGGTTGGTTATTGGATCATGCATTCACGACTACCTCTGTAACTATCCGTAAGCGGTCGCTACACTCCTGCGGAGTGCGTGACCGGAGCCGCGTTCTCGGCGCGGAGCCGGCACTGGATGGGGACGGAGACGGCGCCAGGCCAGGGCGTACCAGGGGGATAAGAGGTGCACATCAGCAGGGCGTTGCCGCGCGCCGCGGGAACGATCGCGACGGCGCTCGCCGCCGGCGTACTCACCGCCTGCGGTGGCGACGAAGAGGTGGCGCTCCCGGCGCCAGTGCCGCCGGCCCCGACGATAGCGGCGCCCACCACTCCGGCACTCGATCTGACCGCCGCCGAGCAGGAAGCGTTCGAGGCGGCGCAGGCGCTCTTCGAGACCTTTGTCGCCAACTACCAGCAGATCCTCATCGACGGCGGGCCCGCCCTGAACGTCAACTTCGGCCAGCTCGAACCCTTCGGGGGACGCCTACCGGTCGACGCCTGGGACGAGGTCGAGGACAACTTCCGGCACGGCCGCCGGGCAGAGGGTTCACTGAGCTGGTCGCTCGTCGACGTCGAGGTGGATCTCGACAACATCACCACCTTCGGCGATGACGAGCTGCACATCCCGCTGGTGAGGCTGCGCTACTGCGTCGACGCCAGGGACTGGCGGATCGTGGACTCCAAGACCGGTCAACCAGCGGAACCCAGTAGTCACCGCATCATGGCCGAACCAGGCCGCCGACATCTGGTGACAGTGGATGTCACTCACTACGACCCGCATCCCGACGGTCAGAATCCAAAGTGGTGGCTAGAGCAGTGGGAGAACGAGGAGGGCCGGGCGTGCTGACCCGCCGGTCGTTCTCCCGTATCGCCTCGGTGATCCTCACGCCCTCGATCGGCGCCACCGCCGCGCTCGCTGCGGCAGCACCCGGGCTGGCCCAGGACGGCGGCGCGGGGTGCGACGGGGTGGCGCCGGTGATCGACGGGGAGGCGCAGTGCATCACGTGGGCGCGCGGGCCGGTCACGGACGGGGCCCCGCTGGAGCTGGCCGCGCCGGCCGGCACCGGGAGCACCACCTGTCTACGCCCGGAGGGGGTAGACCTGGCCAGCCCGGCCGGGCAGCTCGACCGGTACGGGCCGAGGGAGATCCCCTGTGTCTGGACCGGGGTTGCCGGGCCGGACCGGGACGGCACCCATCGCGGCTACTACACCCGGGTCTGGGACTGTTACGTCCAGCCGAGGCCTCGCCAGACGCCGTCGCCCGAGATGGTGGGCTACGCAGCCCACGGCGGAGCTGACGGGCTGGTCTACCTGGCCTCCTGCTTTCCGCCGCCGCCCGCCCCGGTCACCCACGCCACGGACCCGCGCGGCCTGGGGCACTGGCGCACCGGCCCGCACGGCGGTGAGCCGGACCCGGACGGCGCCATCTGGGGTGGCACCGGGCAGCTCGTGGTGCTGCCGGAGGCGCCACCGCCGGCCGAGCCGGAGCCGAGCATCGCGGAGCTCTGGGTGGAGGCGGTCAACCAGCTGGCCATGCGTGGTCCGGAGATCACGACCGCGCCGCCGGTGCGCACGGGCGGGTTGGTGCACCTGCCGACCTGGCTGTGGACCGCTAACCCCGCCCAGACCTGGCCGGACCGCCTGCAGGCGACCGCCGCCGCCGGCGGCGTACGCGTGGACGCCCACGCCGAGCCGTCGCACCTGGAGTGGGACATGGGCGACGGCCAACCGCCGCTGCGGTGCGACGGGCCGGGGGTGGCCTGGGGGCCGGAGAGTGACGTGTTCCACCCGCCGGCCGACGCCTGCCGCCACACCTACCAGCGTGCCAGCCGGACGCAGCCGGACGGCGCCTTCCACATCTTGGCGATGACCACCTGGCGGGTCTGGTGGGAGATCAACGGGGAGTACGACAACGAGTTGCAGATCCAGGTGGGAACGACCGCCACGTACCAGGTCAACGAGCTGCAGGTGCTGACGCGATGAAGATGAACCAGCTCCACCCTCCGGTCACCGCCACCCCTACGGGTCCCGTGCCGGCGCCGAAGGGTCCGCGGGAGCGGCGGGTCCGGTTCGGGCACCTCACGCTCGCCCTGGCCCTGATCGTCGTGGGCGCCCTCGGCACCGCCACCCTGGTGACCACAGTGGCCTCCGGCGGCACCTACTTGGCGCTCGCCACCGACGTGGCGTACGGCACCCCGCTCACCGACGCGCACCTCACCGAGGTGCGCATCCCGAACCCGCCCGCCCTGGAGCCGATCCCGGCCAGCGCGCGCAGCCGGGTGGTGGGCCGGTACGCGGCGATGCCGCTGGCGAAGGGCAGCATCCTCACCCCGGCGCAGGTAGCGGCCGAGCCGCTGCCCGGACCGGGGCAGCGGATCGTCGGGCTCACCTTGCGCCGGGACCGGCTGCCGGCCCAGGTGCCCCAGCCCGGTGACGTGATCACGCTGGTGGCCAGCCCGGACCGGGGCGCCGACGGGGACACCGCACCGCGCACCTTCCCCGCCACCGTCACGGCGGTGGCCGGCGCCGACCCGGGCGGTGGGTTCTTCAGTAGCGGCTCCCGGACGGTGACCGTGGACGTGGCGGTGACCACCGACGACGCGCCCGAGGTGGCCGTGCTCGCCGCGGACAACCGGATCACGATCGTGCTGGGCGGAGGGTGAAATCCGTGGCCGTCATCGCGCTCGCCTCCGCCAAGGGATCGCCGGGCGCCACCACCGCCGCCCTCGCCCTGACCCTGACCTGGCCGCGCGGGTGTGTGCTCGCCGAGTGTGACCCGGCCGGCGGGTCCATCCAGGCCGGGTACCTGGCCGGTGCCCTACCGGCCGACCGGGGCATCCGGGAACTGGCAGTCGCCGAGCTGCGCGGGCAGGACCTGCGGGAGCTGTGGTGGGGCCAGCTGGTGGACCTGGCGGCGCCGCACCGGCAGCGGCTGCTGCTGCCCGGCATCACCGATCCGGTGCAGTCCGGCGCGCTACGGCCGGTATGGGACCGGCTGGCGTCGTTCTTCGCCGGCCTGGAGCAGGCGTCGCCGAGCTTCGACGTGATCGTCGACTGCGGACGTCTGGCGGCACCCAATCCACCGTGGCCGGTGTTGCAGACCGCGGACGCCGTGCTGCTGGTGCTCCCGGCCACGCTGCCGGGCATCTCCGCCGGCATTCCCGCGATCCGGATGCTGCACGCGCGGCTCACCGAGGGCGGCACGGGCACCACGTCCCTGGGGCTGCTCGTCAACGGGGCCGGTGACCAGTCCACCCGGACGGTCGGCCACGAACTGCGTACCCCGGTGGTGGCCACCCTGCCGGACGACGCGCGTACCGCCGCGGTCCTCAGTCGGGGCGGGACGCTGCGCCTGGGCGCGCCGTTGATGCGTGCCGCGGCCGCGGCGTTGCCCAAGCTGGCGGCGCACATCCAGGCCCGGCGGGGCGCGCTGGCGCCGGCCGGCGCACCGCCGACCCCGCCCGGCGCGGCGGACCCGCGCGCTCCTCACCGGAGCACGCCGTGACCCGGCGCTACGCGACCGGGTACCCGGCCGGGACCTGGCGGCACGATCCCGGCCCGCCCAAGGTCGACTTCGCCACGGTGAAGCTGCTGCGGGACGCGGTCAGCACGGAACTGTCCCGGTTGCTGCCCGGCCGGGCGGTCGACGCCCAGCAACGGCAGCTGGAGGGTGAGCGGGTGGCTGCCCGGCACGTCCGCGACTGGGTGGACGACCAGCGCCGGGCCGGCGATCCGCTCGCCCCGGAGTACGAGCAGGTGCTGCTGGACGCGGTGATCGCCGAGCTGGTGGGGCTGGGCCGGCTGCAGCTGCTGCTCGCCGACCCGGACGTGGTCGAGGTGCACATCCTCGGCCACGACCAGGTCCGGGTGGAGTACGCCGACGGTTCGGTGGTGGCGGGTGACCCGGTCGCCGACAGCGACGATGAGCTGCTGGAGCTGTTGCAGACCCTGGCCCGGCGGGCCGGCAGCGAGAAGAACCTCTCACCGGCCACCCCGCACCTCTCCATGGAGCTACCCGACCAGCACCGCAGCCGCCTGACCGCGGTCGCCTGGGTGACTCCCCGGCCGCACGCGGCCATCCGCCGCCACCGGGTGATGGACGTGGACCTGGACCGGCTGGTGGAGCTGCAGATGCTCAGCGACCCGCTGCGGGACCTGCTGCGCGCCGCCATGGCCGCCGGCCTGAACATCATGATCTCCGGCCTGGGCGGGGCCGGCAAGACCACACTGGCGCGGGCGCTCGCGGCCGAGATCGCGCCCAGCGAACCGATCGTGGTGATGGAGGACCGCCGCGAGCTCGGCCTGCACACCACCGGTCGGCACCCGTGGGCGATGTCGTTCGAGACCCGGCAGGGCCACGGCGAGCAGGACGCCCGCGGCCGCCACAAGGGTGAGGTGACCCTCGCTGATCTCATCCCAGTCTCGCTGAGCCTCGGCGTACTGCGCATCATCGTGGGCGAGGTACGCGGCCGGGAGATCGTGGCGATGCTCGAGGCCATGACCACCAGCCGCGGTTCGCTCTGCACCATCCACGCCCGCAACCCCGGCTCGGTGGTGGACCGGGCGGTGGAGCTGGCTCTCACCCACGGCGAGGCGATGAGCGCTGAACTGGCCCAACGGATGGTGGCCGGCGCCCTGGACCTCATCGTCTACGTCGACGTGGTGGACGAGACCCGTATCGGCGGGCAGAAGCACCGCTACGTCTCCCATGTGGTGGAGGTGGTGGGCGCCGGGGAGCGCGGTCAGGTCATCGCCACCGAACTGTTCGGCCCCGGCCCCGATGGCCGGGCCGTCCCCAAGCACCACCCGGAGCGGATCCGGGAGCGGTTGCGGCGGGTGGGCTACGACAGCCGTCACCTCACCGCGTACCTCGCGACCGGCGACGGCGGTTGGCGCGCGCCACTGCGGACCTTGGCGGGTACGCGATGACCTCGCTGACGCTGCTCGCCGCGGTCTGCGGCGCCGTCCTCACCGCCGGGCTGGTGCTGGCGGTGTGGGCGTTCCGGGCTCCGCCGCGGCCGGCCGGTGCGCCCCCGTCCCGGCTGCGCGAGGCCGCCGCCGTGCTCTGGCGGGGGCGTGGCCGCACCCCGGCGGACCGCCGGCGGCACCGGGTCACGCTGGTCTGGGCGGTGACCGTGGCGGCGTTCGGCTGGCTCCTCACCGGACTGCCGGTACTCGGCCTGGTGCTCGGGGCGGCGGTCCCGGGCGTACCGTGGCTGCTCGCCGCCGGGGGCGCCGAGAAGCGGGCGATCACGCGGCTGGAGGCGGTGGGCGAGTGGACCCGCCGGCTGCGGGACGTGGCGGGCACCGGGGCCGGGATGCAGGCGGCGATCGTCGCCACCGCGGTCACCGCGCCGGCACCGATCGCCGACCCGGTACGCCTGCTCGCCGCCCGGCTGCAGGCCGGCTGGCACGGGCGGGAGGCGCTGCGGCGCTTCGCCGACGCGATCGGCGACCCGGTCGGTGACCAGATCGTCGCCGCGCTGCTGCTGCACCTGCGCGACCGCGGTGACCGGCTCGGGGCGGTGCTGACCTCCATCGCCGAGGCCACCGCCAAGGAAGTCAGCATGCGCAAGGAAGCGGACGCGGAGCGGGCCTCCGCCCGGTTCTCGATCCGGTTCATGGTCGGGTTCACGGTCGCCACCGTCGCGGTCGCCTCGTTCAGCGGCGACTACCTGCGGCCGTACACCACCCTGCGCGGGCAGGTGGTGCTGGCGGTACTCACCGGCACGTTCGTGGCGCTGCTGGTGTGGGTCCGCTCGATGAGCCGGCCGGCGCCGGTACCCCGGCTGTTCCGCGGGGTCGAGGGGGGCCGGCCATGATCACCGCGGCGGTCGCCGCCGGGGGCGCGTTCGGCCTGGGGCTCTCGCTTCTGATCTGGCAGGTGTTGCCCGGCACCCCCGCGGTCCGGCAGGCCCTGCGCCGCCTCCACCCCGAAGGGCTCGGGCCGCGGTCCGACCGCGCCACCCCGGCCTGGTGGCGGGCGTGGTGGCGGCCGCCACTGCGGGAGCTGCGGCTGCTGCGGCGGACCCGGCGGCAGTACGCGGTGACGATCGGCACCTGCGCGCTGATCGGGCTGGCAGTGCCGGCCCTACTGGGAGCGATGGCCGCGACCGCCGGGTGGCGCCTCCCGTTCGCGATCCCGGTGGTGGCGAGCCTGGCGGTCGCGGCCGGGTTCGCCTGGCTGGCGCACCGGGACGTGCTCGCCCGTGCCGCCCGGGCCCGGTACGAGTTCCGGCGGGCGGTCTGCTCCTATCTGGACTTGGTCAGCCTGGAGCTGGCCGCCGGGCACGGCCCGGTCGCCGCACTGGAGCGGGCGGCCACCGATGTCGACGCCTGGGTGTTCGAGCGGCTGCGGGAAGCGCTGCTGCGGGCCCAACTGCAGCTGCACCAGCCCTGGGACGAGCTGCGCACGCTGGCCGCCGCCATCGACGTGCCCGAGCTGGGCGACGTCGGCGACATCGTGCACGCGGCGGGGGCGGACGGGGCGGTGGTGCAGGAAACCCTGCTGGCGCGGGCGGACTCGCTCCGCGACCAGATCCGGGTGGAGGCGCTCGCCCGGGCCAAGGCCACCACCGCCAAGCTCGACATCCCCGGCGCGGCGCTGCTGCTGGTGCTGGCCGTGTTCGTCATCTACCCCTTGCTGTCCCGCGTGGGCTAGCGCATGGAAGGGCAACTCGTCATGTACCACACTCCACTCGCCACGGTGGCGCTGCTGGCCCGGCTGCGGGCGCGGGCGGTGCCGGATCGGGGCGACAGCCCGGTGCCGTCGGCCATCATCATCGCCGGGCTGGTGATCCTCGCGATCGCGGTGGTCACCTGGATCTACTTCCTCGGCCAGAACTTCATGGCGGAGGCCCCGACCGATCTGCCCGAACCGCCGCAGGCGCCGGTGGGTGGCGGCTGATGGCAGATCCCAGACCGGGCCGGCGCCGCTGGGGCACCCGCTGCTGGGGCACCCGCCGGCGGGCGCCGCGCTGGCGCGACCGTGGCGCGGCACCGATCGAGCTGGCCATCGTGTGGCCGGCGATCCTGTTGCTGGTCTTCGGCGCGGTGCAGGTGGCGACCTACTTCACCGCCCGCACCGTGGCGCTCTCCGCCGCGCAGGTCGGGGTCACCGCGGCCCGCGGGTACGACGCCACCGACGCCGACGGCCGCGACCGCGCGGAGGCGTTCCTCGCCCAGGCCGGCGACTGGCTGGTGGACTGGCAGGTGATCGGCCCGGTCCGGGACGAGACCACCGGGCAGGTCACGGTCACCGTCACCGGCGACGCGCTCACCCTGGTGCCGGGCTACAACTGGGAGGTCCGGCAGACCGCCCACGGCACGATCGAGCGGTTCAGCACGCCATGAACGGCCTTCGCGGCGCCGGCCGGCGCGGCTCGGTCTCGGTGGAGGTGGCGATCCTGGCACCGGCCTTCCTGTTGCTGATCGTGCTGGGCATCGCGCACGGCCGGGTAGCGATCGCCGCGAACGCGATCGACGTGGCCGCGCACGACGCCGCCCGGGCCGCCTCGATCAGCCGCACCGGCGCGGCCGCCGAGGCGAACGCCCGGGCCGCCGCCGGTGAGGCGCTGCAGCGGCAGGGCCTGGCGTGCGTCGAGGCGCCGCGGATCGACCCGGATGTGAGCGGTTTCGCCCGGGGCGGGCTGCGGTTGGACTTCGTATCCGTCACGGTCACCTGTGAGGTGTCGTTTCTGGACCTCAAGTTCCTGCCGTTCATCCCGGACAGCCAGGTGCTGAGCTCAACCTCCGTCTCGCCGATCGACATCTTCCGGGAGCGGCGATGAGCCGCGATTCGGGCCGGGTGAGCGTGTTCCTGGCGATCGCGGTGGCCGGCATCCTCGCCATCATCGGGGTAGCGGTGGACGCCGCCGGCCAGCTCCGCACCCTGACCCGCGCGCAGAACCTCGCCGCCGAGGCCGCCCGCTCGGCCGGCCAGGGCATCGACGGCCAGCGCGCGATGGCGGGTGACGCGGTGGTGGTCGACCCCGAGCTGGCCACCCGCTACGCCTCGGAGTACCTGGCGACCGCGTTCGACCACATCGAGCAGGATCACCTACCGCCGTCGGTAGTGCCGGTGGACGGCGGCACCGCGGTGCGGATCACCGTCACGCTGTACTACCAGCCCCAGATCCTGGGCCTGTTCGGCTACGGCCAGATCGAGGTGACCGCCACCGCGGCCGCCACTTTGGTCACTGACTGAGCAGGATTGAAGACGGTGGGTACGCTGACCGGGATCTCTACCAGACGGAGGTGAGCATGCGGACGACCGCGGCGGTGCCGGCCCGGCCGGTGCGGCGCACCCTCACCGCCCTCGCCTCGCTATCGTCGCTGGCCCTACTCCTCGCCGGCCTACCGGCCGCGCTGGTGCTGCTCGCGGGTAACCCACTACCCGCCGGCGCGCCCACTATGGAGCAGATCTGGGCCGCGCTGACCTCGCCCGACGACGGCACCCTGTTTCTCCACGCGCTGGCGGTGGTGGGTTGGCTAGCGTGGGCGGGTTTCACCGGCTCGGTAGTCCTGGAGGTGGCGGCCCGGCTGGCCGGTCGCCGGCCCCCGGCCATCCCCGGCCTGCGCGGCCCGCAACGGTTCGCCGCCTTGCTCGTGGCCGCGGTCGCCACGGCGCTGGCCAGCCCGACGCTCACCAGCACGGCGGCGGCCGTGGTGGACGCACCGGTGGTCGCCGCGGCGAGCACCGGGGTCACGGCCCCGGTGGAGCCCGGCCCGGTCGAGGCGTCCGGGGCCTCCGAGCCGTCCCTGCCGCCAGGACATACCCGGGAGACCGTGGTGCATCTGGTCGGCCGGGGCGAGGGCCTGCTGGACCTGCAGGACCGCTACGGCGTACCGTGGCAGCGGATCGCCGAGGCCAACTACGGCGTGGCGCAGCCGGACGGGCGCACGCTCGAGCGGGGCCACACCCGGATCTACCCCGGGTGGCGGATGACCATCCCGGCCGCCGGCGCCGCCCCGGCGCCGGGCGCGGGGGCGCGTCACGACCGGCCGCCGGCCCCTACCGGTGGAGACGGCGGCGCGGTTGAGCCGCGCCTGGCGTACGAGGTGGCGCCGGGCGACTGGATGTGGCACATCGCCGGACGCTACCTGGGTGACCCGGAACGGTACCGCGAGATCGCGGCGCTCAACCCCGGGTACGCCGGCGAGGCCCGCGACTACCCCGACCACATCGAGCCAGGGTGGACCCTCCAGCTCCCCCCGGATGCCGTCGATAGTGGACCGTCCGCGCACGCGACGGGTTCCGCGACCCCGGCCGCGCCGGAGAAGCCGCCGGCCGGGGCTCCGGCCCCGCCGGGCGGGCACGACCTGCCCGGACGGCCCAGCCCGCTGTCGCCAGACCCGCCGCCGACGCCACCGCTGTCGCCAGACCCGCCGCCGACGCCACCGGTGCCCGCGACCCCGCCGGCCAGCCCGCCGGCGCCCGCCACCCCGCCGGTGGCCGGTCTCGGTGCGGCCCCGGAGGCCGCCACCGGCGGTGACGAGGCCGGCGGTGGCGTCTCCGAGGCCGGCGGTTCCGCCGACCAGCATCTGGAACGGTTCGCCCCGGCCGCGCTCGCCGGCGCCGGCCTGCTCACCGCCCTGGTGCTCGGCGCCGCCGCCCACCAGCTACGCCGGCGCCGCCAGGAGCACCGGGAGGGCTACCGGTTGGCCCCGGCGCCGGCGCGGCGGCTGGAGAAGACGCTGCGCGCCGCCGAGCAGCCGCTCGATACCGCGCGGCTGGCGGCCGCCATGGACCACCTCGCCACCGGGCTGGCCCGGCGCCCGGGCGGCCCGCCCGACATCGCCGGGGCGATGGTGGACACCGGGGCGGTACACGTCTTGCTGGCCGCACCCTGCCCGGACCCGCCGGCTCCCTGGCAGGACCGGGGTGACCGGTGGACCCTGCCCGCCGGCGCGCAGCTCCCGCCGGCGGAGCCGCAGGCGGCCCGGGCCGCCCTGCCCGTCCTCGCCGCGGTCGGCTCCCAGGCCGGTATCCACCTGCTGCTCAACCTGGAACGGCTGGGCGTGCTCGCCATCCACGGCGACCCGGACCGGGCCCGGGGCCTGCTGCGCTACCTCGCCGCCGAAGTCGCCTGCCAGACCTGGTCGGACCCGGCCGAGATCGTGGTGACCGGGTTCCATCCCCGGGAGTCGGAGCTGCTCACCACCCTCAGCCCGCGGCTGCGCCCGGTGGCCTCGGTCGCCGGCGCGGTCGACCTGATGCGGCGATGGGCGGCGATCCGCTCAGACCCGGCCCCCACCGCTGCCCAACCGGCGGTACCCGGCGCCACCGACCGGCCGCGGCTGCTGTTCGCGGCCGCCCCCACCCCCGCCGATCTCGCTACCCTCGCTGGCCTGGAGACCGAGCTCGCCGGGCTACGGTTCGCGGTGGTCGCCACCGCGGGCGCCAACCCACCCCGGCACGACGCGTGGCGGGTGACGATCACGCCGGACGGCGTGGTGCACGTCCGGCTCCCGTTCCTGCGGGCTTCGCTGACCGCGGCCGAGCTGACCCCGGCGGAGCTGGAGCCGCTGGCGGAGACCATGCGCGCGGCCCGCACCGCGCCGTTGCGGCCCGTTCCACCGGCCCCGGAGGCTGAGCCGTGGGCGGCGGTCGCCGACGCCGCCGGCCAGGTGCAGACCTGGGCGGCGCCGGCCATCGACGCGACGACCGACGTCCTGCCGGTGGCCGATCCGGCGCGGTCCGACCCGAGCCTCGACGACGACCTGCGCGCCTGGCACCAGGCCGAAGCGGGGCGCCCCCGGATCGGCGTGCTCGGCCCGGTGATCGTCGACGCCGCCGGCCCACCGCCGGAGACCCGGCGCGGCCTCTGCGCCGAACTCGTGGTGTATCTCGCCCAGCGCGGCGCCCGCGGGGCGGACGCGGGGTCGCTCACCGCCGCCCTGTGGCCGGCCACCGTGATCGGGGAACCGGCCCGCCAGGCCATCCTCGCCCGGGTACGGCGATGGCTGGGCACCGACCAGCACGGTGCGCCCTGGCTGGCCGACGGGGACCACTACCGGCTCGCCGCGGGCTACCTGTTCGACTGGCACCTGTTCCGCCGGCTGCGCGCCCGCGGCGAGCAGCAGGGACCGGAGGGCGGGGCGGACCTGCGCGCGGCGCTGGGGCTGGTACGCGGGGTCCCGCTGGCCGGGGCCGACCGGCCCCGGACCCCGGGTACGCGCAACCCGTACCCCTGGCTGGCGGAGTCCGCTATGCACCCCGACCACATCGTGGCCACCATCGTGGAGACCGCGCACGACCTCGCGGAGCGGTGCCTCGCCGCCGGAGACCCGGCCGGGGCCCGGTGGGCGGTACGCCGGGCGTGGCTGGCCGACCCCGGGCGCACCTACGACCAGCCCTGGCGAGACCTGCTCCGAGCCGAGCAGGCCGACGGCCGGGCCGACCAGCTCCGCGTGGTCCTCGCCGAGCTGATGCGCGTCCGCGGGGTGACGGCGCCGGAGGAGCTGGCGCCGGAGACCTACCGGCTGATCAGCTGCTGGCCGCGGCACCTGCTGACGGCCGGCGGCGTGGCGGTGGGCGGCCGGAGCGGCGGGGCGGGAGACTGGTCGCCATGAACCGGTACCTTCTGGCGATCGACCAGGGCACCACCTCGTCGCGGTGCATCGTGTTCGACGCGGACGCCAACATCATCGCGGTTGACCAGGCCGAACACCAGCAGATCTTTCCCCGGCCGGGCTGGGTCGAGCACGACGCGACCGAGATCTGGCACCAGGTGCAGGCGGTCACCCGCGGGGCGCTGGACCGCGCCGGCCTCTCCCGGGCCGACGTGTCCGCGCTCGGCATCACCAACCAGCGGGAGACCACCCTGCTGTGGGACGCGCGCACCGGCGAGCCGGTCGGTAACGCGATCGTCTGGCAGGACACCCGCACCGACCAGCTCATCCGGGACATCGCGAAGACCCACGACGACGCGTGGTGGCGGGCCCGCTGCGGGCTACCGCTCGCCACCTACTTCGCCGGGCCGAAACTGCGCTGGCTGCTGGATCAGGACCCGGAACTGCGACGGCGGGCCGAGGCCGGGGAGGTTCACTTCGGCACCATCGACACCTGGCTGATCCGCCAGCTCACCGGCGCACACGTCACCGACGTCACCAACGCCAGCCGGACCATGCTCATGAACATCGCCACCCTGGACTGGGACGACGAACTGCTCGCCGCCATGGACGTACCCCGGGCGATGCTGCCCAAGATCGTGCCGTCCTCCCAGGTGTACGGCGAGGCGGGCGGCTTCCTGGCGGGGGTGCCCGTGGCCGGGGCACTCGGTGACCAGCAGGCCGCCCTGTTCGGCCAGACCTGTTTCGCCGCTGGGGAGGCGAAGTGCACCTACGGCACCGGGTCCTTCCTGCTGCTCAACACCGGCACCACCCCGATCCGCAGCGAACGGGGGCTGCTGACCACGGTCGGCTACCAGATCGGCGACCAGCCGCCGGTGTACGCGCTGGAGGGCTCGATCGCGGTCACCGGGGCGCTGGTGCAGTGGCTGCGCGACAACCTCGGCATCATCGACACCGCCGCCGAGATCAACGAATTGGCGGCGAGCGTGGAAGACAACGGCGGCTGCTATGTGGTGCCGGCGTTCTCCGGCCTGTTCGCGCCGCACTGGCGGCCCGACGCCCGCGGCATCATCGCCGGGCTCACCGCGTACGTCACCAAGGCGCACCTGGCCCGGGCAGCCCTGGAGGCGACCGCCTGGCAGGTGGCCGACATCGTCACGGTGATGAACGAAGAGTCCGATGTAGAGCTGAGCATGCTGAAGGTGGACGGCGGCATGACCGCCAGCGACCTGCTGCTGCAGATCCAAGCCGACCTGGTCGACGCGCCGGTGATCCGGCCGACCGTCACCGAGACCACCTGCCTCGGCGCGGCGTACGCGGCCGGGCTGGCGGTCGGGTTCTGGCCCGATCTGGCCGCGCTGCGCGAGCACTGGCGGGTGGACCGCCGGTTCGACCCGGCGATGCCGGCCGAGCGGCGGGAGGCGGAGCGGGCCCAGTGGCGCAAGGCGGTCGCCCGGTCACTGGACTGGGCCTGACCCGTTTCAGTTCGGGGCCTCGGTGAGAGTGACGGTCGTGGTCATGGTCGTGCCGTTTCGCTGAAACTCGACCTCCAGCGTGTCTCCGGGCTCGGACGACTGCACCACGTTCACCAGGTCGCCGGAGTCGGTGATCCGCGTGTCGTCCACCCGGATCACGATGTCTCCCTCCTGCAGCCCGGCCTCGTCGGCCGGGCTGTTCGGGGTCACTTCACCGATCAGCGCGCCGCCGGTGGCGACCGGCGTGACCGAAACCCCCATGAACGCGTGGCGGACCTCCTCCCCGGCGATCAGCTGCGCGGCGACGTCGGTCGCCCGGTTGCTCGGCACCGCGAACCCGAGCCCGAGGAAGCCGCTCCCGACCCCGTCGGTGGCGATCGCGGTGTTGATCCCGATCACCTCGCCGGCCATGTTGACCAGCGGGCCGCCGGAGTTGCCGGGGTTGATGGAGGCGTCCGTCTGCAGGAGTCCGGAGAGAGAGCGTCGCTGGTCCGCCCCGCCCACCGGCAGGGTGCGGTCCAGCCCGCTGATGATGCCCTGGGTCACCGAACCCTGGAAGTCGAGCGGGCTGCCGATCGCCAGCACCGTGTCCCCGACGAGCACCTTGTCGCTGTCGCCGAAGACCGCCGGCTCCACCGGGACGCCCTCGACCCGCACCACCGCGATGTCGCTGCGGGCATCGGCGCCGACCACCGAGGCGGGCGCGGTGTCGCCGTCGCTGAACCGGACCGACACCCGCTCGCCCTGCGACGACTCCACCACGTGCGCGTTGGTCAGGATGTACCCCTCATCCGACAGGACCACGCCGGACCCGCTGCCGTCACCGGCGCGGATCTGCACCACGCTGGGGCTTACCTGCGAGGCGATGCTCGCCAGCGACGTGTAGTCCAGCTGCGGCGCATCCACCACGGTGACCGGGCCGCCACCCTCGTCGGCGTTGGCCTGGGCGTAGACCCACGCGCCCGCCGCTCCGCCGCCCATCGCGGCGACCGCCATCAGCAAGAAGACCAACAGAGTGATACCGAAGATCCGGCCACCCTCACCGTTGGGCCGGCCACCGTAGCCGGGCGGAACGCCCTGGCCGCCGTAGGGTGGCTGGCCGGCGTTCGCCTGGCCCGGGTACGGCGCCTG
>DATGPS010000052.1:0-24476 GCA_035304685.1 Natronosporangium sp. | reverse complement strand
GGTGGGCGGTACTGGGATCGAACCAGTGACCTCTTCGGTGTGAACGAAGCGCGCTCCCGCTGCGCCAACCGCCCGCGTCGATCCCATACTGTACCCGACGCGCGGGCCTGTCCGCATCCGGGTATGACCGTGTCGGCCTGTCACCCGGGGGTGGTAACGATCAGGGGCCCGCGCGGCCTGCGGCGACGGGGCCCGTTCTCGCTGCGGGTGAGCAGCCGGGCGGGGTACCGGCCACGCCCACCAGCCGTACCGTCGCGAGGATCACAAGATCACCGTGACCGCTCCCCGTAGCGCGGCCTGACGCGCTTCTGGTGTGACAACCGGGGCAGGTGGGGCGCTCAGCCGGGTGCGGATGTCCCGGCCGCCACGTCCGCCGGGCCACGGCCAGGTACCCGACCATCGACTGCGGGTACGCCGAGCGGGTTACGCGCGAGTGAGTCGGGGTACGCGGATCGGGTGGGGTTGGCTACCCACACCGCGGCTGCGCGGCCGCGCCTGCGCGGCGCGCGAAACGCGTGGTGGGACGCCCGTCACTCCGGACGCGGGCGCCCCGTTAGCGGGATGAGTCAACGCGCACGCACCGGCGGCGCTGACCAGGCTTCAATTAGGACACTCTATCCGAAAGCGGTATTCACGTGAGCTTCCCCAGCCCTTCCCTGCCACTACAGAGTGAGATACCCTCGTGGCGTAGCGTGACTGCATTTCCCGTCCCACGATGGGAAGGGCGGGACATGAAGTTTCCGCAGCGGGGGGGAGTAAGCCGATGAGTGCCATCAAGCCGACCACGGTCGAGGTGGAAACCTCGCTGCGTCTGGTCGCACCGGACGCCAGCACCCTGCCGGTGCGGGCGGGCCTGCGCTATGACCCGGCCGATCCGTACGCGGTGCACATTCTGTTCCACGCCGACTCCGCCGGTGGTGAGTCGGTGAGCTGGTCGTTCGCCCGCGAGCTGTTGATCACGGGCCTGGACGAGCCGGCGGGCATCGGCGACGTGCGGGTCTGGCCGTGGACCACGCCCGGTGGCGACTTCGTGGCCCTCGCGCTGTCCTCGCCAGACGGCAACGCGCTGTTCGAGGTCCCGCGCAGCGTACTCGTGCGGTTCCTGCGCCGCACCTACGCCGTGGTGCCCCGTGGGCACGAGGCCGACCAGCTCGACCTGGATGCCACGGTCTACCGCCTGCTAGCGGGGCGGTAGGCCGCGCGGAAGCCAGGTCCGGGCACCGGCCGGGCCTGGCCAGCATCGCCGGGAATCGGTAGCCGGCATCAACCGGGCATCCGTCGGTAGGCGTCTGCCAGTGAAGATCCACCGGGATCGAGGCCGACCGGCGGTGGTGAGCGCCGGCCGATGTCATGATCGACGCCGGTGGGTCGGCTAGGGTGCCACCGTGACATCCGCCACCCGCCGGCTGCCCGGCCGTGCTCACCGCATCTACACCGTCGCGGTGTTCATCGTGCTCGCCGCGCTGGACAACGTGGCGATCGCGCTTCCGCCGCCGCTGCTCAGCCCGATCAGCGACGACCTCGGCGTGGGTGAGCCAGCGGTGGCCTCGGCGGTGGCGGTCAACCTGCTGATCACCGCGGTGGCCGCGGTGGCGTGGGCGTATCTGGGTGACCGTTCGGACCGTAAGCGGGTGCTGATGGTGGGCACCCTGCTGTGGGCGGCGGGCGTGGGCGCGACCACGTACGCCACCACCTGGCTCGCGCTGCTGGGCACGCTCGCGCTGGCCGGCGTGGGTCTGGGCGCGGTCGCCTCGGTCGGGTTCAGCGTGGTCAGCGACCTGGTCTCGCCCCGGCGCCGCGCCCTGGTGATGGGGCTGTGGGGGCTGTCGCAAGGGCTGGGCACGCTGGCCGGCACCGGCCTGGCCGGGATCCTGGGCGCGGCCGACTGGCGGACCCCGTTCCGGGTGCTGACCCTCGTCGGCCTGGCCGCGACCGTCGCCTACCTGTTCACCGCCCGGATCTCACGGGGAGCCAGCGAGCCGGCGTTGCAGCGGTTGTACGAGGCCGGGGGCGAGTACGCGCACCGGATCAGCCGGGCCGACCTGCCACGGATCGCCGCCCGGCGGACCAACTGGTGGCTGGTCTCCCAGGGTCTCACCGCCCAGCTCGCCTTCGGGTCACTGGTGTGGCTGCCACGGCTGTTCCAGGCCAAGGTCGAGGACCTGGGGTACGCGCGGGAGACGGCGATCATCGTGGGCAGCGTCTTCACCGTGCTGATCTTCGCCGGCGGTGCGCTCTCCCTGGTCGGTGCGATGGTGGGTGACCGGCTACAGCGGCGCACCCCGCGCGGGCGAGCGATGGTGGCCTCGGTGGGCGTGCTGGCGGCGGTGCCGCTGTTCGTCGCGTTGTGCTTCTTCCCGCTACGGCTGGACCTGCCGATCGACGAGACCGACCGGGGGGCGGTGGTGGCCGGGCTGCTGCGCAGCCTGGTGACCGAGCCACTGATGCTCTTCACCTTCCTGACCGCGCTGGTGGCGATGGCGCTGATCTCCGCGCAGTCGCCGAACTGGTACGCGCTGCTGGTGGAGGTGAACCTGCCGGAGCACCGGGGCACCGCGTTCAGCGTCGGCAACCTGGTGAACGGCGTCGGGCGTACCATCGGCTCTGCCCTGGTGGTGCGCACCTTCGACGCGCTGGGTTACGCGCTCGGCCTGGCGCTGTTCCAACTCTTCTTCATCCCTACCGGGATCATGTACTGGCTGGCCTCCCGTACCGCGCCGCGCGACCTGGCCGAGGTGGACAACCTGCTGCGCCAGCGGGCCGAGGTGGGGGCCGCGCCGCCGTCGCAGCGGCCGGCGCCGGTCACAGAGGCATCGCCATCATGAGGCCGCCTGGGCTGCGCTCGACCTCGGCGAACCCCAGTCGGCGGTAGAAGCCGATCGCGCGCCGGTTGGCCGCGGCCACCCCCAGGTGTACGCCGCTGGCCCCGGCCTCGGCGAGTGCGGCCAGCAGCCGGGTCATCAAGGCCCGGCCGTGACCACGCCCTTGCGCCTGCGGCAGCAGGTCGATGTGCAGGTGTGCCGGGTAGCGCGCCAGCAAGGCGGGGCCAGGGATCGGGGGATGGTGGATGAGCGCGGCGACCTGCTGGTCCGGGGTCCGCTGGTGCGCCGGCACGTCCGCCGGGTCGGGGTAGCGCTGCCGCAGCGGCGGCCACCACGACCGCTCGCAGGCGCGGGCGAACTCCGCCGTGTCCGGCACGCCCAGCGCGTACCCGACCGGGGCCCCGTCGTCGAGGACGAACGCGAACCGGGGCGCCAGCGCCAGATACGGTCCGACGTAGACGTGGCCCAGCAGGTCCGGGTCGGTGTAGTGGCCGGTGGCGTCCTCGCCGCGGTCGCCGGTCCGCAGGCAGATCTGGTACAGCGCGGGCGCGTCGCCCGGCTGGTAGTGACGGATCCGCGCCCCGCCCGCCGGCGCATCGGCGGCGGGCCCGGGCGGCACCGTAGGTCGCACCCCTGCGAGCATAGGTGAGCGCCGCAGATCGCGGAGGTCGCGTGGACGGGAGGTGAGAGCAGCGTGCAGGAGTTCTGGGACGCCTACGGGCCGGTGGTGGTGATCGTGCTCACCGTGCTGGCGGGCTGGGCGGCGGCCGAGGTGTCGCACGGGCTGCTGCGGTGGATCGGCCGCCGGCTGCCGCTGGTCGCCAGCATCGGGCGCCACATCTACCGGCCGGCGCAGCTGTTCGGGCTGGTGCTGGGCGCCCGGGTCGCGATCGCCACCACGACCGAGGAGGGAGCCTGGCGGGGCCCGCTGCTGCGGGCGACGCTGATCGCGGCGATCATCGCGGGCGCCTGGCTGGTGACCCGGGTACTCCACGTGCTGGAGGATCAGGCGCTGCACCGGTTCAAGGGCGACGCCAACAGCCATGAGGGGCGCCGGGTGCGTACCCAGGTAGTGCTGCTGCGGCGGGTCACCACCGCGTTCATCGCCGTGCTCGCGGTCGGCCTGGCGCTGTTCACGTTCGAACCGGTCCGCGGCTTCGGCGCCAGCGTGCTCGCCTCGGCCGGGGTCGTCGGGGTGATCGTCGGTCTGGCCGCGCAGAGCACGCTGGGCAACCTGTTCGCCGGGATGCTGCTGGCCTTCGGTGACCGGCTGCGTATCGGCGACGTGGTGGTGGTGGAAGGCGAGTGGGGCACGATCGAGGAGATGACGCTGGGCTACGTGGTGGTCCACATCTGGGACCAGCGCCGGCTGATCCTCCCTAGCTCGTACTTCACCACCAATCCGTTCGTCAACTGGACCCGCCGGGACACCCAGATCCTGGGCACGGTGGAGATGGACGTGGACTGGTCGGTGCCGGTCAAGGAGATGCGGGCCGAGCTGGAGGAGTTCGTGCGGGCCCACCCGCTCTGGGACGGTCGAGTGGTCAGCCTGCAGGTCACCGGGGCGACCGGCTCGCTGGTGCGGCTGCGGCCGCTGGTGAGCGCCGCCGACGGCTCGGCCGCCTGGAACCTGCGCTGCGATGTGCGCGAGCACCTGATCGAGTGGGTACGCAGCAACTACCCGCAGGCGCTGCCCCGGATGCGGACCGAGTGGGCGGGCGGGCCGCCCGCGGGTGGCGCGGCGCCGCCGGTGCCGGTCCAGCCGGGTCCGGGTGGACCCTGAGCACTACCATGCCCGGTATGCCCAGACGCTCGATCTTCACCGCGGTCTCCAGCCTGGCGGTGGTGGCGGTGCTCGCCGCCGGTTGCACCGGCGAGCGGGGCGACGAGGAAGCGCCGCCGGACGCGGAGGCGCTGCTGGCGAGCGCAGCGGACGAGATGGCCCAGGTGGACACGGTCCGGCTGCACATCGGCGCCGACACCGCCCTGGCCGACCTGCCGGTGCGGGAGGCCGACGCGGTGGTCACCCGTGCCGGCGACGCGCAGGGCAGCGCCCAGATCGAGCAGTTCGGGCAGGTGCTCGAGCTGGAGTTCGTGCTCGCCGGCGACACGTTCTACTACCAGCTGATCGGGCCCTGGCTGGAGCTGCCGCGGGAGAAGGCCGCGGAGTACTACGACCCGACGGCGATCCTGGACCCGGAGCGGGGCGTGGCCCACCTACTGCGCAACGCTGACCAGGCGGAGGTGCGCGGCACCGGTGACGCCGGCGGGGTCGACGCCTACGAGGTGGGGGCCAGCTTCGCCGCCGCCGACCTGGCAGCCCTGCTGCCCGGCGTGCCCGAGCAGGTCGACGGTACCTTGTGGATCGGGCAGGAGCGCCCGTTGCTGCACCGGGCGGAGTTCTCGCTGCCGGGCGGCACGGTGACCGTGGAGCTGTCCGATTTCGACGCCCCGGTCGAGATCCGTGCGCCCTGACACCGGCCGCCGGCGCGGCCTGGCGCGGGCCGGCGCGGTCGGGATCGGTGGTGCGGCGGTGCTGATCGCCGCCCTGGACGCGTACGTCATCGTCACCCTGCTGGTCGAGATCATCGACGACCTGCACATCCCCCGCAACCGGCTGGAGCGGGCAACCCCGCTGGTCAGCGGCTTCTTACTGGGCTATGTGGCCGGGATGCCGTTGCTGGGCAGCCTCTCCGACCGCTACGGCCGCCGGCCGGTGATCTACGCCTGCCTCGCCGGGTTCGCGCTCGGCTCGGCGGTGACCGCGCTCGGGCCGAGCTTGGCCGTGGTGGTCGCCGGCCGGGCCCTGCAGGGCCTCGCCGGCGGGGCCCTGTTGCCGGTGACGCTGGCACTGGCCGCGGACCTGTTCAGCCAGGCCCGGCGGCCGGCGGTGCTGGGAGCGGTGAACGCCGCCCAGGAGCTCGGCGTGGTGCTGGGGCCGCTCTACGGTGCCGGGCTCGCCGCGCTGGTCGGCTGGCGCGGGGTGTTCTGGGTGAACGTGCCGCTCGCCGGGCTCGCCGCGGTCCTGGTGCACCGGGTGGTGCCGGCCGGGCGAGTGCCGCCGCGGCCGGGGCCACCGGTGGACCTGCTCGGCGGCGGGCTCTTAGCGCTGGGGCTGGCGCTGGCCGTGGTCGGCCTCTACCAGCACGACCCGGCGGCGGGCGTACTCCCGCCGTGGGGACCCGCCACCCTGGTGGTCGCCGCGGTGGTGCTCGCCGGCTTCGGCGTGCAGCAGGCGAGGGCCCGGGTGCGGCTGCTGGACCTGGCCGGGGTGGCGGTGGCGCCGCTGCTGGCCACGCTCGCGGTCAGCCTGCTCGCCGGTGCGGCCCTGCTGGTCACGCTGGTGGACCTGCAGCTGCTCGCCGAGACCATGCTGGGTCGCGACGCGATGGGTGGGGCCCTGTTGCTGCTGCGGTTCCTGGCGGCGCTGCCGGTCGGCGCGCTCGCCGGCGGGTTGCTGGTACGCCGGCTCGGCGAGCGGCCGGTGACCGTCGCCGGGATGGCGCTGGCCGGGGTGGCGTACCTGCTGGTGGCGGCCTGGCCGGAGGACATCCTCGCGGCCCGCCACGCGCTCGGCCCGGTCTCCCTACCGCGGTTCGATGTGGACCTGGCGCTGGCCGGGTTGGGGCTGGGGTTGGTGATCGCGCCGCTGGCCTCAGCGGTGCTGCGGGTGGCGCCGGCCACCGCGCACGGCACCGCGTCCGCCGCGGTGGTGGTCACCCGGATGATCGGCATGCTGCTGGGGGTCACCGTGCTCTCGGGCTGGGGGCTGCACCGGTTCCACCAGCTGATGGCCGAGTCCGGCGAGGCGGCCTCCCTGGCCGAGTACGCGGAGATCCTGCAGGCGGCGATGCGCGCGGAGTACGCGGAGATCTTCACCGCCACGGCCGGCATCTGCCTACTCGGTGCGCTGGTCGCGCTGGCCCTGCCCGGCCGGCGAGAGAGCGAGGTTGCGGGCGGCCGGCGCGGTGACGGATGCTGCTCGGCATGACCGTGGAGATCTTCGACCGTCGGGTGTGTCAGCTCGGCGAAGGACCGTACTACGACGACCAGCTCGGCCGGGTGGGCTGGGTGGACATTCTCGGCCGGGCGGTGCTGTGGCACGAGGTGGCCACCGGCCGCACCGGCGCGCTGGCCACCGCCGGGCATGTCGGGGCGGCGGTGCCCCGCGCGGCCGGCGGCCTGGTGCTCTGCCTGCCGGCCGGGCCGATGCTGCTCGATCTGGACGGCGGTCGCACCCACGTGGGCACCTTCGCCGAGGCGGACCGGGCCGCCGGGCTGACGCCGTCGGACTCCCCGGCCCTGAGGGCCAACGACGCCAAGGCGGACCCGGCCGGGCGGCTGTGGCTGGGCACCATGGCCTACGACGAGACACCCGGCGCCGGCGCCCTCTACCGGCTGGACCCGGGGGCCGAGCAGCTGGTGCGGGTGCTCGGCGAGGTGACGATCAGCAACGGGCTGGGCTGGTCACCGGACGGATCGCGGATGTACTACGTGGACACCCCCACCCGCCGGGTGGACGTCTTCGACTACGACCTGGCCACCGGCGAGGCGGTGGGCCGGCGGCCGTTCGTGACCGTGCCGGAGGACGCCGGTTCCCCCGACGGGCTGTGCGTGGACGCCGAGGGTGGGGTGTGGGTGGCGCTGTGGGGCGGGGGCGCGGTACGCCGCTACACCCCGGACGGCGCCCTGGACCGGGTGGTCGAGGTGGGCACCCCGCTGACCACGTCCTGCGCGTTCGTGGGCGACGGCTACGACCAGCTGATCATCACTACGGCGAGCGTCCAGCCGGGAGAGGGCGCGGGCCTGACCTACCGCTACCACCCTGGCGACGTCACCGGCCGCCCCGTCGACCGCTACCGCGGGTGAGTCGGGTCGTGGGGGCCGCCGGCGGTGCGAGCGTCCAAGGTGGCCACGAGCCGGGCGGGCGCGACCGTGCGGTAGGCGTCCTCGCACAGCTCGGCGATCTCCTGCCAGTCGACCGCGCCGTCCAGGCGGACCCCGACCCAGCCCCGGCCGCCCACGTAGGGCGGGCGGAAGAACCGGTCCGGATCGGCGGCGATGAGTTCGGCCTGTACGCCGGGTGGTGCGGCACACCACAGGTGCGGGAACGTGTGCTGGTGGTGACCGTGTTGCCAGAGGGTGATGAAGGCGCGCCGGTCCCGCACGAACCAGGTCGGAGCGCCGTGGCTGGGACGCTCGGTGACCTCGGGCAGGCCGAGGCAGGCCCGGCGCAGCCGCGCCAGCGGGTCGGTGGCCATGCCGGAGAGGCTACCCGGCGCGGCGCCCCGTAGGGCGGTGCTAGGCGGTTTCCGGTGGGGACGGTGACGCAGTGAGGAGAGGCGTGGCGAGTCGAGGTGGCCGGGTGAGGGAGGAAGGATGACGGCCGGCGACGTGCGGCCGGTGGTACTGCTCGGGCTGATGGGGTCGGGTAAGACCACGGTGGCGCGGCTGGTGGCGAAGGCGCTGGGCCGGCCGATGCGGGACAGCGACGACGAGCTGGAGGCCACGTACGGTCTCTCCGCGGCCGAGCAGGTGGCGCGGCACGGCAAGGACGTGCTGCACCAGCGCGAGTCGCAGCAGCTGCGGCAGGCGCTGGCCGATCAGCGCGCGCCGGTGGTCGCGGCGGCCGCGAGCGTGGTGGAGGACCCGGCGTGCCGGGCCGCGCTCGGGGACGCGTTCGTGGTGTGGTTGGACGCGCCGGCAGCGGTGCTGGCCGACCGGATGCGCGAGGGTATCCACCGCCCGCACTACCGCCGGGACCTGGCGCAGATGCTCACCGAGCAGTACCAGCGGCGGGCGCCCTGGTTCCGGCAGGTCGCCGACCTTCGGGTGGACGTGGCCACGCTGCCCCCGCGGCGGGTAGCCGAACAGGTGGTGGCCGCACTGGCGGCCACCACCCCCTGAACAGCCGGGGTCGGTGGTGCGCTGCGGGTCACGCCTCGGCGACGCCCCGGAGAAGGCCGGCCACCGGCGGCGTCGCCGCCGTGCCCGCGGACCCGCCGTGGCAGAGTAAGCGGATGGAGACACCGTCGGGTGTGGTCTTCCCGGTCGCGGGGGAGGAGGGCCGGCGCAGCAGTACCGCCCTGGGCCGGGCGGTGGTCGCCGACGCGCTGGCGGGGGTCGACCCGGCGGGGGCCCGCGCCGCCGAGCGCGAGCGGAACTGGCGGCGCGGCTACCTGCCCCACTTCCGCCGGCTCCTGGAGGCGGGGCTGCCCTCGCCGCAGGCGGCCCGCCAGATCGCCGCCGACGGCCTGCGCGCGCTGGGTGACCGGATGCGGGTGCGCACGCCCACCGGCGATGAGGTTCGCCTCGCCGACGCCCTGGCTGAGCCAGGCGCCTGGCCGGCCGGTGAGCCCCTGCGCGGCGTCACCGTCACCGGCCGCGGCGCCGCCGAGCGGGGACTGTCGTTGCCATACCGCGGCCAGCTGCTGCGCGGCGACGCGCTGGCGCGGCAACTCGACGCCTGGGAGGCCGCCGGCACCGTGGAATCCTCCTGCGCCGAGGCGGTGCGCGCGGTGGCCGCCAACCCGGACTGGCTGGACCTCTCCGACCTGCGGGTGGTGGTACTCGGCGCGGGCGCGGAGATGGGCCCGGTGCCGGCGCTGTTGCGCTGGGGCGGCGAGGTGGTGGCGGTTGACCTGCCGGTCCCGGGCATCTGGCACCGGCTGGCGCGGGTCGCCGAAGAACACGCGGGCCGGCTGCACATGCCGGTGCGCGGCCGGGACGAAGACCCGTTCACGCGGGCCGGGGTGGACCTGGTGGCCGACCTGCCGGCGCTGGCGGAGTGGCTGTCCGGCATGGAGACTCGGCTGGTGCTCGGCAACTACGCCTACGCCGACGGAGCCGCACACGTGCGGGTCGCGGCCGCCGCCGACGCGCTCGCCGCCTACCTGCTACCGCGGCGGCCGGACACCGCCTTGGCCTCGCTGGCCACCCCCACCGACGTCTACGCCGTGCCGGCCGCGACGGTGGCGCAGGCCAACGCGGCCTACCAGCGGCGCACGGCGCTGACCCGGCCGGTGCGGTGGTTGACCGCCGGCCGGCTGCTGCGGCGCAACTACCCGCCCGGCGCGGACCCGGGGGTCATCGACTGTCTGGTGCCGCAGCAGGGCCCCAACTACGCGCTGGCCAAGCGGATACAGCGGTGGCGGGCCACCCACGCCCGGGCCCAGGGCCACCTGGTCAGCCTGGTGGTGGCGCCGATGACCCGGACCCGGTCGGTGCTGCGCAACCGGGCGCTCGCCGCCGCGTACGGCGGGGCGCACGTGTTCGGGGTGGAGGTCTTCGACCCGCCGACCAGTAACACCCTGATGGCCGCGCTGCTCGTGCACGACCTGCGCCGCCCGGCACCGCCGCGCGCACACCCGTGGCACGACGAGGCCGCCGGTGCGGCGCACGGCGGCGTCTGGCGGGTGGCGTACGCCCCGCGCAGCGCCCTGAGCCTGGCGGCGCTGGTCGGCCTCGGCGCGCGTACCTGACGCGCCGCGGCTACGCCGGTGCCGGCGTGGTCGGCGTGGCCGTGGGCTCACCGGCCGGCGCCGGCCCGGCTGGCCGGACCTCGGTGCGCGCAACCTGCGGGTTCAGCTCCGGCCCGGTGGGGACCATGGCGAGCAGCTCGGTGGGGACCGCCACCGGGTCGACCCCGCCGTACCCCAGCGCCTCGGCCGCCGCGGCCCCCATCGGATAACGGATGCCCTGGTCGGTGAGCAGGTACAGGGTCTCGCTGGTCTGGTCGGCACCGGCGTGCGGGATGCCCTGGAGCACCGCACCGCGCCCGCCGGCGATCATCACCTGGTCGGCCACCCGGACCGGGTCCGCCCCGGTCTGCGTCACCTCCAGGGCCTCCGCGCCGGTGGACAGCTCCTCCGGGGTGGACTCCGAGATCTCGATCTGGGTGCCGAGGACGGGTCCGGCCGCCTCGCCGCGGTACGCGGTGCACACCGTCGGGTTGGCGGTCGCGGCCGGGTGGGAGGCCGGCACCACCTGCGGGAAGCCCTCCGGTTCCAGCGGTTGCTCGGTGACCACCGGGCCGGCCTCGCTGGCCGGGATCGCGGTGGCGGTGACCCCGTCGGCGGCCAGCAGGGTCCAGGTCACGTCGCCGATGCGGGCCAGGCCGTCCCGGGTGAGCTGGTAGTGCTCCCCGCCGACCTCGAAGACCTGGCCGATCAGGGCCGGTTCGCCGCCGAGTACCAGACCGCTGTCCTCACCGGCACCGGGCACCGCGGGCGGAGCCAGATCCGGCCCGGCGGTGACGGTGTTGAGCAGTGTCTCCTCCACCGGGATCGGTCGCGGCGGCAGGGCGAGCGCGACCGCCGCCGAGCGGTCAGGTATCCGCAGCCGCAGGTTGTTCCACAGCAGGTACTCCGCCTCCCCGGCGGCGACGTAGAGCGCCTGGTTGTCGGAGAGCGGGGAGAGCCCGGTCAGTCCCCGGTCGACCACCACGGTGGTGGTGGGCTCGGTCTGGGCGCCGGTGGGCGGCGCGCTGCACACCCGCCATGGCAGTCCCAGCAGGTCATTGGGCCCGGGTAGCGCCTCCGGCGCGTCCGGGATCCCCAGGGTGGGCCCCCGCGGGGTGTCCACCAGCGACGATGCCGACACGGTGCGGGGTTCGGCGGGTGAGCCGAGGATCAGACGGGCGGAGGCGATGTTGAGCACCGGGTGCAGCCGTCCGTCCAGATAGACGTAGATACTGCCGGTGCCCCGCTCGATCACCAGGGTGTCGTCCTCCAGCGCGCGGCCGGGGTTGGCGATCAGACCGTAGATGCCGAACGCCGCGAACCCGATCACCCCTACCATCGCGCTCACGAACAGGGAGATGCCGAACCGCCGCATCGGACGGTCCAGAGTCTCGGGTTCGCCCGAGAGCACTGCGGCGACGATCCGGCGGATCACGAACCGGTACGCCTGCATCTGCTCCCGACGCGTCCGCATGACCACCTCCGACTTGATCCGGGCGTTTAACTACCATAGGAGGGCCGCGTCTTCGGCGGGTGAGGGGAGGAGCACCAGCTATGACCGCGACCCCGCCCTCGCCGCGGGTGCAGGGCAGCGCACCGGCTCCCAAGGTGACCGCCACGGCCCGCGTACCGCTGCGCTTTCTTCCGGTGCCGCGCCGCCGCCGGGCCAGCCGGCTGCGGGTCGGCCACCTGGTGGTGGTGCAGGTGGCGGCGCTGGCGGTGGCGGCGAGCCTCGCCGGCCCAGGATGGGTGGTCGCGCTGACGGCGGCCGGTGCGGTGGTCGCGGTCGCGGCCACGTTCGGCCGCCGCCGGGGACGCTGGTGGTACGAGAACACCGTGTTGCACCGCCGGTTCCGCGCCCGCCGCCGGGCGGCGCGCCGGGCCCGGGCGGCCCGACAGGTGGACCCGCGGCTGGTCACCTTGGCGCCGTCCACCAAGGTGGGCGAAGTGGAGCTACGGGGCAACCGGTTCGGGGTGGGGCTGGATGACAGCGGCTGGTTCGTCGCGTTCGCGGTGGCGGCCCCGACCACGGCCGAGGGCGAGCGGCGGCTGATCGAGGCGGTCGACCGGCTCGGGCACATCCTGGTCGACACCGACGCCCCAGTCTCCTCGCTGCAACTGGTGCATCACACCGTGCCGGTGGCGACCCTGACCTCCCCGGCCGGGCAGTCGGTGTGGGTGGCGCTGCGGCTCGACGCGGCGGACGCCCCGGCCGCGGCCGCCGCCCGGGGCGGAGGGCTGGCCGGCGTCCACCGGGCACTGGCAGCGGCGGTAGGCCGGGTGCAGAAGACCCTCCGCGCCGCCGGGTTGCCCTACTACCGCGTACTCACCGGTGACGAGCTGGCCGACGCGGTGGCGAGTGTGGGCGGTCTGGGCGACAGTGGCCGGGCCGCGGCCTCCGCCGGTGAACAGTGGAGTCTCTGGCAGGGGCCGGACGCGGCTCACGTGTGCTTCCGGCTCAGCGGCGCCCCCACCTACTCCCTCTCCCACCTGGTCGCCGGGCTGAGCCAGTGCGCGGTGCTGTCGTTCACGGTCACCGTGCTGCTGCACGCCCGCGGCGGCGAACTGGCGGTGGACGCGCTGTTGCGGGTGGCGGTGGCCGAGCAGGCGGTCGCCGTCGCGGTGGGGCAGGTGGCCTCGCTCGCCTCGCGGATCGGGCTGGAGGTGACGCGGCTCGACGGCGAGCACGGCCCAGCGGTCTACGCCGCCGCCCCCACCGGCCGGTCATTGTCCTGATCGCTGCCCTGCCGGTCCAGGGCGCGCCGCAACCGCTTCTCGGCCGACGAGCGGATCATGAACAAGCTGGACCGGGAGCGGCCCAGCTTGCTCGCCAACTCGGTCATGGGGATCTGCTGGACGTGGCTGGCCACCAGCAGCTGCGCTTCGAACGGGTCGAGCACACCGTGCCGGTGCGCCCACCAGAGCAGGTCCTTGAGCGCGAGCGGGTCGTCCCCGTCGGCCGCGGCGCCGGCGTGGCTCTCGCCCAGCTCCAGTCCGACCGAGACCTCCGCACGGGTGCGCTGGTAGCCGCGGACCAGCCGCTGACGGCAGTCCAGCAGCAGGTTCGCGGCGGTGCTGCGGGGCCGGCGCTGCCACGGGTAGGTGCGGATCAAGATCGCCAGCTCGGCGAAGACCGCCGCCTCGATCGTGGCGAGGTCGCCGCCGTGGGCGGCGAGGCTACGCGCGAGCCGGATCGCGCCGGGCACCAGGAGCTGGAGCACCATCCGCGCCGCGAACTGGTCGCCGTGGCCGGTGACGGCGGCCAGCCGGACCAACGCCGCGAGGATCCGGTCGCTACCGGCCGGGTCGGACCGGTCCTGCACGGCGGCGGCGAGCCGGTCCAGATCCGGCCACCCCGCCAGCGCCGGCTCCACCTGGCCCCACCGCGCCAGCGCGTCGGCGGCCTGCGGCGACCGCCGCAGGTGCTCCCACTCGACGTCGAGCCGGTGGGTGAGGCTACGGGGGGTGGTGCGGGTGGGCGTGGTGCAAGCGGGGGTCGGCATCACGTGTCCGTTGGGGTAGCAGTCCGTGGAGGTAGCAACCGGGGGAACAACGATGCTCCGATCCTCACCAACCGGCTGCGCCGTTACCACGTCGCGGAGTGGTCATCATGGTGTCGTTTTGATTACGCAACGTGGCTTTACCAGATGGTGGGAACCGGCATGCGTGTCACGGCGCCCTAACCCAACAGGGGAGCCCTGCTGGGGTTAGCTGCTCTGCCGGGGAGCCCTGCTGTTCCAACCGGGGCGCCCTGCTGGGGTGGAGTGCTCAGCAGGGGTGCCCGGTGTCCGTCGTTTCTTCAACACGGCGCCCCTGCTGGTGCTCTAGCAGTATGAGGGGCGCCCTGCCGGATTGAGCGGTCTCTCCGGGATCGCCCGCGGCCCGCCGGGTTCAGGCGCCCGGCAGCAGCACCGCCGCCCCACGGACCCGGCCGCCGGCGAGATCGGCCAAGGCACGGTCGGCCTCGGCCAGCGGGTACGGGGTGACGCTCACCCGCAGCGGGTGGGTGGCCGCGTGGGCGAGCAGGGCCCGGCCGTCGGCCCGGGTATTCGCGGTCACGCTGCGCACCTGCCGCTCCTGGAACAGGTGCCGCTCATAGTCCAGCGCCGGCACCTCGGTCAGGTGGATGCCGGCGATCGCGAGCGTGCCGCCCCGGTCCAGCGCGGCCAGGGCCACCGGCACCAGGTCGCCGGCGGGGGCGAACAGGATCGCGGCGTCCAGCGGCTCCGGCGGCGGGGTGTCGAGGTCGGCGGCGGAGGCGGCTCCCAGGTCCCGGGCCAGCTGACGGGCCGCCGCGGACCTGGTCCGCACGTGGACCCGGGCGCCCTGCGCGATCGCCACCTGGGCGGTCAGGTGCGCGGAGGCACCGAACCCGTAGACGCCCAGCGCACCGCCGGGAGGCAGGTCCGCGCGGCGCAGCGCGCGGTAGCCGATGATGCCCGCGCACAGCAGCGGCGCCAGCTCCGCCTCCGGGTACCCGTCGGGCAGGTGGTACGCGTACGCCGCGGGCACCACGGCGTACTCGGCGTACCCGCCGTCGGCGTCCCAGCCGGTGTAGCGGGAGTGCGGGCACAGGTTCTCGTCGCCGCGGCGGCAGTAGCGGCAGGTGCCGCACGTGTGGCGCAGCCAGGCGATGCCGGCCCGGTCGCCGGTGGCCCAACCGGCCACCGCCGTCCCCATCGCCACCACTTCGCCGACCACCTCGTGGCCGGGGACGGTGCCCGGCCACCGGGGTGGCAGGTCGCCCTCGGCCAGGTGAAGGTCGGTGCGGCAGACCGCGCTGGCGGTGACCCGCACCAGCAGCTCGTCGCCGGCCGGTGCGGGCACGGGTTTGCGGACCGCCCGCAGCGGACGGGTGGCGATCGGGCCCGGGGTGGCTACCTCCCAGGCCTGCATGGTCGCGCTCACCGGTCCATTCTCCGTCCCCCCGCCGGCTGTGGAAGGGCCGGGATGACCCGGCCACGGCGGCCGGCCACGCCGGCCACGACCGGGGGCCTAAACTGGTCGGGTGACACAGCCCGAGGGCGGGCCCGGTCCGGACCGCCGGGTGCGGGTGCAGGGCGTGCCGGTCGACTCCTTTCCCCGCGTACCACCGGAGGTACTGCGCGGCGACGTGCGCCGGATCACCGAGGTGGGGGAGGACATCCTCCGCCGGCGTTGCCGGCCGGTGACCGAGTTCGGCACCACCAGCCTGGCCCGACTCATCGACGACATGTTCGCCACCTGCTACATCGCCGAGGGTGCCGCGATCGCCGCCAACCAGGTCGATGTGGACCTGCGGCTGTTCGTCTGGGACATGACCGACGAGTGGGGCGTGCGCCACGTCGGCCACATCGCCAACCCGGAGCTGGTGCTGCCCCCGGTGGGTCAGCGCCGGTTGGTCGAGGAGGAGGAAGGGTGCCTGTCGGTGCCGGGCCCCTCCCACCCGCTGGCCCGGCCCGACCACGCGGTGGTCCGCGGCTACGACCGCGACGGCGCACCGGTGGTGGTCGAGGGTCACGGGTACTTCGCCCGCTGCCTGCAGCACGAGTCCGACCACCTGGACGGCCGGCTCTACCTGGACCGGCTCAGCCAGCGGCAGCGCAAGGCGGTGCTGCGGGAGATGACGCAGCGGCGCGAAGAGGTCTACGCCCGCCGGGCGGCCGGCGTGGCGCGCCTGCGCCGGGCGCAGGCCCGGCTACGCGGCTCCACCGCCGGCTGAGGCGCCGCCTTGCGTAGTGTCCACCCGGGTGTCCCGGCCGCGGCTCACCGGCGGGGGTGGCAGACCTCGTGTACCAGCCCGTACTCCCGGGCCTGCGCCGCGTCGAGCAGCAACCCGGTGCGGAAGTCGTCCTCCACTCGAGGCCGGGGCCGGCCGGTCGCCTCGGCCACCCGTACCACCAGGTCCTCCAGGTCGCGCAGGTGCCGGCCGGCGGCGGCGGCGACGTCGTCGGCGGTGCCGGCCAGGTCACTCACCCGCGGCTCGCCGAGCCGGAACCGGGCGTGCGGGTACGCCAGCCGGCGGTGGGCGACCGCGTACACTCCGACCGCGGCGCCGCCGACCTCGGCGGTGGCGACGGCGTGCACCGGCACCCGCAGCCCGTCGATGGTGTCCATCAGTGACAGTGCGGCGTCCAGCTCGCCGTCGGGGGTCGCCAGGTGCAGCTGCACCGGCTCGGCCTCGCCTGTGGCCGGGTCGGCCGGGTCGAGCGAGAGCAGGCTCGCCGCGGCCGTGCTGGCCCCGCGGTGGGTAAGGTGGCCGCGCAGGAACACGATGCGGCGCTCGAACAGCCGCTCGGCCAGCCACGGGGCCAGCTCCGGCTCCGGTTCGGGGCCCGGGTCGCCCGCGGGCGGCTCGGGCGGTTCCCACGGCCACCGCATCGGTACGCTCACCGGCTCCACGGTAGTGCGGCCGGGAGCGTGTGGGCACTACGCTCGGCGGCGACCCTGTCCGCTCTGCGCTGAACGGAGCTCCCCATGAATCAGCCACCACCCCCGCCACCGGCATCGGGGCCTTCCGGGCCCGCCGCGGCTCCCCACCCCGGCGGCCCGCCTGTGGGGTACCCGGCCGGTCCCGGCGCGCCCGCGGGCGGGTACCGCCGGACCCGGATGCCGGTGCTGGTGCCGCACCTGGCCTGGGAGTTCCTGCTGTTGTTGCTGGTGGGCGTGGTCGGGGTGGTGGCCGCGCTGCGGGTCCCTCTCTTCCACGGAGGCTTCCTCGCCGGGCAGGTCGGATCGATCGGGCTGCTGGCCGCTGCGGTGGCGCTGTCACTGCGGACCGGGGCGCCGAACCTGGCGGTCGGCGGCATCGCCGGCATGGTCGCGGTGTGGTATGCCTCGCTGGTGAACGAGGCGGGCGTGGCGCCGGCCGTGGCCGCGGTCGCGATGCTGGTCGCAAGTCTCGGGTTCGGACTGCTGCTGGGAGTGGTCGCGGGTCTGCTCTCGGCGCCGGGTTGGGCGGTGACGCTCGGCACCTTGATGCTGGCCCAGGCGACGATGTGGATGGCTACCGACTCGCTCGCACCGGTGCCGACCGAGGTGATCCTCACCGGCTGGGGCTGGTGGTTGGCGCTGTTCCTGTTCGTCTCCCTGGCCGGGGCGGTGGTGTGCGCGTTGCCGCCGGTGCGGGACCGGCTGGCCGCGGTACGGGCCGGCGAGGTCAGGTTCCGGCTCAGCCGGTTGCTGTGGACGGGCGTGGGCCTGGCCGGCTCCAGCCTGCTCGCCGGCCTGGCCGGGCTGGCCATGACCGCACGGGCCCGGGCCGCGCTGCCCGACGACTCATTGCAGCTGCTGTTCCTCGCCTTGGGAGCGGCGCTGATCGGCGGGGTCAGCGTCTACGGCGGCCGGGGCGGCATCGCCGGCACGGTGCTCGGCACGGTGCTGGTGGCCGAGATCGCCACCTGGCTGGCCATGGAGGACCTCGGCTACACCGGGCAGTGGCTGCGGCTGCTCCTCATCGGTGTGGTGATCCTGATCGGCCTCATCTTCAGCCGGGTCGCGGAGGCGATCGCCCCGCTGGCGGCGCCGGAGCCGGCGTCCGGCACGCCGAGGCCAGCGACGCCGGTGCCCGCCCCGCGGCTGCCATACCCAGGGCCGCAGCCTGGTGCGGCACCGCCGCCGGGCCCGCCACCCGCTTCGCCGCCGGGCGCGCCGCCGCCCGTGCCACCGGGCTCCCCGTCGCCGTCCACGCCTGCCCCGTCGGACGCCGAACCGCGCTGACCGTCACGCATGGACCGGCCGGCGTGGACCGGGTCACGCACTGGTGGCGGGTGGCTCCCACTCCGGGCGTAGCGGGGCGTGGCTGCGCCCGTCCGCGTCCGGTTTGGCGCAGAGGACCTGGTGCAACTGGATCTGGTTGCGTTCGAACCCGATCCGGGACCCGACCAGGTACAGCCGCCAGGTGCGGGCCCGGTCCCGCCCGACCTCGGCCACGGACTCCTCCCAGTGCGCCTCCAGGTTGGCCGACCAGCCGGCGAGGGTGCGGGCGTAGTGCTCGCGCAGGTTCTCCTCGTGGCGTACCTCGAAACCCACGTCGTGCATCAGCGAGATCAGGTGGCCCACTCCCACCAGTTCCCCGTCGGGGAAGATGTAGCGGTTGATGAAGTGGCGTCGCCGGCTGGCGGGTTCCAGATTGTTCGGCCGGGTGATGCAGTGGTTGAGGAGCCGCCCGCCGGGCACCAGCTTGTCGTAGAGGAACCGGAAGTACCCCGGAAGCTGGGCCTTGCCGACGTGCTCGGTGAGCCCGATCGAGCTGACCGCGTCGAACCCGGTCTCGGTCACGTCCCGGTAGTCCAGGTGCCGCACCTCGGCCAGCTCCGACAAGCCGGACTCGGCGATCTGCTTCTGCGCCCACTCGGCCTGCTTGCGTGACAGGGTCACCCCCAGCGCCTTCACGCCGTAGTGACGGGCGGCGTGCATCACCATCCCGCCCCAGCCGCAGCCCACGTCCAGCAGCCGCTGCCCGGGCCGCAGCCCCAGTTTGCGGGCGACCAGGTCGTGCTTGGCGAACTGCGCCGCCGCCAGGCTGGTCTGCGGCTGCGGGAACAGCGCGCAGGTGTAGGTCATGGACGGCCCGAGCAGCCACTCGTAGAACCGGTTGGACACGTCGTAGTGGTGGGCGATGGCGGCAGCGTCCCGGGCCTTGGAGTGGCGCCGGCCGCGCAGCCGCACCTCCACCGGTGGCCGCGGCGGGCGGCGCAGCACCCGCGCCCCACCCATGGCGCGAAACGCCCGCCACCGCGCCGCCCACGACAAGTCCAGGTCGCGACCTACCAGGTTGGTCATGGCGGCGTACAGGTCGCCGTGGACCTCCAGGTCTCCCATGATGTACGCCCGGGCGAGCCCCACGTCCCCGGGCGAGGTGGCCAGGTAGGAGAGTGCCCGCCGGCTACGGATCTCCACTTCGGCGGCGGCCGGTGACGGCCCGGCTTCGCTGCCGTCGAACGCCCGGAACCGCACCGGCGCGCCGGCGCCGACGATCAGCTCGAATGCCTCCGCGAGCGACATGGGTGCCCCCTCGTGTTGCGCGGCCCCAGTAGGGCCGGCTACCTGAGCCGGACGCACTTGTCGTACAGGTCAGGCAGCCGGGCGTCCGGATCGTACGACTGCTTGACCGCGGCGTAGGCTTCCCCGTCGTAGCGCCGCCAGAACTCGTCCTCGGGGTAGTAGACGGTGGAGTACAGCGACTTGTGGCCGCCCAGCTTGCCGACCATCTCCTCGATCCGGCGGTTGTGGTACCCGTCGGACTGGCCGGGCGGCAGCGCTACCGTGGACCAGAACCCGACGTTGACGTAGAGCTCGTGCGGTTGTAGCGGGTACAGCGGCCACGGGGTGGCCGAGCGCAGCCGCAGCGGGCACAGCCACACCGGGGAGATGCCGATCTCCTCGTGGAAGAACTCCAGGAACGCCGGCAGCTGCGCCACCGGCACCTCCACGTCCTGGATCACCGCCTCGCGGGCGGGCCGGCCGCGTAGCTTGTCCCACCGGGCGGAGAGGCGCCAACGCTGGTCGGCGGCGACCAGGCGGCGGTACACATCGGAGCGGCGGGCCCGGCGCGGCCACAGCCGGCGTACCACCGGATGCTGGACGCCGAACGCCCGGGAGCACCAGAACCAGTCGGTGTCCCAGCGCCACAGGTAATCGTGGACGGTGAGGTGGTCCACCCGCAGCCGCTGGATCGAGCGATAGTAGATGTCCATGCCGGTGTAGTCGCTGACCGCCGGCGCCTCGTCCACGAACCGGCCCAGCGTGAGGTACAGCTCGTCGGGGCCGAACACCGTGCCGTCCAGGAAGTCCACCGGCTGCCCGGCGTGCTCGCCGCTGGCGCAGATCGCCGCCATAGCCTCGCCGGCCGCGACGGCGTCGGGGAAGCGCAGGTGCGTCAGCTGCACGTACGGCCGGACCGGCGCCAGCGCGATGGTCAGCCGCAGCGCGTAGCCGAGGGTGCCGTAGGAGTTGGGGAAGGCGGCGAACAGGTCGGCGTGCGGGCCGTCGGGGCGCGCGGTGATCACCCGCCCGTCGCCGGTGAGGATCTCCATCTCGGTGACCGACTCGTGCGGCAGCCCGTGCCGGAAGGAGCTGGACTCGATGCCCAGGCCGACCACGGCCCCGCCCAGGGTGATGGTCTTGAGCTGCGGCACCACCAGCGGCATCAGCCCGTGGGCGAGGGTTTCCTGGACCAGCCGCTCGTAGGTGGTCATCCCCTGGACGTCGGCGGTGCGGGCCACCGGGTCCACCGCCAGCACCCGGTCCAGCCCGCCGGGGTCGAGCACCGGCCCGGTCGCCGCCGGGCGGAACCGGAACAGGTTGGAGGTGCGTTTGCCCAGCCGGACCGGTGCGCCTGGCGGCAACGCCGCGTACTGCCGGCGCAGCGCCGCCACCGCCCGCACGTGCTCCGCGCGATCAGCTTCCACGCTGGTACGGTACCGCCGCGACGGCGGTGGATCACTGATTTCCGCCCGCCCCGCCGCCGCGATCCGCTCGTCGGGCCGGTACCGGCCGGTAACGGCCGGTACCGTGGGGCCCATGGCGGCGGACGTGTCGCGCGCGCAGGTGCTGGGGTTTCGGGTCCGCTCCCAGCAGCTGGACCGCCCACCGGGTGATCCTGGCCGGCACGGCAGCGCTGGACCTCGGCGTGCAGGACACCGGCGCCGACCGCGCGTGGTGGGCGTTGGCCGTGCGCGGGGTCACCGCCTCCGCCCGGCGCCGCTCGGCCGTGGTCCTGCTGTGGACCCTCCGCGGGGCGCCCCACCTGTACTGGCGGGCGGATCTGGCCCGGGTGCTGGCCGCCGTCGCGCCGTTCTCCAGTGCCGACGCCGCTAAGCGGATCTTCGACGCCGCCCGCTCGCTGCGGGCCGCTGGGATCGACCCACTCGCGGCGCTGGATCAGATGGCCGAGGCGAGGCGGTCAGTGGCGACCGGGCGGATGCCCAAAGGGGAGGTCTCCACCGCGGTGACCCGGCTGCTGCCCCCGCCGTTCCTGCGGTACTGCCGCTCCTGCCAGGCCACCCGCGCCTACGAGCAGGTCTTCCGGCTCGGCGCGACACGGGCCGGGCTGGAGCTAGTGCCGGACACCTCACCCGGTGCTGGCACCGATCGACCGGCTCCCACCACCGGCGCCCGACCCCGGTCGGTGCGCGCCGATCCGGGCCTACCTGCGGCTGCTCGGGCCGGCCACACCCAAGCACGTCGCGGAGTACCTGGACGCACCGGTGCGGGAGGTCACCGCCCGGTGGCCGGACGACGCGGTGGAGGTGCGGGTGGAGGGCGAACGGCGGTGGGTCTTGCGCCAGGACGCGCCGCGGCTGAGCGCCGACCCGCCCCGGGTGACCCGGCTGCTGGCCCCGTTCGACCTGTTCCTGCAGGCCCGCGACCGGTCCCTGCTCGTGCCCGACCAGCGGCGGGCCACGCAGCTGTGGCCGGTGCTGGGTCGCTCCGGGGCGGTGCTGATCGACGGAGAGCTGGTCGGCGTCCGGAGGGTGCGCCTGGCCGCGGTGGAGGTCAGCGGCTGACCGGCCACCCGCGCGGCGGCGGATAGGCTGGCGCTTCGGGCCCCGACCTGGTCGACGTGATGGACAAGGAGCCACCGGTGGAATCCAACCCGTTCCTGGCGCCCAGCGCACTGCCCTACCAGCTGCCGCCGTTCGATGCGATCGAGGTGGCGCACTTCCTGCCCGCGTTCGAGGCGGGCATGGCTGAGCAACGCGCGGAGGTGGCCGCGATCGCCGCGGATCCGCAACCGCCCACGCTGGAGAACACGCTGGTCGCGCTGGAGCGCTCCGGGCGGTTGCTGGCGCGGGTGTCGGCGGTCTTCTTCCACCTGACCGCCACCGACGCCACCGACGAGCTCCAGCAGATCGAACGCGAGGTGACCCCGAAACTCGCCGCCCACCGGGACGCCATCTTCCAGGACCGGCGGCTGTACGCGCGGGTGCAGGCGCTCGCCGACGACCCGGAACAGTCGACCGACCCGGAGTCGGCCTGGCTGCTGCAGCGCTACCACACCGATTTCCTCCGCGCCGGCGCGGCCCTGCCCGAGCCGCAGCAGATGCGGCTGCGGGAGTTGAACCAGGAGCTCACCCGCCTGATCACCGAGTTTCGTCGCCGGCTGCTGGCCGAGACCAACGACCTGGCGGTGGTGGTCACCGACCGGGCCCGGTTGGCCGGGCTGTCGGAGGACGCGGTCGCCGCCGCCGCGCAGGCCGCGGCCGAGCGCGGGCACCTTGGGGCGTACCTGCTGAGCCTGATCCTGCCCACCGACCAGCCGGCGCTGGCTTCCCTGCGGGACCGGGAGCTGCGGGAGCAGATCTACCGGGCCTCCATCAGCCGGGGCAGCCGGGGCAACGAGTACGACACCACCGAGCTGGTGCGGCGACTGGCGCAGATCCGGGCCGAGCGGGCCCGGCTGCTCGGCTACCGGGACCACGCCGCCTATCAGATCGCCGACCGCACCGCGGGTTCGGCGCAGGCCGTGGCGGACCTGCTGGCCAAGCTGACTCCGGCGGCGGTGGCCAACGCCGCGGCGGAAGCGGAGGAGCTGCGCAAGGCGGTGGCGGCCGACGGGGAGAGCTTCCCGCTGCAGCCGTGGGACTGGTCGTTCTACGCCGAGCGGGTACGCCAGGAGCGGTTCGCGGTGGACGCCGCGGCCCTGCGGCCGTACCTGGAGTTGGAGCGGGTGCTGCGCGACGGGGTGTTCTTCGCCGCCAGCCGGTTGTACGGGCTGCGGTTCGCGGAGCGCCACGACCTGCCGGTCTACCACCCGCAGGTGCGCGTCTTCGAGGTGTTCGACGCCGACGGTTCCGGACTGGGGCTGTTCCTGGCCGACCTGTACACCCGCGACTCCAAGCGCGGTGGGGCCTGGATGAGCACCTTCGTGGACCAGTCGAGGCTGCTGGGCACCCGGCCGGTGGTCTCGATCAACCTCAACCTGAACCGCCCACCCGAGGGTGAGCCCACGCTGCTGACCGTGGACGAGGTGCGCACCCTGTTCCACGAGTTCGGCCACGCCCTGCACGGCCTGCTGTCGGACGTGCGCTACCCCCGGTTCTCCGGTACCAGCGTGCCGCGTGACTTCGTGGAGTACCCCTCGCAGGTGAACGAGGTGTGGATGTTCTGGCCGGAGGTGCTGGCCAACTATGCCCGGCATCACCGCACCGGCGAGCCGCTGCCGGCCTCGATGGTGGAGCGGTTGGAGGCGGCGCACCGGTTCAACGAGGGTTACGCCACCACCGAGTACCTGGCGGCAGCCCTGCTGGACCTGGCCTGGCACCGGCTGGACGCGGACCAGGCGGCGGCAGTGGATGACGTGGTCGCCTTCGAGGCCCGGGCACTGGCCGAGGCCGGGGCGGCGGTGCCTGAGGTGCCGCCGCGGTACCGGTCGACCTACTTCGCGCACGCGTTCGGCAACGACGACTACAGCGCCGGCTACTACTCCTACATCTGGAGCGAGGTGCTCGACGCCGACACGGTGGAGTGGTTCCGCGAGCACGGCGGGCTGCGGCGGGAGAACGGTGAGCGGTTCCGCCGGATGGTGCTCGCCAGGGGCGGCAGTGTGGACGTGATGGCGGCCTATCGGGAGTTTCGCGGTGGCGAGCCGCAGATCGAGCCGCTGCTTCGCCGCCGGGGCCTGACCGCGGCGGCGCCGGCCGAGGGCGACATCACGTGAACCACGTCGCGGGTCCGGCTGCCCAGATCGCGTAACCCCGGCCCGCACGGGGAGGATCGAGGATTATGGCGCGGCAGCGGGTGTGCACGAGATGGGGGGCGGGCACACCCGCTGCGCGCGCATGGCCACGGCCGGACCGTTGTGGGCTGATCATTTCGGTCGGCCCGGACGCAACCGGGTGGGATGTCCTGAGCGTAACCGCCCGAGCCGGGGACTCAAGGGCATGGGACCGCACTTAAGGTCCTTCTAAGGAAGACTTGCCCTGGGGCACAGCTTCGGCCCTCACGCCGCCGGGGCGCAGGGCGCGAAGGCCCCACCCCGCGGTGGTCCCGCGGGCGGGCGACGTGAGCGGTTCGTGGGCGCGGGCAGCCCTGGCGTCACTCCGTCGAGGGTCGCTGGCGCGGCCAGCGGGGGCTGCGGGTGGCGCGGGACCGCGGTGCCCGGCGGCGCGGTTCGCGGGTGAGCCGGCCGATCAGCCCACGCCGGCTGGGCGGGGCCGGCGGCGGGGCGTCCGCGTCTGCCAGGATCATCACGATGCTGGCACCGCCGAGG
>DATGPS010000051.1:0-6283 GCA_035304685.1 Natronosporangium sp. | reverse complement strand
CTGCGAGCCGCCTGTCGGAGTCGAACCGACGACCTGTGCTTTACGAGAGCACCGCTCTGACCGACTGAGCTAAGGCGGCCGGCACCGCCGCGACCGCGGCGGTACGCCGATCCAGTGTACGCGAGCCGGCACCGGCCCTCCATCCGCGCCTCGCCATAGGGCGCCCCGGCTAACGCTTGAGCCTCAACCGGGGCGCCCTGCTGCCGTGCCGCCCCGGCCGCCACCCGCCAAACGAGCGGAGACCGCCACCGTCCGTTAGCGTGCCTGTCGTGGACCCCCGACACCCCCACGACCCGGACTGGCGTCCGGCCAGCCTCTCGGCGACCGAACTGGGCTTCACCCGCCGCCCGCCGGTGCCGTGGCTCTCCCCCAGTCTGCTGCTGCGGACCGGCCTGCGTACCGCCCTCGCCCACACCTTCGGCGCGTACCTGGACAAACGCGAGCTGCAGGGAGCCCTGCCCGCCCGCACCTACCACCAGACCGGCGACGACGGGGAGCTGTGGCTGGACTTCGTGGCCGACCTCGGCGACGGGTTCGACGCCACCTACTCGGTGGCGTACCTGCTGGCCCGGCCCAGCCTGAACGTGTCCGGGCACGACCTGCCGCGCGGCGACGTGCTGGTGATGGGCGGCGACCTGGTGTACCCGACCGCGAGCATGCAGGGCTACGAGGACCGGTGCAAGGGCCCGTACACCGCCGCGCTGCCGCTGCCGCCGACCGATCGGCCACAGCCCACCCTGTACGCGCTGCCGGCCAACCACGACTGGTACGACGGGCTCACCGCCTTCCTGCGCCTCTTCGTCGGCCAGCGCATCGACCACGTGGGCGGCTGGCGCACGGAGCAGTCCCGCTCGTACTTTGCGGTCGAGCTACCGCACCGGTGGTGGTTGTACGCGCTGGACGAGGCGTACGGCGGGTACATCGACGACCCGCAACTGGTCTACTTCGAGGAGGCGGCGCGGCGGCTCGGCCACGGCGACCGGGTGATAGTCGTCGCGCCCGAGCCGACCTGGAGCAAACCCGACCCGGCCGGCTACGCAACCCTCGACTTCTTCCTGCGTACCATCATCGCCCCCACCGGGGCGACGGTGCCGCTGCTGGTCGCGGGCGACCAGCACTACTACGCGCGGTACGAACACCCGGACCGGCAACTGGTCACCTGCGGTGGCGGCGGCGCCTACCTCAGCGCCACCCACCGGCTACCAGAACAGATCACGGTGCCGCCGCGGGAGACCATCGTCCGCAAGGCCAGCCCGCGCCAGGAGTACGCGCTGGCCGCGCGCTACCCGGAGGCGCGCCGCTCCCGGCGGCTAGGGTGGGGCGTCTTCGGCCGGCTGCCCGCCCGCAATCCGGGTTTCGCCGCGCTGGTGGGCGCGATCCAGACGCTGTTGATGCTCAGCGTGGCGGAGACCGTCCGCACGGTCAGCGACACCGAGGGGCGGCTGGTGACCATCCCGCTGGCGCTGATGGTGCTGGTCGTGCTGGGCGGCGCGGTCGGCCTGGCGTACATCCCGACCGGCGGGCCCAAGGGTGGGCGGCATTTCCTCGCCGGGACCCTGCACGGCGTGCTGCACCTGGCCCTGGGGCTGCTCGGCGGCCTGCTCTGGGCGCATCTGCCGGTGGTGGAGTGGACCTGGCCACTACCGCTGCTGGTGGCCATGCTGCTCTACCTGCCGGTGGCCGGGCTGGCCGGCAGCCTGCTGGTCGCCGCCTACCTGCTGGTCGCGGCCGAGTTCGAGATCAACCTCAACGAGCTGTTCGCCGCCCAGGGCATCGAGGATTACAAGTCGTTTCTACGGCTGCATATCGCCCGGGACGGGTCGCTGACCATCTACCCGGTCGGGATCGACCGGGTCTGCCGGCGGTGGCGGGCTGACCCGGACGCCGACCGGCCGGACGCGCCGTGGATCGTGCCGGACCAGCCGGACCGGCTGCGGCCCCGGTTGGTGGAGGACCCGATCACTATCCGTTGACCCCCGGGCGTCAGCCGCGCCACAGGCTCAGCATCATCGCCTCGACCGCGATCCGCGGTTTGACGTTCGCCTCGATCGCGTCCCGGCAGGCGAGCACCGCCGCCACCCGGCGTAGGGTGCTCTCCGGGCTCCACTTGCCCGCCGCGGCCCTCACCATCTCCACCGCGTCGGAGTGCACCGGCGGCACCGGGGCCCCGAACTGCACCGCCAGCACGTCTCGGTAGAACCCGGCCAGGTCGACCAGTGCCCGGTCCAGCGCGTCCCGCTGCACCCGGGTGGCCCGGGACTTCTGTCGGCGTTCCAGGTCCTTGAGCTGCCCGGCGGCGCCCCGGAAGGCTCCGGCCGCGCCGCGGCCGGTGCCGCCGGCGCCGAGCGCGGTCTCCAGTTCGGCCCGCTCGGCCGCGTCCATGTCCGCCACCACCGCCGCCGCCTCGGCCTCCGCCGCCTCGATCAGCGCGGAGGCGGCCTCGAAACAGGCCCCGACCCCGGTCAACCGGCGCGGGACGGTGAGCACCGCCTCCCGCCGGGCCCGGGCCGCCGGGTCAGAGGCGAGCCGGCGGGCCCGGCCGACGTGGCCCTGGGCGGCCGCCGCCGCCCAGGCCGCCACGTCGGCTGGGACCGCGTCCCGGGTACGCAGCAACGCGGCGACCGACTCGGCCGACGGCTGCCGGAGGGTCACCACCCGGCACCGGGACCGCAGGGTCACCGAGATGTCGTCGGGGTGCAGCGACGGGGTACACAGCAGGAAGACCGTCCGCTCCGGGGGCTCCTCCACCGCCTTGAGCAGCGCGTTACCCGCCGCCTCGGTGAGCCGGTCAGCGTCCTCCACCAGCAGCACCTGCCAGCGGCCGCCGGCAGGTGCGCTCGCCGCCCGCAGGACCAGCTCCCGCATCTGGCTGACCGGGATGGACAGCCCCTCCGGCACCACCCGGCGCACGTCGGCGTGGGTACCGGCGAGGGTGGTGTGGCAGCCGGCGCACTCACCGCAGCCGGTGCCCCGCTCACACTGCAACGCGGCGGCGAAGGCCCGGGCCGCCACCGAACGCCCGGAGCCGGGCGGTCCGGTGAACAGCCAGGCGTGCGTCATCCCGGCGCCGGCCGTCCGGTCGCCATCGGCCGCGACGATGGCCGCGGCCGCCGCCGCGGCCCGGCTCAGGACGGCTACCGCCTCGTCCTGGCCGACCAGCTCGGCGAAGACCGGCGCCGGTCCGACTGGCGCCGGTGCCGGTCCGGCGGGTGCCGGCGCGCCGGCCGGCTCAGGCACGCGTACCATCCTCGACCTTGTCCTGCAGCTCAGGCACGAGGGTGAGCGCCGGTGAGGTCGGCGCCGGCAGCAGCTCGGCGACCCGCTCCATGATCGCGCTGGCCAGCTCCTCCGGCGGCCGGGCGGCGTCGAGCAGGAGGTACCGCTTGGGGTCGGCGGCGGCGAGGTCCAAGAAGGCGTGGCGGACCCGGTCGTGGAACGCTAGCGACTCCGCCTCCAACCGGTCTGCGCCGTTGCCGCGGGCCCGGGCCCGGGCCAGGCCGACGTTCGGAGGGACGTCGAGCAGCACCACCAGGTCGGGCCGGAGCCGGCCGGTCGCCCAGGACGACAGCCACGCGATCTCGTCCGCCGGCAGGCTCCGGCCCGCACCCTGGTACGCCAGGGAGGAGTCCACGTACCGGTCGCTGATCACCACCGCGCCGGCGGCCAACGCCGGACGGATCACCGTGGCCACATGGTGCGCGCGGTCGGCCGCGTACAGCAGGGCCTCGGCGCGCGGCGTGGGCGGGGCGGCGCCCTCCGGCCGGTCCAGCAGCATGGCACGGATACGGCCGCCGAACTCGGTACCCCCCGGCTCGTGGGTGACCACCACCTGGTAGCCGCGGGCGCGCAGGGCCTGGCCCAGCAGCCGCGCCTGGGTGGTCTTGCCGGCGCCCTCCCCGCCCTCGAAGACCACGAACAGCCCGGGCCAGGAGACCGGCTGCGGCACCGAGAGTGGCCGGCCCCGCATCGAACCCCACAGATCAGCGAGCACCGGTACGCCCGGCTTGTCATCCATCTGCCGGAACGCCAACCGGCCGGCGAGAATCCCGAAGACCCCGGCGACCAGCAGCAGGACGCGGGTGAAGGAGATCTGGATCTCGACCGCCCCCAGGTCGACCACCCGGGAGCCGCCGGCCCCGACCAGCACACCGGCGAGCGCGATCGCGAGCATCAGCACCGCCCGCACACTGGTGTGGACGAACGCGAACACCCGCCCGCGTACCTCGTCGTCGACCTCGCCGCCGAGCAGGGTGACGCCGGACAGGAACGCCATGCCGGCACCGGCCCCCACCAGCACCGCGCCCACCACCGCGACGGTCAGGTGCACCGCCAGCGCCAGCACGATCACACCGCTGGCGGCGAGCACGATGCTCATGCCGAACCACCGCCGCCGGGACAGCTCCCCGATCGCCCAGGGTCCGAGCCCGATCCCGCACCCCAGCCCGATGAAGATCAGCCCGAACAGCAGGTAGAACGTGGCGTTGCCGCCGCCGAGCGACTGGGCGTAGAACTGGGCGGTCCCCACCACGATGCCGCCGGCCGCGAACGCGCCCAGGATGCCCAGCACCAACCCGCGTACCAGCCGGGTCTGGCCGATGTACTTCCAGCCGTCCAGGAACTGCCGCAGCACCGCCACCTGCTGCGCCGGGGCGCCGCCGTCGTGCCCGCTGATCTCCCGGATCCCGAAGAACACCACCAGCGCGGTCGCCAGCCGGGACGCGGCGTTGAGCAGCAGCGCCACCACGGTAGCGGTGGTCCCGGCCGACCAGCCGGCGTTGGCGTCCACCGAGGACAGCGCCGGCTCCATCCCCGCCAAGGTGAGCGCGGCGACCACCGGGGCCACCCCGTAGGTCGCGATCAGCGAGAGCTGGTTCGCCGCCTCCAGCCGGGCCCGCGGCACCAGGTTGGGCACCGCGGCGTCCTTCGCCGGATTCCACACCAGGGTGATGGCCTCGATCGCGAAGATCGCGATCCCCATCCAGGCCAGCACCACCAGGTGCGGCACCTGCGCCAGGAACAGCACCGGGATGGAGGCGAACAGCCCAGACCGCAGCAGGTCACAGGCGAACAGCACGTACCGGCGGTCGAACCGGTCCACGATCACGCCGCCGACCGGACCCAGCACCATCGCCGGCAGCAGCCGGATGCCGACCGCGCCACCGAACGCGGCGCCCTTGGCCAACGGGGAGTCCACCAGGGTGGTGGCGAAGATCGCGGTCGCCAGCAGCCCCACCCAGTCGGCGATCGCCGCTACCGACAGCACCTCCCAGAGGCGCCGGAACGGGCGGATGCGCAGCACCGACACCAGGGCCTGGAAGCCCGAGAGATCCACCGCCGGCTCGCTGGCGCTACCGCTCCGGGTGGTAGGGCGGGCGCCGTCCCCCGTACCCATGGCATCCATGTCGCCGGCCGTCCTCCGCGGTGGCACCCTCCTTAGGGCGCATCTCGATCTCGCCCTCACTGTAGCCGGGATGGCGGACGCAGCCACCCCTGACTTTACCCGCGTTCAGGACCTCAGGGTTCGGCCGGAGCCCCGCCCGCCGCCAGGTGCTGCCGCAGGTACCCGAAGAGCAGCGTCCGCAGCTCCGCCAGGACCGCCTCGTCCCCGTCGGGTGAGTGCCGGAACGCGAGCTTGACCAGGGCGTCGGCGGCCTCCACCGCGATCGCGACGGCGAACCGCAACCGCGGACTGTCGGGTACGCCGAACCGCTCCACCAGCACCCCCGCCAGCCGCGCGGCGACCGCCGCGTGATGGTCGTCACCGGTGTCGCGCCGGCCGCCGGCGAGGCTCAGCGCCCGGAAACCCGGCACGGTGCGGTGCATGTCGACATACTCGTCGATGCTGGCCCGCACCGCGTCCCACCCGGTGGTGAGGGACGGGTCACCGCACCGGCGGGTCAGCCGCTCCAGGTACACCTGGACGCTGCGTTCGGTGAGCGCCTGCATGACCGCGCGCTTGTCCGGGAAGAACTGATACACCGAGCCGATCGCCACCCCGGCCCGCTCCGCCAGCAGGGTGGTGGTCAGGCCCTCGTACCCCACCTCGTCCACGAGTTCGGCACAGGCGTCCAGCATCCGCTGGACCCGGGCCATACTGCGCCCCTGGACCGGGACCCGGCGTAACCCGACGGAGACCGGAACCGGCGGTGATGTGGTCACATCGCTCCTTCAACCATGAAGACCTACCCTGACAACGGCGCGGCCCGCCCGGACACTACGCCCTTCCGGTCGGAAATCTCCGTCGGGGCCCCGGTTCGGCGCGCCCGCCCGCCTGGTTCGGCGC
>DATGPS010000050.1:0-31107 GCA_035304685.1 Natronosporangium sp. | reverse complement strand
GGGGCGCGGGGGTGTGGGGCGCGGGGGTGCGGGGCGGGTTTGACCGACTGAAGCTAATCGCCATAGCATTTGGCTATGGTCATTAGCCACGGGTCGGGGGACCGCTACCAGCTACCAGGCAGCCGTGGCTAGAGCGGGGCTCTCCACCGCCGCGGTCGTGGACACCGCGCTGGCGGTCATCGACGAGCGCGGCATGGAGGGCCTTACCCTGGGGGAGGTCGCCGCCCGGGCCGGAGTCGCGCCGCCGTCGCTTTACAAGCACGTCAACGGGCTGGCGGAGCTGCGTACCCGGGCCAGCGTACGGGTGATGGCGGAGATGGCCGACCAGCTCGCGCGGGCGGTGATGGGCCGCGCCGGTGACGACGCCGTGGCCACCCTGATGCGTACCTTCCGGGAGTACGTGCGGCGCCACCCGCGCCGGTACGCGGCCGTGCCACCCGACCCGCTACGCGACCCGGTGATGCGCCCCACCGCGACCAAGCTGCTGGAGGTCTTCCTGTCGGTGCTGCGCGCCTACCGGCTCGACGAGTCCGCGGCGGTGCACGCCGCCCGCTGCCTGCGGGCGATCGTGCACGGGTTCACCTCGATCGAAGCCGCCGGCGGCTTCGGGCTGCCGGAGGACTTGGACGAGACGTTCGAGCAGCTGATCGCGATGTACGTCGCCAGCCTGCCGCGCTGAGCCGGTGGCGAGCTCACCAAGCTCAGCGCCAGCGCTCTGGATCGGGCAGCAGCTCGTTCATGGAGCCGGAGCGGAACGGCTCCACGGTCAGCGGCGCGTCGCCGAAGCCGGCGTCGCGGATCGCCGTGCGTACCCCGGTGTGGGCGCGCGCCGCCGGCACCGCGGCCGCGTCCACCTCCAGCCGTACCCGTTCCCCCAGGTCCCGTACGCGCAGATCACGCACGCCCGGGAGGAGTGACCGGGCGGCGGCCTCGGCCCGCTCCACCCGCGCCAGCCGGGCCGGGGTGATCCGCACCCCGTACGCGATCCGGCTGGACAGGCAGGCCGCGGCCGGCTTGTCCCAGGTCGGCAGGTGCCAGATGCGGGCGATGCCGCGGACCGCATCCTTGCCCAACCCCAGGTCGGCCAGGGGGGTGCGGGCGCCCCGTTCGGCCGCGGCCCGGATGCCGGGCCGGAACCCGGCGGCCACGTCCGAGGCGTTGGTGCCGGTGGCGATCGTGGCGAAGCCCTCCACCGTGGCTACCCGGCTCGCCTCCTCCATGAGCGTGCTCTTGCAGAAGTAGCAGCGCCGGGGCCCGTTGTCGCGGTACCCGGGACGGTCAAGCTCCCGGGTCTGGACCGTGAGGTGGGGCACGCCCAGGGTGGCGCAGAACTCCGCGGCGGCGGCGAGTTCCGCGGCGGGCACCGCTGGCGAGACCGCAGTGAGCGCGGCCACTTCGCTCGGACCCAGGGCCCGCGCCGCCGCGGCGAGCACCACGCTGGAGTCCACGCCGCCGGAGAAGGCGACCAGCGTCCGCCCGTACCCGCGGAGCGCCCCGACCAGCCGGTCGGCATGCGACGTAGGGTCCAAGGGGCAGACTCCGATCGGGAGGCGGGATGATGACCACGGCATCGGGGACCCCCGGGCGGCCGGGGACCACGACTGAACCGTACCGGAACCCGCCCCCGATGGTCGATCTCGGTTTTGCGAGATTGGACACGGCGCGGTTGGCCCGCACCGGCGACCCGGAGGTGGTCAACGGCACGGGCAAGACCCCGGAGCAGGTGGTGGCCGCGCTGCGGGCACTGCGGCAGGCCCACCCGGACCGGGCGGTGCTCGCCACCCGCCTCACCGAGACCGCCCTCGCCGCCTGCCGGGAGCAGTTGCCCGGCGCGGACGTGGATGACCAGGCGCGGGTGGTCACGCTCGGTACGCCCCCGCCGCCGCGGGGTAGCGTCGCGGTGGTGGGCGCCGGCACCGCCGACCTGCCGGTGGTACGCGAGTGCGCGGCCACGGTACGCGCGTTCGGATCCACTCCAGACACCATTGTGGACGTCGGTGTCTCCGGGCTGCACCGGCTGCTCGCCGAACGGGACCGGATCGACGCCGCGGACGTGGTGGTGGCGGTGGCCGGGATGGAGGCGGCGCTGCCGTCGGTGCTGGGCGGGCTCACCGGCGTACCACTGATCGCGGTGCCGACCAGCGTCGGCTACGGCTGGCACCTGGACGGGCTGACCGCCTGGCTGGCGGTGCTGAACAGCTGCGCGGCCGGCGTACTGACGGTGAATGTGGACAACGGGTTCGGGGCGGGGGTGGCCGCCGCCCGGATCGCCCGCCGCGCCGCCCCGCGGACGGCCCCGTGAGCTTGTTGCGAGGCCGCGAAGCAGCCACGGTGAGGGTCGTACGGTGAAGACGTTGTGGGTCGACGCCGGCAACGGGGCCGCCGGCGACATGCTGCTCGCCGCCCTGCTGGACGCCGGCGCGCCGGTGGCGGCGGTCCGCGCCGGGCTGGCCCGGCTCGCGGTGGAGCCGGTGGAGCTGGTGGTCGCGGAGGTGCGGCGGCACGGGTTGCGCGGCTGCCAGGTGACGGTCCGGGCGCCGGAGAGCCCGGTACGCCGGGGGCCGGCGGAGGTGTCGGAGCTGATCCGGCGGGCCGGGCTGCCCGAGCCGGTGACGGAGTTCGCGCTCGCCACATTCCACCGGCTCGCCGAGGCCGAGGCGCGGGTGCACGGGGTGGCGCCGGCGGAGGTCCACTTCCACGAGGTCGGGGCGTTGGACGCGATCGCCGACGTGGTCGGCACCGCGCTGGCCCTGCACGAGCTGGAGCTGCTCGCCGGCCCGGCGCAGCGGGTGGTCTCGGCGGTGGCGGTGGGCCAGGGCGGCGCGGTCACCACCGCGCACGGGCGGCTGCCGGTGCCGACCCCGGCGGTGGTGGAGTTGCTGGCGGCCGCGCGCGCTCCGCTGGCCCACCACCCGGCCCGGATGGAGCTGTGTACCCCGACCGGGGCGGCCCTGCTCGCCACCCTCGCCACCGGGTGGGGCCCGCCACCGGCGGGTACGCTGCGCGCGGTCGGAGCCGGTGCCGGCTCCGCCGATCCGCGTACCCACCCCAACCTGCTGCGCGTACTGCTCGGGGAGGCGGCAGAGCCTAGTCAGGATGAAGATGGGATCGGTGCCGGCGCCGCCGACTGGAGCGAGACCGAACTCTGGCAGGTGGAGACCACAGTAGACGACATGGATCCGCGGCTGTGGCCGGAGGTGCTGGAACGGTTACGCGAGGTGGGGGCGGCCGACGCGTGGTGCGTACCGGTGTTGATGCGTAAGGGCCGGCCCGGGCAGGTACTCACCGTGCTGGTGGACGCCGCGCGGGTCGACCTGGTGTGCCGGCTGGTCTTCATGCACACCACCAGCCTCGGCGTGCGGCTGCGACCGGTGCGGCGCCGGGCGCTCCGCCGCGACCAGGTGGAGGTGGCGCTGGCCGGCGGCACGGTCCGGGTCAAGCGCGGCTACCTGGACGGCCGGGTGGTCACGGTGCAGCCGGAGTACGAGGATGCGGTGCGGCTCGCCCGCGGTACCGGAGCCGCGGTGGCGGACGTGATCGGGGAGGCGACCGCCGCCGCTCGCCGGGCCGGCACGGCTGATCCGGCTCACGAGGCGGGCTAGGCGCCGCTGGACGGCTCCGCGGGGAGTTTGGTGACCAGGTCGCCGGCGCGGACCACGCCCGGCCGCACCACCGTGGCGTTGAAGTCCAGGCCCGCTTCCAGCGTGGCGTACTCCACGTGCATGCCTTGACCGTGTCATCGGTGAAGTGCCTGGTCAAACTGATTCCTCGGCCCGGGTAGGGCGGTTCCGCGCTGGGCAGCGTGCGGGGGGCGGGTGCGGCCTGCGTATGCTGGCGTATCGGAACCCTTCCGTGAGGCCGCTTCCGGCGGCCCCCGGTGCGCGCGGGGCGGTAGCTCAGCAGGTCAGAGCAGGGGACTCATAATCCCTCGGTCGCGGGTTCGAGTCCCGCCCGCCCCACCCCTTCCGATCACTTGCACCTGGATGAGAAGGCGGCAGCGCTGCTGCATCCGCTCGGTCAGCGGCGCAGGTCACGGATGATGTCCGAGAGGATCTCCGGGGTCCGGTCCGGCGGCTCCGCATCGACCGCCAGCCGGTTCACCACCTCCGAGTACTGGTCCAGATCCTCCTGCTTGTGCAGGTAGAGCGCGCCGGTCAACTGCTCGATGTAGACCACATCCGGCACGTCCGGGTGCGGAAAGCGCAGGATCGAGAAGGAGCCGCCGGCGGCGGCGTGCCCGCCGGCGGCCAGCCGGATCACCTGCACCCGCACCCGGGGTAGCTTCCGCACGGTGGTGATCAGCGCCTCCAGCTGGTCGCGCATGACCTCGACCCCGCCGACCGGCCGCAGCAGCGCGGCCTCGTCGATCACCGCCCACAGCCGTGGCCCGTCGGACCGGTCCAGCAACGCCTGCCGCTCCATCCGCAGCCGTACCCGCCGGTCGATCTCTGCCGCGGACGCGCTGGCGTGACCGAGCCTTACCACCGCGCGGGCGTAGTCCTCGGTCTGCAACAGCCCGGGGATGAACTGGACCTCGTAGGTGCGGATCACCGAGGCGGTCGCCTCCAGACCCAGGTAGCGCCCGAACCAGTCCGGAGTGACGTCACGGTACGCGTACCACCAGCTCTTGGCGTTCGCCTCCTTGACCCGCCCCAGCACCGCGGCCCGCTCGGCCTCGTCGGTCACCCCGTAGAGGGTGAGCAGGTCCGCCACGTCTCGCGGTTTGAAGCTGACCCGGCCGAGCTCCATCCGGCTGATCTTCCACTCGGATCCGCGGATGCGATCACCCGCCTCGGCCCGGGAGACGCCGCGCTCCTCGCGTAGCCGCCGCAGGTGTGCGCCGACCAGCATGCGCAGTGCGGTGGGGCCGCCCGTGGGCCCACCGGATGATTGACCACCTGCCATTTCGCTCCTCCGGTCGCCAGCCGTCGGGCGGTGGCGGCTCCCGCCTCGCATAAGTATGCACCGCCCGGGTCCGACCCGGTAGCGACCCACGGTGACCGGCACTTAGCGCGTCCGCGCCGTAGGCTGATCAGCATGAGTGCGGATGAGCGAACATTTGTCATCGTCGGAGCCTCGCTGGCCGGCGGGAAGGCGGCGGAAACCCTGCGCGAGGAGGGGTTCACCGGCCGGGTGGTGCTGATCGGCGAGGAGACCGAGCCGCCGTACGAGCGGCCACCACTGTCCAAGGGGTACCTGATTGGCAACGATCCGCGGGAGCAGGCCTTCCTACACCCGGAGGAGTGGTGGGCCGAGCAAGGCATCGAGCTGATGCTGGGCCGGCGAGCCACCATGCTGGACCCGGCGGCGCATACGGTCACCCTGGACGGAGTGGAGGAGCTGCGCTACGACAAGCTGCTGCTCGCCACCGGGTCCCGGGTGCGCACGCTGCGCGTACCAGGGCATGACCTGCACCACGTGCGCTACCTGCGCACCATCGACGAGTCCGACGCGCTGTTGGCGGAGCTGCGCGGCCGGGCCAAGCGGGTGGTGGTGATCGGCGCCGGCTGGATCGGGCTGGAGGTCACGGCCGCGGCGCGCGGTCACGGCGCCGAGGTGACCCTGGTGGCGCCGCACCCGCTGCCGCTGACCGTACTCGGGCCGGAGGTCGGCGCGCTGTTCCGGGACCTGCACGCCGCGCACGGGGTGGACCTGCGGCTCGGCACCGGGATCCAGGCGCTCAAGGGAGACGGCGGTGACCTCGCCGCGGTGGTGCTGGACGACGGTACTGAGCTGCCGGCGGACCTCGCCGTGGTGGGCATCGGTATCACCCCCGCGACCGAGCTGGCGGTCGCCGCGGGCCTGGAGGTCGAGGACGGGGTTCGGACCGACTCCGCGCTGCGGACCTCCGACCCGGACATCTACGCCTGCGGGGATGTGGCCAGCACGCCCCGGTCGGTGGCGGGCGGCCGGCCGATCCGGGTGGAGCACTGGTCCAACGCCCTGGACGGGGGGCCGTCCGCGGCCCGCTCCATGCTGGGCCAGGAGGTGGAGTACGACCAGGTGCCGTTCTTCTTCACCGACCAGTACGACCTGGGGATGGAATTCTCCGGCTGGTTCGAGCCGGGCGGCTACGACCGGGTGGTGTTCCGGGGTGACCCGGCGCTGCGGGACGGGAAGGTGCCGGAGTACATGGCGTTCTGGCTGGACGCGGAGTCGCGGGTACTCGCCGGGATGAACGTGAACATCTGGGACGTAGCCGACCAGATCCAGCAGTTGGTACGCGCCGCCAAGCCGGTCGACCCGGTCCGGCTGGCCGACCCCGGCGTACCCCTGACCGAGCTGCTCGGCTGAGCGGGTGCCGGACCAGGCGGTGCCCGAGCCGGTCCAGGCCTGGACACCGCCGCGTTCGGCCGGGTAGGGCAGGATGGACGCGTGGCTGGCCGGATCCGAGACGAGGACATCGCGCTGGTACGCGAACGCACCTCGATCGTCGAGGTGGTCTCCGAGCACGTGACGCTGAAGCCGGCGGGTTCGCAGCGCCTCAAGGGGTTGTGCCCGTTCCACGAGGAGAAGACCCCGTCCTTCACCGTCCGCACCGACGCCCCGCTGTTCCACTGCTTCGGCTGCGGCAAGGGTGGGGACGCGATCGCCTTCGTGATGGAGGTCAACCACCTCACCTTCGTGGAGACGGTGGAGCTGCTGGCCGCCCGCGCCGGGGTGACGCTGCGTTACGAGCAGGCCGGGCCCGCGCCGAACCGGGCCGGTCACGGCCAGCGGCAGCGGCTGATCGCGGCGCACGCGGCCGCGGCCGAGTTCTACGCCGAGCAGTTGCTGACTCCGGCCGCGCGGGCGGCGCGGGAGTTTCTCGCCCGGCGCGGCTTTGACCGGGACGCCGCCACCCGGTACGGGTGCGGTTTCGCGCCCGAGTCCTGGGACACGCTCACCAACCACCTGCGCCGCCGCGGCTTCACCGACCAGGAGTTGATCACCGCCGGGTTGTCCCGTCCGGCCCGCTCCGGCTCGCCGATCGACCGGTTCCGGGGCCGGCTGCTGTGGCCGATCCGCGACCTCACCGGCAACGTCATCGGCTTCGGCGCGCGTAAGCTGCGCGAGGACGACGACGGCCCCAAGTACCTCAACACCCCGGAGACCCCGATCTACCGCAAGTCGCAGGTCCTGTACGGGATCGACCAAGCCAAGCGGGAGATCGCCAAGCAGCGCAAGGCCGTGGTGGTGGAGGGCTACACCGACGTGATGGCCTGTCACCTCGCCGGTGTGCCGACCGCGGTCGCCACCTGCGGCACCGCCTTCGGCGACGACCACGTGGCGGTGCTGCGCCGGCTGCTGATGGACACCGACGTCTTCGCCGGGGAGATCATCTTCACCTTTGACGGGGACGCGGCCGGCCAGCAGGCGGCGCTGCGCGCCTTCGAATCCGACCAGCGCTTCGTCGGGCGTACCTTCATCGCGATCAGCCCGGACAACATGGACCCGTGCGAGCTGCGGCTGGCCAAGGGTGACGCGGCCGTGCGCGACCTGGTGGCACGCCGGGAGCCGCTGGTCGAATTCGCGCTACGCCAGGTGCTGCGGCGGTTCGATCTGGACACCGTGGATGGTCGGGTGGAGGCGATGCGCCGCGCCGCCCCGCTGGTGGCGCGGATCAAGGACCGCGAGAAGCGGCCGGAGTACGCCCGCAAGCTCGCCGGCGACCTGGGGATGCCGGTGGAGCAGGTGACCCGGGCGGTGGCGGCCGCGGCCGGTCGGGATGGTGCCGCCGAGGAGCCGGCGCGACCCCGCGCGCGGGGGCCGGTGGTCAACCCGGCCACGGTGGTGGAGCGGGAAGCACTCAAGCTGGCCCTGCAGGTGCCGGTGCTGGCCGGGCCGCAGTTCGACGCGCTGGGGGTGGAGGCGTACCACCATCCGCTGCACCAGGCGATCCGGACCGCGATCGCCGAGGCCGGTGGCGCCGCCCGCGCCACCTCCGGCGCGGTGTGGGTGCAGCGGGTACGCGACGCCTGCCCGGACCTGGCCGCCGGTGCCCTGGTGGGGGAGTTGGCGGTGGAGCCGCTCCGGTTGGACGGTGAGCCGGACCCGCGGTACGTCGGGGTGACGCTGGCCAAGTTGGAGCTGGTCACTGTGGACGCGCGGGTGGCGGCGCTGAAGTCGAAGGTCCAGCGGGTGAACCCGGTGACCGACAAGGCGGAGTACCTCTCGCTCGCGGCCGAGCTGTTCTCGCTGGAGCAGCACGCACGGGCCCTGCGGGAACGGGCGGCGGGCGGGCTGTGATCCTGGGCCGGCACGGTCCTGGCCCGCGAGGCGGACATGGGCGGGGTGCTGAGGTGGCGGTGATGCCGAGGTGCGGAAGCTGAGGTGGCTGTGATGCCGAGGTGGTGGCGTCGCCGGAGGTTGCCGGCGGCCCTGCGGCCCACCCTCGACCCGGATGACCGGGTGGTGGGCTGGGCGCTCACTACCGCTGGGGAAGCGGTGGTGGCGACCCGGCTCGGACTGTACCTCCCGGGCCGGGCCCGGCTGGGCTGGCACGAGATCCACAAGGCCGTCTGGAGCGGCGAGACCCTCACCGTGGTGCCGTCGGAGGTGGTGGCGCGGCGGGAGGGGTACGTGGTGACCGCGGATACGGCCCCGGTGAGCGTGACGCTGCCGGAGCCGGGGAACCTGCCGCAGGCGGTGCGGGCCCGGGTGACCCGCTCGGTGTCGTTCTCCGCCCACCACCGGCTGCCCGGCGGCGGGGTGCGGGTGGTCGCGCGGCGGGTGCCGGGCCGGGACGGGCTGTCGTGGGCGGTGCGCTACGACCCGGGTACCGACCCGGCCGCGCCGGCGGTGACGGCCGCGACCGACCAGTTCGTCGCCGGCCACGTCGCCGCTACTGAGGGGACGAGTTGACGTCGCCGGTGGCGCCCGGTCAGGAGACGGGCGCCCCGGCGCTGGGGCGTACAGATTGATCAGAGTGTGGTGCCAGGTTGGCTCTTGGCCGCGGTCTCCGGCTGCGTGACCTCGGGCGCCGGCTCCTGCGGCCCGCGATGGCCGAAGCGCTCGCCGAACCGGGTGTTGCCCAGCTTCTTCGAGACCGTCTCCTTGCCCTCGCTGTAGAGCCGGTTGGCCTGCTCTTGGACCACCCCGGCCGCCTCCTGCACAGTCGGGTGGTCCTTCAGCCGGCGGGTGGCGGCGACCAGTTGGTCGTACCGCTCCCGGCCGGCGCGGGCGCCGAGCACGAACCCGACGGCCGCCCCACCGAGAAACCACAACTTGCCGCGCATGACGGCTCCTTCCTCGAGCATTCGTCCGCGTGATGAGACATACCCATCCTCCACCCGGACTAGGCGTCTCGCGACCCAGCAGTCAGGATATCCTCATAACCAGGATTCTGGTGTGATTCGTCACGGTTAGGGCGGTGGCTCCGGTTCTCGCCGGCCAGGGGAAACCCGGTGGTGCCGGATGGCGGGTTCTCCGGTACTCTAGTCGCGGCCCACCCGATCACCCGGGTGGCCGCCGATCCCCCGTAGCTCAATCGGCAGAGCGTCCGGCTGTTAACCGGCAGGTTGATGGTTCGAGTCCATCCGGGGGAGCTGCCCGGCACCGCCCCATGGGCGGTGCCCCGGCGGCGGTCCCACGGCGGTGCCGCTGCCCGCTCAACCGAACCGAGCAGGCCCGCCGCCGCCTCACTCGTCCGGGGCCCGGGTGGTCACGGCCTCGACCGGTCGGACCAGGTCAGGGAACGGTCCCGAAGCGCCACTGACGTGCTGCCGACAGTCGTGCCCGGGGCCTCCACCCGCACCGCCAGCAACGCGATGTCGTCCCGGCCCGCCGCCCCGGCGATGAGCTGCTCGCACAGCTCGTCCAGCCCGAGGGTGGCGTACTTGCGAGCCGCCTCGGCGAGTTCGGCGATCGCGTCCGCGCTCGGCCGCCGCGGGTCCTCGACCAACCCGTCGGTGTAGAGCAGCAGCACCGCACCGGCCGGCACCTCGACCGTGACCTGCGGATACGGTGCCCGGTCCAGCCCCAGCAGCGGGGAGGCGGTGTACTCCAGCACCTGCACCCCCTGATCGGGCCCGATCAGCAGGGGCGGGGGATGGCCGGCGTTGGCCCAGGTGAAGCGGGCCGAACCGGGCTCGCTCGGCCGGACCAGCCGGCCGTGGATCACCGAGGCCAGCTCGCCGACCCCCAGGTGGTGGGTGAGGTCGTTCAGCGAGGTCAACACCGTGCCCGGGTCGGCGTCGCGCTGGCAGGCCAGCGCCTGCACCATGCTGCGGAGCTGGCCCATCGTGCTCGCGGCGTACAGGTCGTGGCCGACCACGTCGCCCACGGTCAGCGCCAGGTCGCCGCCGGGGTGGAGGAAGGCGTCGTACCAGTCACCGCCAACCTCCAGGCCCGGCCCGGCGGGCCGGTAGTGCACCCGGATGTCCAACCCGGGCACGTGCGGCGGCTCGGAGAGCAGGCCGCGTTGCAGCGTGAGCGCCACCTCGCTGGTCTGCTGCATCCGCAGCGCCTGTCCGACCGCCTGCTCCACCCGGTTGGTGATCTCGCGCATCAGCGCGATGTCCGACGCCTCGAACGGCGGCCGCGAGCCGCTCACCGCGATGCTGATCACCGCTTGGACCGAGTCCGGACCGATCGGCATCGCGAGCAGGCTGTGAGGATTGAGCACCGCCAACCAGTGCTCGCCCCAGTCGGCCGGGTCGGCGCCGGTCGCCACTACTGGTTCCCGGTTCTGGGACGCGCGCGCCACCGGCCGCGTGGGTGCCAGCCGCAGCCGCACCTCCGGCGCCGGCGGCGGCAGCCCCAGGGCCGGGTTGAGTACGCAGATCAGGCGGGTGGCCGCCAGCGGGCCCTGGCCCACCCTCCGGGCCGAGCGGTCCACCAGGTACACGGCGCAGGCGTCGGCGAGGGCGGGGACCACACTCTCGGCCAGCGCCACCAGCTCGCGGTACGGATCGGTCTCCGCGGTGACCGCGCTGGTCGCCTCGTCCAGCACGCTCAGCCGCTGGTGTCGCCGCTCGGCGTGCTGGCGGGCACGGACCTGGTCGGTGACGTCGATCGACACCACGCTCACCGCGGTGACCCCCTCGCCGGTACGCACCGGGGAGCAGACCGAGTGGACGAACCGGTCATCCACCGGCAGGTCGGTCTGCGCCGGCTGGCCGGTCGCGAGCACGATTGCCGCCGCCTGGCGTAGCTCCGCTGGCACCGCCTCGGGCGCCCCCTCACCGGAGCCGGAGTCGCCCCCGAACATCGAGCTGTGCGCCCGGTTGGCGTACTGGAGGGAGAAGTCCGGCGTCCGCAGGAGGGCGAGCGCCGCGTGGTTGTCGGCGACCGCCCTGGTGACCAGGTCGTACTCGGCCGAACGGCGCTCAGCTGGCTGCCCGAATGTGGCCACGGGTCCTCCAGTTGTGAGATCATCTTCAACCCTACCGGCTGGTCACCGCGTTATCCTGGGTCAGTCACCGCGGAGATCGCGTGACCTGCCCACGGTCGGGTTGGGGGGACAGAGATGGACGTCCAGCGGGTTCCCGGCGCTGCCGGACGCGTCACCGTCACACCGAGCGGCCAAATCGATCTCGCCACCGCACCAGAGCTGGCGAACGCGCTCCGTCAGGCACGCAACGGCGACGTCACTGAGATCGTGGTTGATCTCGGGCAGGTGGACTTCATGGACTCAGCCGGTGTCCGCGTGCTGATCGACGCCGCACGCGAGACCGACCGCGATGGTGGCCGGCTGTACCTGTCCGGGGCGCACGGGTGGGTAGCCCGCGTCTTGGAGATCACCGGGGTCGGCGACTTCCTGGAGGTGCTGCCCGGGCCCGAGTCGGACGACCCGCCCGGGGCGGCGGAGCCCAACCAGGATTGAGCGGCGGGCCGGTCCCACGCGCCGCCCGGTAGTGGTGGGTGTGACCCGGCGGCCGCGGGTGACTTACGCCACCCGTAGCGCCGCCATCACCCCGTCGCGGATCGGCACCACGCTGCCGACGTACGCCACATCGTCGGCGACCATCTGGTTGTGCTGCTGGATCGGGGCGGTCCAGCCCGGCAGACCCTCGCGATCGGTGCCGGTGGCGACGTGCCCGCTCCAGATCACGTTGTCGCACAACCACAGGCCGCCCACCCGGATGCGGTGGCGCGCGGCGGCCCAGCAATCCGGGTAACCGGGCTTGTCCACGTCACAGTAGATCACGTCGAACTCGCCCGGCTCGGCCGCGAGCCCGCTCAGCGCGTCCCCGACCCGGTACCGCACCCGGCCCCACAGGCCCGCCTCGCGCAGGTACTGCTCGGCCAGGGCGGCGTTCGCCGGGTCGCCGTCGGTGCAGATCACCTCGCCCTCCGGCCCGACCGCGCGGGCGAACCAGTACGCCGAGTAGCCGTACCCGGAGCCCAACTCCAGCACCCGCCGGGCACCTACGCTGCGGGCCATCAGCTCCAGAAACCGGCCGGTAGCCCGCCCCACGATGGGAAACCCGTGCTCGTGCGCCCGTGCCTCCATCGCCGCCAGCACCGGGTCGTGGTGCTCCGCCTGGGCCAGGCCGGTCAGGTAGGCGTCGACCTTGCCGTCCATCCATCGGCTCACGAGGTGACCCTAACGTGCCGGGCCGACATACCGCACCGCGCCGGCGGCTCGGGGCCGATGGTGACTGGGTACGGTCGGGCGCGTGGACTTGCTGGTCGGCATCGATCTCGGCACGAGCAGCGTCAAAGTGGTGGCCACCGATCCGCCGGGTCGTCCGGTGGCCCGCGCCGCCCGGCCCTACCCGGTGCGGGCGCCGGCCCCCGGCTTCGCCGAGCAGGACCCCGACGCCTGGTGGCAGGCCACCCGGATGGCACTGGCGGAGGTGCTGGACACCCGCCCGGTGCGCGACGGCACGGTCCGCGCGGTCGGGCTGGCCGGGCAGATGCACGGTCTGGTGGCGGTGGACGGCGCCGGCGAGCCGGTACGGCCGGCGATCATCTGGCCGGACACCCGCAGCCGCGAGGCGTGCGCGGCGATCGCCCGGCGCGCCGGCGCCGAGCGGGTCCGCCAGCTCACCGGCGCCCCGGTGAGCACCGGGTTCCTCGCCCCGTCGCTGTTGTGGCTGCGGGAGCGGGAACCGGCAGCCTTCGACCGGGTCCGCTCGGTGCTCCTGCCAAAGGACTACCTGCGGCTGCGCCTGACCGGCGACCGCGCCACCGACCCGTCCGACGCCTCCGGCACGCTCCTCTACGACCTGCGTACCGGTGAGTGGTCCGGCGAGATCCTCGCCGCGCTGGGGCTCGACCCCGCGGTGCTGCCGCCGGTCCGCGCATCGGCCGCGGTCGCTGGGGCGGTGAGCCCGGCCGCCGCGAAGCTGACCGGCCTGCCCCCCGGCGTGCCGGTGGTGACCGGTGCGGGTGACCAGATGGCCGGCGCGCTCACGCTGGGCGTGACCGTCCCGGGGCGGGCCGCCGCCGTCATCGGCACCGGTGGCCAGCTCATCACCACCGTGGCCGAGCCGGTGGTGGACCCGACCGGGCGGGTGCAGACCTTCGCCCACGCCCTGCCCGCCCGCTGGCTGCTGCTGGGTGCGGTGCTCGCCGCCGGCCAGTCCCTGGAGTGGCTGGCCCGGGTGACCGGCGCCGCCGGCACGGTCGCCGACCTGGTCGCCGAGGCGGCGCAGGTCCCGGCGGGCGCGGACGGGCTGCTGTTCCTGCCGTACCTCAACGGCGTGCGTACCCCGCACGTCGACCCGTCGGCGCGGGGCTGCTTCGTGGGGCTGCGGCTCTCGCACACCCGCGCTCATCTGGTGCGCGCGGTGCTGGAAGGGGTCGCCTTCGCCATGCGCGAATGCCTGGACGCGGTGCAGGAGCTGGCCGGCCCGGTGTCGGTGGTGTGCTCCGGCGGCGGGGCCCGCCTCGCCGCCTGGTGCCAGATCCAGGCCGACGTGTACGGCCAGCCGGTGCGGGTGACACACGGCCAGGACCACTCGGCTCGGGGCGCGGCGCTGCTGGCCGGGGAGGGCGTGGGGCTGGGACCGGGTCTCGCCGCGAGCGCCCCGGTGGAGTCCACGCTGGCGCCGACACCCGCCACCCGGGAGCGCTACCAGCAGCTCTACGCCCGGTACCGGGGGCTCTACCCGGCGCTGAGGGAGACCTTCGCCGCGCTCGACTAGCCGGCGTGGACGGCCAGCTCCTCGCGCCGGGGCGGGTCGGCGCCGGGCCGGGCGCAGGTGTGGGCGGCGACCTGGTTGGCGAAGGTGAGCAGCCGGCGTAGCGCCGCTTCGTCCAGGCCGGCGAGCGCGCCCCGCTCGCGTACCCCCTGCTCCCACAGCCAGGCGAGGGTGGCGGCGCTGAACGCGTCGCCGGCGCCGATCGTGTCCGCCACGGTGACCGTGGCAGCGGGGGCGAAGACCTCCCGGCGGCCGGTGAACGCGGTCGCGCCCTGGCTCCCCGCGGTCACCAGCACCAGCACCGGGCCGGCCGCCAGCCACCGCCGCGCCACCTCGGCCGGCGTCTCGTGCGGATACAGCCACGCCAGGTCCGCCGCGCTCACCTTGACCAGGTCGGCCGCGCCCAGCCAGCCGCCGAGCTGGTCCAGGTATGCCCCGCGGTCCGGGATCAGCCCGGGCCGGATGTTCGGGTCGACGGAGATGAGTCGCTGCCCCGCCTCGGCCCGCAGCAGGCCCGCCAGCCGGCCGGCGCTGGGTTCCAGCGCCAGCGCGAGCGAACCGGTGTGCAGCGGTGCGCCGGGCGGCAGCGCGGGCGCGTCCGGACCGGCGGCCCGCAGGGTGGTGCCCTCGACGTAGAAGGAGTACTCCGGCTCCGCGCCGGCCAGGTGCGCGAACGCCAAGGCGGTCGGCGCCCCGGCCGGCACGACCAGGGACAGGTCCACCCCGTTGGTACGCAGGTGCGCGCGTAGCCGGCGGCCGAACGCATCCCCGGAGAGCACGCCGAGGAACGCCACCGGCGTACCCAGCCGGCCGAGGCCGATGGCGACGTTGAACGGCGAACCCCCGGGTCGGGCGGTGAACTCCAGACCGCCGTCGTCGTGGGCGCCGGCGCCCTGGGCGGTGGGCGTGAGGTCGACCAGGGCTTCGCCCGCGACCACGATCACGCCTCGGCCTCCGGCGTGATCAGCACCTTCCGCCCCACCCCGGACCGGAACTGCGCCAGCGCCTCGGCGTACCGCGCCAGCGGGAACCGGTGGGTGATGAACAGCTCCGGGCGCAGCACCCCGGCGGCGAACAGCTCCCCGGCGCGCTCAAAGCTGTGGCGTACCGCCATCGAGCCGGTGATCATGATCTCCTCGTGGTAGATCCGGAACGGCTCGATGGTGGCGCGGGTGTCGTAACTGGCCACTCCGAACTGGAGGAACGTCCCGCCCTTGCCGACCCGGCGCAGTCCATCCTGGATCGCGGCCTCGGCGCCGGTGCAGTCGATCACCACGTCCCACCCGCGGGGCCGGGTGAGCTCCTCCGCGGAGGTGGCGGTCGCGACCCCGCCGAGCTGCCCGGCGGTCTCCAGCCGGGCCGGGTTGAGATCGACCACCGACACCGACGCGGCGCCGCAGCGTTTGGCCAGCTCGGCCATGATCAGCCCCATGGTGCCGGCGCCGTAGACCAGGTAGTGGTCGGCGAGGCGCCGCGGCAGCACGTCGAAGCCGCGTACCGCGCAGGCCAGCGGTTCGATCAGCGCGGCCTCGGCGGTGTCCACCCCGTCGGGCAGGACGAAGCAGTTCTTGGCCGGCGCGACCACGTACTCCGCCGCGCCGCCGGCGGTGGTGACGCCGATCGCGGCCCAGTTCTCGCAGAGGTTGCCGCGCGCGCGGCGGCAGTAATGGCACTCTCCGCAGTCCAGCGACGGATCCACCGCGACCCGGTCGCCCGGGCGCACCTCGGTGACCGAGGACCCGACCGCCACCACCTCGCCGGCGATCTCGTGGCCGGGCACGATCGGGTACGCGGGTGCGACCTCCCCATCCATGATGTGCAGGTCGGTGCCGCAGATGCCGCAGCTGACGACGCGTACCACCACCTCCCGCGGCCCGGGCGTCGGATCCGGCACGGTCTGGATCTCGACCGTGCCCGGCGTGGTGATTACCGCCGCGCGCATGGCGCCCGGGGGTGGTCGTGCGTCATGCCGCCATGCTACTGGCCGGTGGCGGTACCGGGAACGACTCGCCGGCCGCGGTCGGGCTCGCTAGGGTGGCCAGCATGGCGCAGGAGAATCAGCCGGCAGGCCCGGCCGCGGCCCAGCCGCTCGCGGGTAAGGGAGCGGTGGTGACCGGCGGCTCCCGGGGGATCGGCCGGGCGGTGGTGGAGCGGTTGGCGCGAGACGGCGCCCAGGTGGTCTTCGGCTACCTCAGCGACGCGCGGGCCGCTTCCGAGGTGGAGCGCGCGGTCGCCGCGGCCGGCGGCAAGGCGCACGCCGTCCGGGCGGATCTGGCCGACGCCAGGGGGGTCGAGAAGCTGTTCTCCGAGGCCGAGCTACGGCTGGAAGGCTTGGACATCCTGGTCAACAACGCGGCCGACGCCCACAGCCCGACCCTGCTGGCGGACCTCACCGAGGACGCGTACGACCGGGTCATGGCGGTCAACGCGAAGGCGGTCTTCCTGGCGATGCGCCACGCCGCGCGGCACATGCGCGACGGTGGCCGGATCATCAACATCTCCACCCTCAACACGGTCCTGCCCAGCGCCGGGCTGACCGCGTACGTCGGGAGCAAGGGGGCGGTCGAGCAGTTCACCGCGGTGGCCGCCCGGGAGCTCGGCGGCCGGGGCATCACCGTGAACACGGTCTCGCCCGGAGCCACCGACACCGACCCGCTGCGGGCCACCAACACCCCGGCCGGCCTGGACCGGGTGGTACGCATGACGCCGCTGGGCCGGCTCGGCACGCCCGCCGACGTGGCCGACGTGATCGGGTTCCTCGCCGGCCCGGACGGCCGGTGGATCACCGGCCAGAACCTGCGCGCCTCCGGCGGCCTGTAGCCGGGCACGCGCCGGGCTGGTTCAGCCGGCCTCCTCGCCGTCCTCACCGGTGAGGAGAGCCTGCAGGGTGGCGGCGTTGCGCTGGGCGTAGTCGGAGTAGCAGTTGTTCATGAGCACGTGGGTCTGCTCGGCCCGCTCCGCCAGGTCGCGCAGCTTCGGCGCCCACTCGGCGAGCTCCGATTCGGAGTACCAATAGCCGAACCGCTCGTAGATGTCCCGGCTGTTCCATTTGTCGCTGTGGCCGTGGAAGCGGACCAGCGCCAGGTCGGCGGTGGCGGCCAGCACCGGCGGTACGGAGGAGCGGTACCCCTGCGGCATGTCCACGCAGACGTACGGGATCTGATGCGCGCGGAGAAACTCCAGCGTCTCGCGCTGGTTGTCCCCGCGGAACCAGGACTCGTGCCGGAACTCCACCGCCACCCGCAGAGGGCGGCACCGCGCCACCACCTCGCGCAGGTAGTCCTTGTTCGCCCGGCGGATGGTGAACCACGGTGGAAACTGGAACAGGATCGCGCCCAGCTTGCCCGCGCTCGCCAGCGGGTCCAGCGCGGACAGGAACCGCGTCCAGACCTCCTCGTACGCCTGGGCGGGCAGGTCGCCCGGGTAGAGGCTTGACTTGTCGGTCTCCGGTCGCAGGTCCTTGTAGATCGCCGCCGGCCGGGTCGGGTGCCCGGTGAGCAGGCTGAACGCCTTGATGTTGAAGGTGAACTCCGGCGGGGTGCGGGCCACCCACAGCGAGACGGTCTGCTCGGCCGGCGGGGAGTAGTAGGTGGAGTCCACCTCCACCAGCGGAAACTGCTCGGCGTAGTACGCCAGGCGCCGCTCGGGCGTGTCGGCGGACTCCGGGTACCACCCGGAGGCCAGCAGGGTCCGGTCGGTCCACGACGCCGTACCCACCTTTATCTCCCCCACCCCGCCAGTATCCCGCCGGGTCGCCCTCGCCGCGGCGGCCCGCGCCCCTTCCCACCCGGTCCAGGCACCTGTGCCTCGGCCGCTTGGGGGGTTGGGTGGCGCCCAATATGTCAGTCTCCTCCCCAAAGGCGAGGTAGTTGGATCACCACCCAGCCCCCCAAGCAGGGTCAGGTCGCCGGGTGTCCGGGCGCCAGCCGCGGCGGAACAGGACGCCGCCGACCCGGTGCGCGAGCGCGTCGGGCCGCCGGTACGCATCCCGCCAGGTCCAGCGGACCACGACCAGGCCGTCGTGTTCGAGGTTCTCCTGCCGGTGCTTCTCCCGGTGTAGAGCGGCCAGGTCGACGTACTTTCCCATGCCGTCGGCCTCACCGACCACTCCGTACTCCTGCCACAGGAAGTCGACCACGGCGAGGCCGCCCACCTCTGCCTGCAGCACGGGCCGGGGTAGGCGGTACTCGTGGAAGGCGACCCGGGAGATGGACTCCAGCGGGTTCGCCGCCCGGGCGTCGGCGAACCCCGCCACCTCGCGGGCGCGGCGGACCCCGGGCCAGCCGGCGCAGTCCTCGGTGACCGCTAGTAGGTGCTCACGGTGGCACCGGCGCAGCCGCAACGCACCGTCGGCGGTGCTCACGCCGGCCCGGAACGGCCGGACCCGGGCGATGTCCACCGCGGTACGCGCCGGGGTCGTGACCGGGATGCCGAGGTGGAGCGTGCGGTGCCGGGCCGGGACCGCGGCGTGGTGCACGGTGAGCCCCGGGTACCGATCCGTGCCGGTCCGCCGCCGGGGGCGGGTGAGCTGGATCGTCGCGGGCGCCGGGCCGAGCAGCGGCAGCCCCCACAGCTCGGCCGCGGTCTCGTGGCTGGCGACCGCCTCCCCGCCCAGCCGGGCGACCGCGGCGGCGATCTCGTCCCAGCGCGTGGTGCCGCTGGCGTAGACGCCGCGGGCGTACCGCGCGATCCGGCCCTCCTCGACCGCGCGGCGGATCCCGGCCCGGGTGGCCCCTTGGGCGAGTGCGTCGCGGTAGCGAAAAGCGGTGCCGATCCCGGCGGGCGTCCTCCCCATGGCCGGCATCCTCCGCCCCGGGTACGACAGCAGCGCGGCTCGCCCTCGCCCCCGAGCGCTTGGGGGGTTGGGTGGCGCCCGACATGCTGACCTCGTCCTGAATGGAGAAGTTGTTGGATCACCACCCAGCCCCCCAAGCGGCGATCATCGGTGGTCTACGGTGGCGGGATGGAGAAGCGGGTGCTGGGCCGGACCGGCCGGCCGGTGAGCGTGGTAGGCCTGGGCGCGTGGCAGATCGGTGACGACTGGGGGAGCGTGCCCGAGCACGACGCCCGGGCGGTGCTGGATGCGGCGGTCGAGAGTGGGATCACCATGATCGACACGGCTGACGTGTACGGCGACGGGCGCAGCGAGCGCTTCATCGGCGAGCTGCTCGCCCGGCGGCGAGCCGCCGACCTGTTCGTGGCGACCAAGATGGGCCGCCGGGTGGAGCAGCGCCCCGAGCACTACCGCCTGGAGAACTTCCGGGCCTGGCTGGACCGCTCCCGCGCCAACCTGGGCGTGGACACGATCGACCTGGTGCAGCTGCACTGCCCACCGTCCCCGGTCTACGCCGGCGACGCGGTCTTCGACGCGCTGGACACACTCGTCGCCGAGGGCGTCATCCGGGCGTACGGGGTGTCGGTGGAGACCTGTGAGGAGGCGCTGGCCGCGCTGGCCCGCCCGCACCTGGCGAGCATCCAGATCATCCTGAACTGCTTCCGGCTCAAGCCGCTGGAGGAGGTCCTGCCCGCCGCCCGCGAGGCCGGGGTGGGGATCATCGCCAGGGTCCCGCTCGCCTCCGGGCTGCTCGCCGGCGGGTACGACGAGACCACCCGGTTCGCCGAGGACGACCACCGCACGTTCAACCGGCGCGGCGAGTCGTTCGACGTGGGGGAGACGTTCTCCGGCGTACCGTACGAGGTCGGGCTGGCCGCGGTGCGGGAGCTGGCGCCGCTGACCGACCGGCCGCTGGCGCAGTTCGCGCTGCGGTGGGTGATCGACCAGCCGGGTGTCACCACCGTGATCCCGGGTGCCCGGCGACCCGAGCAGGTCCGGGCCAACGCGGCCGCCGCCGAGCTGCCGCCGCTCACCGCCGACCAGCTCGCGGGGGTGCGGGACGCGTACGACCGGCTGATCCGCCCGCACGTCCACCACCGCTGGTGACCCCCGGCCCGGGTCCCGCCCTGGGCGGTGACGCACCCGGGCAGAGGCCAGGATGCGGCCGCCGCGCGTGAAGTGTGAACGGAGTGAATGCTCCACCTGCCTGCCCGGCTATTGCGATCTTGTGGTTGGTCGGCTACTAAGTGTGTGGGCGTGGTGCGCGACCGGCGACCGCCCATTACAGTGGACGGTCCAGACGCCGGGGGAGGAGGGAGGAGTCCTTCGTGGCTCAAGGCCAGGTCACGCTGCTGCGTCTACTGGTCAACGAACGCCGCCTCACCCGCGAAGAAGTACGCCGCTGCCTGGTGCAGCGGGCACACCAGATGCAGATCGACCACTTCAGCATCGAGCGGCGTCAGATCGACCGCTGGCTCAATGGCGAGGTCAAGCGGCTTCCCCACCCTACGGCCTGCCGGGTGCTGGAGGCGGAGTTCGGGCACCCGCCGGAGCAGTTGCTCGCGTTCGTCGACCGGGCGCCGGACACGCTGGACGTTCGCTCCCTCGTCACCACCGCCGCGGCCCAGTCGGTGGAGTGGGGGCGCCAGGAGGACAGCCGGGGCCTCGGCCCGCTCGCCCTGGAGAGCCTGCGGATCCAGGTGGCGAACCTCGCGACCGACTATGTGTACCGTCCGATGGTGCCGGTGGTGCGGGATCTCATCTCGCTGCGGGACGAGCTGTTCAACCAGCTCAGGCAGCCCCATCCGGGGCAGGCCAAGCAGCTCTACCTGCTCGCCGGGGTGACCTGCGCGATCCTCGGCCACGCCTCCGGCAACCTCGGCTTCCTCGGCGCCGCTCACGACCAGGCCCAGACCGCGGTGATCTGCGCGGACCGGGCTGGGTACCCGCCGTTGGCGGCCTGGGCGTACGGTGTGCGGGCCCTCCAGTGTGAATGGAACGGTCGTCCGCGCGAGGCGTTGGGGCTGGTGGCTCGGGCGCTGAAGGCGCTCGGCACTACCTCCTACCGGGGCTCGATCACCGCCTGGCTGGCGGCGATCGAGGCCCGGGCGTGGGCCCGACTGGGGCACCGGCGCGCGGCGACCGAGTCGCTGGCCACCGCCACCGGCGCGGCGGAGCGGATCCCCGACGACGGCGACGAGCTGGAGGCGATCGGTGGCATCGTCAACTTTCCCTTGACCAAGCACTACTACTACGCGGCGGTGGTGAGCCGCCGCTGCCACGACTTGACCCGGGCCGAGAAGTACGCGGACCAGGCGGTGGAGGGCTACGTCAGCGGTCCGGCGGTGGCGCGCTCGTACGGCGATGAGGCGCTCGCCCGGGTGGAGCTGGCGATCGCCCGGGCCAGCGGCGACCGGCCCGACCTGGACGGGGCCGCCGCGGCCCTGCGGCAGACCCACGATCTGCTCGCGCACACCCGGATCGCCGCGGTCGCGGAGCCGCTGCGGGAGCTGGGCCAGCTGCTCTCCCTGCCGCGGCTGCGCTCGGTCGCGCTCGCCGCGCAGCTGCGGGCCGAGGTCCGCCATCTGCTGGGACCGCGCCGGTCGCCGGCGGCGCACTGGACGAACTGAGGACGGGGGAGCGCTTAGTGAGGCAACAAGACGAGTGGGTGCGCGCTGCGTACCTCCGGATCGGCTCGACGATCGTTCGACGGGAGGGCGACTCGGCCGCATGAGCAGGCGACCCGCGCGCGACGTGCCCCGGTGGGGCGCCGCGCCCCGGTGGGTGGAGACCGGCGACGAGCTGGACGACTGGGACACCGCGGGCACGGTCGGGCGCTCCACCCGGGCGCAGGCGACGGTGACCCTGCTGCTACGGGGCGTGCTGTGGACCGGGATCGCGCTCGCGGTGGTGCTGGGCCTGGTCAACTTCGCCGCACCGCTCACCGCGGGCCCGCCCCCGCCGGCCGGGCCAGCCAGCGAACCACCGCCGGTGCCGCCGCCCGGTGGCTGCGCGGAGCTGGTCGTGGCGGCCTGGCTCAACGGCGACGTGAACCTGCTCTCCGGCGTACCGGGCATGCCGCGGGGAGAGATCGAGCCGGGCCGGCGAGAGGCGGTACGCACCTACACCGCCTCGGTCACCCCGGGCGACGTGGGCTGGGGGTACGTGATCGGCGCCGAGGTGCGGGTGCGGGACGACGAGGACGGCTGGCGGGACGCGGGCGTCCAGTTCTTCTCGGTGACCATGGTGCCGGGAGCGGGCGGCTGCCAGGGGTGGGTGCCGGCCGCGCTGCCCGCGCAGGTCGCCGCCCCGGTGCTGACCGGCCCGCAGCCGCCGTACCCGGTCTACCTGCCCGCCACCGGGACCGAGCTGAGCGAGACCCTGACCGCCTTCTTCACCGGGATGCTGACCGGCGAGGGTAACCCGGAGCGGTACGTGGCACCGGGCACGGTGGTCCCGGTGCTCGCACCACCGCCCTACCGGGAGGTCGCCGTCACCGAGCTGCGCACCACCGAGGAGGCCGCGGTGGACCGCTCCGGCGCCGTGCCGCCGGACGGGACCGTGGTGCCGCTGCTGGTGACCGTGGCCACCGACGAGGACTACCTGCCGCTGGTGTACCCGGTAACCGTCGGGGTCCGCGGTGGACGTTGGGAGGTCATCGCCATCGAGCCTCTCGTCGGAACGAACGGAGACTAGACATGCCCGGAGATCACACCCTGCCCGGCGCGGTGGGCGTCCCCACGCTTCTCGCGCAGGACAGCCCCACCCAGACGTGGATCGAAGGCTGGGTCAACTTCCTCTCCACCACCCTGCCGTTGGTCTTCCTGGTGGTCGTGGTGCTGGTGGGCATCATGCTGATCGTCAAGGCCAAGGGAGGGCTACAGAAGGCCATCGTGTTCGGCATCGGAGCCGCGCTGGTGTTCCTGATCCTCACCAACGTGGAGTCCATCGCCGACTTCTTCGGCGAGGAGCTGCCCGTCAACCAGGACTGACCCGAGCCCGCGGGGGCCACCCGACCTGCAGACCGAACGACCCGAGGACAGTGCGATGGAGACCACCGTCGGGCGGAGCTACACCAAGGGCCGCCGCCAGCCGTACCTGATCCGCAAGTGGCCGGGCAGCAACTGGGCACTGCCGCTGGGGCCGTACACGATCACCCAGCTGCTGGTGTTCGTCGGCTCGGTGTACCTGCTGCTGAGCTACCGCGACCTGTGGGCGCACTTCGGCGGGTTCAACCTGATCATCGGGGTGGGGGTGCCGATCGCGTTGACCTACGCCACCCGGCACACCCGCATCGAGGGCCGGGACCCGCTACGGGCGGGGGTGGCCCTGGTCTCCCTGCTGATGCAGCCGGGCAGCGGCTACCTCGGCGGTGACGCCTACCGCGCACCCCGGCCGGTCCACTGTCCCGGCGGGGTGTTCCCGGTCGCGCGCCTACCCCGCGGAGGGCTGCGGTGATCGGCCCGGTGATGCCCGGGGTGCCGATCCGGGCCATCGTGGGCAACCTGCTGTGGACCCACGACGGGACGGTGTGGGCGGTGTGGCGGATCGAGCCGATCCCCTACCGGTACGCCTCCGACCACGACAAGCTCAGCTACGGCCGGGTGGTCGGCAACCTGCTGCGGTCGCTGCGGGGCGAGCCGCTGCTGCTCAGCCTGTGCGGGCGGATGGACGCCCGGGACGCCCCGGTCGGCCGCAAGCGCGACCGGCACCCGATCCACCAGGAGATCACCGAGGGATACCTGCGGGTCCTGGAAGAGTACGACCTGCGGGAGCGCACCTACTGGTTGGCGCTGCCGCTGCCGCACACCACGGGCTGGGACACCGCGACCTCGCTCACCGCCGCCGCCTCGGCGATGGTGGCGCGCGGCTTCGGTCTCACCCCGCCGATGCCGAGCGTGGCCGAGGTACGCCGGCGGGTCGAGCAGGCCACCCGGGTGGCGCGGGCCGCCAGCGGGCTGGTGCCCGCCACCCCGGAGGAGATCCTGTGGATCCACCGGCGCAGCGCCCGCCGGGGTACCCTGGCCGAGCCGTCGCTGGCCCGGGCAAGGCGCACCCGCTACGCCGAGGCGAGTGTGCGGGGCAACCGGCTGCGCAGCCCCAGCTTCGCCTCGCTCAGCCAGGTCCACTTCGACGAGGGCGGTCGCACCGACGCGCGCGACGGCCGGCTGCGCAACCCGTTCCAGCACCGCTACCTCAAGGTCACCACGCCCGACGGCGGCACCTCGTACCAGGCGTTCCTGGTGCTGGCGGACCTGCCGGAGCGGTGGCCGTTCCCGGGTGGGGAGTGGCTGGCCGCGATGCACGAGGACACGCACTTCCCGGTGGACTGGGCGGTGCGGGCCACCATCAACCCGGGCACCGAGGCGAAGCGCAAGGTGACCCGCAAGCGCCGCCAGCTCGCCGACCAGATCGGCGAGTTCACGCCGGCCGAGAACGACGACACGGTGGACGACGCGCTGCCGGCGTGGGTGACCACCGGCCAGCGCCAGCTCGCCGAGGAGCAGGCGGCCCTGGACGCGCACGGGGCCGAGGTGGAGTACGAGGCCACGATCATTCTCGGGGTCTGGGGCGACAGCCTGGACGAGTGCGAAGCGTACGCGGAGGCGCTGCGTACCTCCTTCTCGGACGAGCTGACCGCGGTGCGCCCCACCGGTGACCAGCTCGCCTGCTACGCGGCGATGCTGCCGGGCGTGACCACCCCGCGGGTGGTGGGGGACTACACCCAGTACCTGCTCGCCGACGACCTGGCGAAGGCGATGCCGTTCGTGGGCGGGCGGCTGGGTGACCAGTCCGGCCAGGTGCTGGGGCTGGGCATCGACGCGGGCACGCAGGTGCCGGTGCGGCTGAACCTCACCGACTGGACCAAGCGCGACATCTCCGCCTCACTGGGCCTCTTCGCCGAGCTGGGGGCCGGTAAGTCGGTCACGCTGAAGAAGATCCTGGCGGACGTCGCCGCCGACGGCGGCCGGACCATCGGCTGGGACCGCACCCGCGGCCGGGAGCAGGTGGTGTTCCTCTCCGCCGCGTTCGGCGACGACATGGTGCAGGTCGCCGACCTGGCGAACCCGACCAGCTTCTCGCTGGACCCGCTGCGGGTGCTCGCCGGGCCGGCGGCGGCCGAGGCGGCGGAGACCTTCCTGGCCCAGCTGCTCGGCATCGAGGCCACGTCGGAGCACGGCACCATCCTGGCCGAGTGCATCGACAAGGTGGTCTCCGGCGAGAACCCGAGCATGGCCGCGCTGATCCAGACCCTGCAGTCCATGACGGATCTACCGGCCGCCGGGGAGCTGGCCCGCCAGCTCCGTGCCGCGGCCCGCCGGGCCGGCACCGGCGTCATCTTCGACCCCACCGTGCCCCCGCTGGACATGTCCGCGGACCACATCATCTTCGCCACCCACGGCATGAGCATGCCCAAACGGCACGAGCTGCGCAGTGACCGGCAGATGGCCCGGTTGCCGTTCGCCGCCCTGTTCGGCCGGGCGGTGCTCACCCTCACCGCGGTGCTCGCCAAGGCGATCGCGTTCGACGACTCCCGGTTCGTGCTGGTGCACGCCGACGAGTGCTACTGGCTCACCCGGGAAGGTGAGGGCAGCCCGGGCTACGACACCACCCTGGAGCTGATCCGCGACGGCCGCAAGAACAACGCCGGCCTGCTGCTCGCCGCCCACGACCCGGACGACACCGGCAACGAGACCCTGCTGGGGCTGCTGTCCGCAGTGTTCCTGGGCCGGCAGCGCAACCACACCCTCGCCACCCGGTACGTGCGGGCGATCGGGATCACCGACCCGCACCTGGCCGAGCAGATGGCGGTGACCATCACCGACCACCTCTCCCCGCTCACCCACACCGACCCGGAGACCGGAGACATGATCGTGGAGCCGGGCCGGGAGGGCGAGTTCATCGCCCGCATCCACAACCGGATCGGCATGGTCAAGGTGCTGGAGCCACCGGTGGAACGCATCCGCGAAGCCATCCGCACCACTCCGGGCGGGGGCTGGATCGGGGACGGTCCCTAGTGGGCGCCGATCCGCCGGTGGTCCCCGGCCTCCGCCGCCACCGCCCGCTCGCCGCCCTCGTCGTCGTCCTGCTCGCCACCACGCTGCTGGTCGGACCCGCGGCGAGCCCCGCCTGGGCCCAGGCTTCGGACGGTGGCGGCGGCCTGATCGAGTACGAAGTGGTGGACCGGTACGGGATCTCGGTGCACGACTACTCGATCGAGGGCCGCCAGGGCGGCGGGGTGGACGGCACCTTCAAGCGGCTCGGCATCTGGCTCGCGGACGTGCTCTTCTCCGCCAGCCGGACGATCGTGGTGGGGCTGATCTGGCTGCTGAACTTCGCGCTCGAGTTCGGTGTGGCCGAGCTGATGCTCACCCCGGTGGAGCAGCTGATCGAGGTCTACGAGGCCAACTTCATCGGCAACATCAGCGGTGGCGGCTGGGGGCTGGTGCCGCTGGCGCTGATGATCTGCGTGTTCTGGTTCGGGTTGGCGGCCCTGCGCGGGCAGGTCGGCAAGGGGTTCGGCGAGATCACGGTCTCGTTCGTCCTCGCGGTGGTGCTGGGAGCGGTGCTGGCGAACCCGGGCGGGTTCCTGCTCGGCGACGAGGGGCTGGTCGGCCGGGCCCGCGACATCGGCGCGGACGTGGCGGTGACCGCGGTCCGCCCCACCGGCAGCGCCGATCCGGCCCCGTGCGTGCAGCAACCGCCCGGCGGTGGCCAGGAGCTGGTCGACGGCTGCTTCCTGGACGTCACCGGGGACGGCGTCCCGCCCGGCCGCAACGACCCGCAGTACCTGCGGTGGATCATGCAGATGTGGCTGGTGGACATGTATGTGCGCCGCCCCCACCAGCACATGACCTACGGCCAGCGGCTGGACTGCCCGCTGGTGCTGCGGGTGCGCGGCACCGAGGACGACGCCAGCGCGCCGTCCTGTGACGCGCCGTACGAGCAGGGCGGTAACCACCCCTGTGTCAGCCAGTACAACCTGATCCTCCTGACCGACCCGGCGACCGCGCCGGAGGCGCCCGGGGCCGATCCGGAGAGCTACATGTACGACATGATGCACCCGGACGAACCGATCGAGGGGTGCGCGGAGGGAGCCGAACTCGCCGCGTACCTCGACCGCGGCACCGGCGACCGGGTGGTCACCGGCCTGCTGCTGGTGATCACCCTGCTGGTGCTCGGCGCGTTCCTGCTGATCGGGGTGATCATCCCGATGGTGGTCGGCCAGCTGATGGTGGCCGTGCTCGCGGTGGCGTTGATCTTCGTGCTGCCAGTGGCGCTGCTCGGCGGCGGTGGCCGGCGGGTGCTGTGGAAGTGGTTCGGCATGCTGCTCGCCGCGGTCTTCATGATGGTGATCGCGCTGGTCGGCCTGTCGTTGATGCTGATCACCACGGAGCTGCTGCTGCGCGGGCACCACAACTTCTTCTTCATCAACCTGCTGCTGATCACCGTGACCTCGGTGCTGTTCCTGGTGCTGCAGCGCAAGCTGCTGCGCGGCGCGGTCGCCGGCGGCGGCGCGGTCGGCGGGGCGCTCAACCGGATGCGGATCGGCGGCGGTGGTGGCGACGCCGGCAGCACCGAGGGTTGGACCCGGGTCACCACGGTCGGGTACGCGCCGATGGACCGCTGGCGGCGCAACCGGGAGACCCGGCAGAACGTGTACCGAAGCTCCAAGTACGCGGCGCGATGGGCGAAACGCAGAGCCAAGTGACGAGCGCCCGGCGGCCCGCGTACCCGGAGGGCTGAGCCGTGCCTCGCCGCCGGTTGCTGCCGCTGGCCCTGGTGGCGATCGTGCTCGCGTGCGTCTGCGCCCGCGCGTGCGGCGACGACCCACCCGAGCCCGCCCCGTCCGCGTCACCGCCGCCGGCCGCCGCGCCGCCACCGCCCGGACCGGCCGCGCCAGCGCTCCCGCCGCCGGACCGCCGCGCCGGGCCGGAGTCGGGCCCGGCCGGCCCCGGCGACGACACCGGTCCGGATGGCTCCGGCGAGGCGCGCGATGACTCCGAGGGCGTGGTGACCGGGGCGGAGACCCTGGATGGCGCCGCGGTGCCGGAGGTGGTGCGCGCCGCGGAGCGGTTCGCCGCCGCCTGGACCGCGCCGGACCCGGGGTGGCCCGAACCTGTGCGCGGGCTGGTCACCCCGGCGCTGGCAGAGGCGCTCGCCCACGCCGCCGAACCGCCCGAGCGGGAGATCACCGGCGGCGGGTTCCTCCTGTTCGACGCGCCGCGGTGGGCCCGGGTCGGCGTACCCACCGCGGACGGGACGCTCGTGCTGGACCTGTCCCAGGTGCACGACCGGTGGCTGGTCTCGGCGGTGGCCTGGTGGTCGGAGCCGGTGGAGGTGAGCGGGTGAACCGGTGGTGGTGGAGCATCGGGGCGCTGCTCGTCGTGGTCTGCTGCTGCGCCACCCTCGGGCTGACCGCCATCTTCACCGCGCTGGACAGCAGCACCGAACCAGGCCAGCTCGCCTGCCTGGGCGCCGGGGACCCGGCGGCACTCGCCGCCTTGGACGACGAGCAGCTGGCCAACGGCGTCCTGGTGGTGGAGGTCGGTATGGACCTGGAGACGCCGCCGCGGGCGTGGGTGATCGCAGTGGCCACCGCGATGCAGGAGTCAGGGCTGCGCAACCTGCCCCACCTGGGGGAGAAGAACGACCACGACTCGCTCGGCCTCTTCCAGCAGCGGCCCAGCCAGGGCTGGGGTACGCCGGAACAGATCATGGACCCGGTCTACGCCGCCACCGTGTTCTACGAGCGTCTGCTGGAGGTGGAGGGCTGGGAGCAGATGCCGCTGACCGTGGCCGCCCAGGCGGTGCAGCGCTCAGCCTTCCCGGACGCGTACGCCCGGCACGAGCCGCTCGCGGTCGCGCTGGTCAACTCGGTCACCGGCGGGGTGGCGGGGGCGGCGGCGTTCGCGCCGGACCTGCGCTGCGCCGGGGCGGGGGAGGTGACCGCCGCCGGGTGGGCCCGGCCGGTGCCCGGGGAGTACTCCTCCGGGTTCCGCACCGCGAACCGGCCCGACCACTACGGGATCGACACCACCGACGCCCGGGGCACGGTGGTACGCGCGGCCGCCGACGGCACGGTGGTCCTGGTCGACTGCGACGCCAGCCTCGGCGGGGCCCCGTACAGCTGCGACGTGGACGGTTCTCCGGGGGTGCGGGGCTGCGGCTGGTACCTGGACATCCTGCACGCGGGCGGGGTGGTCACCCGGTACTGCCACCTGCTCGCGCGCCCGGACGTGACGGTGGGTGACCGGGTGGCGGCGGGCCAGCCGATCGGCCGGGTCGGCTCCAGCGGCCACAGCTCCGGCCCGCACCTGCACTTCGAGGTGGAGCTGCGCACCATCCTCAGCCGGGAAGCCGGGGAGATCACGGTGGAGCGGCGGCAGACCGACCCGGTGCCGTTCCTCGCCGCCCGCGGCATCACGATGGAGTGCGTGAGCACGCCGGTGGACTGCCAGCCGGCCCACGGGGACCGGGTACGGGTGGAGCGCCGCCCCGGCTGATGCCCGCGCCCGCGCCGCCGCGGCGGGCAAGTAGGGTCGCGGGCGTGCGGTTGGTGATTGCGCGTTGCTCCGTGGATTACGCCGGACGGCTCTCGGCGCACCTGCCCCCGGCGGTGCGGCTGCTGATGGTCAAGGCGGACGGCTCGGTCTCCATCCACGCCGACGACCGGGCGTACAAGCCGCTCAACTGGATGAGCCCGCCCTGCCGGCTCGAGGAGGCGCCCGGGGTGTGGCGGGTGGTGAACAACGCCGGGGAGCAGTTGCGGATCACGCTGGAGGAGATCTTCTCTGACACCAGCTTCGACCTCGGCCCCGACCCGGGGCTGCAGAAGGACGGGGTGGAGGCGCACCTGCAGGAGCTGCTGGCGGCGACCCCGAGCGTACTGGGGGACGGGTTCACCCTGGTGCGGCGGGAGTACCCGACCGCGATCGGGCCGGTGGACCTGCTCTGCCGGGACGCCACCGGCGCGACCGTGGCGGTGGAGGTGAAGCGCCGCGGCGAGATCGACGGGGTGGAGCAGCTGACCCGCTACCTGGAGCTGCTCAACCGGGACCCGCTGCTGGCCCCGGTCACCGGGGTCCTCGCCGCGCAGGAGATCCGGCCACAGGCCCGGGTGCTCGCCGAGGATCGCGGCATCCGGTGCGTCTGGCTGGACTATGACGCGCTGCGCGGGATCGACGACCCGAGCGACCGGCTGTTCTGAGCCGGCGTCTCCGGTCGCGCCGGGTCAGGGCGGCACAGCCGGAGAGCGGGTCAGGGGCGGCGGCCGTACCGCAGGCGGTAGGCGGCGACTATCCGGGCGATGTCCCGCTCGGTGCGTTCGAACGTGCGGCTGCGCAGCACCGAGGGGGCCCGGCGCACCACGATGGACTTGGCGTGGGCGAACTCACGCAGCCCGTCCTCGCCGCGCAGCCGGCCGATACCCGAGGCCCCGAGGCCGCCCCAGGGCAGGGAGGACATGCCGGCGAATGAGAGCACGTCGTTGACGGTGGCCATCCCCGCGCGCAGGCCCCGCGCCAACCGGATCGCCTGGGCCTTGCCGAAGACCGCGCCGCCCAGCCCGTACGCGGTGTCGTTGGCCAGCCGCAGCGCCTCCGCCATGCTCTCCACTCGGTGCACCACCAGGGTGGGGCCGAAAGTCTCCTCCCGGGCGGCGAGCGCGTCCGGTGGCACGTCCACCAGGATCGTGGGGTGCACGTACGGCGGCTGGACCGCCTCGCGCCCGCCGAGCACGGCCTTGGCGCCCCGGTCCAGCGCGTCCTCGATGTGGCGGCGGACCACCGCCAGTTGCGCCGGGGTGATGATCGGCCCCAGGTCGGCGGTGCCGTCGGCGCCCACGGTGAGCGCCGCGGCGCGGGCCACCACCCGGGACAGGAACCCGTCGTAGACCTCGCCGGCGACGTAGGCCCGCTCGATCCCCACACAGGTCTGGCCCGCGTTGGTGAACGCTCCCCAGACGCAGGCCTCGGCCGCGGCGTCCAGGTCGGCGTCGACATCCACGATCATCGCGTCCTTGCCGCCCGCCTCCAGCACCACCGGGGTGAGCGTCTCCGCGCAGGCGGCCATCACCTGCTTCGCGGTGGCGGTCGAGCCGGTGAACGAGAGCTTGTCCACTCCGGAGCGGCACAGCGCCGCTCCGGTCTCGCCGTCGCCGTGGACGGTCTGGAACACCGGCTGTTCGGGCACCACCTC
>DATGPS010000049.1:0-24516 GCA_035304685.1 Natronosporangium sp. | reverse complement strand
CTCCATCTGCGCGAGGCCCTCCGCGCCGTAGGCGTCGTCGGTGGCGGCGAGCGCGACCGTGTCTACCTCCGCCCGGACCAACTCATTGGCGAGCAGGGAGGCGTCGTGGCCGGCGTTGGGTCCGATCTTGAACAGATACTGCCGTTCCTCCACCGGCTCGCTGAACCCGGCCGACGCGGCCAGGGCGACCGTCGGCACCCCGGCGTCGTTGACGATCTGCGCGATCTCCTCCGCGCACTCCTCGCACCCGCTGGTGATGATCGCCCGTACGTCCGGGTTGGAGGCCAGCTTCTGGATGTTCGCCTTTGAGGTGTCGGAATCGGAGCGGTTGTCCATCACCTCCAAGGAGAGCCGCCGGCCGCGGAGCAGGCCCTGCTGATTCACCTGCTCCACCCGTAGCTGCAGGGCGCGGCTGTAGACCTCGCCGAGGTCGGAGGCCTCCCCGCTAGTCGGCAGGTCGACACCGATCAGCACGGTCTCCTGGTCGTCATCATCGGGAAGAACACCGCAACCGCTGGCGAGAACCAACGCGGCGGCGCTGACGATCAACGTTCGGCCGTACCGTCGCTTTTTGGACCTGGCCACACTGCTCCCCTTAGGTTCTTTGGTCTTGGCTTCTGGGCGACCAACACCCTGCCAAACTCCGTGCCAGGTAGTCCAGATCGCCTAGCCGGACATACCGGGCTAACGGTCCAATACGCGACCCCGCCCACCTGAGCATCGATGTGATATAAAACACATACTCATCGACGCAGTTCCCACACACTCGGCGTGCCGCCGTGGATATGGCCCGGATCCCCACCATCACAAGTCGCATCGTTCCTGTTCAGGAGGACAAATGAGCTGGTTATCCACTGACGAGACAGAGGGTTGTCACTGGCTCCGGTGAGGACCTGAGGAGCGGGCTGACTTCCACAGCGTCGTCGGGTGTGGTGGAATCGCCGACGTGCTATTGACTGCGCGCGCTGTGTACGCAGGCCAGTAGTTGACACTACTCCACCACCAGCCATGACGGAGGCAGCACGTTGACAGGTCGCCCCCCGGCAGCAGAGACCGGTCCGCCACCCTCCCGGGGTCTGTTCAGGTTGCGGCTACGGGACGCCCGGATCCGCTCCAAGCTAGGGCTGATCCTCGTCATCCCACTGATCGCGGTGATCGCCCTCGCGGGAGTCCGGCTGGTGGACAGCAGCCAGCGGGCACTCTCCGCCGAGCTGGTGCGGTCGCTGGCGACGGTGTCCGCGGAGGCGTCCGCGGTCGCCCACGAACTCCATAACGAACGGATGCTCGCCGCATCCTTGCTCAACGACCCCGACCGCGACTCCGCCGCCTTCAACATCCAGGCCGAGCGGACGGACGAGGTCATCGGCCGCTACCGGGGCGCCCGCGACGACCTCGGTGACGTTCCCGACCTCATCCAGGACCGGCTGGTCCGGGTAGACGAACAGCTCCGTTCACTGAGCGAGCTCCGGCAGGAGATCCTGAATGATGCTGACGTCACCGCGTCGGCCGTGCTGGTCTCATACAGCGTGGTCCTGCGTGACCTGATCTCCTACCAGGAGTCGGTCGGGCAGGTGACGATCGATCCGGAGCTGGCCGAGTCGGTCCGTGCGGTCGCGGCCCTGTCGAAGGCGAAGAACCAGATCGGGGAGGCGCAGGCCACCGCGTACACCATGCTGCTGGACGGCCAGCCGGACGAGGAACAGCTCACCGTCTTCCTCGGCACGCTGACCGGTCAGCAGGAGGCGCTCCTCGCCTTTACGCTGGCCGCCAGCTCGGAGCAGCTCACCGGGGTGAACCAACGGATCACCGGTAGCGCCATGGCGGTGGCCGACGCCGCGACGTCGGACGTCATCCGGTCGGTAGGTGGGGAGCGGAGACTGACCGCCGAAGAGGCGTCGCAGGCGCTCGGTGCGGTCGTCAACCTGGTGCGGTCGGAAGAGATCCGGCTGCACGACGACCAGGTGGCGCTCGCCACCCAGCTTCGCGATGACGTGTATCGGCAGGTGCTGTTCGAGTCGATCGCGGTGCTGGTAGCCCTGCTCTTCACGGTCACGGTCGCGGTGCTGCTGGCCCGGATGCTGGCTCGGTCGCTGGGCCGGCTGCGCCAGCACGCGCTGGCAGTGGCCGACCGGGAACTGCCGGAGACGGTGGCCCGCCTCAGCGACCCTCGTACCCTCGGCGAGAACACCCCGGCTCAGCTCGCCGCGCAGGTCCGCGAGCCCGCCTCGCTGCGCAGTGCGGATGAGATCGGGCAGGTGGCACAGGCGTTCACGGTCGTCCACCGGGCCGCGGTGCGGGTCGCGGCCGAGCAGGCGGCGTTGCGGACCAGCGTCTCGGCGATGTTCCTCAACCTCGCCCGGCGCAGTCAGTCGCTGGTGGACCGCATGATCAGCCAGCTCGACGAGATCGAACGGCACGAGGAGGACCCGAAGCGGCTCGCCCGCATGTTCACCCTCGACCACCTGGCGACCCGGATGCGCCGCAACGACGAGAACCTACTCACCCTGGCCGGCGCTGACAGCAGCCCGCCCCGTACCGAGGACGCCCTGGTCGCCGACGCGCTACGGGCCGCGCAGTCCGAGGTAGAGCACTACGACCGGATCGAGTTCGGCACGGTGGACACCGATGTCTCGGTGGCCGCCGGCGCGGTCAACGACGTGGTACGGCTGGTCGCGGAGCTGTTCGACAACGCCACCCGGTTCTCGCCGCCGGACGCCCCGGTGGTCTGCGAGGCCCGGCGCCTCGGTGACCAGGTCATCATCCAGATCGAGGACCGCGGGGTGGGGATGTCCCCCGAGCAGGTCGACCGGGTCAACGCCTGGCTGGCGAGTCCGCCAGCGGTGGAGGTCACCACGTTCCGGAAGATGGGTCTGGCGGTGGTCGCCCGGCTGGCCAACCGGCACGGTATCCGGGTGGAGCTGCGCTGCGACCCGAACTTCGGCACGGTGGCCTACATCGCCCTGCCGCGGACCATCCTGATCCTGCCACCGTCCCGGATGCGGTACGCCGAGATCACGCCGCCGCGATCCACCACTCCTCCGGAGCTGCCGGCCGCAACCCCGGCGCCCGCGGCGCCGCCGGTGCCCTCCCGGCACCTCGGGCAGCAGCTGCCACGGCGCTCACCGGCGGTGGTGCACCACGCGGCGAACCGCCGGGGCCAGGAGGCCCGGGAGAACAGCATCAACTCGCACGCCACCGACGTCGAGCTGCCGGTCGCCGGCCGCGGTCTGTACGAGCTCGGCACCGACCATGCCGGCTCCGGGTCCACGGCGCCCACCACGTCGGCGCCCACCACGACCACGGTGCCCGAGGCCACTGTCGAGCTGCCGATCTTCAAGGAGATGGAAGCGGTGTGGTTCCGCAGCCATGGATCGCTGGACCTGGGTCGAGACGTGGAGGCACCACGGGCCGGCGCTTACCCGATGCCGCAGGCCGGGCCCTCGCCCGCCACGGGGGGCGGCGGCACGCCGCCGGTGCGGCCAGAGACTCCAGTCGCCGACGCCCATGGCTACGGCGGGGCCGCGGTGACCGCGGAATGGCGTACCGCCGCGGACAGCGGCTGGCGCGCCGCCGCGGCGGCGGCCCAGCCCCGAACCGCCGGGTCCACCCGCTCCGGGCTCCCCAAGCGCGTGCCACAGGCACAGCTGGTACCCGGCAGTGTGGACTCCACCTCGACCACCGCAAACCCGCCCAACCAGCGCCGCTCCCCGGAGGAGGTGCGCGGTCTGCTCGCGGCCTACCACAGGGGAGTCCAGCGTGGGCGTGAGAGCGGTGGCGGGCGTTGATGTGTAAAGTAATGAGAAGGTCACGGGAGGAGACATTCCCAATATGACGGCACCATCCGGGTCCCAGAGCGGCTCGGCTCCGACGCGGGCGGCCCAGCAAGACATGGGTTGGCTGTTGAGCAACTTCACCGACGAGGTGACCGGGGTTGCACACGCGATCGCGGTCTCTTCCGACGGACTGTTGCTCGCCGCCTCCCGTGACCTTCCCCGCGACCGCGGTGACCAGCTCGCCGCGATCGCCGCTGGGTTGGTGAGCCTTACTCAGGGCGCCGCGGGTCTGCTGGAAGCGGGCGGCGTGCTGCAGAACGTCGTCGAGATGGACGGAGGGTTCTTGTTCCTGATGTCCATGAGCGACGGCGCGGCGCTTGCGGCGCTCGCCGCCCGTAACTGCGACGTGGGCCAGGTCGGGTACGAGATGGCGTTGCTCGTGGAGCGAGTCGGCGCAGTGCTCTCGCCCGAACGGCGCACCGCGGTTGCGGGCTGATGGGATTGAATATAGACACGCTTATTACGACGAGGCAGCGGAGAGAGGTGAACGGTGGACGGTCCCAGGCAGGACCCGCGCGGCGAGCTGATCCGGCCGTACGCGGTAACGCGTGGCCGCACCGAGCCCACCCGCGAGATCGCGATCGAGGCGGTCTTGGTCACTACGCCGCAGGGCCGGCAGGAAGCCCCGTTTGCGGGTCGGGACAAGCACATGATCGCGGATCTGTGTGACGGACGTGCCCTCTCGCTCGCCGAGATCGCCTCGCACCTGCGGGTCCCGCTCGGCGTGGCCCGGGTGCTAGTGGCCGACATGACCAACGAAGGAATGCTCACCCTGCACGACACCACCGTCAGCGACGGCTACGAGGAACGCATGGAACTGCTGGAGAGGGTTTTAAGTGGACTCCGCAAGCTCTAACACTGCTGTGCGCCACCCGGCGAGCCGCATCAAGTCAGCGAAGATCCTCGTCGCTGGCGGGTTCGGGGTTGGCAAGACCACGCTGGTCGGCTCGATCTCCGAGATCACTCCCCTGACCACCGAGGCGGTGATGACGGCGGCCAGCACCGCGGTCGACGACATCAGCGGGGTGCCGAACAAGAGCACCACCACGGTGGCGATGGACTTCGGCCGGATCACGATGTCCTCCGACCTGATCCTGTATCTGTTCGGGACCCCCGGGCAGACCAGGTTCTGGTTCATGTGGGACGAGCTCAACCGGGGCGCCATCGGCGCGGTGGTGCTGGTCGACACCCGTCGCATCACCGACAGCTTCTCGCCGATCGACTTCTTCGAGAGTCGCAAGGTCCCCTACCTCGTGGCTGTCAACCTCTTCGACGGCGCGCCCCGGTACGCGGAGTCGGAGATCCGCGAGGCCCTCGCGATCTCCCCCAGCACCCCCCTGGTCATGTGCGATGCACGCGCTCGCGAGTCGGTCAAACAGACCCTGATCGCGCTGGTCGAGTACGTGGTCGCGATGTACCGGCGGGACCCGTCCGCGATGCCGGCGCCAAACTGATCCGCCGAAGCGGTGCCCGCACGGGCACCGCTTCGGTGTTTATGGGCCGGGTCCGGCGATCAGCACCCGGGTAGCCGTGGCGAGGTGCCGGAGGTACCCGGACCAGCGCGCATCCCGGCGATCAGTCGTCCTTCCCCGGCCCGAGAATGCTCGGCGGACGGTGCTCATACGGGATCGACAGCACCACGGTGGTACGGGTGGTGACGTTGGCGGCCGAGCGGATCCGTTGTAGCAACCGTTCCAGCTCCACCGGGCCGGCCACCCGTACCAGCAGCAGGTAGAAGTCCTCCCCCGCGACCGAGTAGCATGCCTCTACCTCGGAGAGATGGGCGAGCCGTTCCGGCGCGTCGTCGGGTTGGGACGGATCGAGCGGGCGGATCGCCACGAACGCGGTCAACGGCAGTCCCAGCGCCTCATGCGACACCCGCGCGCTGTAGCCCTGGATGACCCCCCGCTGCTCCAGCCGGCGTACCCGCTGGTGCACCGCGGAGACGGAGAGGCCGACCTGCTCCGCCAGGTCGGTATAGGACAGCCGGCCGTCAGCGATCAACGCTGACACGATGGCCCGATCGGTCTCCTCCACGCCCACGAACCTACCGCGCGGGTGAGGGGCCGGTCCGCGCCGCCGCACCCGTCCCGCTCAGGTCCGCTCCGCCCCCACCGCGGGCGAGCGCTCGCGCGATGACCACCCGCTGGATCTGGTTGGTGCCCTCGACGATCTGCAGCACCTTCGCCTCTCGCATCCACCGCTCCACCGGGTAGTCGGTCACGTACCCGTACCCCCCGAGCACCTGCACCGCGTCGGTAGTCACCCGCATCGCGGTGTCGGTGGCGAACAGCTTCGCCTGCGCCGCCTCGGTGGAGAAGGGCAGGCCGGCGTCGCGCCGCCGCGCGGCGGCCAGCGTCAGTTCCCGGGCGGCGGCGATCTGGGTGGCCGCATCGGCCAGTAGGAAGCCCACCCCCTGGAACTCGATCACCGGTCGCCCGAACTGCCTCCGCTCGCGCGCGTACGCCACCGCGTAGTCGAGCGCTGCCTGGGCGAGGCCGACCGCGCAGGCGGCGATGCCTAGGCGACCGGCGTCGAGCGCGCGCATGGCGATCCGGAAGCCTTCTCCCTCCGCCCCGACCCGGCGGCTCACCGGCACCCGGGCCCGGTCGAAGATGATCTGAGCCACCGGGGACGCGCGCAGCCCCATCGTGCGCTCCCTGGGTTGCGGGAGGATCCCCGGGGTGTCCGCGTCCGCGAGCAGGCAGCTGATGCCGCCCGGGCCCGGGCCGCCCGTGCGGCAGAAGACGACGTAGAAGTCGGCCACGCCGGCGTGGGTGGTCCAGGCCTTGGTGCCGTCGACCACGTACGCGTCGCCGTCGCGGACCGCCCGGGTGGTCATGGCGGCGGCATCCGAGCCGCCGGCCGGCTCGGAGAGGCAGTACCCGCCGAGCAGCTCCCCGCTGAGCAGCGCTGGCAGCAGCTCCGCCCGCTGCGTGTCGGTACCGTACGCGGCCACCGGGTAGCAGGCGAGGGTATGTACGCTCACCGCCTCGGCCGCGCTCAGCCAGCGGGAGGCGAGCACCTCCAGTACCCGCAGGTACACCTCGTACGGCTGGTCTCCCCCGCCGTAGGCGGACGGGTAGGGCAGGCCGAACAACCCGGCCCGGCCCAGCGTCTCGATCACTTCGCGCGGGAACTCACCGCGTTGCTCATACTCGTCCGCCCGGGGTGCCAGCTCCTTGTCGGCCAGCTCGGTGGCGAGCGCGAGCAGGTCGCGGGCTTCAGTCGAGAGCGAAGGGTCGGCCGTCACCATGCCCCTAGCTTAACGTTCGTTAACTAAGCTACGCGACCGTTCGCCTCCGGCCCGGCCGGAGCGGGTGCGAGATAGCGGGAACGGGTTACCGGAGCGGAAATGTTGTCAGCCTGGTGTGTCAGGCTGGTCGGGTGACCCGACCACTGCTGGCGGTGGACGCCCCCAGTCTCTACTTCCGCGCCTTTCACGGCGTCCCGACGACCGCGGCGAGCACGCCCGACGGCGCCCCGGTGAACGCGGTGCGCGGCTTCCTCGACATGCTGGCGACCGTGATCCGGACCCGGCGCCCCGGCCGGGTGGTGTGCGCCCTGGACGCGGACTGGCGCCCGGCCTGGCGGGTGCGGCTGCTGCCGTCGTACAAGACCCACCGGCTCGCCGCCGACGGCGGTGAGGAGGTCCCGGACCTGCTGGTGCCGCAGGTGCCGCAGATCATCGAGGTGCTCACCGCGGTGGGGATCCCCGCGGTCGGCGTCGCCGGGTACGAGGCCGACGATGTGCTCGGTACGCTCGCCGCCACCGAGCCGGGCCCGGTCGAAGTGGTCTCCGGCGACCGGGATCTGTTCCAGCTCGTGGACGACGCCGCTGGCGTACGGCTGCTCTACTGCGGGCGCGGCGTGGCCAACCTGGAGGTGTGCGACGAGGCGGCGGTGCGCGCCCGGTTCGGGGTCCCGGCCGCGGCGTACGTGGACTTCGCGGTGCTCCGGGGCGACCCGAGCGACGGCCTGCCCGGCGTACCGGGGGTGGGGGACAAGACCGCCGCGCGCCTGGTTAACCGGTACGGCGGGGTGGCCGGGATCGTGGCCGCACTGGACGACCCGGACGCCGGGTTCGCGCCCGGCCTGCGCGCCAAGCTGGACGCTGCCCGCGACTACCTGGCGGTGGCGCCACAGGTGGTCCGGGTTGCCCGGGATCTGACCCTGCCACCGCTGCCAGCGGCGCTGCCCGGGGCGCCGGTCCAACCTGACACGCTGCTGGCGCTGGCCGAGCGCTGGAACCTCGCCGGCCCCTGCCGCCGGCTGGTGGACGCGCTGGCCAGCGTGGACCACGCGGCGCCGGCCACGGAGTGACCGGCGCGCTCAACCTCGCGGCGGCGGGAGGTTGCTGCGGGCCGCGCTCTGGCGCCGGACCCCGGAGAACGCCTCGCCGTTGAGCCGCCGCCGGCCGTCCGCGACCCCGCCCGAGACCTCAGCCAGGCTGACGCTGTGCCGGTTCCCGTTGCGCCCGGCGGCGGGTGCGGCGGGTGGTGCGGCCGGGGCCCCACCACCGGTCACGGCGGCGGGCGCCGTGTCCTCGCTCTGGCCCGGGCCTGCCAGCAGCGCCGCCACCAACCCGATCGTCACCAGCAGTACCAGCAGCAGGATCGGCAAGATCAACGCGAAGCCGGTGGCTCCGGTGCGGGGGTCGCCGGTGGCGTGGACGTGGACCCGCATGGCGAGCATCCCGGTGTAGTGCATGCCGCACACCGCCACGCCCATCACCAGGGCGGAGACCACCATGGAGAACGGCCGGCGGACCGTCACCGCCAGCCATAGCGCGGTGGTCGCCGCCACCACCGCGATCGCGACCGACGCGGCCACCAACGGGAGGTCGTAGCCGATGTCACCGTCGAGGCGCATCGCCGCCATACCGGTGTAGTGCATCGCCGCCACCCCGAACCCGGCGAAGACCCCACCGAGGAGCGTCTTGCTCACCCGCGGCCGGCCGAGCGCGGCGGTGAACAGGCCGACCGCTACCACCGTGACCGCGATGATCGCGCTGGCGGTGGTCAGCGGTACGTCGTAGCGGATCTCGGTATCCTCCACGCCGAAGCCGAGCATGGCCATGAAGTGCATGGCCCAGATGCCGGTGCCGCCGATCGCCCACGCGGCCAGCAGGAGGTACCAGGCCCGGCGCGCCGGGGTAGACGCCGCGCGTGCCCGCACCGCACAGCCCAGGCCGAAGAAGGAGCCGAGTACCGACAGCCCGTACGCCAGGATCGGAGTGATCGGTCCGTACATGAAGTGGTCGATCGACGCCATGTACTCTCCCCGCTACCGTGCGTCCGGTTTACCGCCCGAGCCGAAATCTGCCATGACATACCGGGCTTGTGTCATCATCGGTATCGTTGGGCGATTCGGCAAGCCCGTTATCGCCACGCCGCCGCTACCGTTCGCTACACGGTGTGGGTGACGACGCCCCGGCTCACCAGCCCGATGGCGCGCCGGGCCGTGGTGCGGACCGGTTCCGGCGCGACCTCCGCGAGCTGGCCGAGCAGGTCCACCACCTGCCGGGCCCAGCGCACGAAGTCGCCTGCGGGCAGTTCCTCGTCCGGCCCGCTCGCGGCTATCAGCACCTCCGACAGCGCCGCGCCCCGCGCCCACCGGTACACCGGCCAGGCGAAGCCGGCGGCCGGCTCACGGGTCAGGGAGAGGCCGCGGTCGACCTCCTCCGCGTGCAACTCGCTCCATAGCTTGCCGGTGGTGGCCACCGCGTCGGCCACCGGGCCGCGCGGCACCGCCGCCGGCTCCGCCTCGTCCCGCCGGGCCTCGTAGACGACCACCGAGACGGCGGCGGCCAGCTGCGCGGGGTCCAGGTCGTGCCACACCTCTCGACGCAGGCACTCGGCCACCAGCAGGTCCGACTCGGTCCAGACCCGCGCCAGGGTACGCCCGGCCGCGGTGACCTGCCCGTCCTCGGTCAGGTAGCCGCGGCCGGTCAGCACCGCGCAGACCCGGTCGAAGGTGCGTACCAGTGATCCGGTGCGGGCGGTCATCCGGGAGCGCAACCCGGCCGTGTCGCGCTCCAGCCGGGCCCGGCGCTCGGCGGCGCGGGCGTGCCGGTCCCGGTCCGGACAGCGGTGGCAGGGATGCCGGCGTAGCTCTGCCCGCAACCGCTGGATCTCCGCCTGCTCGCGGCCGTCGTTCTCGTTCGTACCTGCCCGCTCACCGGCGCCGGAGGGTGGACGCACGCCGGACATGGCCGCGCGCAGGCTGGCGGCGAGATCCCGCCGGGCGGCGGGTGAGCGGTGATTGAAGTGTCGGGGCACCTTGACCCGGGCCAGGGCGTGCACCGGAGTGACGAAGTCGGCCGCCGGCACCCGGCCGGCCCAGCGTTGCTCGGTGAGCAGCAGCGGCTTGGGCTCGCCGTAGCCGCTGGTGTCCGGGTCCAGCACCACCGCCAGTCCGGCCCGGCGACCCGAGGGCACCCGGATCACGTCGCCCACCCGGAGCTTCTCCAGCGACGCGCGCGCCGCCGCCCGGCGCGCAGCCGCGTTCGCCCGCGCCTGGGCCCGTTCCCGCTCCACCAGCGCGCGCCGCAGGGCGAAGTACTCGTCGAAGTCACCCAGGTGGCAGGTGATCTCCGCGGAGAGCGCCGCGATCGCGTCGGTGTTACGGCGTACTTGCCGGGCGATGCCCACCACCGCCCGGTCGGCCTGGAACTGGGCGAAGGAAGAGCTCAGCAGGCTGCGGGCCCGGGCCGGCCCGAGCGAGCCGACCAGATTCACGGCCATGTTGTAGGAGGGGCGGAAGCTGGACCGCAGCGGATAGGTGCGGGTGGAGGCGAGCCCGGCCACGTGCCGCGGGTCGACCTCCGGGCTCCACAGCACCACCGCGTGCCCCTCCACGTCGATGCCGCGGCGGCCGGCCCGGCCGGTCAGCTGGGTGTACTCCCCCGGTGTCAGGTCCACATGCGCTTCGCCGTCGAACTTGACCAGCCGCTCCAGCACCACCGACCGGGCGGGCATGTTGATGCCCAGCGCCAGGGTCTCGGTGGCGAAGACGACCTTCACCAGGCCGCGCACGAACAGCTCCTCCACCGCCTCCTTGAACGCCGGTAGCGCTCCGGCGTGGTGGGCGGCGAGCCCGCGCTCGAGCCCGGCCAGCCACCGCTGATAGCCGAGCGCGGCCAGGTCCGCGGCGGAGATACCGGCTACCCGCCGGGTGACGATCCGGCGGATCTCGTCCCGCTCGGCCGAGGTGGTCAGCCGCAGGCCGGCCGCCAGGCACTGCTGCACCGCGGCGTCACACCCCGCCCGGCTGAAGATGAACACGATCGCCGGTAGCAGCCCCTCCCGGTCCAGCCGCTCGACCACCTCGGGTCGGCTCGGCATCAGCGCCCGCCACCCGCGATACGGCCGGCCCCGCCCGCGTTCGCCACCGCTGCGCCGGAGGAGCTCGCGGGTGTAGCGCAGCAACTCCGGGTTCACCTCCTGGACGAACGCCGCCTCCTCGGCCGCCTCCGGCTCCTTCCCGGACCCGCCCGTGGGCCCCCGGAGCAGGTCGAACATCCGCCGCCCCACCAGCATGTGCTGCCACAACGGCACCGGTCGTTCTTCGCTGACCACCACCCTGGTCTCGCCCCGGACGGTGACCAGCCACTCGGCGAACTCCTCCGCGTTGGAGACGGTGGCCGAGAGGGCCACCAGCGACACGCTGGCCGGCAGGTGGATGATCACCTCTTCCCAGACCGGACCCCGGAACCGGTCGGCGAGGTAGTGCACCTCGTCCATGACCACGTACGCCAGGCCGGCCAGGGTCGGGGAGCCGGCGTAGAGCATGTTGCGCAGCACCTCGGTGGTCATCACGACCACCGGCGCCTCGCCGTTGATGGAGTTGTCCCCAGTGAGCAGGCCGACCTTCTCCGGCCCGTACCGGCCGACCAGGTCGTGGTACTTCTGGTTGGACAGCGCCTTGATCGGGGTGGTGTAGAAGCACTTACCCGCCGCCGGGCCCGCGTGCAGGGCGAGGTGTACGGCGAACTCCCCCACCACGGTCTTGCCGGCGCCGGTCGGTGCGCACACCAGTACCCCGCTGCCGTGCGCCAGGGCCTCGCACGCGGTGCGCTGGAAGTCGTCGAGGGGGAACGGCAACCCGGCCGTGAACGCGGCGAGCTGGGCGGTAGCCGGGTCTGCCCGCCGGCGGTCGGCGGGCCGCTCGGCGGGGCTGTCCATGCCCCCAATCTACGTGCCCGGTGCCTGACCTACCTCCCCGGTGCCTGGTGTACGCAGCCGGTGCCTGGTCTACGCGGCGAGGACCCGCAACGCGCCGGGGACGGCGGTGATGGTCGCCGGCAGCGGGCAGCAGCGCTCACCGTCGGCGTACGCGGTGATGCCTTCGCACGCCAGCCGTACCTCCCGCGCCTGGTAGGCGCGGACCAGGCGGTGCCGCAGGTGGGTGCCGCGCTCCGCGGCCGGGCGCAGCCGGATCAGCCGGGTACGGCTCATCGCCAGGCCCACCACCACGTCGAGCCGGCCGTCGGTGGGGTCCGCCTGGGGGCAGATCCGGATCCCGCCGCCGTAGCTGGTCGTGTTGCCGACCGCCACCAGCACGCCCTCGAATTCGTGCGCCGTGCCGTCCAACTCCAGGCGGTAGGCGCGTGGCCGTAGCCGCGCCAACTCCGCCAGGATGGCGAGGTCGTACCGCCGGTCCCCCCGCGGCCACCGCATCCGGTTGGCGCGCTCGTTGACGATGGCGTCGAATCCGGCCGCGAGCACCCCGCCGTACCAGCGCTGGGTGCCGTCCGCGCCGGTGATCCGCGCCAGGTCGACCAGGCGGCTGCGGTTGGTACGCAGCGCGGTGGCGAGTGCGCCGGCCGCGGCCAGCGGATCCCGGGGCAGGCCGAACCCGGCCGCCAGGTCGTTCCCGGTCCCCAGCGGCACCACCCCGAACGGCACGGAGGTGCCGGCCACGGCCTGCAGGGCGGCGTGCAGGGTGCCGTCGCCGCCGAGCGCCACCAGCGCGGCGGCTCCGGCGGCCACCGCTTCGCGGCACGCGGCCTCGGCGGTGGCGCCGGTGGTCGCCGCCAGTTGCCGGATCGGGAGGCCGGCGCCTGCCAGACGTTCCAGCACCGCCGGCACCAGGCGGTGGCGCCGGCCCCGGCCGGCGGTGTGGTTGGTGAGGACGGCCACCGAAGCGGCGAGATCGGTCTTGGTCACGCGCTGAACTTACCGCCACCGGTGCCCGCGTGTGGATAGACGGATGCGGCGGGTGCGCGGGGCGCCGGCGTCCCGGGGGATGGCACGCATCCTCCGGCGACGCCCGGCGCGTGACACCGCGAGGGAATAGATCAGCGCCAGAGCGCGTCTCTATTAATGGGATTAGCACTCTCGACTTGAGAGTGCTAACAATGGAACTGGGTCGTGTGGTGTGATGGAGGTGGATGCGATGGCACTGATGCGATGGGATCCGTTCACCGCCCTAGCGCGGCTGGACGACGAATTCGACGAGCTGGTGCGCCGCACCTTCGGCGCGGCGACCTACCAGTACGTACCGCCGGTGGAGATGGCCACGGACGGCAGCGACGTGGTGATCACCCTTGAGCTGCCCGGCGTGGACGTGGACGACATCGATATCGAGGTGGCCGAGGGCCGGCTCTCGGTCAGCGGGGAGCGCAAGGACCGCTGGGAGGATACCCGCGGCCGCGTCCTGGTCCGCGAGGTGCGCTACGGCGCGTTCCGGCGCAGCTTCCAGCTTCCGGAGGGGGTGACCGCCGACCAGGTGGAGGCGGAGGCGGACAACGGACTGCTGCGGCTGCGGATCAAGAACGTCACCAAGCCGGTCGAAGCGCCGAGAAAGATCCAGATCAAGAGCGGTGACAAGCCGGTGATCGAGGCCAAGCCCGGCGACGTCAAGTCGCACTGACCTTCACCGCCACTCAGCCGCGCCGATCAGGGACCAGCGGTCCCGGATCGGCGCGGTTTCGCGTACCGGCGAAGTCTTACGGCGACCCTCAGGCGATGTCGTCGTAGCCGCGCGCCGACGGCCGCGAGATCGGTCCGGGCTCACCCACCGCGGTCGGCGGCTCGACCGGCTCACCGGCGGTCACCGGCTCCACCGTCTCGTCCAGCGGGGAGATCTCGTCATCGGCCAGGTCCGCATACGGGCCGCGGCGCCGGGCCCGGCGCCGGTCGTTGAGGAAGGCCACCCCGACCGCGATGAAGTAGAGCGTGCACAGGGACAGCGCGATCGCCGTCATGGTGAACGGCTCCGGCGTGGGGGTGATCAGCGCCGCCAGGACGAACATGATGAAGACCGTGACCCGCCACCAGCCGAGCAGCCGGCGCGCGCTGGCGATACCGGTGAAGTTCAGCATCAGGATGACCAGCGGGAACTGGAACGCGAACCCGGCGGTCAGCATCATGTTGACGGCGAACGAGACGTACCGGGTGATCTCGAGCTGGGTCTCGATGCTCTCGCCCGCGAGGCCGAGCAGGAAACCGAGCGCGCGCTCCAGGACCAGGTACGCCAGCGCGGCGCCGCCGAGGAACAGTGGTGCCGCGATCGCGACGAACGCGTACGCCCAGCGCCGCTCGCGCCGGTGCAGCCCCGGCGCGATGAACGCCCACAGCTGGTAGAGCCAGATCGGCAGCGAGAGGATGAGCGCCACGCCGAGGGCGATCTTCAGGTCCAGCAGGAAGACGTCGAGCGGACCGAGCTGGGTGAAGCTGCACCCGCTCTCTGGCAGCTGGTCGAGGTTCGCCAGCGCGGAGCAGTACGGCTCGGCGAGCCGTTCCCGCACCGAGCGGGCGATCGGCACCCCCACCACCAGGCCGGCCACCACCGCCAGGCTGGCCTTGAACAACCGGCTACGCAGCTCCAAGAAGTGCTCGACCAGGGTCATGGACCCGTCGGCGGCGCGTGCGAACCGGCTCGGACCTCGGCGCCACGGCAGGAGCTTCACCCGGCACGGTCCTCCCGATCAGCGCTCTCGCGCCCGCTGCGGTGGGTCCACCACCTCGCCGGTGACCGGCTCCTCCCCCGGCTGCTTCGCGTCCTCCTTCGGCAGGGGCTGCCGACCGGCCTGGGCATCGGCCTTCTCCGCCAGGTCGTCGCTCCTGCCCTCGTCGACCAGGCCCTTGGTCTCGGCCTTCATAATCCGTAGCGACCGCCCGAGCGCCCGGGCGGCGTCCGGCAGCCGCTTCGCCCCGAACAGCAGCACCAGCACCACGATCAGGACGATGAGCGGTCCCGGCCTCGTCAAGCTGCTGAAATTCATGATCGCCCCCTGGGGGTCTCGACGCGTCGTGAGCCTATCCTACGGTCGGTCCTGATCGCAGACCACGACCGGGCCACCCGGGTGCAAGGGGGCAGGCGGTCAGGCGTCGGCCCCGTCCCCACTGCGGTCGAGGCGGGCCTCCACCGCCCCCGGGTCGTACATCTCCTCCACCACCCGCAGGTAGAGCTCGTTCGGGTTGGGCAGCTGTGCGACCTCCCGGAGGGCCTGGTCCTGCCCGGCGGACTCCAGCACGAACGTGCCGTAGTTGAGGATCCGGCCCAGCGGCGTCTGCTCGTACTTCATGTCCGTCACCCGCTCCAATGGCATCATCGCCACGTGCCGGGTGATGATGCCGTGCACCACCATCACCCGCTTGTTGGTGAGGATGAACCGCTCGAAGTGCCAGTACGCGACCTTCCACGCCACCCAGCCCATGACCCCCAGCCAGGCCAGGAACGCCAGCGGCGCGACCCACCCGGCTCCCATCCCGGCCTGGAGGAAGCCGCCACCGAGGCCGATGCCGATGGTGGCCACCACCGCGACCGTGATCGGGGTCGCCAGGAAGATCGGGTGGTGACGCCACTCCCCCCGGTAGCGCTCGGTCGGGAACAGGTAGCGGGCCACCACCCCGCTCGGTTCGTCGACCAGTGGCTGCACCCGGCGTACCCGGGTCGTGGTCTCCGATACCGGCTCCAGCGCGGCTAGCTCGCTCGGGTCGATGACCGGCGGCTCCTCCCCCGTCGGATCGAACTCCACAGTGAATGGTCTCCCGTAGTCGACCGTGGACGCGTCCGGATCATCGGGAGCCGGGGCTGGCCCGCCGCTCGCCGCCGGTCGGGTCCCGTGGGCATCCGCCGCGGTAGCGTCCGGCGCGGTCTGCCGGGGCTCCTCGGAGGTCGGGGGAGTGGACTCAGACATCGCGACCCTCCAGCAGGGCGGCGACCAGTCTCTGGGTCGCCGGTGACAGTTCGTCGAGGTCTTCGGCGTCCCGCCAGCGCAGCAGCTCGTGGAGGATGGTCCGCACCTGCGCACCATCCCCTTCGGCGTGGGCGATCCGCATCAGGTCCCGCCACGGGTGGTCGTCGGTGCGGCGGGGATCGGCGAGCCAGGCCTGCCGGACCGCCCACCGCGCGGTGGCCAGATCGCCGGCGGCGAGGCTGAGGTCCACCAGCCGGTGAGCCGTGTCCACCACGCCGGCGACGATCAGTTCCGGGGCGAACACCGAGCCGGGCAGCCAGCTGTAGGGCACCCGCAGCCCTGCCGGCCGCCCAGCCTCGGGTAGCGGCGCGCCGCGCACCAGCCGTAACGCCGCCCGCAGGTCGGCGGCGCCCGGCGCGCCGCGCCGCTCCCCCCGGGCGCGCAGCCGGCGGAACAGGTGCCAGTCCACGAGCAACCCTTCCCGTAGGCGGTACCGGCCGTCGGGCACCGCCTCGGAGAGCCACTGTTCACCGTCGGGCGCGTTTCCCAGCCACCGCCGGACACTCATGATGACCGCGGTGCGTAGCGTGGGGGGCACCTCCTGCTGGGGCCACAGCGCGCGGGTGATCTCGGTGGCTTCCGCCCCGTCCGCCCCCCGGGCGGCGAGGAAGACCACCAGCTCCTGGCAGACTCTTGCGCGGTGGGAGGGGTACTGTCCGGGGGCGGTCACCTCGACCGGGCCCAGCAGCGCGATCCGGGGTGGCTGGATGGCCCCGGCCCACCAGGCCGCTACCGCCTCGTCCAGACCTGGGTCGTCCGGCGGGCCGGCCGGCGTAGTGATCACGGGCAGGGGCTGGACCGGAGTGTCCTCGTCGAGCGCCGGGGCCGCCGGCTCGGCCGCCCGCGGGGCCGGGACCGCCGGCGCGGCGGCCGCGCCGGAGTCGCCGGTCAGGTCATCCCGCTGGTCACCGGTGGGGTTGCCGGTCAGGTCGGTGCCGGCGGCCCAGGGCTCGGGCGCCGGCGGGATCGGGTGATCCGCCGGGGATGCGGCGTCACCGACCAGGTCCGCGAACGGCTGCAGCAGCTCCGCTGGGAGCCCGACCGCCGGCAGCGGGTGCGAATCGTCGAGGAACGCGGCGCTGAGCATGCCGTCGTCGGTGATGGTGACGGTACGCCGGCCGGAGCCGACCGAGGGGCGGGTGGAGGCGACCACCGCCACCGCGCACCGCCGGTTGGCGCGGCCGACGGCGTCGGCCAGGTCCAGCAGCAGGTCCTCTTGCTCCGGTGGGGGTTGGTCGATCAGCAGCAGTTGCGGGGCCCAGGTGTCGGTGGCGGTGTCTCGGACCCGGCCCTGGAGCGAGTCCGCCAGTCCGTGGGCGGCCAGCGCATCGGTGGTGTGCTCCACCCGCTGCCGCAGCGCCGCGACCGCCTCCGCGAGCGAGGAGGCCGCGGTGATCCGGTCCGGGTTGAGCGCCACCAGCCGCCGGGACTGCTCGTCGTCGAACCCGGCCACGGTCACCTCTACCAGCTCCGACCACGGATTGTGGGCGAGTTCGGCGACCAGGTAGCGCAGCAGGTCACTGGTGCGCTCCGGCGGCCCGGTGATGGTGAGCATCCCGATCCGCTCCAGGTCCACCAGCAGGTGCTGGCCGGGCTGGGAACCGAGGGTGACGAGCGCCGGCAAGGGCGCCACGCCGGAGACCTCGGGCAGCTCCGCGTCACCGGGCAGGACCCAGGTGCCGCGGGAGCCGGCCTCGAACGGCGCCGGCGGATCAGTGGCCTCTTCTCCGGCGAGCACCAGGTGGATGTCGTCGCCGGAGACCCACACCGCGCCGATGTCCGGCGGCTCGCCGGTGACCTCCGGTCGCGCGGACAGCAGCCGCAGTGCCTGGTCCAGCCGAGCGATGTCGGCGGTAGCCGCGCCGCGCAGCGTCGACTCAGTGGGTGCCACCGCCCCGGAGACGACGGCGCGGCCCGGTCGCCGGTGGGCCATCTTCCGCCACCGGTACACCAGCAGCGCACCGAGCAGGACCGAGGCGAGTACCCCGGCGGTGGCCATCCGGCCGGCGTCGAGGAAGCCGGATCCCGACTCCGCCTGGGCGGTGTCGTCCGCGGGTCCGGCCACTCCGGGCGGGTTCGGCGCGGCCGCGGCGCCGGGGACCTGCCCTGGTTCCCCGGCCGGCGAAGCCGGGCCCGCGCCGGGGGGCGAGGCCGCCGGCGGCGTGCTGGCGGCCGGGGGCGTCGCGGGCGGCGGTGGCGCCGGAGCGGGCGATGCCGGCGGCGTGGGAGACGGCGCCGCCGGGGCTGGCGCGGGTTCCTGCGGCGCCTGCGAGTCGGCCGCACCGTCGGTCGCCTCGTCGGCCGTACCGTCAGCCCCGTCCGTGTCCGTGTCCTGCTCCGCCTCGCCGCCCGGTTCACTACCGCCCGGCTCGCCGCGGTCTGGGCCACCGCGGTCCGGGCCGGTGTCCGGCGCGTCCCGGTCCGGCTGTGCGGCGGCCTGCGAATCGCCGGAGACCGGGTCACCGGTCGCGTGCCGGCGCTCGCCCCGGTCGTACGCGTCGGCGGGCAGAACCAGCCGGTCACCGGGCTGGATGTGGTCGGGGTAGTCGGCGTACCGCTGCGCGTACGACGGGTTGAGCGCGGCGATCTCCGGATAGCGCAGCTCATCCCCGAGGTAACGCCCGGCGATGTGCCACATCCAGTCCCCTTCGGCCACCTCGTGGACGAGCGGACCTTGCGTCTCGTCCGGCTCGGACGTCTCCGGGGCCGCGTCATCGGTCGCGAGACCATCGTCCGGCGCGAGGTCGCCGTCCGGGGCGCCGCCGTCCCATTGGGTCGCGGCGCCTGCCCCACCCTGAGCATTCGGCACGACCAGCTGCCACCCCGGGTAGACCCGCAGCTCCCCGGGGCGCAGACTCAACCCGTCCGGCTGGGGCCGGTGGTGATTGGCGATCGCGAGCTGGTCCACCGTCACCTGGTAGCGCTGAGCGATGTCGACCAGCCCCTCCCCCCGCTGTACGGTGTGGATCACCGGTGCCGGCTCCGTGGCGGTGCCGGGAGCGGAGGGCGCCGCTGACGGGTCGGCGCGCAGGGCCGGGTCCACATAGTCGGCGTGGACCGCGGCGTCGACGAACGCGGCGTTCGCGTGGCCCACACCCGGTGAGGTCAGCGCCGCCAGCACTCCGGCCACCAGGAGACCCGCCAGTCGCTGCGGCCCGGCCAGCCCCGGCACCCGGGGCGTACGGCGCCCCATGAGCTGCGCCCCGATCTCCAGCAGCAGCGAGCTGGCCACGGCCGCCCAGGCGAGCCAGCCCACCACCGACAAGGCCCAGAGCAACAGCCGCCCATCATCCGGCGTGGTGAGCAGGTCCCACAGCGCGGTGAGCGACACCGTCCCACCCGGGAGCGGGTTGCCGCCCAGCGCGAGCAGGGCCGCGGGCGCACCCACCAGCAGTGCGGCCACGGCGACCAGAGCCGCGGGGGCCACCACGAGCCACCGCAGCAGCCGGCCGGGCCAGCGCGGGTACGCGTTCACAGACACCTCCTACTGGTTCACCAGATGAGCCTCGGCGCTGCCGGTGGCGGTACGGGCACCGAAGCCGAACGCCCCCAGAAACCGCGGCCGGTGCGGCACCGCGACCGTGACGGTCACGCTGCGCCGGTCGTCACTGACCTGGACCGTGCCGGTCACTCCGGCATCGGCCAGGTAGGCGGCGGCCGCCGCCTCCGCCGCCGCCGGGTCGATCACGATCTGCTCGCCGGTGACGGCCAGCGGCAGGTCGATGCCCTGGCCGGCGGCCCGGGCCGCCTCGTGGGCGATGTTGTCGGCGCGGTGCAGGGCTCGCAGGTAATCCGAGGCGTCCCAGGTCAGCGCCAGGAAGACCAGCATCATCGGCATCGCGGCGGCGACGAACACGCTGACCCGGCCCCGGTCGCTGGTGCGCCCGCCCGACCGGGTGGACGGGCGGGGGCGGGCCGGCGCCGCGCCCCTGGTGCGGTTCAGCGGTCCGCTCATTGCCGAGTCCGATACTGATCGATGGGGGAGACGAAGCTGGCCGAGACGTACTTGTCGTCCGGCACCCCGAGCAGGTCGATGTCGGAGAAGGTCACCCGGCAGGTGACCGTCACGGTCACCGAGGCCGGGGTCCCGACCGGAGTGTCGAACCCGTCGGTGTCCACCGTGACCAGGGGGCCGTCGAGGCACCCCACCCCCTGGTCGGCGAGGCTCTCCCACACCGTGGTGTGGGCCCGCTCCCGGGCGGTGGTGGCGTCGCGGGCGATCGAGGCGGTGCGGGCGGCGTCGTAGGCGGCGGCCTCCACCGCGCTGAGCACGTTGGCGGTCCGCCCGAACACCACCGCGGTGGTGAACATGGCGACCAGCAGCGGCATCAGGATCGCCACCTCGATCGCCGCGGAACCCCGCTCGCCGCCCCACCGGCCGGTCACGGCACCTCCGTCACGCGCTCGACCGGCCCCGAGGCGGTCTGGGTCACGGTGTGGGTGAACCAGGGAATGATGCTGGTGGCGTTTCCGGTGACCGTGGCGGTGACCTGCTCGCCGTCGTTGGTCAGCTCGATCTCCACCTGGTCGAGTACGCCGGGCAGCCGGGCCAGGAACCGCTCGGCCCGCGCCTCGCCGGCGCCCTCGGGCGCGCCCCACGCCCGCTCCCCGGCCACCGCAACCTGGGCCACCGACAGCGCGGCCTGGCGGGCCAGGTAGACCATGCACAGATGGGCGGTGAGGAACACGCACACCAGCACCAGCGGCAGCACGATCGCCATCTCGACCGGGCCGCCGCCACGGTCGCGCCCGCACACCCGCACGCGGCTACTCCCCACCACCGCCGCCGAATCCGGGGTCACCCTGGACCGGGACCTGCTCGATCTGTTCCATGAAGAACCTGGCCACATCCTCCCCCCAGGCCACCACGAAGATCGCCAGCAGTACGATCGCGGAGACCATGACCGCGTACCCGAGCGGTCCGGTCTCCCCCCGGTCCTGCCCCGCCGGCCTGAGCCACGCGCGCAGCGCCGTGACGACTGTGAACATGAGACACCCTCCCGGCTATCCGAGGCCGATGTAGACACGTTGGGTGAGCGGGTAGATGACGAACGCCGCCAGGATCGCCAGCAGCACCGCGCCCGGGATCTCCAGCTTTCCCGTGGTCGCCTCGGCCCGCCCCAGCGCCTCGGTGCGGATCTGGTCCCGCAGCGAGTCCGCCCGCTGCAACAGCGTCCGGCTGACCTGCGCGCCGGAGCTACCGGAGCTGTGCATGATGTGCCCCACGTCGCGCAGCTCCGGCACCCCGATCCGGCTGCCGAGCTCCCGTAGCTCGTCCCAGGGTGGACGGTGGTGGGACCGGGCTCGCAGCAGCGCCTCGCGGATCTGCCGGACCACCCACCCCTCGCCCACCGCCGCGGCCCGCTCCAGCGACTCCACCGAGCCGTGCCCGGCGCCCCGCTCCATCGCCACCAGCGCCAGGTAGACCGCGACCACCTGGCGGTACTCCCGGCGGACCCGCCGGGCCTTGAACGTGACGTCACTGTGGGCGGCGAGCGCGAACCCGGCCGCCCCGGCGAGGCTCATCGCCCCGCCGGCGGCCACCAGCGGCACCGGCAGGTGCCGGCCGGAAGTGGCCAGCATGACCCCGGCCACCACCGGCAGCGCCAGCCCGGCCAGCGCGGCCACCAGCAGCGAGGTGTAGTACTGGCCGGTGGTGCGGCCGAGCAGCGCCAGGCTTTCGCGCGGCACCGGGAACCGCCGCAGCCACCGGGTGAGGAACTCCGCGGTCGAGCGCTCCCGGGTCAGCTCCGGGTGCAGCCGGTTCAGGGCCGCACCCAGCGCCGGCGTGGCCGGCAGCAGCTCGTTGACGAGCAGCAACACCCCGGTACCGGCGAGCGCGCCGATCGCCAGGGCGGCGAGAGTGGTCCAGTCCATTCAGCTCACCTCCGGACGGGCGAGTGCGCCCGGCGCGGCGCGGCGGGCCGCGTCGAACCGCAACCCCGGTCCCCGGCGGGGGGAGCGCTGGTCTCCGGTGAGGAAGCGCTGCTGCGGAGGTGGTTGGCTCATCGAGCGCACCCAGGCGACGGTGGCGAAGAACGCCCCCGCGAGTACCACCAGGATCACCTGACCGCGCGGGGTCGCGTACACGGTCATCAGGTCGCCGCGCGCCAGCAGCAGCACCACCAGCACGCCGAAGACCGTCATGAACCGGACCGTGTTGCGCGGCTGGGTCCGCTTGGCATGTACCTCCCGGCGCATCGAGACCTGCTTGGCGGTGTCCGCGGCGATCGCGGAGAGCACCTCAGTGAGGTGCTGGCCACGGTCGGAGAGGTGCAGCAGCAGGACCACCACCACCTGCTCGGCGACCGCGTCGTCGAGGTCGGCGGCGAACTGGTAGAGGGCCCGCTGCGGATTCGCCCCGGCCTGCAGCCGCGCCGCCAGCGCGCGCACCTCTCCGGCGATGACCGTGGGCGCGGTGTCGGCGGTAGCGACGATCGCGGAGGTCAGCCCGGTGCCGGCGGCTAGCTCGTCCTTCAACCGCCGGGTCCAGTCCCCCAGCGCCTCGGCCCGGGCGATGGCCCGCTCCTCCCGCTTACCCACCCCCCACAGCCACGGGATACCGGGCACCGCCAGGCCGGTGAGCAGGCCGATCGCGGGTACCCCCGAGATCGCGTACCCGAGCACCCCCACCACGGCGCCGCCCACCAGCAGGGCCTGCCGGGCGGTCCGCTCCCCCCGGGTCCGGCCGCTCCCCCGCCACCAGCGGCGCAGGCGCGACGGCGGTCCCGGCCGGTGTCCGGCCGGCGTGGTGGTACCCCGCAGGCCGGCGATCACCAGCACGATCCCGCCAGCGGCCAGTGCCCCGAGCACCGCCACGTACGCGTCCAGGATCCTCATACCACTCCCCCCGGTGTACCGCCCTCAGACCAGGTGACGCCGCCCGGCGGGCGCACCGGCGCCGAGGCGGTGGCGCCGGTCCGCCAAGCGCCGCGGCCGGCCTCGATGTAGGGCACTAGGACGCGCGCGTCATACCCCACCAGGGCGAGCCGCTCCCGCAGGTGCTCCGGCAGGTGGCGCGGGATCGCCCGGCCGTCCGGGCCGGGGCCGAAGACCTCCGTGGTGACCACCCGGCCAGCCTCGAAGCTGTCGTGGACCTCGACGACGTTGGACACGTAGCGCAGCTTCCCGCCGCCGCGTTGCCGCTCATCCCGCAAGGTCAGATAGACGATCAGATCCAGCGACCCGGCCGCCATCCGCTGCGCCAGTTCCGCGGTCATACCCGGACCGTGGGAGAGCGCGAGTTCCACGATCCGGTCCATCACCGCCGCCGCCGACCGGGTATGGATAGTGCACATCGAACCGAGGCTGGAGCGCATCGCCTTGAGCATGGCGACGATCTCATGGCTGCGGACCTCGCCCACGATGATGCGTGGGGCCGACATCCGCAGCGCGAACGCGATCAGGTCGTCCAGCGTGATCTGGCCCTCCGGGCGCCCATCCGGACCGCGCTCCCCGTGCCCCTCCCGCGCCTCGAAGCTCATCGCCCACGGATGCCGGCCCGTGGTGTGCAGGCCCAGCTCGCGGGACTCCTCCAACACCACGAACGCCTCGTGCGAGGGGATCCGCGAAGCCAACGCCCGCATCAGGGTGGTCTTGCCGGCGTCCGCCGGCCCGGCGACCATGATGTTGGCCCGGGCGTCCACCGCGGCGGCGAGGAAGTCCCGGATCAGCGGGTCGATGCCGCCCAGCTCCACCAGCTCGTCCAGGCTGACGTGCACGTGCCGGTGGCGCCGGATCGCCGCGTACGGGCGGGGAGTGACCTGGTGGGCCGCGGCCAGCCGGCTGCCGTCGACCAGCTCCCGGTCCAGCAGCGGGTGCGACGTGGTGAGCGCCCGCTCCGTACCCGGACCCTGCCGGGCCAGGGTCTGCAACAACTGCAGCAGCTCCTCGTCGCTGTCGGCGATCGGCCCGGCCTCCACGATGGATCCGTCGCTGCGCTCCACCCGCACCCGGTCGTAGCCGAGCACGTGGATGTTCTCCACCTGCGGGTCGGCGAGCAGGATCTTCAGCCGGCCCAGGCCCACCAGTTCACCCGCGACCGCGTCCTGCAGCGCCCGCTCGTCGCTGTCGGTGATCAGGTTGCCGCGCAGCCGCTCGGCGTCGACGTACTCCTTGACGTGGCGGGCCACCAGCTGCTCGCCCAGGGCGGTCGGGTCCAGCTTCTCCGCCGGTCCGGCCTGGCGCAACAGCTCCGCCAGCTCATCCGCGACCGCCCGATGGAGCTGGCGGACCGTGGCGTAGTCCACCACCGGTGGCGGCTGCCACGCGCGGGGCGGCGGGGACGGTTCCGGCGTCAACGGAACCGCGGCTACATCGTGGCCGTTCACCTTGGGCGGCGTTGTGGCACGCCCGGGGTCATACCGCATCGGCGACCTCCCGGTTGCCCATCGCCAGCCTCGGACCGGCCACGGCGGCAGCGCGCAGCAGCGGGCGGCGGCGGTGGACCACGCCACCGAAGCTCAGCGCGTGGGC
>DATGPS010000048.1:0-14770 GCA_035304685.1 Natronosporangium sp. | reverse complement strand
CTGGAGGAGGCGATGCGCGCCGCGATCTCCAGCCAGCTCGTGGTGGTCGAGCCCGACGACGGGTACGCCTTCCGGCACGCCCTGGTCCGCGAGGCGGTCCACGACGACCTGCTGCCGGGCGAGCACGCCCGGCTGCACGCGCGCTACGCCGCCGCGATCGAGGCTGAGCCGGGCCTGGCTGGCGGGCCGGGCCAGGCCCTCTCCGCGGTCGCGTACCACTGGTACGCCGCGCACGACCACCCGCGGGCACTCACCGCCGCCCTGCGGGCGGCCACCGCCGCCGGCGAGCGGTTCGCGTACGCGGAGAAACACAGCCTGCTGGAGCGGGTGCTGGAGCTGTGGGAGCAGGTGCCGGACGCCGCCGACCGGATCGGGATGAGCCACCTGGAGGTGCTGGAGGAGGGCCTGTACGCGGCCGATGCGGCCGGCGACCGGGAGCGGGCGCTGCGGCTGGCCCGGGCGGCCCTGGCCGAGGTGGACCGGGAGCGGGAGCCGCTGCGCGCCGCCCGCCTGCTGGAGCGGCAGGCCTGCATATTAGCCATCCTGAGCAGGAGCGACGGCGCGGCGGAGGTCCGCGAGGCGTACCGGCTCGCCAGCCGGGTGCCCGACGCCGCCGAGCGCGCCCCGCTGCTCGCCGACATCGCCGTGGCCACCATGCGGTCGGACTGGCAGGAGGGTGGGCGCATCGCCCAGGAAGCGGCGGCCGCGGCCCAGCACCTGGGCGACATCGCGGCGCGGGTCTCCGCCACCATCACCTACGGCCAGCTCTGCAGCCGCAAGCTCTCCCCCGAGGTGGCCCTCACCGAGCTGCGACGGGCCGCCCGGGACGCCGAACAGATCGGCGACGGGAAGGGCCTGGTGCGCGCGCTGGTCAACATCTCCGACCTGCTGTACGAAGTGGGCGAGTACGCGGAGTCGGCCGCGACCGCCGGCGACGGCATCACCGAGGCGGCGCGGCTGGGGGTCAGCCGCAGCAAGGGCGCGTTCCTGCTCTCTAACCGGGCGGAGGCGCTGTTCGCGCTCGGCGAGTGGGACGAGGCGGAGCGCTTGTGCGCCCAGTCGGCCCGGCTCGATCTCATCGGCTCCAAGGCCATCCATTGGATGACCGTGCGGTCCCGGCTGCGGCTGGCGCGGGGGCACCCGGAGGCGCACAAGTTCGTCGCCCGCGCGGCCGCGTACCTTGCCCGGCCCTATGTGGAGGGCCAGTTCCGGTTGCCGTTGCGGGAGCTGCGGATCACGGCCGCGCTGGCAGACCCGCCGGCGGCGGTCGCCGTGGCGAGCGAGGCGCTGGCCGACCCGGAGCTGGCCAGCGACCCGCGCTACGCCTGGCCGCTGCTGGCCGCCGCGGCCCGGGCCACGGTCGTGGCCGGCGCCGCCCCGGTGCGGGAACGGGTCCAGGAGCTCGCCGCCACCGTGCCCGTGCGGTACCCGGCCGAGCGGGCCTTCGCCGCGCAGGTCGCCGCGGAGTTCGCGGAGCCGGTCGAGGCGTACCCGGCCTGGCAGGCCGCGGTCGCGGCCTGGCGGGTGGACGGGCAGCCGTATCCGCGGGCGGGCGCGCTGCTGCGGTTGGCGGAGGCGGCGGCCGCCGCCGGTGAACGGGCCGCCGCCGCCGACGCTGTGCTGGAGGCGCGGCGGATCGCCGCGGACCTCGCCGCCGCCCCGCTGACCGAGGCCGCGGAGACGCTGGCCCGGCGGCTGGGCCTGCGAGTCGCCGGGCGGTGGGGCGCGGACGGGGAGAGCCTGACCCGGCGCGAGCGGGAGGTGCTGGCGCTGGTCGCCGCCGGGTACAGCAACCGGCGGATCGCCGAGGAGCTGTACATCACCCCCAAGACCGCGAGCGTGCACGTGTCGCGGATCATCGCCAAGTTGGCGGTCGGTAACCGCACCGAGGCCGCCGCCGTGGCCCGCGACCTCGGCCTGCTGGCGTAACCGCCGCCGCGGTCAGGCGCGCAGCCCGGTACGCAGCCGCGCCAGCGCCTCGGTGAGCACCTGGTCGCGCTTGCAGAACGCCCACCGCACCAGCGGCCGGCCGGCCTCCTTGTGGTCGTAGAAGACCTCGTGTGGGATCGCCACCACCCCGCACCGCTCCGGCAGCATCCGGCAGAACTCCACCCCGCTGTCGTACCCCAGTGGACGCACGTCGGTGGTGACGAAGTAGGTGCCGCGCGGCACCGACACCTCGAAGCCGAGCTCCGCCAACCCGTCGCAGAGCAGGTTTCGCTTGGCCTGCAGTTCGTCTTTGAGCCGCTGGTAGTAGCCGTCGTCCAGGCCCAGCGCCAGCGCCACCGCGGGTTGCAGCGGGCCGCCGGAGACGTAGGTGAGGAACTGCTTGGCGGTGCGTACCGCGGCCACCAGCCCGGCCGGAGCGCACACCCAGCCGATCTTCCACCCGGTCACCGCGAACGTCTTCCCGGCGCTGGAGATGGTGACCGTGCGCTCCCGCATGCCGGGGAAGGTCGCCAGCGGCAGGTGCGGCACCCCGTCGTAGGTCATGTGCTCGTAGACCTCGTCGGTGACCACCAGCAGGTCGCGCTCGCGGGCGAGCGCGGCGATCCCGGCGAGCTCCTCGCGGGTCAGCACGGCGCCGGTGGGGTTGTGTGGCGAGTTGATCAGCAGGAGCTTGGTACGCGGCGTGACCGCGGCCCGCAGCGCCGCCAGGTCCAGCCGGAACTCTGGCGCCGCCAAGGTCACCGGCACCCGCACCCCGCCGGCCATCGCGATCACCGCGGCGTACGAGTCGTAGTAGGGCTCCAGCGCGACCACCTCGTCACCGGGCTCCACCAGCGCCAGCACGGCCGCCGCTACCGCCTCGGTGGCGCCGGTGGTGACCAGCACCTCGGTCTCGGGGTCGAACTCCAGATCGTAGAAGCGCCGCTGGTGCGCGGCGATCGCCTCGCGCAGCGGGGCGATGCCCAGCCCGGGCGGGTACTGGTTGTGCTGCCCGGAGCGGAGCGCCTCGACCGCGGCCTCCAGCATCACCGCCGGCCCGTCGGTGTCCGGGAAGCCTTGCCCGAGGTTGATCGCACCGGTACGCGCGGCCAAGGCGGACATCTCCGCGAAGATGGTCGTGCCCAAGCCACGTAGCCGGCTAGCCATCGCCGGATGAGGGCTCGCGTCAGTCACAGTCATCGAGGGTAGAGCAGACCCGTCGGGGATCCCGCGGTCGCTCGCGAGCCGGCGCGCCACGCGGAGAGTCACGGCGCAGGCACGCGTTTTCTTCTACCTGAGGCCAGCTCGCGACCATCGTGCCCGATCGCTACGATAGCGACTCAGCCAGCCTGTTTCCTGATGCCTGCCCGATTCCTCTCGCCCCTTTGGAGAGTCGCATGAACACCCCGGACGCCGCGAACCGCCCCACCGCCGCCGGCATGTACGACTACTACCTGGGCGGTAACGCCTACACACCGGTCGACCGGGCCGCCGCCGAAATGATCCTGCAGTCCCTGCCCGACATCGCCGACGGTGCGTCGGCCAACCGCGGCTTCCTGCAACGCGCGGTCCGCCGGATGGTGACCGAGTTCGGCATCACCCAGTTCCTGGACGTCGGCGCTGGCCTACCCACCCAGCGCAACACCCACGACGTGGTGGCCGAGCACACCTCCGACGGCCGAGTGGTGTACGTGGACATCGACCCGCTGGCCGTCGCCAAGGCGCAGGAGCTGCTCGCCGGCGACGAGCGGGTAGCCGTGTTCCAGGCCGACGTACGCCAGGCGGAGGCGATCCTGGAGCATCCGAAGACCCGGGCGCTGATCGACTTCACCCGGCCGGTCGGCTTGCTGTTCGTCGCCCTGCTGCACTTCGTGCCGGACGACGACGACCCGTGGGGCCTGGTGCGGCGGTACATGGATGCGCTGCCGTCCGGCTCGTACCTGGCGTTGTCCCACGGTTCCATGTCCCACCAGATCTCCGACGACGCGCGCGAGGTGGGCACCAAGATCTACCAGAACTCCGCCAACCCGGCGACCGACCGCACCCGGACCGAGATCGAGCGGTTCTTCGCCGGGCTGGAGCTGGTGCCGCCCTACGACGGGGCCGCGCCCGGGATCGCCCACATCGGCGTATGGGGCGCGGAGGACCCGGATCTGGCCGACAGCGACGGCTCCCGGCTGGGTTACGGCGGGCTCGCCCGCAAGCCCTAACGTCCCTCGCAGTTTCGCCAAGACCGCGGCCTCCGGCACCCCCGACCGCGCAGTTTTGGCGAAACTGCGGTCTCGGGCCCGCCCCACCGCGCAGTTTTGGCGAAACTGCGGTCTCGGGCCCGCCCGACCGCGCAGTTTTGGCGAAACTGCGCAGCGCTTCCGGACCGCTCACCGGGATGGAAGGTTGCCCCGGTGCCGTAGGCTGACGTCTCCCCTGCTCCTCGGTAAGGAGGCACGGCGTGTCTGTACGCGCTCTACGACCATTCGGTCCCCTTCGGTCCGTACTGGCCGTGATGGTCCTGGGCCTGGTGGTCCCGCTCGCCGCGGCGTGCGATCAGGACGGCGACGGCTCGGACGGCTCCGCACCGGCGCCCACCGGCCCACCGGCGGACGCCACCAGCGCACCGGCGGACGATGCGCCGGCCGGCCAGGCCCTGTACTTCTACCCGCCGGTGGAAGGGGCGACGCTGACCTACACCTCCCCCGATGTCACTTCCGAAGTGGCGGTGGACAGCGTCACCTCCGGCAACGGCGGAGTGGTGGTGACGGCCACCGAGACCGCCGCGGGCGACGGCGGGCCGGTAACCGTGGACCGGACCTTCACCACCGGCCCGGACGGCAGCCTGAGCATCGGCGCGAGTACGTTCGCCGCCGCCGCGCCCGGGATCGAGGTGACCGGTACCGGGCCTGACGTCACGTTCCCCTCGATCAGCGCGTTGGAGTCGGGCGACACCGCGACCGGTGAGACGTTCGTCGAGTTCACGGGCCCGATCATCGGTGGGCGCAGCGACGTGACCTACACGGTGAGCGGGCGCGGCTTCGAGTCCGTGACCACGCCGGCCGGCTCGGCGCAGGCGTACGTGGTGGAACTCACCATGGAGGTGGAGCACAGCACCTTCGGCTCGGTTCAGGGCCAGATGGTCTTCTGGTTCGCCCCCGGCTTCGGCCTGCTGCGGCAAGAGGTTGACCTGGAGCCGACCTCGACCACGATCGAGTTGACCCAGTCCTCCGTACCTCTGCCCTGAGCCGCGGCCCCGCCTTCTCACGCTCTCCTCACGCAGTTTCGCCAAAACTGCGGTCTCGGCGCGCGCCGAAACCGCAGTTTTGGCGAAACTGCACGGGCGCTTCGTCGCCGCCCCCCGGGTTCGTGTGGTCCCGGGCCGGGCATGTGTACGCCTCGCCGAGCCGGGTAGGGGTTCCCCAATCCGTCGGACGACGAGCAGAAGAGAGGCGCGGGGGGCATGGCTGGCAAGCTCAACGGCCTGCCGGTGGCGTTCTTGACCGCCATCGAAGGCACCGAACAGATCGAACTGACGCAACCGTGGGAGGTAGTGCGGGGTGAGGGCGGGCAGCCGCGCCTGATCTCCGAACGACCCGGTGACGTGGCCCTGTTCCAGCACCTCGACCGGGGCGACACCTGGCCGGTGGACGTCCCGCTGGACCAGGCCCGGGTGACGGACTACGCCGCGCTGGTCCTGCCCGGCGGCGTGGCGAACCCGGACCGGCTGCGACTGGACGAGCGCGCGGTGCGATTCGTCCGCGAAATGGTCGAGCGCGGCAAGCCTGTGGCGGCGATCTGCCACGCACCCTGGATGCTGGTGGAGGCCGGCGTGGTACGCGGCCGCACCCTCACCTCCTGGCCGAGCTTGCAGACCGACATCCGCAACGCTGGCGGCACCTGGGTGGACGAAGAGGTCCGGATCGACGACCACGGACCGAACATCCTGATCACCAGCCGTGGCCCGAAAGACCTACCGGCGTTCTGTCGAGCCCTGGTGGAGCACTTCGCCCGCCAGGCGGCGCTGGCTGGCTAAGAGGAGGTTGACGATGAAGGCAGTGGTCTATCAGGAGCCCCACAAGGTCGAGGTGACCGAGGTGGAGGATCCGCGGATCGAAGCGCCGAACGACGTGATCGTACGGATCACCTCCACCGCGATCTGCGGCTCCGACCTGCACATGTACGAGGGACGGACCGGTGCTGAGCCGGGCACGGTGTTCGGGCACGAGAACATGGGGATCATCACCGAGGTGGGCCCGGGGGTGACCAGCCTGACCGAGGGCGACCGGGTGGTGATGCCGTTCAACGTGGCCTGCGGGTTCTGCCGGAACTGCCTGGCCGGCTACACCGGCTTCTGCCTCACCGTCAACCCCGGCTTCGCGGGCGGCGCGTACGGCTATGTCTCGATGGGGCCCTACCGCGGCGGGCAGGCGGAGTACCTGCGGGTCCCGTTCGCCGACTTCAACTGCCTGCGCCTGCCGCCGGGCGACGAGCACGAGAACGACTTCGCGATGCTCGCCGACATCTTCCCGACCGGCTACCACGGCACGGAGCTGGCGCAGGTGAGCCCCGGGGACACGGTGGTCGTGATGGGCGCCGGGCCGGTCGGGCTGATGGCCGCCTACTCCGCGCTGCTGCGCGGGGCGGCGACCGTGTACTCGGTGGACAAGGTGCCGCACCGGCTGCGGCTGGCCGAGCGGATCGGCGCGGTGCCGATCGACTACAGCCAGGGTGACCCGGTCGAGCAGATCATGGACCTCAACCAAGGTCAGGGCGTGGACAAGGGGGTCGACGCCGTGGGATACCAGGCCACCGTGCCCGAGGGCGAGGAGCAGCCGGCGGTGGTGCTCAACACCCTGGCGGAGGTGGTACGCGCCACCGGGCGGATCGGGGTGATCGGGCTCTACGTCACCAACGATCCGGGTGCGCCGAACGAGGATGCGAAGCGGGGCAACCTGCTGTTGGCGATGGGGCGCATCTTCGAGAAGGGTCTGCGGATGGGTACCGGTCAGACCAATGTCAAGGCGTACAACCGGCAGCTGCGAGACCTGATCATCGCGGGTCGGGCCGAGCCCAGCTTCGTGGTCTCCAAGGAGCTGCCGCTGCAGGAGGCGCCGGACGCGTACGCCAAGTTTGACGCCCGGGAGGAGGGCTACTCCAAGGTGGTCCTCAAGCCGGCGATGTCATGAGGCAACGCATTGTGGTCGTGGGAGCCGGCTTCGCCGGCTTCCACGCCGCTCGCCGGCTACGCCGGCTGGTGCGGGAGGCCGCCGAAGTGGTGGTGATCAGCACCACCAACTACTTCCTCTACATGCCGCTGCTGCCGCAGACCGCCGGTGGCGTGCTGGACCCGCGCCGCCTCACGCTGCCGCTGAACCAGCTCTTACCCGGGGTACGCGCGATCCCGGGCGAGGTGGACGCGATCGACTTCGGCCAGCGGCGGGTCGACTTCCACACCCTCGGCGGCGACCGGGGGTCGGTCCGCTACGACCGGCTGGTGGTCGCGGTCGGCAGTGTGCACAAGTTGCTTCCGATCCCGGGGCTGGCCGAGCACGCCCACGGCTTCCGGGGTATCCCGGAGGCGCTGTACCTGCGCGACCACCTGATCCGCCAGGTAGAGCTGGCGGCGCTGACCGACAGCCCGTCCGAGCGCCTCGCCCGCAACACGTTCGTGGTGGTGGGCGCCGGCTACACCGGCACGGAAGTGGCCGCGCACGGCCAGCTACTGACCCGCAAGCTGGCGCGGCGGTTGCCGGCGCTGGCGAGTACGCCGCCGCGGTGGCTGCTGCTGGACATCGCGCCCCGGATACTGCCCGAACTGGACGAGCGGCTCTCGCTGGCGGCGAGCCGGGTGTTGCGCCGGCGCGGGGTGGAGCTGTACCTGAACACCTCGGTGGAGAAGGCCACCGCGGACGGGGTCCAGCTCTCCACCGGGGAGCACATACCCACGCGTACGCTGGTGTGGTGCGTCGGGGTGCGGCCCGACCCGCTGGTGGAGAGCTTCGGCCTGCCCACGATGAAGGGCCGGCTCGTGGTCAACCCGCGGCTTCAGGTGCCCGCCCACCCGGAGGTCTACGCCTGCGGCGACGCCGCGGCGGTGCCGATCTCGGACCAGCCCGGTGACGTAGCCCCGATGACCGCCCAGCATGCGGTGCGGCAGGGCAAGCTCGTCGCGCACAATATCGCCGCCTCGCTGGGGTTGGGGCAGGTGCCGCGGGCGTACCGGCATCACGACCTCGGCTTCGTCGTGGACCTCGGGGGCGTGCAGGCGGCCGCCAATCCCCTGGGGGTGCCCCTGGCAGGACCGCTGGCGGCGGCGGTGACCCACGGCTACCACCTGTTCTCCATTCCGGGTAACCGGCTGCGGATCGCCAGCGAGTGGCTGCTGGAGGCGGTGCTCCCCCGCCAGACTGTCCAGTTGGGACTCGTGGGTCCGCAGGAAGTGCCGCTGGAGACGGCCTCGCCCGAGCTCACCCGCTGACCGCGCCCTCACCCGCTGACCGCGCCGCCCGCGCTGACCGCGCCGCCCGCGCTGGCTACGCCGGAGCGCCGCCATGACCCGGTTGCGGCGCCTATTGTGGAGCTGTCCCATGATCGGCGCGGGAAGGGGTGGCGGCGATGCCGGCGGACACCGCGGACGCGATCGTGATCGGCGCCGGGCACAACGGACTGGTCGCGGCCAACCTGCTCGCCGACGCCGGCTGGGACGTCCTGGTCCTGGAGGCCCGGGCGAGCGCCGGCGGAGCGGTGCGCTCGGCGGAGCTCGCCGCCCCGGGTTTCCACACCGACCGGTGCAGCGCCTTCTTCCCGCTCGCCGCGGCCTCACCGGTCTTGCGAGGGCTGGGGCTGACCGAGTACGGGCTGCGCTGGCGGCACGCGCCGGAGGTGCTCGCCCACCTGCTCCCCAATGGGCGCGCCGCGGTACTCAGCCGGGACCCTGACCGCACCGCCGCCTCGCTGGAAGCGTTCGCGCCCGGCGACGGCCAGCGCTGGCTGGACCTGGTCCGGTGGTGGGAGGCGTTGGAGCCGGGCCTGCTGGCCGCGCTCTTCACCCCGTTCCCGCCGGTGCGGCCCGGAGCGGAGCTGCTGGCCCGGGTGGGCCCGGCGCGGGCCCTGCGGCTGGCCCGGCGAGCGCTGCTGCCGGCGCGGACCTTCGCCAAGGAACTCTTCGCCGGTGAGGGTGCCCGGCTGCTGCTGGCCGGCTGCACCCTGCACACCGATCTCACCCTGGAGGACGCCGGCGGCGGTGTCTTCGGCTGGTTGCTGGCGATGCTGGGCCAGCGGTACGGGTTCCCGGTCGCCAGCGGTGGGGCGCAGCGGATCACCGACGCGCTGGTGGCCCGGCTGCGCGCGAACGGCGGGCGCGTCATGTGCGGCGTGCCGGTGGACCGGGTCGCGGTCGCCGGCGGCCGGGCGTTGGGCGTGCGTTCCCGCGGCGGCGAGTGGTGGCGGGCGCGGCGGGCGGTGCTGGCCGACGTGCCGGCGCCGGTGCTGTACCGGGACCTCGTGGGGCTGGATCGGCTGCCCGGGCGGCTCGTGGACGACCTGGCCAGGTTCACCTGGGACGCGGCCACCGTCAAGATCGACTGGGCGCTCTCCGGCCCGGTACCGTGGATCAACCCGGCCGTGGCCGGGGCCGGCACCCTGCACCTCGGCGGTGATCTGGACGGGCTGAGCCGCTACGCCACCGCCCTGGCGCGCGGCGAGGTGCCGTTGGAGCCGTTCCTGCTGGTCGGCCAGATGACCACCGCCGACCCGTCCCGCTCCCCGGCCGGTACGGAGGCGTTGTGGGCGTACACCCACTTGCCGTGGCGGCCAGACTGGACGCCGGACGCGATCGAGCGGCAGGTGGAGCGCGTGGAGGCGACGCTGGAACGGCACGCGCCCGGCTTCACGGCGCTGATCCGGGGCCGGCACGTGGCCGGGCCGGCGGAGCTGGAGGCCGGCAACCCCAGCCTGGTCGGCGGGGCGCTGGCGGGCGGCACCGCCGCGCTGCACCAGCAGCTGCTGTTCCGGCCGGTACCGGGGCTGGGCCGGGCGGACACCCCGATCGACCGGCTCTACCTAGCCAGCGGCTCCGCCCACCCGGGGCCGGGCGTACACGGCGGCCCGGGCGCCAACGCGGCCCGGGCCGCGCTCGCGCGAGCGCGCCGGTTCACGGGCCCGGCGTACGCGGCCGCGATCGCCGCCGGCCACCGCGCCATCTACCGCTGACCGTGCCTACGGTGCCTCGTCGGCTCGCGCGGCGGGGCCTACCACGGCTACCGGGCACTCGGCGTGGTGGATCAGCGCCTGACTGACCGAGCCGAGCAGGAGTCCCCGGAAGCCGCCCCGTCCCCGCGCACCCACCACCACCAACCGCGCGTTCCGGGACGCCGCTACGAGTTCACTGTGCGCCGGCCGGGAACCGGGCCGCACCTCGGTGTGCACCGGTACCTTCGGGTGCGCCTGGGAGATGTCGTCCAGGATCCGGGTCACGTCCTCCGGTACGGTCGGCGGCGGCTGGCCCGCCTGCGCCAGCGCGGGCGACCAGGCCGCGTCGGCCGGCCACGCGTAGAGCGCGATCAGGCTGGCGCGCAGCAGCGCGGCGGTCTCGACCGCGAACTCGGCCGCCCGCCGGGAACCCTCCGAGCCATCCACTCCGACCACCACCGGACCGGTGTGGTTCAACTCCCCCCGGGTGATGATCACGGGGGCCGCGGAGTGGTTCGCCAGCTGGATGCTGGTCGAGCCGGTGAGCAGCTCCGCGAACCCGCCCGCGCCGCGGTGGCCCACCACCACCAGGGCGGCCTGCCGGGATGCCTCGGTGAGGACCTCGCCCGGGAACCCGTCCCGCAGCCGGCTGATCATGGCGAGGTCGGGGAAGTGGCTCCGGACCCGGGCGGCGGCCTCGTGGAGCACCTGCTCGGCGTGGTCACGCAGGGCTGACTCGGCGACCTCGTCCACCGGCTGTACCGGTGGCAGGTCCGCCGCCATGCTGAACGGGCGGGTCGTCACCGGCAGCACGAACGCGTGGATCAGTTCCAGTGGCCGGTTCCGCAGGGCCGCTTGTTCCCCGGCCAGGTCGGCGGCGGTAAGGCTCGGTTCAGAGCCGTCCACCCCGACCACGACCGGCCGGCGGTCGCTGGTCGGCTCACTCATATCCACATGCTTCCCCGGGTACGGGGTGGACATGCCTCCGGACGCCGGGGGGCGATCCGGGTCCGCGAGAATGCTAGGCTAATAACATTAGCTTAGCGGCTAACCATCGCCACCAAGGAGCGCCATGAGCACCCAGTTTCTCCACCGGGACGGCGGGCGGATCGCGTACGACGACAGCGGGGGCAACGGTCCGCTGGTGCTCGCCGCGCCGGGCATGGGTGATGTCCGGGGGGTCTACCGGTTCCTGACGCCGCTGCTGAGCGCTGCCGGCTACCGCGTGGTGACCATGGATTTGCGCGGGCACGGCGAGTCCACCACCGGCTGGCCGGACCATTCACCGGAGGCCGTGGGCGGGGACATGCTCGCCCTGGTACGCGAGCTGGATGCGGGCCCGGCGGTGTTGATCGGCACGTCGTTCACGCCGGCCTCCGCGGTCTGGGCCGCGGCCGAGGCGCCGGACCTGGTCGCCGGTGCGGTGCTGATCGCGCCGTGGGCGACCCAGCCGCAGCCAAAACCGCTGGCCCGGCTGGCCATCGGGGTGGTCACCCGGTCGCCGCGGCTGTGGACGGACGGCTTCTACCGCACGCTCTACCCGACCTCACCCCCGCCGGACTTCGCCGCGTACCGCCGGGCACTGCGGCGCAACCTGCGAGAACCCGGCCGCATGGCCGCGCTGCGGGCGATGGCCGCCGCGCCGAAGGCCGCGGCCAACAGCCGGGTACGGGAGGTCCGCGTCCCGCTGCTGGTGGTGATGGGCACGAAGGACCCGGACTTCCCCGACCCGGAGGCGGAGGCGTACCGGATGGTCGAGGGCGCGCCCGACGCGACCGTGGTGATGATCGAGGGAGCCGGTCACTACCCACCGGCGGAGATGCCCCAGCCGACCGCCGCCGCCATCGTCTCCTTCCTGCACCGGGTGTACGCCAGGGGTGTGCGCGACCACCGAGCGAAGGGCCGCTGACCGCGGCCGGTCGACGATACCGCCCGGCTCAGGCGCCGGACCGTTGACGGGGCGGTTCGTCGCCGAGGAGGAACTCCAACACCCCGGTCACCGCCATCTGCTCCCGCACGACGGCGGCGGGGTTGGCCACTACCAGGTCACACCCCCGGTGAGCCGCGATCTTCTTCGCGGTCACGAGCGCCGCCACCCCGGTGGAGTCGAGCAGCGACACCTGGGAGATGTCCACGACCATCCGCACCGGGTCGCCATCGAGCACGGTGTCGGTGATGACGTCCACGGCCTCGCTGGCCACGCCGACGTCGATTTCACCGGCGAGCCGCACCAGGCGCGGCTCCGTGCGCTCGATCGTGTACTGGAGTCCCAACGGAAGATCCCGAAGCGTAGCTCGATGTAACGCGGCCCGGTCGACTGTGCAGATGCCTTACGCGCAGCCGCTTGAGGACCTCAAGCCTACGCCAGGTACACGCCTCGTGTAAGGGCGGATGCGCTGAGAAACCGGTGGGGCCGGTCACGTCTCGGCCGTGGCCGGTCTCGGCCCTGACTCGTCAGGGCTCCGCCACTCGGGCCAGGAAGTAGAGGGCTCCGCTGGCCGGATGCCGCACCATCAAAAGAAACGGCCGGTCGACGTGGAACGGCACCGGCCGCCCCAGGTCCATGGTCACCAGTCGCATCACCGCCGCGGTGGCCGCCGCCCCCTCGAACCCCTGCTCATCCACTCGCAGCACCGCCTTGTGGACGACCGTCTCGAGCACGATCTCCTCCGCGGCGATGCCGGAGAAGTCGGCGCGACCCGGCGTGAAGGCCGCCTCCACGCCGAGCCGGCGCAACCGGTTGTCCAGGCGGGCACCCGCCTCGACCCGCAGGCGTGGCAGAGCGAGGTCCACTCTGGTGGACCGGCCGGAGGTCCGCAGCGCCAGCAGGGTGTCCAGCTCCGGCAGGGCGTCCGGCGGCGCTGCCTCGGCGGGGAGCAGCACGTCCACCACCGGTTCGCCGGCGGTGGGCAGCGTCACCATCCGCCAACCGCCGGCCTCGGCGTACCGGAGGGTCTGCTGCTGGCGCATGGTCGGCACCTGGCGGGTGCCCGCGGGCGCGTGGAACGGCGCCGGTCGGGTGTCCCGGGGCGCGAACGGCGCTCGCCAGGCGACCTTCAGATACAGGGCGTTGGCGATCACGGCGGCGGTCTGCGGGCTCACCGTCCCCGGGGCGAGCAGGTCGCGCACGAGGTCACGGGTGGACCGCGCCACGCTCTCGTTGATCTTCAGGCGGGAGCCCTCCGGGTCGGTCCGGAAGTCCGCCGGGTAGACCTCGCCACCTGGCCAGTCCCGCACCGTCTCCTGGTAGGACTCGCGGGGGCGTACCCGGGTATCCAGCCAGAGGGTGTTCGCCACCGCCACGTCCGCCGCTTCCGGCGTGGCCGCCTGGCGGAGCATCCGGCCCAGCGCGGGCAGGTCCTCGCCGGGCACCAACGCCGCGGCGAGTTCGGCCCGGGTGTCGCCGCGGGCGCCCACCGCCACCAACCCCAACGCGGAGGCCACCGAGTAAGGCGACCAGGGGAGGTTGCCGCCGGCGCTCGCCTGCCGGTGCAGCGCCAGGGCGAACTGCGCGTGCGCGCGCTCCATGGCCGCCAGCCTACTGGCACCCGAGGCTGCGAACCGGCCCCGGACACGCGCCAGCCTGGTGGTGCCGTGACCGGCACCACCAGGCTGGCTATCGGACCGTCGCAGCCTGTCGGCTATGCGGTCAGCCGACCGCGCAGGCGGAACCGTTCAGGGTGAACGTGGATGGTGCGCTACCACCGCCGGGGGTGCCCAGGAAGCCCAGGCTCACCTGGCCGCCGTTGGCGCTGATGTTCAAGTTCCAGGACTCGTTCCGGACGGTGACGTTCGGACCGGACTGGCTGTCGATGCCGTTCCACAGCTGGGTGATCGTCTGGCCGGACGGGAAGGACCACGCCAGTTCCCAACCGTTGATCGTCGAGCTGCTGTTGTTGGTGACCGTGATCTCCGCCTGGAAGCCCTGACCCCAGTCGTTGACCACGTCGTAGGTCACCGTGCAGTCGCCGCCGGGCGGCGGCTCCTGGGTCTGGCCCTCGCCCAGCGTGGTGAAGGGCGCGGACTCGCTCAGCGACGACGATTGGCCGATGTTGCCGTTGATCGCCCGTACCGCGACCCGGTAGTTGGTGTTCGGGGTGAGCCCGGTGAGGTTCGCCGCGGTGGCCGGCGGGTTACCGGTGACCGTGGCGAGTACCGTCTCGCCGCCGCCCTGGGTGTCCACCAGCTCGTACGCGGTCACGCAGCCGCTGGCGGCGCCCCACGTGGCGACCGCGCCGGTCTGGGAGATACCGGAGATGATCGCCGGGCCGGGGGTGCCGGCCGGAGTGTCCGGGCAGACGCTCGGGATCGGGCTCTGGGTCGGGCCCGGGTCGCCGCCGATGCCGGTGACCTCGCCGTTACCGCCGTCGAACACCACGTCCGAGCAGCTGTAGAAGTTCTCCGGGCTGTCACTGCGTACCCAGTGGGTGAACACGATGTGGTAACCGCTGCGGTCCGCCGGGAAGGTGAAGTCCCAGTAGTAGTAGTTGAGACCACCCGGCCCGCCGTTCGCCGGCGGGTCCACCTCGGTGTCGATCAGTTCCAGCTCAGCCCAGGTCAGCGGCGTGCTCGGGTTCCAGCCCTGCCGGGTGATGTAGACGTCGAACCTGCCCGGGTGCTCCGCCCAGTTGTTGTGCCGGAACTGGTAGGTCGCGCCCGC
>DATGPS010000047.1:0-17719 GCA_035304685.1 Natronosporangium sp. | reverse complement strand
GGCGGCCCTGGTGGCGACGGTCGTGGGCAGCGTCTGGTTCGGCGTCCTGGCGGCCGCGGCGGGCGGCGTGCTGATCGCGGCGCTGCTGACCATGCTGGCGATCCGGTTTCACGTGGATCAGATCGTGGCCGGGGTGGTGTTGATCGTCTTCGCCGAGGGCGTCACTGGCTTCCTGTTCGAGCAGCTGATGGCGCCGCAGCAGAGCCGCTACAACCAGCCGTCGCGGGTGCCTCCCTGGGCGGTACCGCTGCTGTCGGACATCCCCCTGCTGGGCCCGATGCTGTTCCGCGGAAACATCTTCGTGTACCTCGCGGTGGTGCTGGTGGTCGTCTTCTACGTCGGCCTCTTCCACACCCGGTGGGGGCTGCGGACCCGGGCGGTCGGCGAGCATCCGGCCGCCGCGGACACGGTGGGCGTACGGGTGCTGGGGCTGCGCTACGGCAACATGCTCCTCGCCGGGGCGGTAGCCGGGATCGGCGGCGCGTACTTCACGCTGCTGGCCACCACCAACTTCAACAAGGGCATGACCGCCGGGCTCGGTTTCATCGCCCTGGCCACCATGATCTTCGGGCGGTGGCACCCGGTGGGGGTACTGCTGGCGGCGCTCTTCTTCGGCCTGAGCCGGGCCCTCGCGGTGTACCTGACCACGATCGGCAGCCCGATCCCGGGCCAGTTCCTCAACATGCTGCCGTACCTGGCGACGATCGCCGTGGTGGCGGGGGTGGTGGGCCATGCCCGGCCGCCGGCCGCCGATGGCCAGCCCTACATCAAGGGCGGATGAGCAGGGCGATGGTCACGACTTTTGGCGAAACTGCGGTGTCGGCGCGCGCCGACACCGCAGTTTTGGCGAAAGTGCGGGCGGATGTGCGGGCGGATGTGCGGGTGGGTGTACGGGCGGATGTAGAGGAGGGGTGCCGGTGATCGTGGACTGGCCGGCGTTGCGGGCGGCGGCGACGGAGGTGATGCGCCGCGCGTACGCGCCGTACTCGCGCTTCCCGGTGGGCGCCGCCGGCCTGGTCGACGACGGCCGGGTGGTGGTCGGCTGCAACGTGGAGAACACGTCGCTCGGGTTGACGCTGTGCGCCGAGTGCGGGCTGGTCTCCGCGCTGCACGCCTCCGGCGGCGGCCGGTTGGTGGCGATGTCCTGTGTGGACGCCGAGGGGACCCCGATCCCGCCGTGCGGGCGGTGCCGGCAACTGCTGGCCGAGCACGGCGGCCCGCAGTGCCTGGTGGACGCGGACCCGGCGCCCCGCCCGCTGTCGGATCTGCTGCCGGACGCCTTCTGGACCCCGGGGACGGAGCGCCGATGACCACGTTCTCGGCGGTGGACGTGATCCGCACCAAGCGGGACGGCGGCGTGCTCACCGGCGCCCAGATCGACTGGGTGGTCGACGCGTACACCCGGGGCATCGTGGCGGAGGAGCAGATGGCCGCGCTCGCCATGGCGATCCTGCTGCGCGGGATGACCCCGGCCGAGACCGCGCGGTGGACCACCGCCATGATCGCCTCGGGGGAGCGGCTGGACCTCTCCGGCGTACCCCGGCCCACGGTCGACAAGCACTCCACCGGCGGGGTCGGGGACAAGCTCACCCTGCCGCTGGCGCCGCTGGTCGCGGCCTGCGGCGCGGCCGTGCCGCAGCTCTCCGGCCGTGGCCTGGGGCACACCGGCGGCACCCTGGACAAACTGGAGGCGATCCCCGGCTTCCGGGTGGACCTCACCGCCGCGCAGGTGCGGGCCCAGCTGCGCGACGTCGGCGCGGTGGTCTGCGCGGCCAGTGATGCGCTGGCGCCGGCCGACCGCAAGCTGTACGCGCTGCGGGACGTCACCGGCACCGTGGAGTCGATCCCGCTCATCGCCAGCTCGATCATGAGCAAGAAGATCGCCGAGGGTACCGGGGCCCTGGTGCTCGACGTCAAGGTCGGGTCGGGCGCGTTCATGCCGACCGTGGACGCGGCGCGGGAACTCGCCGAGACCATGGTGAGGCTGGGCGACGCCCACGGCCTGCGTACGGTGGCGCTGCTCACCGACATGGACACCCCGCTCGGCCGCGCGGTGGGCAACGCGCTGGAGGTGGCCGAGGCGGTGGAGGTACTCGCCGGCGGCGGCCCACCGGACGTGGTGGAGCTGACCCTGGTGCTCGCCCGGGAGATGCTCGCGGCGGCCGGGCTGCCAGACGCCGACCCGGCGGCCGCACTGGCCGGCGGGCGGGCGATGGACGTCTGGCGGGCCATGGTCACCGCGCAGGGCGGTGACCCGGATGCGCCGTTGCCGACCGCGCGCGAGGTGGAGACGGTGCGCGCCGAGCGGGACGGGACGGTGGTCCGGGTGGACGCGCTCGCGGTCGGCACCGCGGCGTGGCGGCTGGGGGCGGGGCGGGCACGCCGGGGTGACCCGGTCAGCGCGGGCGCCGGGGTGCTGCTGCACCGCCGCCTCGGCGACCAGGTACGCGCCGGGGACGTGCTCTATGAGCTGCACGCGGATACGGCGGAGCGGCTGTCGGCCGGGTTGGCGGCCGCCCGGGGCGGGGTGGTGGTCGCGGACGGGCCGGCACCGGCCCGGGCGCTGGTGCGGGGCCGGGTGGCGTGACCGGCGAGGTAACCCCGGTGGCACGGCGCGTGAGCACCTGTCCACGACCGCCCGCCGGCCGAGTAAGCTGCCGGCCAAGGAGCCCTGTAGCCAGATGCCCAGGAGCGAAGACACGCTCGCTAGTGAAGAAGGTCACTAGTCGAGAAGCCAGTAGCAGGGACGACCGGGAGGAGGCGCGCACCGGTGACCGTTCCCGCGCCCGACCCGCTGGTCGTCCGGTCGGCGAGCCTGCGGGAGCTTGACCGGCTGCGGCTGCCCTTGCCGCCGCGGCAGTTCCCGCTGGTCTGGCAGGCCGGCGACGGGGTCGCGCTGCGTTCGACCCTGGAGCTGGAGGCGCGCGCCGCGGTACTCAACGTGGTGCTGGCACGCTGCTACGGCATGCCCCCGCAGGCGGCGATGAGCTGGCTGCTCAGCGCCCGGCTGGTGGAGGCGGTGACCAAGCCGGAGTGGCAGTTTGTGGTCGCCGGTAAGGGCGACCGGCGGGCGCTGACCCTGCACTTGGAGGCGATCTACGGGCTCACCTGGCTGTTGGGCATGACCAGCAACCTGGAACCAACCGAGCCGGCCACCGAGAAGCTGGTGGACCTGCTGCCGGACCTGCCCCGGGCGGAGAGCATGGTCCGCTGGCGCTCCCGGACCCTCTCCGCGCCGCGCGACGCCGCCACCGCCGCGGCGATGCTGGACCGCTACTACTGCCTGGACTGGGCCTACCAGGAGGCGCAGCGGCGGCGGATGCCCTTGCCGGGGATGATCGACGCCAACGCGGTGGGGCAGCGACGGTGGGCGCTGGAGTGGGCCGTCACCTTCATCGGGCCGTATCACGGCACGCCCCGCGAGTGGGAGGAGATCGACCTGTCGACCTGGGGTCCGCGCTGAGCCGGGCGCCCTGACCGGGGCCAACGCCCCCGGGTCGGCCCCTGAGCCACCGGAACCAGGCCCGCGCGGGTGGTCGGTGTAGGGTGGCGCGCATGGCAGCGTTGCCGTCGTACGAGCAGATCCGGGCGGTTCCCAAGGCGCTGCTCCACGATCATCTCGACGGCGGTCTACGGCCGGCCACCATCGTGGAGCTGGCCGACGAGATCGGGCACGAGTTGCCGGCCGCCGACGCCGCCGAGCTGGAGCGCTGGTTCGCCGAGGCCGCCGGGTCCGGGTCGTTGGAGCGGTACCTGGAGACCTTCGCCCACACCGTGGCGGTGATGCAGACCGCTCCGGCGCTGCGCCGGGTCGCTGCCGAGTGCGCCGAGGACCTCGCCGCCGACGGCGTGGTGTACGCCGAGGTGCGGTTCGCGCCGGAACAGCATCTGGCCGCCGGGCTCACCCTGGAGCAGGTGGTGGAGGCGGTCCTGGAGGGCTTCGCGGAGGGCGCAGCCCGGGTCCCGCCGCCCGGCATCCGGATCGGCACCCTGCTGACCGCGATGCGCCACGCCGCCCGCTCGATGGAGATCGCGGAGTTGGCGGTGCGCTACCGCGATGTCGGGGTGGTCGGGTTCGACATCGCCGGCCGCGAGGCGGGCTACCCGCCCACCCGCCACCTGGACGCCTTCGAGTACCTGCAGCGGGAAAACTTCCACTTCACCATCCACGCCGGCGAGGCGTTCGGCCTGCCCTCGATCTGGCAGGCGATCCAGTGGTGCGGGGCGGACCGGCTGGGGCACGGGGTACGCATCGTGGACGACATCACCCCGGGCCCGGACGGGGGCGCGGAGGGGGCGCGGCTGGGCCGCCTGGCGGCGTACGTGCGTGACAAGCGGATCCCGCTGGAGCTGTGCCCATCCTCCAACGTGCAGACCGGCGCCGCGACCTCGATCGCCACCCACCCGATCGGGCTCCTGCACGACCTGCGCTTTCGGGTCACCGTCAATACGGACAACCGGCTGATGAGCCGTACCAGCATGTCGAGAGAAATGGCCCTTTTGGTCGAGGCGTTCTCATATGATCTGGCTCACTTACAGTGGTTCACAGTCAACGCGATGAAGAGCGCCTTCATCCCATTTGACGAGAGGCTAGCCATAATTAACGATCTGATTAAACCTGGCTTCGCCAAGGTTGCGGCCTGATTGCCCGGATATTTCCGGCGATAGGTCACACACGAGCCCACCGCTGCGGTGGATAACGGGTCAAATGTGGTACGTCGGTCATCCCTTGCCAGCGAGAAGAGGGCCGGACGGGCCTTTCTCTTTCCCCTCCGGCGTGATGGAATCGCGAGGTCCGACCTTTTCCGGGTCGGCCTGACGGAAGGTGCCCGTCGGTGGGTGTCGTCGCTGCGGGGCTGCGGGAGGACAGCGTGGGCGAAGCGAGTATGCGAGCGGCCGCGAGCGGGCTGAGCGCAGCGAAGCTCGCGGTCAAGCGGCGCGAGCCGGCCGTAGTCGATCGGCGCGAGCGGGGGTAGGGACGTGAGCGAGCGGGCAACCACGTTGAACCCGGGCGACGACCGCCGACGGTGGTCCTGGCGTCGGTTCCGCGACTTTCCCATCTGGACGAAGCTCGGCGTGATCATGGTGGTGCCGACCCTGGCCACGATCGTCGTCGGCACCAACGGTCTCCTCGGCCACATCGATACCGCCAGCAGTGCGGACCGGGCCCGGGTGATGGCCAACCTGTCGCAGACCGCTGGCGAGCTGGTGCACCTGCTCCAGGATGAGCGGGTCGCGGCGGTGATGGCGCTCGGTGCCGAAGGGGATGAAGTCAGCCAGCGGGCCACCCGCTACGCGGACGTGCAGCAGCGGGTGGACGAGCTGCAGCGGGAGTTCCAGCGCGAGAGCGACGCCGTGGCCGAGGCTCCCCAGAGCTACGAGGATCTGCTGGAGACCATCGACGGCCACCTCTCCCGCCTGCCGGACACCCGCAACCAGGTGACGGGCGGAGGGATCGGCATCATCGCCACCACCGCCTTTTACCAGGACACCATCGCCAACCTGATCAGCCTGCGGGACCTCTCCGCCCAAGTGGCGGCCGAGACCACCGACACCGCGCTCAGTGACCGGATGCGGGCCGCGGTGGCGGTGAGCCAGGCCAAGGAGTTCCTGTCGCAGCGCCGGGTGGTCGGGCACGTGGTCCTGATCCGAGGGGCCTACAACCCGTACCTGCGGACGGCGTACATCGGAGCGCAGGCCGGGTTCGACCAGGCGCTGCAGATCTTCAACGTGGTCGCCACCGCGGACGACCTGGCGCTGATGGACGGCGCCCTGCACGGCCCCGAGGCCCGTCAGTCCGACATCTACCAGGGCAACCTCAACAGCCTCGACGCCGGCAGCCTGCGTACCCTCCCCTGGGACGCCGAGACGTGGGACGAGGCGCTCAGCGCCCACGCCAACCAGCTGTGGGCGGTGGAGACCGAGCTCGACAGCCTGGCGGTGAACCAGGCGGTGGACCTGCGCGACGCGGTGACCCGGCAGGTGCTGGTCCAGTCCGGCGCGCTGCTGGCGGTGCTGCTGGTCGCGATCCTGCTGGCGTGGCTGGTGGCGCGCTCGATGGTGCGCTCGCTGCGCGCGCTGCGGCAGGGTGCGCTGTCGGTGGCCCAGTACGGCCTGCCGCAGGCGGTGGCCCGGCTGCGGGATCCATCGCTCTCCACCCAGCTCTCCCCCGATCAGGTGGCCAGCCAGATCGCCGAGCCGCTGCCGGTGCGGTCGCGGGACGAGTTCGGGCAGGTGGCCGAGGCCTTCAACGTGGTTCACATGGAGGCCGTGCGGACCGCCGCCGAGCAGGCCCAGTTGCGCTCCTCCGTGGCGGCGATGTTCGTCAACCTGGCCCGCCGGTCCCAGATCCTGGTGGACCGGTTGATCGGCCAGCTCGACCGGTTGGAGCGTAGCGAGGAGGACCCGGACCGGCTGGCCGAGCTGTTCCAGCTCGACCACCTGGCGACCCGGATGCGCCGGACCGACGAGAACCTCCTGGTGCTCGCCGGCGCCGACTCCACCCGGGTGCAGCGGGATCCGGCGCCCATGATCGACGTGTTGCGGGCGGCCCAGTCCGAGGTGGAGCAGTACACCCGGATCGAGTTCGGGGTGGTCGACCGCGACCTGCAGGTCGCCGCGCACGCGGTGAACGACCTGGTGCACCTGGTGGCCGAGCTGCTGGACAACGCCACCGTGTTCTCGCCGCCGGACACGCACGTGCTGGTGGAGGCCCGGCGGGTGGGCGACCGGGCCGCGCTGTACGTCCAGGACCGGGGCCTTGGATTGTCCGCGGAGCAGCTCGCCGAGATCAACGAGCGGCTGGCGAAGCCGCCGCTGGTCGACGTCGCGGTCTCCCGGATGATGGGTCTGGTCGTGGTGGCCCGGCTGGCCGCCCGGCACGGGGTGAAGGTGGAGCTACGCCCCGCCCCCGGTCGCGGCACCATCGCCGACGTCACCCTGCCCAGCTCGGTCCTGCTACCGGCGACCGGCCAGGCCGCGCCGCCCGCGCCGCCGCTGGAGCGGCGGCGGCCGGAGCCGGCCGGCGAGCAGCGCGCCCTGGAGAGCGGCCCCTCGACGCTGCCCGGCGGCGCCGACGCGAGCGCACCGGCGAGCGACCGCACCGCCGCGGGGTCCGGGATCCCGGCCGAGGGCTTCGCCGCTACTGCGGCGTCGTTCGCCTCCGCACCCAGCTTCACCCCACCGGCCCCACCGGCGGAGGGGCCGCCCCGTCGCGACGACGCCGGCCAGCCTCCGGTACGCAGCGGCCGACCTCTCCCCGCCTGGTCGGACCTGGTGGGGACCACCGGCCACAATGGTTCGGAACCGGGACAGAACAGTTCCGCTGCGCCGACCCTGCCGCGCCGGCAGCCGAGTACTCCCGGCTTTGTCGACGGGGTCGGCTCCGAGCTGACCTTCTCCGACGGTGGTACGGAACCCCCGCCGCCACCGAGGCGCGGAGACACGGTCAGCTTCATCGCCGGACCGCCGTCGTCGGCGAGCCAGAAGCCGCCGCCGTTGCCGGTCCGCCGCCCCGCCCGGCCGGCCTCGTCGACGCCACCGGCGGAACCGCCCCGGTTCCCCGAGCAGCGGACGGCGTCACCGTCCGAGCCCGCGCCGGCGTCGGCAACACCCCCGCCGTGGCCACCGCCACCCAGCCCGGCCACCTCGGCCGGCGCGGGGACGCCGGAGCCGACCCCGGCCAGCGCGGCGGCGCCCGCCGAGGCGATGGCCGAAGCCACCCAGGCCAACGAAGTCGTGGCCGGGCGGCAGGCTGCGGCAGCCTCCTCCGGACAGGCGACGGAGGCGGCCCGGCCGTACACTCCGCCACCGCCGCCTCCGCCCGCGCCCGTGGGAGACCAGACTATGGAGCTACCGATCTTCCGGGAGCTGGAGTCGGTGTGGTTCCGCACCCGGCGCCCGGCCGGGGAGGCCGGGGAGCAGCGGACCGCAACCGCCACCGCCGAGGCGGCCAACGAGTACGCGTCGGTGTCGGCGAGCGCCGGTGCTTCCGGCGCGTCCGGGTCGGCCTCCGGCGGCACCGGCGGCCCGCCTCCCGAGCCGCTGCGGACCGGTGGCGGTGGCTCGGATGGTGTGTACCGGTCCGGGGCGGTGGGCTCCGGGTCGGGAGGCCCCCGGACCGGAGGGTCCGGGCCGGCGTCGCCGGGCTCGCGGATCGGGCAGGGCGACGGGTGGCAGGACGAGTGGCGTACCGCCGCCGATGAGGGTTGGCGGGCGGCCTCTTCCGCCGCGGAGGGCCGGGTGGCGGAGGTTACCGCCGCCGGGTTGCCCAAGCGACGCCCGATGGCGCAACTCGTACCAGGTGGAGTGGAGCGGGCCCCGACCGGGCCCATCACCCAACGACGCTCCCCGGAGGCGGTGCGCGGTCTACTCTCCGCGTACCACCGGGGTGTGCAACGTGGCCGTGGGCAGGCCGCGGAGGAGGTAACTGGCGGCTCTGGTGGGTCGCAGTCAACACAGGCTGGCAAGGAGCAGCAGACATGACATCAACGCAGGATCTGGGTTGGCTTTTGTCCAACTTCGCTGATCGTGTCCCGGGAGTCGCGCACGCGATCGCGGTGTCCGCCGACGGCCTGCTGCTCGCGGCCTCCCGAGATTTGCCCCGCGACCGTGCCGACCAGCTCGCCGCGATCGCGTCGGGTCTGGTGAGCCTCACCGTCGGGGCGTCGCGGTGCTTCGAGGGCGGCGCGGTGCTGCAGACGGTGGTGGAGATGGACAACGGGTTCCTCTTCCTGATGTCCATATCAGATGGTTCATCGTTCGCGGTACTGGCGGCCCGTACCTGCGATGTGGGCCAGGTGGGCTACGAGATGGCGCTACTGGTGGACCGGGTCGGGGAGGCGCTGACACCGCCGCCGCGTACGGCCGCGGGCATGATGAGCTGAGCCGACGAGGCCACGAAGCCGGCCGGTGGGATAGAAGGGGGTGAACGGCGACGATGGCAGAGCGTGACGATCAGCCTGGTGCGTTGGTACGGCCGTATGCCGTCACCCGAGGTCGAACCCGGCCAAAGCTGGAGATTGCACTTGAGGCACTGGTAGAGACGACGGTTCGTGGACGTGCCAGCCACGCGCACGGTGCTCACGGGCAGGAGCAGCAGCACATCGCCATGTTGTGCGACGGGCGGTTGCAGTCGCTCGCGGAGATCGCGGCGCGCACGCAGCTACCGCTGGGGGTCGCCCGGGTCATCATCGCGGACATGGCCGCGGATGGCTTGGTGGCGGTGTACGAACCGGCGTCGCTTGATGACAACGAAGCGGTGGGTACGGAACTGCTGGAGAGGGTGTTGAGTGGACTTCGACGGTTATGAGAGGCTACCTCGCCCCATGCCGGGGCGGGTCACCTCGGCGAAGATAGTCATCGCCGGTGGGTTCGGCGTGGGTAAGACGACGCTGGTCGGTTCCGTGTCGGAGATCACCCCGCTGACGACCGAGGCCATCATGACCTCCGCCGGTGTGGGCGTGGACGACATCAACGACGTGCCGGGCAAGACGACCACGACGGTCGCGATGGACTTCGGACGGATCTCCATCGACCGCGACCTGATCCTCTACCTGTTCGGCACGCCGGGTCAGACCCGGTTCTGGTTCATGTGGGATGAGCTGGTCCGCGGTGCGATCGGCGCGGTGGTGCTGGTCGACACCCGGCGGCTCGCGGACTGCTTCGCGGCGATCGACTTCTTCGAGAACCGTGGCTTGCCGTACCTGGTGGCGATCAACTGCTTCCACAAGGTCCAGTACCACGACATCAACGACGTGCGGGACGCGCTCGCGATCGCCAGCGACGTGCCGGTGATCAGTTGCGACGCGCGGGACCGGGAGTCGACCAAGCAGGTGTTGATCCACTTGGTCGAGTATGTGTTGACCATGCGCCGGCAGCGGGCCACGGCACCGGCCTGACCTGCCCTCGACGGTCGCCAGCAGCCGGGTGTGACGCGGCCGGTCGGGGTGCCATGGCGGGGCACCCTACGGTTGCCGTGACGGTCTGGGCCGTCACGGCATAGCCGCCTGCCCGGCCGGCGGCCGGTGATTATTGAGCTTGGGCGCGGCGGAGGAGACCGACGTCGCGGCAGATAGCGGCGAGAGACGGTCGCGCGCCCCCGCCGGATCAGTCAGATCGGGAGCGAATCAGCCGGAGAGCCGTTCCTCGTCGCGGTTGAAGTCCCACGCCCCGCCGGATGCCTGCCGGTTGCCGAGCGGGTAACCGCCGACCTGCTGCCCGCGCCGCCAGCCGTTGAAGTAGCCGCTGGTGTGCGCGGCGATGCTCTGCGGATCCCGGACCACCCGCAACGGACGGTCGTTCGCGGCCGAGCCCGGCACGAGGTTGGCGCGCGGGACCCGGCGGGGCAGTCCGGCGCCGGTGCGCTCGCCGACCGTCGGGCGCTGCGCCGCCTGCTCGGCCGCCCGCCAACCGGCGTCCAGCTCGGAGTTCCAGGTGCTCTCCTCGGTGGCACCGGTGAACCACGCGGAGCGGGTCTGGGCGAAGATCAACAGGGTGTCGTCGTCGTCGGCTGAGACCGGCGGCGCGCTGCGCGGCGTACCGCTGGTCGGCTCCACCAGCCGCAGCGGCGGCGGCTCCGACGGCTCCTGGTAGCCGAAGTCGTCGCGTAGCTCCTCCGGCAGGCTCGGCTCCACCAGCCGCAGCGGCGGTGGCTCCGGCGGGCGCAGGTCGTCGGCGCGCCAGGGCGGCGTGACCCCGGATTGCCTCGGCTCGGCAGCGGCGGGCTCGGGCTCGTGCGGCTGGCCATTCGGCCGCCACTCACGGTCGCGCTCGCGCCACTCACTCTCGCGGTCGCGCCACTCGTCGTTCCAGCCGCCGGCGCCGGCCGCCTCCGGGCGCGGGCGCTTCCACGCGTCCGGCGACGAACCGGCCGCCCAAGCGGGCCGGTTGTCCCGCTCTGACCCGATCCCCGCCGGAGGCGACTCCTCCCGGCCGGGCCCACCGAACTCGCGCCCCAGCGGGTCGCCGTACGGTCGCTCAGGCAAGCGGGGCGAGGGTATCGGCGCGCGGGGCTCGGCGATCGGGGTGATGCCAGGCGGCGGCGGGGGTGGGGCCGACACCGGCCGCCCGTGGGTGGACCGGGGTTCGCTCTGGCCGGCGCCCGCGGGTGAGACCGGTGCCGGCGGGGACGACGTGGTCGGCGGTACGCGCGGGTGGTCCTGCGCGGCCGCCGGCTCTGCCAGCGGGTCGGCCGGCGCCTGGTGCCGCGGCGACGCCGCCGCGCCGGCGCCCGGATCGGACCGGTGCGAGGCCGACTCGGCCGCATAGGAGCGGGAACCCGCGGCGTACGAGCCAGACTCAGCCGGTGAAGTATCCGAGTGCGCCGAAGCCCGGGCCGCACCCGCGGGGGCGACCCGGTCGACCAGCGCCCGGACCAGCACCGTGCTGGCCGCATCGCAGGCGCGGACCGCGGCCACCGACTGGCGTACCGCCTCCGCCACCGCGCCGGTCAGCCCTCGGCTGACCGTGCTACGGCGGGGAGTCTCCGCGAGCGCCACCCGCAGCGCCGTGATCGCCTCACTGATGGCCGCCTGGTCGGCCACGCCCGAGGCGGCGATCCGGGCCGCGACCGCGTCGGTGGTGGCCGCGGCGTCCCGGCCACGCCCCAGCGCGGCGAGCGCGCCCGGCTCCGGCAGGGCGTCGATGACCGCCAACGCCACCGGATCGGCCGGGTCGGGGTAGGCCCGCAGGGCGGCGGGATACAGCTCCCGGAGGACCTCCCGCAGCGCCACCGCGGCGGCGTGCCGGCCGGTAGCGAGCGCACCGTGCGCGGCCAGGACCGGTTTGAGGCCGGTCAGGTCGGAACGGGGCGGCATCAACGAGGCGGAGACAGCCCCGGCGTGCAGGGCCCGGGCGAGCCCGAGCGCCCGCCGCTGCGTCGGGGCGGACTCCACCTCCTCGGACAGGTCTGCGAAGCGGTCGGCGAACTCATCAGTGGACTGGTCGTCCACGTACGCCAGGGCCCAGCCGGCCGTGACCAGCAGCGCCGGCACCAGGCGCTGGTCGCTGTCCGCGGCGATCGCCACCGAGTACGGCCCGGAGGCCCGCTCGGCGAGCAGCGTGCTGAGGTACGCGTAGCCGTACGGGTCGTCGCCGATGTCACACACGTCGAGCAGCCGACCCGCATCATCAACCACCGTGGCGGATAGCGACGAGCTACCGACCGCAAGCTGCTGCGGTGGTTTGGCCGATGCCAGGCCGCAGTACACCCGCGCGAGTGCCACGGCGTCACCTCCTCCCGTACCCAGCATGGGCCCTGGGCGCGCTGCCTCCCATAGATCCTGGCTGGCCCGGCTCAGTCGCGCCAGTCCGTAGCGGCAGAGATTTTGCCGATCACCGTACGCCAACCGAGACTTGCCTGTTGTGCCCCGATTCTGCGGAGGCGGCGGCGGGCGAACCGGCCGCTGATCCCGCCAGCGGCGACCGCCCGGAGCGCCTCGTCCAGGTCATCCAGTGGTGAGCCGGGGGCGAGCGCGGTAATGGCCGGCTCCAGCCGCAGCGCGTGGCCGAGATCCCGGGCCACCTCCCCGGCCGAGATCAGCAGGATCGGGTCCCACGCGTCGTGGCCGGCCCGCAGGTTCTCCACCACCAGGTCCAACTCGTACGTGTCCTGCTCGGTGGGGACGACGTCCTCAGGAGAGATCCGCTTCACCAGCGTGGGCCAGGTGTCGAGCTGGCGGAGGTCGTGCTCGGCGTCGGAGCGGACAAACGAGACCAGCGCCTCCGGTGTCGCGAACAGCAGCAGCTTGCCGCGGTGGCTGAGGAAGACCGGCACCTCTTGGTCCTCCTGCTCCTCGGCCTGCTCGGCCTCGGCCAGCTCCTCTTCGGTCAGCTCCTCCGCGGACGGCTCCGGCGCCTCGCCGGTCTCGCCCTCGGCGGCCCGCTCCGGCTGGTCGCGCTCGGCCTCTCCGGACTCTGCCAGCGCGAGCTCAGCCAGCTCCTCTTCGGTCAGCTCCTCCGCGCCCTCGGCGCGGGCGGCCGCCTCGGCGGCGCGGGCCCGCTCGTGCGCGGTGAACGGGTCGTCCTCGTCGGTCTCCGCCTCGCTCGCGGAGAGGGTCACCTGACTGGCCGGACGATACGCCCGCAGCGTGTACCCCACCACGTCCCGGGGCAGAGCCAGCTTGATCGGGTCGACCCCGACCTCTTCCCAGAACTCGTCGGTCGCTTCCGAACGCGTGGCGGGCGCCTCCTCCTGGGCGGACTCCTTCTCGATCGCTTCGTCCTGCTCGCTCTCCGGCGCGTCGGCCGTGGCGTCAGCGTCGAGGGACTCCCCGACGCGGGACTCGTCGGTCACGGTGACCTCCGGGGCACTGTCGTAATAGTGACTCTGCGCCCACACCTTAGCCGCCCCACGAAGCCGCCGCCTCCCCCGCACCCCCCATGGACCGGCCGCTACCCCGCCGGTACCCGGGGCGCTGCGGGCGGTCAGACGCCCTTGGGATGCCAGACGGTCTTGATCTCCAGGAAGGCGGTGATGCGGGTCAGGCCCGGGTCGGCGGTCCAGTCCACGCCGGTGGCGGGCGGCCGCGTCACCCGCTTGAGGGTCCCGGCCGCCGCCTCCTCCAGGGACGCCGCCAACGCCGGGTCGGTGACCCCGGTCAGGTCCAGCCCGTTCACGTCCGCGTGCGAGGCCAGCCAGGGCGCCGTCTCCGCCACCCGCCCGGTGAGCAGGTTCACCACGCCGCCGGGCAGGTCGGACGTGGCGAGCACCTCCGCCAGGGTGACCGCGGGCAGCGGGTCCGCCTCCGCGGCGAGTACCACCACCGTGTTACCGGCGACGATCACCGGCGCGATCACACTGACCAGGCCGAGCAGCGGCGAGTCCGCCGGGGCCACGACCCCCACCACCCCGGTCGGCTCCGGGGCCGAGAGGTTGAAGTACGGCCCGGCGACCGGGTTGGCGCCGCCGTACACCTGGGCGATCTTGTCCGACCAGCCCGCGTACCAGACCCACCGGTCCACCGCGGCGGCCACCTCGCCGGCGGGCACCCCCAGCGCGGTGAACTCCGCCTGCCGCCCCTCCAGCATCTCGGCCGCGCGGTAGAGAATCTGCCCGCGGTTGTACGCCGTGGCACCGGCCCACTTCGGCACCGCTGACCGGGCCGCGACCACCGCGTCGCGTACGTCCTTGCGGGAGGCGAGCGCCACGTTGGTGTTGCCCACAGGGTAGGTCCGTCCTGACTCACTGCGCGGGAACGCGCCGCCGATGAACAGCTTGTACGTCTTACGTACCGCCAGCCGGTGGTCAGTGCGCAAGGTACGCCTCCAGGCCGTGGCGGCCGCCCTCGCGGCCGTAACCGGACTCCTTGTACCCGCCGAACGGCGAGGCCGGGTCGAACTTGTTGAACGTGTTGGCCCACACCACGCCGGCCCGCAACCGGTCGGCGACGGCCAGGATGCGCGAGCCCTTCTCGCTCCAGATCCCCGCCGAGAGCCCGTACGGAGTGTTGTTGGCCTTCGCCACCGCCTCGGCCGGGGTGCGGAACGTGAGCACCGAGAGCACCGGGCCGAAGATCTCTTCCCGGGCGATCCGGTGCGCCTGGGTGACGCCGGTGAAGATGGTCGGCGGGAACCAGAAGCCCCGGTCCGGCAGCTCGCACGGCGCGGTCCACGGCTCGGCCCCCTCGGCCACCCCCACCTCGGAGAGGGTACGGATGCGCTCGAGCTGGGCACCGGAGTTGATCGCCCCGACATCGGTGTTCTTGTCCAGCGGATCGCCGACCCGCAGGGTGGCCATCCGCCGTTTCAGCGCGGCGAGCAGCTCGTCGTAGATCGACTCCTGCACCAGCAACCGGGAGCCGGCGCAGCAGACGTGACCCTGGTTGAAGAAGATGCCGTCGACGATGCCCTCCACCGCCTGGTCGATCGGGGCGTCGTCGAAGACGATGTTGGCGGCCTTGCCACCCAGCTCCAGGGTGAGCCGCTTGCGGGTGCCGGCGAGCTGGCGGGCGATCTGCCGGCCGACCTCGGTGGAGCCGGTGAAGGCCACCTTGTCCACGTCCGGGTGCGCGACGACTGCCGCGCCGGTCGCACCGCCGCCGGTGACGATGTTGACCACACCGGGCGGCAGGTCCGCCTGTTGGCAGATCTCCGCGAACCGTAGCGCGGTCAGCGGAGTAGTCTCCGCCGGCTTGAGCACCACGGTGTTGCCGCACGCCAGCGCGGGAGCGACCTTCCAGGCGAGCATGAGCAGCGGGAAGTTCCACGGGATGACCTGCCCGGCTACGCCGAGCGGCCGGGGGTCCGGCCCGAACCCGGCGTGGTTCAGCTTGTCCGCCCAGCCGGCGTAGTAGAAGAAGTGCGCCGCCACCAGTGGCAGGTCCACGTCCCGGGACTCCCGGATCGGCTTGCCGTTGTCCAGCGACTCCAGCACCGCCAGCTCCCGGGACCGCTCCGCGATGATCCGGGCGATCCGGAACAGGTACTTCGCCCGCTCCCGCCCCGGCATCGGGCCCCAGACCTGCTCGTACGCGGCGCGGGCGGCGCTGACCGCCCGGTCCACGTCACCGGTGCCCGCCACCGCGACCTCGGCGAGCACCTCCTCGGTGGCCGGGTTCACCGACTTCATCACCCCGCCGTCGGTGGGGTCGACGAACGCGCCGTTGATGAACAGGCCGTATGCGGGCCGGATATCCGCGATCGTGCGGGACTCCGGCGCCGGGGCGTACTCAAAGCGGGACATGGCTGTTCCAGGTGTCCTCGGGTGTTCAGTCCAGGGTGACGTAGTCGGGACCGTCGTAGTGCCCGGTGGCCAGCTTGCGGCGCTGCATCAACAGGTCGTTGAGGAGGGTGGAGGCGCCGATCCGGAACCGGTCCGGGTCCAGCCACGCGTCCCCGGCGGTCTCGTTGACCAGCACCAGGTGCCGGATCGCGTCCTTGGTGGTGCGGATGCCGCCGGCCGGCTTCACCCCCACCGCCCGGCCGGTCATCGCGTACCACTCCCGGACCGCCTCCAGCATCACCAGCGTGACCGGCAGGGTCGCGGCCGGACTCACCTTGCCGGTGGAGGTCTTGATGAAGTCGGCGCCGGCGAGCATCGCCAACCAGGACGCGCGCCGGACATTGTCGTAGGTGGCCAGCTCGCCGGTCTCCAGGATCACCTTGAGGTGTACGCCGGACGCGGCCTCGCGTACCGCCGTGATCTCGTCGAAGACCTGGCGGTAGCGGCCGGCGAGGAAGGCGCCGCGGTTGATCACCATGTCGATCTCGTCGGCGCCGGCGGCGACCGCGGCGGTGGTCTCGGCGACCTTGACCTCCAGCGGCGCCTGGCCGGACGGGAAGGCGGTAGCGACACTGGCGACGCGGATGCCGGAACCGGCGAGTTCCGCGGCGGCGGTGGGGACCAGGGCCGGGTAGACGCAGACCGCCGCCACCGGCGGGCACTCCGGGTCGGTCGGGTCGGGCCGCTGCGCCTTGGCGCAGAGCGCCCGCACCTTGCCGGGCGTGTCCGCGCCCTCCAGCGTGGTGAGGTCCACGCACCGGATCGCCAGATCGATCGCCCACGCCTTGGCGGTGGTCTTGATCGACCGGGTGGCGAGCTTCGCCGCCCGCTGCTCGGCGCCGATCTGGTCGACCCCGGGCAGACCGTGCAGGAACGCGCGCAGCGCCTGGTCTGAACGCGCCACCTCGGCCAGCGGCGCCACGGTGGTGGTCATACCGCGAGTCTACGCGCGATCTTGGCGACCGCTCCGGTCCAACCGGGCTCCCCGCTTGCTCCAGCAGGGCTCCCCGCTTGTTGTGCTTTCCTCAGCAGGGCGCCCCGGTTGAGGCGCTTCCCCTCAGCAGGGCGCCCCTGCTGTTGCTAGAGCCCCAGTAGGGCTCCCCTGCTGGGGATGAGCCGCTCGGCCGGGCGCCCCTACCGTTGCGCTCTCCTTAGCCGGGCGCCTCGCTTGACCTCAAACCCCTAGCCGGGCTCCCCGCTTGTTCCAGCAGGGTCCCCCTGTTGCGTCAGCAGGGCGCCCCGGTTGAACGTGAATCCCTAGCAGGGCGCCCCGGTTGAAAGCCGACCTTCAGGAGGGCTCCCCGGTTGGCCTGTCTTTCGTTAGCAGGGCGCCCCTGCTGGGGCTCTAGGGACTGCAGGGGGCCCCTGTTGCAGGTGGCAGTGCAGGTGCAGCCGGCGCCGCTGGCATAGACCCCTGCCGAGCCCGTGGCGGGTGAGCGCCGCTGTCGATGCGCGAGGTGCCGGTGTCTTCCGCGTGGCGTATGGAACACCCCGGCGCTGATTAATCGCCCGCGATCGTGGCAACTCTGGGGGTGGCAGGACGTCGATGGGGAGGTTGGTCATGGCTACACCGACACGGCCGATAGAGCAACACCCGGACATCGTGGCGATGCGGATGCCGTATGAACGTGCCGCTGAGTCACGGGCCACCCAGTTCATCCAGGGACTGACCATGCTGGCCGGGGTCTTCTTGGCGATCTCGCCCTTTGTCGTGGGTTTCGCCGAGCTCACCACGATCACCGTCAACAACCTGATCACGGGGTTGGCGGTGGCGGCGCTCGCCATGGCCTTCGCTTCCGCGTTCGGCCGTACCCACGGGCTCGCGTGGGTGCTGCCGCTCGTGGGCATCTGGACCATCGTCTCGCCGTGGCTGGTGAGCGGCGACGTGAACACCGTCCGGGTGGTCTGGAACAACGTGGTCGTCGGCGCCGTGATCCTGGCCCTCGGGCTGGTGACCGCAGCATTCGGCATGCGCGGAGACCGCGAAGGCCGGTCGGC
>DATGPS010000046.1:0-19295 GCA_035304685.1 Natronosporangium sp. | reverse complement strand
CGCGGAGCGCCTGGCCCGCACCACCTTCGCGCTGTGCCGGGAGCGGTTGGCCGCGGTGACCGACGTACTCGGCCCGGGCGTACCCGTGATCGAGACCGGCGCGAACCTGGTCGAGGAGGGTGAACGCGCCGCCGCCACCGTGCTGGACCTGCACCCTCGCCCGACCGCGGTGATCGCCCAGGCCGACCTGCTCGCGATCGGGGTGATCCGGGCGGCCACGAAGGCCGGGCTGCGGGTACCGGAGGATCTCAGCGTGGTCGGGTTCGACGGGATCGACGCCACCGGCTGGCTCTCCCATCCGCTCACCACGGTGGTGCAGCCGATGCAGGAGAAGGGGCACGTCGCCGGCCGGATGGTCGCCGACCTGCTGGCCGGCCGCCGCCCGGGCGACGTCACGCTGCCGGTGACCTTCCGGGTCGGCGCCACCACCGGCCCGCCCCCACGCTGACCACCCACCTACCCGCCCGCCCTCCCATCGCACTTTCGCCAAGACTGCGGCCTCGGCGCGCGCCGAGGCCACAGTTTTGGCGAAACTGCGAGCGGGGAGCGCTGCGAGCGGGGCGCCACTGCGAGTCCCGCGCGTCGGGGCATCGTTCGGCATACATTCGAGGTATGAGCCGACCACGGGTACGGGTACGCCGGGTCTACGACCCGCCGCTACCCGAAGACGGCGTCCGGATCCTGGTGGACCGGGTGTGGCCGCGCGGGCTGCGCAAGGACACGGCCCACCTGGATGAGTGGTGCCAGCAGGTGGCCCCCTCCACCGAGCTGCGCAAGTGGTACGGGCACGACCCGGAGCGGTTCGCGGAGTTCGCGCGCCGCTACCGCGCCGAGCTCGCCCAGCCGGAGCCAGCGGCGGAGCTGGCCCGGCTGCGGCAGCGGGCGCGGGAGCAGACCCTCACCCTGCTCACCGCCACCAAGAACCCGGACCTCAGCCAGGCCGCGGTGCTCGCCGAGCAGCTGTCCACCGGGTAGCCCACTACCCAGGGGTGCATGTGCCGAGCGTCATCTGGGCGGTACCGCTGCCCTGGTTACCGGCGGAATCCACGGCCCGGACCGTGATCGTGATCGAGCCCTCCAGCTCGTGGTTTTGGCTCCACGGGATCGGACCGATCCGCAGGGCACGATCGCCCACGCGGGTCAGGTCGCCACTCATGCCGGAACGTTCCACCACGTAATCACCCTGCAGGGAGACGATGTCGTCCCCGTCCGGGTCATCCACGATCACATCGATGATGACCGTGGTCTCGGGGATGTCCCCGCACGCCCAACCCTGGTACTCCTGGGCGATCATCCGCTGCCGCGGCTGGACCGTGACGTTCGGCGGCCGGTTGGGCGGTGCCGGGTTGCTGGTGGGCGGCGCCGGGGGCTGGGTCCGCTGCGGCGGTGGTGCTCCGGGCGCCGACGTTTGTTGTCCGGGCGGTGGCGGTCCAGGCTGCGGTCCCGCCGGCGGCTGCTGTCCGGCCGGCGGTTGCGGTCCGGGCGGGGGTGCCGCGGTCGGCGTGGGCGTGGGGCTCGGCGTCGGGCTGGCGGACGGGCTCGGCGTGGGCGTCGGCGTCCCGGCCGGGGTGGGGGTGGGCGTCTCGGTCCCGCCCGGCGGCTCCACCGGTACGCCGTCCCCGCAGTTCAGTGCGGTCTCGGTGGGAGTGGAGGAGACCCCGTCCACGGTCAGCGCGCCGGTGGCGTGGAGTACGCCGTCCGGGTCGACCGCGTACCACGCCTCCGCCTCGTTGCGTACCTCCCGGTTGCCGGCCCGGACCTGGAGCGCCAGCGGCGCGTACGCCGGGCTGACGCTGGCCGTGTCCGCCAGCAACCGCCCGTCGGTGAGCGTGAGGGCCGCCGCCGGCGCGGCGAGCCGGCCGGACTGCCCGGTCTGCGCGGTCGCCACCGTGAGGTCGGTGGCGGGACACAGCACGGCCGCCGCACCGCCGTGGAAGATCAACTCGGCGCTGGACTGCCCGTCCAGGCGTACCCGGTCGCCGGCCGCGAGGTAGACCCGGTCCCCGGCGGCCACCTCCACCTGCTCGCCGCCGATCGTCGCCGCGGCCAGGCCGCGCTCCACGGAGAGCAGCACCTGGTCTGCCGGCATCTCCGCCCACGCCGGCCCGGGGCGCAGGTTCGTGCCGGTGAGCACCAGCGCCAGCAGCAGCAGCACCAGCACCAACCACCACAGCGGGCGCTCGAACCGGCGGTCGGCCTGGTCGTCCAGGCCCGGCGGGGGCGGGCCGGGCGGTATCTGCAGCGGCGGGTACGCCTCGATCGGGTGCACCCCGGACCGCGGGCGCCCACCCGCCGGTGCGGGCGGCGGGCCCAGCACGGTGACCAGCGGCAGCACGCACAACCGGGTCCAGGTGCGGGTGACGCCCAACTCGCCGGGCTGGCTGCCGGGCGAGGGCAGGATCACCGACCCGTGCCCGAGCTCGGTGCCGTCCGGCCAGACCACCATGCCGGCGACCACCACCAGCGCCTCGTCCGGGCCGGGCAGCGGCACGTGCTCGTCCGGCGGGATCGACGTCAGCCGCGCCCGCAGCGCCAGCTCGTGCCGCTCCTCGTCGGTCAGCTCGGCGAGCCCCGGGGTCTGGCTGAACGCTGACTCGATCTCCGTCGGGTCCGGCGGCGCCACCTCGCCGGCGTACGCGGTCGCCACGGCCGCGGCCGGCACCGCGAGCAGAGTGGTGCCGACGGTGTGGAACGACAGCGGCGCCGGGTTCCCGGCGACCGCGGCGCCCAGGCCGACCACCCCGCCGGGGCCGACCCGCTGCCGCACCGTCCCGCCGGGGTCACCGGGGCGCCGCCCTTCCACCGCCCCGTCGACCACGACGAACACCTCCGGCAGGGGCGCGCCCGCCACCGCCAGCACGGTGCCCGGCCGGGGGTCCAGCCAGCGGGCCCGGTCGGCGAGGCCGGCGAGCGCCTCCACGGACAGGTGCCCCAGCGCGGAGCTCCGCAGCGCCGCGAGCCGCCGGGGCGCGTCCGCGGCGAGGCGGCGGCGCTCCCACCACCGGCGTACCGCCAGGATCCTGCCGCCCAGCCAGGCTGCCACCACGTACCCGAGCGGCGCGGCCAGCCCGGCGACCACCGCGACCAGCAGGGCGCGACCCGCCCACCCGGCATGCCAGACGCCCAGCACCAGGCCGGCCACCCGGTCGGCGTAGATCCGGTACGCGAGGTTGACCGCGATCACGAACCAGAGCACCGACAGGATGCCGTAGAGGGCGATCAGCCGGCCCTCGCTATCCAGCGCGTGCCAGCGCGGGCGCATCCGGGCCCGGATCCACGCCAGTCCGCGGGCCCGCAGGTTCGGCACCTCCAGCCAGTCCATGAGCAGGTAGTAGCCGTCGAGGGCGAGTAGCGGGTTGAGGTTGAACAGGGCGTTGAGGTACCAGACGAAGGCGAGTTTGAACGTCCACGGTGCTGCGGCCGGGAAGACCAACCCGGCGAGGCTGGCGGCGCCCGCGAGCACCAGCCCGGTGGCGGGTCCGGCGGCGGTGGTGAGCAGCCGGGCCCGGCGACCGGCCATCCACACGTCGGTGGTGTCCACGAACACCGACGGGATGCCGAAGTAGACCAGGAACCCGGCGGCCGGCACCCGGCGTCCGGCGTGTTTGGCGGCGAGCGCGTGGCCGGCCTCGTGGCAGGCGAGGGCGACCAGGTTGAGCCCGAACAGGACCGCCGCACCGGCGGCGTACGAACCGCCGGTGAGGAACAGCGAGGCCGCGCCGGCCCACCAGGTCCAGAGGAAGCCGGCGAGGCCGGCCACGGCCACCAGCGAGAGCAGCACCACTGCCGGCCGGGTGAAGAGCCACCGGCCGCCGGCCCGGTAGAGCGCGCCGACCAGGCCGTCCACGTCGGCCACCACCATGCGCCGGCCCTGGGCGGCGGCGAGCAGGGCCTGCCCGAACCGGACCGGCCACGGACGTCTCCGCAGCGCCGTGATCCGGTGGTACGCGTCGACCGGCAGCTCGTCCAGCATGCGGTTGCCGGCGAGGTCGGCGACGAGCCGCCGGACCTGCTCCGGGGCGATCCGCTCGCTGATCCGGGCGAACTCGGCGACCAGCCGGGCCACGGTCCGCTCGCCGTCCATCCGGTACGCGAGGGCCAGCTCTTCGGGGGTGAGCCGCAGGTAGCACGCCGCCCGGTCCGGAGAGCGCAGCATCACGTACGGCGCACCCCGGGCACTTACTAAGTGCGCTACTTCGATGCCTGAGCGTAGTCGAGGTTGGGCGCGCGCAGGGTTGAGGCGTTCCATAACGGCTGCCCACAGGCCAGGGTCGGCAGGACCGACCGGTCGACCCGGGGCGCGGCCCGCGAGTGCCTCCCACACGCTGACCCGCGCCTCGACCACCGTCACCGGTGCACCCTCCGCGTCCGGGTATGTGCTGGGCACTATAGGGCACGGCCGCCACCCCCCGCCGATCGACGTCCGTGCCGTGCCCGCGCCCAGACCGGGCCGCGGGCTGGTGCCGGGTACGTATCGCCTGACCCGGCGCCGGGGCCACGTCCGCCAGGACCGGGACACTGGCGGGGCGGTCAGCCGCGGCGGTCGTTCCGGTGAGCCCCCCGAGGCGGGTGACCACCCCGATCCCCCTGCCGGCCATTTCCGGCTCGGAGGTGTGGTCAACCCCGCGCATCCCAGCCCTCTGATCAGGCATGCTGTGCCCGGGACCATGAAACTGCCGCTGTATCTCACCGGCAGGTGGCCGGTGAGCCCCGCCACCCGTGCCGGTATCGGCGCGGCCGTCGCGCTACTCGCCTTCGTCGCCGCGGTGGAGCTGGTCGACGGGCCGGAGCCCAACTACGTGGGCCTGATCGCCGCGGCCCCGTTCCTCGCCGCGGTCTTCGCCAGCTGGCGGGTGGTGCTGGGAGTCGGTGCGTTCGCCACCGTGGCGGCGTTGGGCTTCGCCTTGATGGCGCCGGTGGTGACCCGGCAGACCGCGGTCAACGTCGCCGGGGTCGCCCTCGCCACCGGGATCGCCGCCGCGGTCGCCGCGCTGCGCCAGCGGCAGGCCGCCCGCATCGCCGAGCTGGCAAGGCTGGCCAGCGTGGCGCAGCAGGCGGTACTGCGCCCGATCGGGCCCACGGTCGGCTCCCTCAGCGTCGCCGGCCGCTACATCTCGGCCACCGCCGCCGCCGACATCGGTGGCGACCTGTACGAGGCGCTGGACACGCCGTACGGGGTCCGGATCATCATCGGCGACGTACGCGGTAAGGGGCTGGACGCGGTGCGCTTGGCGAGCATCGTGCTCGGTGCCTACCGGCACGTCGCGTTCGAGCGGCCGGATCTGCGTACGGTCGTGGCTGACCTGGACCGGGCGGTGGCCCGGTCAGTCGGCGAGGAGGACTTCGTCACCGCCTTGCTGGTGGAGGAGCGGGGCGGCACCCTCACCATCGTGAACTGCGGGCACCCGCCGCCGCTGCTGCTGCGCCGCGGCACGGTCATCCCGCTGGAACCGCCGGCCACCGCGCCGCCGTTGGGGTTCCGCCCGCGGGTCCAGCCGCGGCTGGAGCGGCTGGAGCCGGACGACCGGCTGCTACTGTTCACCGACGGGCTGGGGGAGGCGCGACGGGACGGTGAGTTCTTCCCCACGGTCGAACGGGCCTGGGGGCTGCTCGGCCACGGGCGGGTGGCGGACGGGCTGGCCTCGCTGGAGGCGGCGCTGGTGGAGTGGGTCCGCGGCCGGCTGGACGACGACATCGCGCTGGTGCTGCTGGAGTACGCGGCCGACCACGCCCGGGCGGACGCCCCGGTGCCGAGCTGGGAGATCGGCACCCTCGCCCACAGTCACCCGCCCACCCGGACCGGCGGATCGCCACCCCCCTCCGGTCACGCGATCATCAACTTAGGTCAATGACCGGGCCGCGGTCACGGAGCTGAGTCGTGGCGGGGTAGAGCGGGTCAGCTGTGGCCGCGGGCGGTATGGGCGGCGGTGACCGGCGCGCCGCCTTCGTCACAACTCGACCACGGACCGGTCAGCGTGTGCACGGTCAGGCTGCACGTGCGCAGGCCGTCGGAGTCCAGGTCGCCGTGCGGGTCGAGGGTGAAGACGAGCCGGGAGAGGCTCGGGTTGTGCCCGATCAGCAGCAGCGTGGTGACCGAGTCCTCGACCTCGCGCACCGCCGCCAGCAGGTCGGCTACGTAACCCTGGTACAGGCGCCGGTCGTACCGGACCTCGGGGGCCGCGTCGCGTGGCAGCTCGGCGGCGACCCCGTGCCAGGTCTGCCGGGTCCGCTTGCTGGGGGAGCACAGCACCACTTGTGGCACCGCGTTCTTGCCCAGCCACGCCCCGGCCGCGTGGGCGTCGGCGTGCCCGCGCGGTGACAGCGGCCGGTCCAGGTCCGCCACGCCGGGCGGCGTGTCGGCCTTGGCGTGCCGCAGGAGCACCAGACGACGTGCGGTCATGGTGCCTATGCTGCCCGATCCGGCCCCGGTCCGCAGGGCACGACACCGGCTACGGGCAGTTGACCCACTCCTCGGTGCCGTCGGTGAAGACCTGCCGCTTCCACACCGGCAACCGGGCCTTCACCTCGTCCACCAGCCGGGCGCAGATCTGGAACGCCTCGGCCCGGTGGGCGGTGGCGACCGCCGCGGCGAGCGCCACGTCACCGATCCGCAGTACGCCGATCCGGTGGGAGACCGCGACCCCGCGTACCTGCGGGTCGGCGGCGATCTCGGCGGCGATCTCCTTGAGCACCGCCTCGGCGCTGGGGTGGGCCTCGTACTCCAGCAGCCTCACCGCGCGTCCGTGGTCGTGGTCGCGGACCACCCCGCCGAATGAGACCACCGCCCCGGCCGCCGGGTCGGCGACCGCGCGTTCGTGCGCCGCCACGTCCAGTGGCGTCTCGGTAACCGCGACGATCATGGAACCTCCCCCGGCAGCAACGGTAGTGGCAGCAGCGGTACCTCGTCTCCGGCCCGGCCCTCGGTGTGCGGGGCGATCACCGCGAACCCGACCGCGCCGGCGAGCCCGCGCAGCATCGCCGAGCCGGCGTGCGGCAGCGGCCAGGCGAGCCCGTCCGCCGGGTCCCGGCGTACCAGCGCGAGGTGGGTGTCGCCACCGCGGCCGCGCACCGGCGCGCCCAGCCGGACCCGGGGGAGCCGGCTGCGATCCGGCGCCGGCTTCCCCAGCCAGCCGGCGAGCGCCGGGGCGACCAGGCTCACCAGCGCGACCACCGCGGACTGCGGGTTGCCGGGCAGGCCGGCCAGGAGGACGGTCCGCCCGCCGGGCGCGGGTACGCCGGCGAGCAGCATCGGGAAGCCGGGGCGTACCGCCACGGTGTTGACCACGTACTCGGCCTTGAGCGCGGCCAGCGCCGGGTGGATGTGGTCCACCGGCCCATGCATGGTGCCGCCGGTGGTGCAGACCAGGTCGGCGCCGGAGGCGACCGCGGCGGAGATGGCGTCGATGTGCGCCTGCTGGGTGTCGATCCCCGGGGCGGCGGCGTCCGCCACGGTCGCGCCGAGCCGGCGCAGCCAGCCCGGCACCGACGGGCCGAGGGCGTCCCGCACCCGGCCCGCGCCCGGCAGGCCCTCGGTGAGCAGCTCGTCCCCGAAGACCAGCACCACCGCCCGGGGGCGGGGGCGCACCATCAGCTTGTCGTACCCGCAGGACGCGGCCAGCCCCAGCAGCCCGGGAGTGACCGGGGTGCCGACCGGCAGCAGCTCCTCGCCGGCGCTGGCCTCCTCGCCCGGCTCGCGCCACTCCGGGCGGTCCCGGGGTTCGCCGCGGACCAGGCCGTCGGTCACGGTGGCGTCCTCGACCCGCACGATCGCGGTGGTACCCGCCGGCACCATCGCGCCGGTGGCGATCTCCACGCAGGTGCCGTCGGCGCCGAGCGGGTCCGCCGGCTGGCCGGCGAGCACCCGGCCGGTCAGGCGCCACGGGCCGGCGCCGCGGACCGCGAAGCCGTCCACGCTGGAGGTGGGGAACGCGGGCAGGTCGGTCCGCGCGACCAGCGGCTCGGCGAGCGCGAGGCCGTCCGCCTCGGGCAGCGGGACCGGGACCGGTGGCGGCGCGGCGTCCCGCCCAGCCGCCCAGGCGGCGGTGCCGGCGGCCTCCCACGGCATGGCACTCACACGGCCAGGGTAGACCGCGCAGCCCCGGTCGGGCCGGTGGGTCGCTGCCCGGCCGCCCGCTGGGTCAGTCGGTAGCCGGCAGGCTCGCTAGATCCGCGAGGGCTACTCGCCGGGCTCCTCGTCGGCGGGTGGGGCGGTGGCCGGGGCCTCGGGCGCGGGGGACTCTCCGGTGCCCGGGTCCGCGCCGGCCTCGCCCGCGGGCGCGAGGCAGAAGACGCGTACCGGTGAGCCGGGTACCTCGATCGCGGGCTGCGCCTGATCCGGACACTCTTCCCGGGTGTCCACCTCAGAGATGATCTCGAAGGCGCCGGGCTGGTCGCAGTCGGCGAGATCCGCGGAGGTCCCGTTCTGGACCACGCAGCGGCCGACCGCGTAGTCGGGCACGCTGGAGCGGCTCAACTGGGAGAGCCCGTAGACCGCGCCGATCGCGACCATCACCAGCAGGGTCGCGCCGAGTAGTACCAGCCCGACGATCACGCTGATCCGGGGGCCACCACGATCGGTGTCCGCCTCTTCCCGGTCGCCCGGTTCGGGCGCGGCCGAACCGGACTCGGGCGCGCGGCCGCCGGCTGGCGGCCCCGCCGGCGGCGGTCCAGCGGGCGGCGGTCCACCGGGCGGCTGGTTGCCCGACTGCGGACCGCCCGGTTGCGGACCGCCCGGGCCGCCGGGCGGTGCGCCGGGTGGCGGCGGGCCGGGCGGTGGGGAACCAGCCACCGGGGAGGCCGGATACGGTGACGAATCAGGCGAACTCGGTGAATCTGGCGAGTCTGGCGGTGGCGGACCGGGCGGCGGCCCGGCGGCCGCGGCGTCCCGTTCGTGCGGAGACGGCCCTGGCGGCGGCGGGGCACCGGCCTCGTGGGGCGGTGGCCCGGCCGGGCCGGCCGGCTCCTGCCCCTGCCCGGGCTCGGGCGCGGGCGTGAGCAGGTCGCTGTAGACCGTCCACGGCTGGCGCTGCCGGGGTATCTCCGCGGGCTTCCGGGTGGGCAGCGCCGGCGGCGCCTCCGCACCGGCGTGGTAGACGCGTGGCCGCGCCGGCGCCGGCGGCGGCTCGTCGGCCGCGGGCGTACTGCGGTACTGCGCCGGCACCCGGGCCGTGGCGGTCACCGTGCCGCTACCGCCGCGGCTGGCCGGCGCCGCGGCACCATGGCCGGGCTGCTCCGGGCCGCCCGGAGGCGCGGTCGGCGCCGCGCTCGCTACCGGTACCTCCGGCGGGCGGGGGGCGGGTTCGGGCACCCGTGGCACCTGGAAGCCCGCTGGCGGGCCACCGGCCGGCGGCGGGCCAGGTGGCGGTCCGGCCGGCGGCGCGGGCGCCGGCGAGCTGGCCTGGTCTGGTACGCCGAACGGCGACGGGGAGTGCGGCGGCGTAAACGGCGGCGGGGGCGGTGGCGGAGGGGAGTGGGGCGGCGGTGAGCCGGGCGGTGCCGGTGAGGCTGGGTGAACCGGTGAGCCCGGCGGTTCCGGGTGGACCGGTGCGCCCGGTCCGGACCCGGACGGGCCGGAACCCGCCGGCGGCGAGGCCGGAGCCGGCGACTCGGGCGCGTGGGCCGGTTCCGGCGGCGCCACCGGTGGCCCGAAGGCGGGCGGTGGCGGCTCCATCGGTGAAGGTTCGGGGGTTGCCGGCTCGGCTGGTCCCGGGTCGAACGATCGGGGATCGAACGGTGGCGGCTCGAACGATGGGGGCGCCGGCGGCGGCGGCTCGGCCCCACCGAACCGGGGCGGCTCGGCAGAGCCGGCGGGCGGGTCGGGGGCGCCGAACGGTGAGTGCTCCGGCGGCGAGTCCGGCTCCGAGGGGCCGGCGGTGTCCGGATGCCCGGCGCCGGCGGGCATCGCGGGCTCCGGTGAGGAGAACTGGGGCGGCTCGGGCGTGGCGGGAGAGCCGGGTGGCGGCATCGGCGGGATCCGCAGGCCGGTCGGCTCTGGCGGCCCTTGCGCCCCGGCCCCGGGCGGCGGGTCGACCAGGCTCCCGCGCCGCCCCTGCCGCGCCGCCCGCTCCGGCGGCGGGTTGAAGAGCGAGGAGTGCGGGATGGTGCGCTCCTCCGCCGGCGGCGGCGGGACCGGATCGGGCTTGGTCGGCTCCGGCATCCGGATCGGCTCCGGCATCGCCGGCCGCTCGGGCATGCCAGGCCCGCCCCCCGGTGGCGTCATCGCCACTCCACCCTCCGGCGTCCCCGGCCGCTCGCCCGGGACCGAGGCGGTTCCCCGGACCCAGTCACCGGCCGGTGGCACCGTGCCGGTGCCGAACGGCGACCCCGGCCCGGAGGGCTGAGCACCCGGCGGGCCGGGCGGTGGCGGCGGTGAAGCGGGCGGTACCGGCGGTGGTGGCGGGGCCGCCGGCGGGGGAGGCGGGGCCGCGGGCGGCGGAGGCGGCGTGCCGTAGAACGCCAGCGGGTCGGGTGGGGCCGCACCGGCGGCGTCCGGAGGTGTCGGTAGCGGCCCGTACCCGAACGGTTCCGGGTTGGCGTTGTTCGGCTCCGAGCCCGGTTGACCCTCGGACGTCATGCCCGCCTCCTCGTACCGGCAGAACTTTCGACTTGGTTGGCCGGAATGGCGACAGTGACCCACCGTACCGGCCGGGCTCTTCCGAGGGAAGCGAGCACCGGCCGCTAGGACCAAGCCAACAGAGTCGTCTCCGGGTCGGTCAGGAACGCCCCCACGTCGGCCAGGAACCGCGACCCCAGCTCGCCGTCGATGATCCGGTGGTCGAAGCTCAGACCGAGCGTGGTCACCTGTCGAGGCCGGACCTTACCCTTGTGGACCCAGGGCCGCTCCCGCACCGCACCGAACGCGAGGATCGCCGCCTCCCCCGGGGGCAGGATCGGCGTACCGGTGTCCACGCCGAAGACGCCCACGTTGGTGATGGTGAAGGTGCCGCCGGACATCTCCGCCGGCGTGGTCTTGCCCGCCTTGGCGGTACGCACCAGCGCGGTCAGGGCCGCCGCCAGCTCCGCCAGGCTCAGCCGGCCGGCGTCTTTGATGTTCGGCACCACCAGGCCGCGATCGGTGGCCGCCGCGATCCCGAGGTTGACGTACTCCTTGACCACGATCTCGCCGGCCGCGCCATCCCAGGTGGAGTTGACCATCGGGTGGCGCCGGATCGCCAGCAGCACCGCCTTGGCTACCAGCAGTAGCGGCGAGACCCGGGCCTCGCGCCACTCCGGCAGCTTGCGGAGCCGGGCCAGCGCCCGCATCGACCGGGTCATGTCGATGGTCAGGAACTCGGTCACGTGCGGCGCGGTGAACGCCGAGGCGGTCGTGTGCTCCGCGGTGAGTTTGCGCACGCCCCGGACCGGGATGCGCTGCTCCCGGTCGGGGCCGAAGGTCGCGGCCACCGGAGCGGCCGGCGCCGAGGCGCTCGCGGCCGCCTCCACATCCTGGCGGGTGATCGACCCGGCCGGGCCGCTGCCGGTCAACCGGGTCAGGTCCACGCCGAGGTCCCGCGCGAGCTTGCGTACCGGTGGCTTGGCCAGCGCCCGCACCACCCCCGGTGCCGCTGGCGGCGCTGGTGTCGCTGGGGCCGCTGGCGCCGCTGGGGCCGCTGGCGCTGCTGGGGCCGAGACCCGGGTCACCGCGGGGGTCGGGGCGCTGCCCGCGGCCGGCTTGCGCGGTCGCCGCTTCGCCGCGGTGGTACGCGGGCCGTAGCCGACCAGCACCGCGGTCCGCCCGCCCGCCGTGATCTCGCCGATCTTCCCCGCGGACTCCGGCGTACCACCCTCGGTGGTCGGGGGCGGCGCCGCCGCGGCGGTGTCCGGCGGGGCGGTGGCCGCCGGTGCGGGGCCGGCGGGCTCGTCCGTCTCGACCGTGATGATCGGTGTCCCCACCGCCACGGTCGAACCCTCCGGATGGAAGATCTTGACCACCCGGCCCGGCCACTTCGCGGGGATCTCCACCGCCGCCTTGGCGGTCTCCACCTCCACGATCGGCTGGTTCTGGGTGACCACGTCACCCTCGGCGACCAGCCACTTCAGGATCTCCGCCTCGGTGAGGCCCTCGCCCAGGTCGGGCAGGGAGAACTCGCGCTTCGCCATCGCCGTCACCACCCGAACGCCCGGTCGACCGCGTCCAGGACCCGGTCCAGGTCGGGCAGGTAGTCGTCCTCCACCCGGGCCGCCGGGTAGGGCGTGTCATAGCCGGCCACTCGCAGCACCGGCGCCTCCAGCGAGTAGAAGCACTCCTCGGTGACCCGGGCGGCGATCTCCGCGCCGATACCCAGCGTCTGCGGGGCCTCGTGCACCACCACGCACCGGCCGGTCCGGCGTACCGACTCGTACACCGGGGCCAGATCCAGCGGCGAGAGCGTACGCAGGTCGATGACCTCCAGGTCGCGCCCGTCCTCCTCGGCCGCGGTCGCCGCGTCGAGCGCCACCCGCACCATCGGCCCGTACGCGAGCACGGTGGCGTCGATGCCCGGGCGCGCCACCCGGGAGGCGTGCAGCGGGTACGCCTCGGCGAGCGGGGCGGCGAGGTCGACCTCGCCCTTCTCCCAGTAGCGCCGTTTCGGCTCCAGGAACACGATCGGGTCGTCCGAGGCGATCGCCTGCTGGATCATCCAGTACGCGTCCAGCGGGCTGGCGCAGCTCACCACCTTCAACCCGGCGGTGTGCACGAAGTACGTCTCGGGCGACTCCGAGTGGTGCTCCACCGCGCCGATCCCCCCGCCGTACGGGATGCGAACCACCACCGGCAGGCGTACCTTGCCGGCCGACCGGTAGTGCATCTTCGCCAGCTGGGACACGATCTGGTCGAACGCCGGGTAGACGAAGCCGTCGAACTGGATCTCGCACACCGGGCGGTAGCCGCGCAGCGCCAGCCCCACCGCCGTGCCGATGATGCCGGACTCGGCCAGCGGGGTGTCGATCACCCGGTCCTCGCCGAAGTCCTTCTGCAGCCCGTCGGTGATCCGGAACACCCCGCCGAGCTTGCCCACGTCCTCGCCCATCATCAGGACCTTGGCGTCATCCTCCATCGCCCGGCGCAGACCGGCGTTGAGCGCCTTGCCGAGAGTCAGCGTCTCCTTCGCCATCACCGGTCACCCCCGTCGGCGAACGAGGCGGCGTAGGCGGCGAACTGCTCGCGCTGAGCGTCCACCTCCGGCGAGCCGAGCGGGTAGACGTGGTCGAACATCTGCACCGGCCGCGGGTCGGGCAGGGCGAGCACCCGCTCGCGCAGGTCCGCCGCTGCCCGGGCGGCTTCGGCGTCGGTGGCGGTGAAGAACTCCTCGTCCGCCAGCCCTTCCCGGGTGAGGAGGTCCTTCAGCCGGGTGATCGGGTCCTTGGCCTGCCACTCCTCCAGCTCGGCGGCGAGCCGGTAGCGGGTCGGGTCGTCGGAGGTGGTGTGCGCCCCCATCCGGTAGGTGTAGGCCTCGATCAGCGTCGGGCCCTCGCCGCGCCGGGCCCGGTCCAGCGCGTGCCGGGTCACCGCGTAGCTGGCGAGTACGTCGTTGCCATCCACCCGGATGCCCTGGAATCCGAACCCGTTCGCCCGCTGGTAGAGCGGCACGCGGGTCTGGCGCTCGATCGGCTCGGAGATGGCGTACTGGTTGTTCTGGCAGAAGAAGACGATCGGCGCGTGGTAGACGCTGGCCCACACGAACGCTTCGTTGACGTCGCCCTGGCTGGTCGCGCCGTCCCCGAAGTACGCGATCACGGCCTCGCCGTCGTCGCCGCCGACCTTGCCGTCCTTGGCGACCCCCATGGCGTACCCGGTGGCGTGCAGGGTCTGGGCGCCGATCACGATCGTGTACAGCTGGAACCGGACCTCGACCGGGTCCCAGCCGCCCTGGTTGACGCCGCGGAACAGGCCCAGCGGCAGGATCGGGTCGATGCCGCGGCAGTAGAGCACCCCGTGCTCGCGGTAGGTGGGGAAGGCCATGTCCTGGGGCTTGAGCGCCCGACCGGAACCGACCTGCGCCGCCTCCTGCCCCCGCAGGCTGGCCCAGATGCCGAGCTCGCCCTGGCGCTGCAGGGCCTCGGCCTCGGCGTCCAGCCGGCGGACGACGACCATGTCGTGGTAGAGCCCGCGGTACTCCTCGGCGGTGAAGTCGACGGTGTACTCGGTGCCGTAGCTGTCGTAGGCCCGCTCGACCCGGTGGCCGTCGGGCGTGAGTAACTGGACCATCTCCGGCGTGGCCGGGGCGGTACTAGCCGGACCGTTGGCCGACTTGCCGCGGCCGCGACCTGGGCGGCGGCGGGTATCGGTGGCGCCCATCCTGTCTCCTGTCGTGTCTGCATCACCGCGGGGTTGCCACGGGACGAAATCGCGTAGCCACGCCTCGCCCGGTAGGGCTCTGGCGCGGGAAGGGAGGACCACGTGCCCTTTGCCTCCATCCTGGCAGAGACCCCGCCGTCACTCCAGCGTTGCGTGCCCTCGTCGCGTCTGAGCTCGTATGTCGATGGTGAGCGGGATGCGAGGTTCTTTTTGCAGCGGGGGACCCCTGCCGGGGCTAGAGCCCCAGCAGGGCTCCCCGGCTGAACGGGGAGGTGGTACTCACCGTGGGTGCCCGCTGGCAACGGGGGACCCGATCGCGTATGCTGTGAGAGCCTCCGGCGGGGCCGGATGGGATGGAGGCTGCCAACGGCGTACCGTAGTGCGAGGTAGGCAGTGCCAGCCCCCATCGTCTAGCGGCCTAGGACGCCGCCCTTTCAAGGCGGTAGCACGGGTTCGAATCCCGTTGGGGGCACGGTCCGGCGAGAGGTAGAGTCAACGCGACGCCGGAGCGCGTAACTGCACAACCGGGTCCTGTGGAGCAGCATGGAGTGCTCGCCGCCCTGTCAAGGCGGAGGTCGCGGGTTCAAATCCCGTCAGGACCGCGCCGTCCCGACGGCACGGCCAGGTAGCTCAGTTGGTACGAGCGTCCGACTGAAAATCGGAAGGTCGGCGGTTCGACCCCGCCCCTGGCCACCAGGCGACATAGGCGGTCACCACTAGGTCCGATCGACCTGTGGCGGCACCGCCGTCCCGGCAGTAGCGCCCCGCACCCGGATGGTGCGGGGCGTTCGTTGTCCCGGGGCACCACATGCTCCCAACGGTCGCCGAGTCAAGTCATCGGCATGACGGTGATGATTTCCACTTGCAGATATCACCACGTGTCTCTGCGAGGTCGCGGTTGATATCCGGGTCGGTTGTGGACGTCACCCGCCAGGTTCCCGGGGCCAGCGGTTGCCGGTGATGCGCTCGTACGCCTCGACGTAGCGCGCCAGGGTCGCGGCGACGATCTCGGGCGGCACCTCCGGCGCGGGCGGGCGCTTGTCCCAGCCCGTGTCCACCGCCCAGTCGCGCAGGTGCTGCTTGTCATAGGAGTACTGCGGGCGACCGGGCTCCCACCGGTCGGCCGGCCAGAACCGGGACGAGTCCGAGGTCAGCAGCTCATCGCCGAGGGTGAGGGTGCCGTCCTCGGCCCAGCCGAACTCAAGCTTGGTGTCGGCGATGATGATGCCGCGTTCAGCGGCGCGCTCCGCCCCCCGGCGGTAGATCTCCAGGGTGAGGTCCCGCAGCCGGGCGGCGGTGCCGGCGCCGACCCGGCGTACCACGTCGTCGTAGGTGATGGACTCGTCGTGGACGCCGGCACCCGGTGGCGCCTTGGTGGTCGGCGTGAAGATCGGCTCCGGCAGCCTGGACCCTTCCACCAGGCCCGGTGGCAGGCGTACGCCGGAGACCGCGCCGGTCTTCTGATACTCGCGCAACCCGCTGCCGGTCAGGTAGCCGCGGGCGATGCACTCGACCTCGATCATGTCGAGTCGCCGGCAGCGGATGGCCCGGCCGGCCCACTGCGGCGGCACGTCGGTACCGGAGATGACGTGGTGGGGAGTGACGCCGGCGAGCTGGTCGAACCACCACAGGGAGAGCTGGGTGAGCAGCTCGCCCTTGCCCGGGATGGGTGTGGGCAGGACGACGTCGAAGACCGACACCCGGTCGGACGCGACCAGGATCACGTCTGGTCCGTCCGCGTAGACCTCGCGGACCTTGCCCGAGTGGATCAGTTCCACGACGACACCCTCCCGGTCCCGCTCGCACACACCGCAGGCGAACCCTACCGCTGTCGCGTTTCTGCAAGACGCCCGTACGGTGGTGCGGAAACTTGGCGGCATGTCAACCGCAGTCAACCCGGTGCCCGACGGGTACCACAGCATCACGCCGTTCATCGTCTGCCTCGACGCCGCCCGGGCGATCGAGTTCTACCGGCAGGTATTCGACGCCGAGGTGCTGAGTCGCCACGACGCGCCGGACGGGACGGTGATGCACGCCGAGATCCGCATCGGCGACTCGATCGTCCAACTCAGCGACCCGCTGCCCGACTACGGCCTGGTGGCGCCGGACCCGGCCACCAGCTCCGCCTCGCTGGCCTACTACTGCGCGGACGCGGACGCCGTCGTCGCCAAGGCGGTGGCGGCCGGCGCCACGCTGCGCGAGCCGGTGCAGACGTTCGTCACCGGTGACCGGTACGGCAGCATCGTTGATCCGTACGGGCGACGCTGGGCGATCATGACCCGGGTGGAGGACGTCTCCCGGGAGGAGGCGGACCGCCGGGTCACCGAATGGCTGGCCAGCGATTCGCCGGCCTGACGCGCTAGCCCAACCGGGGCGCCCGGCTGGGGTTCTAGCCCTAGCCGGGGCGCCTTGCTGAGCTTGGCGGCTCCTACCGGGGCGCCCTGCCGAGGGACTGCGCTCAACCGGGGCGCCCGGCTGGTGCTCTAGCCCTAGCCGGGGCGCCCTGCTGAGCTTGGCGGCTCCTACCGGGGCGCCCTGCTGAGCGACCGTGCTCAACCGGGGCGCCCTGTGGGAGCCCGGGTCTCAGCAGGGGAGCCTTGCCGGTGCAACAGGGGCGCCCTGCTGAAGTAGCAGGGGCGCCCGGTTGAGGGACCGTGTTCAAGCGGGGCGCCCTGCTGAAGGACCGTGTTCAAGCGGGGCGCCCTGCTGAGGGATTCGTCTCAACAGGGGCGCCCTATTGGGCGCCTTATCCTCAACCGGGGCGCCCTACTGGGGCTCTAGCAACAGCAGGGGCGCCCTCTTGAAGCCGGTTGAAGCGCTTGCAGCCGGTTGAGCCGCTTGCAGCCGGCTTTAGCCGGCTAAAGCCGGCTGGTTCGTGGGCGGGTCGGTTCGTGGCGGCGGCGGTGGCCCCGGTCTCCTAGACTGTGGAGCACTCTCCCCCATGATCCACAGCAGACGGCAGGAGACGGGTGTGATGGCTAGCGCGCCGACCCGCAACACGTACCTCGAACAAGTCGTCGCCAAGCAGGAGCAGCTGGAGCAGGACCTGCGGTCCGGGTCGGCCGCGCCGGCGCCCCCGCCCGGCGCGGCCGGGGCGCCGGCGCCGGCCGGGCCGGGCGGCGCGCCGGCGCCGGCGCCGGCTCGGCTGTCCCGGCGGCAGCGCCGCCCCACTCCCGATCGCCCGGTCGACCAGCCGACCTCCTCCGGCGCGGTGCACGTGCGGATCACCGGGTTCGGGCGGTGGAAGACGGTGCTCGTCCCGCCGAACGCGTTCGTGGTCCACACCCGCCGGGGCCGCCGGGAGCCGCTGCACGTGGGGCTGGGCATCTCGTTTCGGTACCGCCCGGCCACCGACTCGTTCCTGGTCGTACCCGGCGCGATGCAGACCATCCTGATCAACGCGTACTGCATCTGCCGGGAGCTGCAGGGCGTGCTGGTCCAGGCCTACGTCCAGTGGATCATCCAGGACTTCGCGGTCGCCTACAAGAAGCTCGACTTCACCGACCGGGCGGACCCGATGCGGCTGGTGAACCTCCAGCTCAAAGAGCAGGCCGAGGCGGCGATCAAGGACAAGGTCGCGACCATGGGGGTACGCGACGTCCTCAGTGACAAGCAGCCGATCATCGAGGAGCTGACCGCGCGGCTGCGCGCGGTGGCCGAAGGTGAGGGCGAGGACGACCGCGGGCTGGGCCTGCGCATCGTGACGGTGCAGATCAAGGAGGCGGTGGTCAGCTCCTCCCGGTTGTGGGAGAACCTGCAGAAGCCGTACCGGGCCGAGCAGGCGCAGATCGCGCGGCTGGCGGAGCTGTCGGCCGAGGCGGTGATCGCCGAGCGCGAGCTGGCCACCGACCGGGAGCGCGAGACGCAGCGGTTGGAGCACGAGCGGGCCCTGGCGGAGCTGCGGGACCGCAACGCGGCCGCCCGCTTCGACCGGGAGGCGGCGGAACGGCTGCGCCGTACCCAGCGGGAGGAGGAGGACGACCGGCGCACCGCCGAGCTGCGGCAGGAGACCACCCTGCACACGCTCAGGTTGGAGCGGGAACGCCACGAGCAGGAGGCCGAGGCGGGCCGGCTGCGACTCCTCGCCGAGTACGAGTTGAAACAGCTGGAGCTGGACCGGCAGCTGGCGCTCGCCAAGGCGAGGGCGGAGTCCGAACACGAACGCGCCCTGCTGGACTTGGAGCGGGCCAAGCTGCGGGCGGCGATCGACAACGCACAGTCGCCGGCGAACCTGCAGGCCCAGCTGGTCGGCGCGCTCCCCGAGATCGTGGCGAAGCTGCCCAAGCCGGCCGAGTTGACCTCGGTGAACATCGGCGGCAACGACGGCACCAGCCTCGCCGGCGTACTCGCGGAACTCGCCGCGGTGGTGCGGGCACTCCAGGGCGCGCTTTCCCCGCGTACGCCGGACTGACGCGCCCGCCCGGCGGTCCGGCCGGGGTCAGCGGCGGCGGACCAGGCGGAGCGTGACCAGCGCGAACGTGATCGTCAGCACGGTCAGCACCACTATCGAGCCGATCCAGGCCACCGCGCTGTGGGTCCAGAGCACGTCCTCGTCCCGCAGGAACCGGTTCAGGTCCACGGTGCTCGCGCCCAGGGCGTAGCCCCAGCGCGCCGGCGCCAGCCAGGACAGCTGCTCCAGCACCACCCGTCCGGTGACCGGGATCAGCCCGCCACACAGGACCAGTTGCGCCATCACCACCACCACCAGCGGTGGCGTGGTCTGCTCCACAGTGCTCATCGCCGAGGAGACCAGCAGGCCGAGGACCGCGGAGACCACCGCGGTGGCCGACACCGCCAGGATGATCTCCAAAGTGCCGGAGCCGAGCAGCACCGCGCCGTCGGGCCCGGGGCGGATCAGGCGGACAAAGCAGACCAACAGCACGCTCTGCACCACCGCGACCGCCGAGAAGATGACGAGCTTGGCGGCGAGGTACGCGTCCGGGGAGAGTCCGGCTGATCGTTCATGCCGGTAGATCGGCCGTTCTCCGACCAGCTCCCGCACGGAGGAGGCCATCCC
>DATGPS010000045.1:0-2126 GCA_035304685.1 Natronosporangium sp. | reverse complement strand
GGCACGACCTCGAAGTATTCGCTGTCCAAAGTGACCGGTTCCGGGGAGGAGCCCCAGGGGGCACAGCCGGCGAGAGCGAGACCGAGTCCGACCACTGTGAGCAGTCTTCGCACGCGGCGAATCCTAGTCAGGTCACCGTGGCGACCGGGCGGTCTACTGCTCCCCGCCGCTCGGGGAGATGCCGAACGTGCCGAGCCAGGTCGCGTCCTCGCCCGCGGGCTCCCGCTCCACGCGGATCGAGAGGTCGGTTCCCTCGGGCACGGTGAGCCTCGTCTCGCCCCGGCCAGCCGCCGCGTCCGCCACCCGCAGCCGGACCTCCCCGCTGAAGTCAACGTGGAGTAACTGGAACTGGGGGTTGCGGGAGTCTTCTACGGTCGCCGACCGGATACCACGGCCGACCATCAGCAGCAGCCTGTCATACGAGTCCCAGGCATCGTCGTCCAGCCCGAGCGCAGCCATCGCCACCTGGTGCCGCTCGTCTGGCTCGAGCATGTCTGTCTCCACCGGCTCCGGCGCCGGGGTGGATGCGAAGTCCGGTCCGACGTCCGCGGCCGGTGGAACCCCGGGGCCCGGGTCGGCGGACGCCAGCCCCGCCAGGTAGCCGGCCCCCAGCAGGAGCAACGCGGTCAGGCCGCCGACGGCACCGGTGGCGGCCCGCCGGCGCCGCCGGTGTACGGCCTGGTGCACCGACGCCACGTCCGGGGCGGGCAGTCTGGTCGCCTCCTCCGTCCGGAAGCAGGTGAACGCGGCCCGGATCTGATCATCGGTCATGGTGCCCTCCGTTGTCTTCGGCATCGGGCTGGCCGAGCTGAGCCGCGAGCGCGGCCCGGCCCCGGTGCAGCCAGGACTTGACGGTGCCGGGTGCGACCCCCTCCCGGTCGGCGATCTCGTTGACCGGCAGGTCGGCCAGGTAGTGCAGGACGAGCGCCCGGCGGTGGGTGCGAGGAAGGGTGGCGAGCGCGGCTACCAGCGCCACCCGGTCCGGGTTCGGCCCCTCGGCATGCGCTACCCGTTCCCGGCGGAGCACCCGCAGTGCGGTACGGGCGCGGCGCCAGCGACTGGTGGCGAGGTTCCAGGCCACCCGGCGTACCCAGGCCACCGGGTCGTCGTACCGGGAGATCTTCAGCCAGCGGGCCAGCGCCCGGCAGAACGCCTCCTGGACGACGTCCCGGGCGTCCCGCCGGTCGCCGAAGTACGCGTACAACTGCACCGTCAGATCGCCGAAGTGCGCCGCGTACAGCTCCTCGAACGAATCGGGACTCGGGGGCGTACGCGGTGCGATCGGCGGGTGGAGGGTGCGGGTGGGTCGCATCACGGGTCTCCGGGGTCGGGCGCTGGCGCGGATTACATGCGCGGGGCAGGGTGCGGGTTGCGGCCGGACCACCGCGGCCAACATAGGATCGGTCACATGACGCCGCAGGAGATCGGTGAGCGGCTGGTGGCGCTGCTGGGCCGGCCGGCCGACGCCGAGATCAGCGTCTCCGGGGGCGGGCCCGGTTACGAGCGGGCCACCGTGGACGTGCCGCCGCAGACCTGGGCGGCCGCGCTGCGCGCCGCCCGCGACGACGCGGAGCTCAGGTGCGACTTCTTCGACTGGCTGACCGCTGTGGACCTGGGCGGGGACGGCTTCCACGTGGTCGCCCACCTGTGGTCCACCCGGGCCCGGCACGGCGTGCTGGTGCGCACCCGGACCCGCGCGGATGTGCCGGTGGTCCCCTCGGTCATCGAGGTGTATCCGGGCGCGGCCTGGCACGAGCGGGAGACCCACGAGATGTTCGGGATCACGTTCGCCGGCCACCCGGACCCGGCGCCGCTGCTGCTGCCGCCGGAGTTCGAGGGGCACCCGCTGCGGAAGGACTTCGTGCTCGCCGCCCGGGTGGCCAAGCCCTGGCCCGGGGCCAAGGAGCCCGGGGAGCCGCACGGCGGGGGCGGCCGGCGGCAGCCGATGCGCCCGCCGGGCGTACCCGCGCCGGGCGAGTGGGGGCCGCCGCAGGAGGGTGACTGATGCCGGTCTGGCTGGAGGTGGTGGTACGCGTGGCGGCCGTGCTGGCCGCCTTCCTGCTGCTGCCGCTGCTGGTCGGGCAGACCGAGCACAAGGTGATGGCGCACATGCAGGGCCGGCTGGG
>DATGPS010000044.1:0-18183 GCA_035304685.1 Natronosporangium sp. | reverse complement strand
CCGGTTGAGGATGTGCCGGCCGTGGTAGCGGGGCGCCACCGGGTCCGGCTTCTCCGGGTACTCGCTGGTCACCACCTTGCGGAACATGTGCGAGAAGGTGACCCCGAACCCCTTCACCGCGTCGTAGATCTCACCCATCTGCGCCACCTCCTTCACCGGCGGCCCGCTCGCGGTCCGCACCGCCACCGGCGCTGACTATCTCGGCCTCGCTACGCCCGGCGAGTTCCCGCACCGCGCGCGGGCTGGGTGGCACCACCAGGTCCAGCGGGGGCACCGGGAAGCTACCCTCCGGCCGCTGCGCGATCTGCTCGGCCACGCTGGGGGCCGGCCGCCGCCGCCGGCGCGGCCACAGCAGGATGGCGAGCAGCGCCACCGCCGAGACACTGCCGATCACCCAGATCCGCTGCGGCGTGGTGAGGTCGGTCTGCTGCACCAGCCGGACCCCGGCCAGCACCACCACCCAGGCCAGCGCCAGCGGGATCAGCATCTTCCAGCCCAGGCGCATGAACTGGTCGTAGCGCAGCCGGGGCAGGGTGCCGCGCAGCCACACGAACCCGAACAGCAGGACGGTGACCTTGCCGATGAACCACAGCAGCGGCCACCAGCCCTCGTTCGCGCCCTCCCAGAACGTCGTGATCGGCCACGGCGCCCGCCAGCCACCGAGGAAGAGGGTGGTGGCGACCGCCGAGGCGACCACCATGTGGACGTACTCGGCGAGCATGAACAGCGCGAACTTCAGCGACGAGTACTCGGTCATGAACCCGGCCACCAGCTCCGACTCCGCCTCCGGCAGGTCGAACGGGGCCCGGTTGGTCTCCCCGGTCATCGAGATCAGGAAGATCACCAGGGTCGGGAAGAGCAGCACCGCGTACCAGCCGGGCACGCTGACGGTGACGTCACCGAAGATCAGCGTCGGGTTGTTGCCCTGGGCCGCCACGATCTGCGAGGTGCTCATGGTGCCCGCCAGCAGGAACACGGTCACGAACGACAGCCCCAGCGAGACCTCGTACGAGATCATCTGCGCGGAGGCGCGCAACCCACCCAGCAGCGGGTACGGCGAACCGGAGGCCCAGCCACCGAGCACCACCCCGTAGACCGACACCGCCGAGACCGCCAGCAGCACCAGCGCCGCCACCGGCACGTCGGTGACCTGCAACGGCGTCTGCTGCCCGAAGATGCTCACCATCGGGCCGAACGGGATCACCGACAGCGCGGTCAGGGCGGCCACCGCCGAGATGGCCGGAGCGAAGAAGTAGATCACCCGGTCCGCGGAGCGCGGGACGATGTCCTCCTTGAAGGCCATCTTGATCCCGTCCGCGAGGGTCTGCAGCAGCCCCAGCGGACCGGCCCGGTTGGGGCCGGGGCGGGTCTGCATCCGGGCCACCACCCGGCGCTCGAACCAGACCCCCAGCAGGGTCATCACCACGCCGAAGGCGAACGCGCCGACAATCTTGATCAGCACGATCCACCAGACGTCCTGGCCGAAGTCGGCCAGGGTGGGCGCCTGGGCTACGGCGTCAGGCGCCGCCAGCGAGCTGGCGGCCAGGTACGGCATCACCGGCTGCCTCCCTTGGTGACGGTCACGGTGGCGCCGGCATCGGCGCCGAGAGTACGCCGGACCGTGGCGCCCGGGGAGTTGGTGGGCACCCACACCGCGCGGTCGACCATCTCGGTCACCTCGGCCGGCAGGGTGATCCCTCCGGTCGCGGTCTGCACCGTGACCGGATCCCCGTCGGCGACCCCGAGCCGGGCGGCGAACTCCTTACCGAGCTTGACCACGCTGGGCCGGGCGGTGCCGGCCAGCGGTTCGTTGCCGCCGAGCAGCGAGCCCTGGTCCAGCAACTGGTGCCAGGTCGCCAGCCGGGCCTCGTTCTCCGCCCCGGACCCGGCCGGCTCGGCCGGCGCCACCTGCGGCGCCACCGGCCGGGGCGCTTCGGTCGCCGGCAGGCGCGCCATCTCGGCGCGGACCGCGGCCACGTCCCCGCAACCCAGCTCCGCCCCGAGTTGGCTGGCGAGCGCGTCGAGCACCCGGACGTCGGACATCGCCCCGGTGCGGAGCACCGCGTCGAACGGGCGGAGGCGGCCCTCCCAGTTCAGGAACGTGCCGGCCTTCTCCACCACCGGCGCCACCGGCAGCACCACGTCCGCGCGACGGGTCACCGCCGAGTGCCGCAGCTCCAGCGAGACCAGGAACGGCACCGCGTCCAGTGCGCGCTCGGCCGCGCGCGGATCGGAGAGGTCGCCCGGGTCCACGCCGGCCACGACCAGCGCACCGAGCCGTCCGGCGGCGGCCGCGGCGAGGATCTGGTCGGTGTCGCGGCCCGGCCGGCTGTCCAGCCGCCCGGGCTCCAACCCCCACACCCCGTCCAGCTCGGCCCGGGCCCGCGGCTCGGTCACCGGCCGCCCACCCGGGAGCAGGTTCGGCAGGCAGCCGGCCTCCAGCGCGCCGCGCTCCCCGGCACGGCGCGGCACCCAGGCCAGGGCGGCGCCGGTCCGCTCGGCCAGCGCCGCGGCCGCGGACAGGGCGCCGGGCACGCTGGCCAGCCGCTCCCCCACGATCAGCACCGCGCCGGGCTGCCGCAGGGCCTCCGCGAGCGAGGTGTCCTGCGCCAGGGCGCGGGCCTCGTCGCCGGGGGCGGTCAGCACCACCCGGGCGCCGAGCTTGTCGTAGCCGCGGGTCCGCAGCGGGGCCACCGCGTGTACCCGCAGGCCGTTCTTGCGGTACGCCTTGCGGAGCCGCAGGAACAGGATCGGACACTCCTCCTCCGGCTCCAGCCCGGCGAGCACCACCGCCGAGGCCTGCGCCACCTCGTCGTAGGTCGGCCCCGACCGCCCCACCACCGCGGCGGCGAGGAACTCCGCCTCCTCCGCGGAGAGCGGCCGGGCGCGGAAGTCGATGTCGTTGGTACGCAGCGCCACCCGGGCGAACTTGCTGTACGCGTACGCGTCCTCCACGGTGAGCCGGCCACCGGTCAGCACACCGATGCCGTACGCCCCGTCGCGGGCCTTGCGAAGCCCGTCGGCGGCGGTGGCGAGCGCCTCGCTCCAGGAGGCCTCCCGTAGCTCGCCGGTCTCGGCGTCGCGTACCAGCGGGTGCATGATCCGGTCGGTGGCGGTGGCGTACCGGAAGCCGAACCGGCCCTTGTCGCAGTCCCACTCCTCGTTCACCGCCGGGTCGTCGCCGGCCAGTCGGCGCATCACCTTGCCGCGCCGGTGGTCCGTGCGCTGGGCGCACCCGGCCGCGCAGTGCTCGCACACACTCGGCGAGGAGACCAGGTCGAACGGGCGGGCCCGGAACCGGTACTGCACGCTGGTCAGGGCCCCCACCGGGCAGATCTGGACGGTGTTGCCCGAGAAGTAGGACTGGAACGGCTCGTCCCCCACCTCGCTGTGGCTGCCGAGGTCGCCGCCGGGCTCGCCCCCGAAGAACTCGTCCCGGTAGACATTGACCTGCTCGGCCGAGGTCCGGTCCATGAACTCGATGAACGGGTCACCGGCGACCTGCTCGGAGAACCGGACGCAGCGGGTGCACTGGATGCACCGCTCCCGGTCCAGCAACACCTGGGTGGAGATGTTAACGGGCTTGGGGAAGGTCCGCTTGACGTCGCGGTACCGGCTGTCCGCCCGGCCGGTGGACATGGCCTGGTTCTGCAGCGGGCACTCCCCGCCCTTGTCGCACATCGGGCAGTCGAGCGGGTGGTTGATCAGGAGGAACTCCATGACGCCCTCCTGAGCCTTGCGCGCCACCTGCGAGGTGAGGTGGGTGCGCACCACCATGCCGTCGGCCACCGGCGTGGTGCAGGAGGCCACCGGCTTGCGCTGGCCCTCGACGTCCACCAGGCACTGCCGGCAGGCGCCGACCGGGTCCAGCAGCGGGTGCTCGCAGAACCGCGGGATGGCGATGCCGAGCTGCTCGGCCACCCGGATGATCAGCGCACCCTTGGGCGCGGTGACCTCGATCCCGTCGATGGTCAGCGTGACCTCATCCACAACCTTCGCGACGTCGCGGGCTTCGCTCGACCGCTCCGGCGCGGTCTGCTTCCGCAGCTCGGTCATTTGTATGCCCCCACCAGCTCGGGTTCGGCGCTGGGCGCGAACCAGGGCTCCCGCCGCCCCTCGATGTAGTCCAGGTAGACCTGCTTGAAGTACTTGATGGACGAGGTCACCGGGCTGGTGGCGCCGTCGCCGAGCGCGCAGAACGCGCGCCCCAGGATGTTGTCGCAGGCGTCCAGCAAGGTCTCCAGGTCCTCGTGCGTCCCCTTGCCGCTGAGGATGCGGCGGAGGACCTGCTTCATCCAGTAGTTGCCCTCCCGGCACGGGGTGCACTTACCGCACGACTCGTGGTGGTAGAACTCCATCCACCGGTAGGTGGCGTACACCGGGCAGTCCTGGTTGGAGAAGACCTGCACCGCGGTGGTGCCGAGCATCGTGCCGGCGCCCATCATGCCCTCGAAGTCCAGCGGCGTGTCCAGGTGCTCAGCGGTGAGCATCGGCGTAGAGGAACCGCCCGGGGTCCAGAAGCTCAGCTCGTGCCCCTCCTGCATGCCGCCGGCGAGCTCGATCAGCTCCCGCAGGGTGATGCCGAGGCCGCACTCGTACTGGCCGGGCCGGTTGACCCGGCCCGAGACCGAGTAGATCTTGGGGCCGGGCGACTTCTCCGTCCCCATGCTGCGGAACCACTGCGCCCCACCGAGCACGATGTACGGCACGGTGGCGATCGTCTCCACGTTGTTCACCACGGTCGGGCTGGCGTAGAGCCCGTGGGTGGCCGGGAACGGTGGCCGCAGTCGCGGCTGGCCGCGGTAGCCCTCCAGCGAGTCCAGCAGCGCGGTCTCCTCACCGCAGATGTAGGCGCCCGCGCCGCTGTGGACCACGATCTCCAGGTCGAACCCGGAGCCGAGGATGTTCGTGCCGAGGTAGCCGGCCGCGCGCGCCTCGGCCACCGCGTGGCGCAGCCGCCGGGCCGCGTGCACCGCCTCCCCGCGCACGTAGATGAAGGCGCGGTTGGCGCGTACCGCGTAGCTGCTGATGATCGCGCCCTCGATCAGCGAGTGCGGGTCGGCCATCATCAACGGCAGGTCCTTGCAGGTGCCCGGCTCGCCCTCGTCGGCGTTGACCACCAGGTAGTGGGGCTTGCCGTCGCCCTGGGGGATGAACCCCCACTTCATGCCGGTGGGGAAGCCGGCGCCGTCGCGGCCGCGCAGGCCGGAGTCCTTGACGAGCTGGATCAGGTCGTCCGGGTGCACCGAGAGCGCCTTGCGCAGCGCGGTGTAGCCGTCGAGGCGCTCGTACACCTCCAGGCGCCAGGCGTCCGGCGACAGCCAGCGCTTGGTCAGCACCGGGGTGAGCTTGGCGAGAACCTCCGGTGAGGGGCTGGTCATGGCTTTTCGTTCCTCCCCTTCTCCACCGCCGTACCGGCCTGCTCGGCTCCACCGCCGGCCGCCGGCGGCGGCTCACCCGCGGGCTTGCGGTCGGCCGCGGGCTCCGAGACGGTCGCCGGAGCCTGGTGCCCCGGCTCCGCCGGGGTCGGCGCCGGCCGGCCGATCGGCGTCGCCGGGTCGAAGCCGGGCACCTCGATGCCGTGCTCGGCCGCCAGCCGGACCCCGGCCAGGCTCGGTTCGCCCGGGGGCCCGTCGGCGAGCGCCTCCGGCCGCTCATCCGGGAACCCGGCCAGCTGCAGCGACATCTCCTTGAGCGGGCAGAGCCGGGCACCGCGGGTGGGCTGCGGCCGCTCCCCGCGGCGCAGGGCGGCCACGATCTCGCGCGCCTGCTCCGGTCGCATCTGGTCGAAGTACTCGTAGTTGACGGTCATCACCGGGGCGTAGTCGCAGGCGGCGAGGCACTCCGCGTGCTCCAGGGTGAACACCCCGTCCGGCGTGGTCTCGTCGTGCCCGACCCCCAGCTCCTCCTGGAGGGTCTGGTAGACCGCGTCGCCGCCCAGCACACCGCACATGGTGTTGGTGCAGACGCTGATCAGCCAGTCGCCGGTGGGGGCCCGCTTGTACATGGTGTAGAAGGTGGCCACCGCCGCCACCTGGGCCCGGGTCAGATTGAGCAGCTCGGCGCAGAAGCTGATCCCGGCCGGGGAGACGTAGCCCTCCTCGGCCTGCACCAGGTGCAGCAGCGGCAGCAGCGCGGAGCGCTCCCGCCCGTGCGGATACCGGGCGATGATCTCCTTGGCCCGCTGGCGGGTCTCCTCCGAGAACGGCTCACTCATCGGTCGCAGCCTCCCATCACCGGGTCCAGCGAGGCGCCGCCCGCGATCACGTCGGCGATCAGGCCGCCCTCGGAGATCGCGGGCAACGCCTGGAGGTTGACGAAGCTGGGCTCCCGGAAGTGCACCCGGTACGGGCGGGTGCCGCCGTCCGAGACCGCGTGCACCCCCAGCTCCCCGCGCGGGCTCTCCACCTGCACGTACACCTGCCCCGGCGGGACCCGGAAGCCTTCGGTGACCAGCTTGAAGTGGTGGATCAGCGCCTCCATCGACTGGCCCATGATCTTCGCGACGTGGCTGAGTGAGTTACCCAGACCGTCGACGCCGGTCGCGAGCTGCGCCGGCCAGGCGATCTTCTTGTCCGCCACCATCACCGGCCCCGGCTCCAGCCGGTCCAGGCACTGCTCGATGATCTTCATGGACTCGCGCATCTCGTCCATCCGCACCTCGTAGCGGGCGAACACGTCGCCGGTCTCCCGGGTGGGGACGTCGAACTCGTACGTCTCGTAGCCGCAGTACGGCATGGTCTTGCGCAGATCCCAGCCGAGGCCGGCGCTGCGCAGCACCGGCCCGGTGACCCCAAGGGCCAGGCAGCCGGTGACGTCCAGCTCGGCGACGCCGATGGTGCGGGAGCGCCAGATCGGGTTGCCGGTGAGGATGGCCTCGTACTCCTTCAGCCGCTTCGGCAGGTACTTCAGCAGCTCCCGGGTGGCCTTCACGGCCTCGTCCGGGAAGTCCTGGGCGACGCCCCCGGGGCGTACGTAGGCGTGGTTCATCCGCAGCCCGGAGGCCATCTCGAAGATGTCCAGGATCTTCTCCCGCTCCCGGAACCCGTAGGTCATGATGGACAGCGCCCCCAGCTCCATGCCGGTGGTCGCCACCCAGACCAGGTGCGAGGCGATCCGGTTCAGCTCCATCATCAGCACCCGGATCACCGTGGCCCGGGGCGGGATCTCGTCGGTGATGCCGAGCAGCTTCTCCACCGCGAGCGCATACGCGGTCTCGTTGAACAGCGGGGAGAGGTAGTCCATCCGGGTAACGAACGTGGACCCCTGGGTCCAGGTACGGAACTCCAGGTTCTTCTCGATCCCGGTGTGCAGGTACCCCACCACCGCCCGGAGCTGGGTGACCGTCTCCCCCTCCAGCTCCAGCACCAGCCGCAGCACGCCGTGGGTGGACGGGTGCTGCGGACCCATGTTGACGACGATCTTTTCGTCATCGATCGGGTCCCGGCCCGCGAGGACGTCCTCCCAGTCGGCCCCGGTGACCGTGAAGACCTTGCCCTCGGGGGTCTCGTGGACCGGCGCGTACCCGGTGGTCATGGTTGGTACCTCCGTTCCCGGTTCACTGGTAGGACCTCCTGGCGTCCGGCGGCGGGATCTCGGCGCCCTTGTACTCCACCGGCACCCCGCCGAGCGGGTAGTCCTTCCGCTGCGGGTGGCCCTCCCAGTCGTCCGGCATCAGAATTCTGGTCAGCCCGGGGTGGCCGTCGAAGATGACGCCGAACATGTCGTAGACCTCCCGCTCCTGCCAGTCGGCGGTCGGGTAGACCTTGGTGACGCTGGGCAGGTGCGGATCCTCGACCGGGACCCCGCACTCCAGCCGGATCACCCGGCGGTAGGTCATCGAGGTGAGTTGGTAGACCACGTGCAGCCGCCGCCCGTCCGGCGCGTCCGGGTAGTCCACGCCCGACACGCTGCTGCACAGCTCGAACCGCAGGGCCGCGTCGTCGCGCAGCACCTGGCACACCTCAGCGATCCGCTCCGGCACGATGTGCAGGGTCAGCTCGCCCCGGTGCACCACGATCGCCTCGATCGCCTCATCGAACTGCGGGTACGCCTCCTGCAGCGCGTCGGTCGCCTCGTCGAACCACCCGCCGTACGGGCGCGGGCTGCTGCGCAGCGACGGGCGGCGCCGCACCAGCCCGCCGTAGCCGGAGGTGTCGCCGGTGCCGGTGACCCCGAACATCCCGCGACCGGCGACGCTGGCCGGCGGTAGCTCCGCCGGGGCCCCGCTGGTCGCCCCGATCGGCGGCGCCGCCACGGGTACGCCGCGACCGGCATCGTCGCTGGGCTTGACGGTCTTCTCCGCCGCCTCGGGCGGCTCCGGCACCGCCGAGCGGTCGGGCAGGTTCTCACTCACCGCGCGACCCTCTCGCGTTGCCGTTCCATCCAGCGCTCGATCCGCAACTGCTCCTCCCGGCCCTCGGCCACGGCCTTGACCCACTCGGCCCGCTTACGCTTGTCAAACCGGTAGCTCGACGGCATCGCACCCGGCCGCAGGCCCCGGGGCCGGGTGGCGGCGCGGGCCTCGAGCTGCTCCCGGCGGCGTTCCCCCAGCGGCTCGTGCTGGATCTTCTCGTGCAGCCGCAGGATCGCGTCGATCAGCATCTCCGGCCGCGGCGGGCAGCCCGGAAGGTACATGTCGACCGGGACGATGTGGTCCACGCCCTGCACGATCGCGTAGTTGTTGAACATGCCGCCGGAGGTGGCGCACACCCCCATCGACAGCACCCACTTCGGCTCGGTCATCTGGTCGTAGATCTGCCGCAGCACCGGCGCCATCTTCTGGGAGACCCGCCCCGCCACGATCATGAGGTCGGCCTGCCGCGGGCTGGCCCGGAACACCTCCATGCCGAACCGGCCCAGGTCGTACCGGGGGGCGCCGGTGGCCATCATCTCGATCGCGCAACAGGCCAGGCCGAACGTGGCCGGCCACGTGCTGGTGCGGCGCGCCCAGTTGACCAGCTTCTCCACACTGGTCAACAGGATGCCGCTGGGAAGCTTCTCTTCCAGGCCCACTGTCTCACCTCTTCACGAAGGCCGTGACACCGCTCGGCTCGGCTGTGCTGCGCCTCGCTGACGACCCTCGCATCAGTCCCACTCCAGTCCGCCACGCCGCCACTCGTACACGTAGGCGATGGTCACCGCCACGATGAACAACACCACCGCCAGGAACCCGCCGAGCGCCAGCTGGTCAAAGGCCACCGCCCAGGGGATCAGGAACACGACCTCGATGTCGAAGATGATGAACATCATCGCGGTGAGGTAGAACTTCACCGGCACCCGGTCGCCGGTCACCGGCCGCGGGGTCGGCTCGATACCGCACTCGTAGGGCTCCAGCTTCGCCCGGTTGTACCGTCGCGGCCCGACCAGCCGCGCCACGGCGAGCGAGAACAGCGCGAACGCCGCCGCCAGGGCGAACAGCGCGATGATCGGAGCGTACGCCGAGAGCAACCCATCCCTCCTTGTCAGACCGCCGGGGCCACGCGTACCAGGGCGTTGATGATCCGGTCCATCGCGTCTCCACCTCGCGGGTCGGTCAGGTTAGCCATCAGCTTCAGCACGAACCGCATCAGGGTGGGATGCGGCAGGCCGTGCCGGGTGAGTACGTGCATCACCTTGGGCATCCCCAGCAGCTTCACGAAGATCCCGCCGACCCGGTAATAGCCGCCATAGCGCTCCCGCAGCAATTGCGGGTACTGCCGCAGCACCCGCTCGGCCGCCGCCTCACTGGGCCGGGCCAGCGCCTGGCTGGCCACCTCCGCGGCTAGCTCCCCCGACTCCATCGCGTACGCGATGCCTTCACCGTTGAAGGGATTGACCATACCTCCCGTGTCACCGACCAGCATGACCCCCCGGGTGTAGTGGGGCACCCGGTTGAAACCCATGGGCAGAGCGGCACCCTTGACCGGTCCGTCCGCGTTCGCCGCGTCGGCGAGCCCCCACTCGGGCGGGGTGTTGGCCAGCCACTCCGACAGCAGGGCCCGGTAGTTGGTCCGGCGGAACTCCCCGGAGGAGTTCAGCGCACCGAGGCCCACGTTGACCCGGCCGTCGCCCATGGCGAAGATCCACCCGTACCCGGGCAGCAGCCGGTTCTGTCGCTGGCTGCGCAACTCCAGCCAGGACTCCAGGTACTCGTCGTCGTGCCGGGCCGGGCTGCGGAAGTACCGGCGGACCGCCACCCCCATCGGCCGGTCGTCCCGCTTGCTCAGCCCCAGCGCCAGCGGCAGCCGGCCGGAGACGCCGTCCGCGGCGATCGTGATCGGGGCGTGGAAGGTGCGCTCCCCGTCGGGGGTGCTGGCCCGCACGCCGATCACCCGGCCGCTCGCCTGGTCGCGTACCAGGCCGGTGACGTGGTGGCCGGTACGCAGGTCGGCCCCGGCCGCGACCGCCCGCCGGGCCAGGATGTGGTCGAAGTCGTGGCGGGTGCGGGTCAGCCCGAAGTCGGGGAAGCTCGCCAGCTCCGGCCAGCGCAGCTCCAGGCGCACCCCGCCGCCGATCACCCGTAGCCCGTAGTTGCGCAGCCAGCCGGGCTCGTTCAGGTCCACGCCGAGGCGTACCAGCTGCGCCACCGCGCGCGGGGTCAGCCCGTCACCGCACACCTTCTCCCGTGGGAACTGCGACTTCTCCAATAGCAGCGTGGTCACGCCGTGCTGGGCGAGGTGGTACGCGGCGGCGCTGCCGCCCGGGCCGGCGCCGACCACGATGACGTCTGCGTCCCGCTCCGGCACCGCTGGCACCTCCCGCCTCACTCTTACGCCTCGGTAGGGTCTCGGCCACCTCGGACGGGGCTCGTGAAACTCTTCACAAGCACACTCGGCCCGAGTCTATGACCGGCCCTTTCCCCCCCGAACAGCGGGGGGCCGCCTGCCCGTTTCTCCGCCGGCGTCCCTCATCCGGCTATGAGCTCTACCAGGGCGCCCGGCGGAACACAAACCCGGCCCCGCGGTTACCGCTCGCACCCAGCCGGGGCCGCGTGACGGAACCCGACCGCTGGAGCGGCGACCCGGCCGGAGCCGCTCAGCGCACGGCGCGGTGCAGGGCCACGATGCCGCCGGTCAGGTTGCGCCACGCCACGCGCCGCCAGCCGGCCTGCCCGAGCCAGTCGGCCAGCCCGGCCTGGTCGGGCCAGTGCTGGATCGAATCGGCCAGGTACTCGTACGCCTCCGGATTGCTGGAGACCAGCCGGGCCACCGCCGGCAACGCCCGCACCAGGTAGGAGCCGTAGAGCCGCCGGAAGGCCGGGTTGGTGGGCGCGCTGAACTCGCACACGACCAGCCGCCCGCCCGGCCGGGTCACCCGCCGCATCTCCCGCAGCGCGGCCACGGGATCGGCCACGTTGCGCAACGCGAACGAGATCGTCACCGCGTCGAAGACCTCGTCCGCGAACGGCAGCGCGAGCGCGTCGCCGGCGAGCAGCGGTACGCCCGGGCGGGCGAGCCGGCCGGCGGCGAGCATGCCGAGGGAGATGTCCGTGCCTACCGCGTACGCGCCCTCGTCGAGGAACTCGACGGTCGAGACGCCGGTGCCGGCGCCCACGTCCAGCACCCGCTCCGCGGGCCGCAGCGCGAGCGCGTGCCGGGTGGCGCGGCGCCAGATCCGGTCCCGCCGCAGCGAGATCACCGAGTTGGTCCGGTCGTACTTCGCCGCTACGTGGTCGAACATCGCGGCCACGTGCTTCGGCTGCCGGTCCAACCCGGCCCGCCGCGGCTGCTCCGCCACCCGTGCTCCCCTCGCTAGCCGGCCTCGACCAGCGGTAGGGAGCGGCGCGCGCCGCCTCCGGGTAGCGCGATCGAGGAGAAGTGGGAGACCACCCGGTCGTCGGTCGGGTCGTCCGCGGGCGTGCGGTGCACCCGCAGGTGGCGGTAGAGCGTGTCGCGCTGCGCCGGGATCCGGTCGGCGGAGCGGATCATCCAGATCAGCTCGGCGAGGTTGGAGCGGTGCCGGGCCCCGGCCGAGGAGATCACGTTCTCCTCCAGCATGATCGACCCGAGGTCGTCGACCCCCATGTGCAGCGAGAGCTGGCCCACGTCCTTGCCGGTGGTCAACCACGACGCCTGCAGGTGGGCCACGTTGTCGAAGAACAGCCGGGCCACCGCGAGCAGTCGCAGGTACTCCAGGGCCGTAGCCTGCGTGCGCCCCTTGAGGTGGTTGTTCTCCGGCTGGTAGGTCCACGGGATGAACGCCCGGAACCCGCCGGACCCGGCCGCGAGGGACCGGTCCTGTACGTCCCGGATCATCCGCATGTGCTCGATCCGCTCGGCGTTGGTCTCCCCGGTCCCCATCATCATGGTGGCGGTCGACTCCACCCCGAGGCGGTGGGCGATCTCCATGACCTCCAGCCACCGCTGGCCGGACTCCTTCAGCGGCGCGATCGCCCGCCGCGGCCGGTCCGGCAGCATCTCGGCCCCGGCACCCGCGATCGAGTCGAGGCCGGCGGCCTTGATCCGCGTGATGGCCTCCTCCACCGACACTCCGGAGACCGACGCCATGTGCAGGATCTCGCTCGGGCCGATGGAGTGGATCACCAGTTGCGGGTAGGCCTCCTTGACCGCGGAGAACAACCGCTCGTAGTACTCCACCCCGTACTCCGGGTGGTGCCCACCCTGGAGCATCACCTGGGTGGCGCCCAGCTCCACCGCCTCGCCGCAGCGACGCAGGATCTCATCCAGGTCGTGGCTCCAGCCCTCGGCGTGCTTGGGCGGCCGGTAGAACGCGCAGAACTTGCACGCGGTCACGCATACGTTGGTGTAGTTGATGTTGCGATCGATCAGGTACGTGACGATGCCGTCCGGATAGCGGCGGCGGCGGACCGCGTCAGCCGCCTCCCCCAACGGGTGTAGCGGCGCGTCGGTATAGATGAGGAGCGCCTCCTCGGGCGTGATCCGCCCGCCGTCGGCGCCTCGTTGCAAGATCTCGTCGATCACCCGGCTCACATCTGCGAGGGTACGCGGGGGCGCGGCGGCTGGCCCGAGGGTGTCCGGGCAGGCGGGTCCGGTCCGGCGGGGCGTGCTCAGCCCGAGGGTTGTCGCCCCCAGGGTTCTCGGCCCAGAGTTGTCAGCCCCAGAGTTGTCGCATCCGGACCTGGGCCTCGTGTTCCAGCAGCCACCGCTTGCGCGACAGCCCTCCGCCGTACCCGACCAGTTTGCCGCCCGCCCCCACCACCCGGTGGCAGGGCACGAGCAGCGGCAGGGGGTTGCGGTTACAGGCGGTACCCACCGCTCGGGGAGAGGCTCCGCCGAGCGCCGCGGCCACCTCACCGTAGGTCCGCGTCTCGCCATACGGGATCTGGGACAGCTCCGCCCAGACGGCCGGGGCGAAGCCGGACCCGGGTAGCCGCAGCGGCAGGGCGAAGTCGGTCCGGCCACCGTCGAAGTACGCCCGGAGCTGCGCAACCGCCTCTTCGAGCAGGCCGCCGGGTGGGTCGGCGGGCCGGTCCGGCAGCGCCGCTCCGAGCCGCACCGCGCACACCGCCTCACCATCGGCTTCCCCGTCGACCCCGACCGAGACGGGACCCACCGGGGTCTGGAGCACAGCCCATCTCACCGGGTCAATTGTGCCCCGGGCGCGCTCCGACCGGCTGGGCCGGTACCCCGGCCGCGAGCGCAGACGCCGCCCGGCGGAGCATGCCCGCCGGGCGGTCACCCGCCAGGGATCGGCGCCTGTTCCGCCTAACCTGGCCGGAGCGCGGTGGGGAGCCGCACCACCGTAGCGTCGTTCGTCCGCATGGTCCGCGCCCGCTCCAACCGGCGCGCCAGTTCCAGTGTGCGATGGGTCTGCCGACTACTCAGCCCGACCGCGAACAAGACACCGGCGGCGGTCAGCGCCGCATGTCGCAGGTCACCGGGTGATACCCGCCCGGTGATGAGCACCCGGGTCAGGTCCCGGGTCAGCAACGCTCCGGCGATGAGGCTGCCGACGATGAGATAGGTGCGAGGAGAAGGTTGGCGCACGAGAACGTCCTTTCCGGAGGTACGCACGGGACGCTTCCCGTGGAAGGGTTAGTTCGCCGGGGCTACCCCGACAGCAATGTCAATAAACCCCGTGCTGTCCATTCACTCCGTTCAGGCCGCCCTCAACCCTCCCCTCGAAGTGGAGTACCCCACGACGTACTCCCGGTCGATAATATCCCGAATCATCTGGACTTGTACCGATGGTGAGAAGGACGAATCCAACACCTCGATCACCATCCGGAGGACGGCGTCCGCTCCCTCAGAAGGCGTGAAGCCCTCCTCGTCGATGGTGAAGCCGTGCCGTCCTAACACACTCTCGAGCCGCCCCAAGCTGCTGCGGGGGTGGGAGGCCCCGGACTCCCAGTTACCCACGGTCTTGCGGTCCACTCCGACGGCGTCGGCGAGTTGGCGCTGGGTGAGTCGCGCCCGCTCCCGGGCACGTCTGATCCGCCTTCCTAGGTCCTGGCCATCCATACCCAGATCGTCCCAGGAAAGCCAGGGAAAGTAAAGGAAGCCAGGCGATGAATGGGATGAGAAGCGAGCTTGCTGCGTAACGGGGTTACAAACTGTGGCGTTAGGGTCACACAGGACACCGGATATATTTCCCTTAAGCTCCCCTTGTATCTCCTAGAAGGACTCTCTAAGCTGACTCCGTGTCCCAGAGAGTGACTAACGGGGCAGCTGTGAGGGCACTCAGGCAGGCGCTAGGTATGCGACAGCAGGCCTGCGCCGCGGATGCCGGTATCAGCGCCCCGTACCTGGCCAACATCGAAGCCGGACGGAAGCACCCACCTCTCATGGTCGCGAGCCGCCTCGCCGACGTGCTGGGCGTGCCGTTGGACGCCATCACCTACCCACCATCACCGCCGCGACAGATTGTCGAGAGGAGAGAGCCAGATGGCGATCGTCGCCCTCAGCGCCGAGCCCACCGAGCCCCGCGATCCGTGCCACAGCTGCGATGACGGGGCGGCCGATGCCGAATCCGCCTCCGATCCAGAGGCGCGGCTCCGGACGGCGGCGGCGGCCGGTGACCGCGCGGCGTTCGCCACCCTTTACGCCAACTACCACGACACGGTTTTTCAGTACCTCGCCCGCCGGTGCCGGGGAGACCGCCACCTCGCCGAGGACCTGACCCAAGACACGTTCACCCGGGCGCTCAGCCGCCTGGCGCGGTACCGGGAGACCGGCCGCCCGTTCGTCGCCTGGCTGGTGACGATCGCGAGCAACCTACTCGCCGACTACTGGCGCTCGGCCTGGTACCGGCGCCATGTCACCTGGAGCGACTTCACCGGCGACACCGGCGAAGGGCTGCTGTCGGAGGACTCCGCCTCGGACCCGGCCGTGGAGGTGGTCACCTCCGACCGGCGCCAGCAGCTCGCCCGCACGCTCGCTGACGCGATCGGAAAGCTGAGCGACCGTCAGCGACAGGTGGTCTCGCTCCGGTACGCGAAGGGACTGTCGGTCGCGGACACCGCGCACGTCCTCGGCGTGGACGAGGGCGCGGTCAAGGCGGCCACCTACCGCGCACGGCGAGCGCTCGCGTGCGACCCGACCGTGGAGGAGCTGCGATGACACACCAGCCCGCCGGGCTACACGACCATGTGGCGACGCTGCTCGATGCGATGGGTACCGACCCGGTCGCGGTCGCCAGCACCCTGCGCGCCGAGGAGATCCACGGCATCCGAGGCAGCGTGCTGGTCCACCCAGTGTGCCGCTGGCTGATCCGTCTCGTCCCCGACCTGGGCGCCGTCCTCGGTCGGGACACCGTGAACGTGTTCCGGCCGGGGCGGGGACGCGCCATCCACGGTGCGGTGGTGCCACTGCCGGATGCGGTACGCGCGTTCGCGGACCGGTTCGACGACGGTGAGCACCCCGAACTGGAGCTGAGCATGCTGCCCCGCCCGATCACGCCCAGCGAGACAGCGACCCCGGCGGGCGAGGCGGACCCGCCGGCCAGTACCGCCCCGGGGTCGGCACTGCCCGTCGGGCCGGACGAGGGCGAAGCCGCGGAGCCGGCCGGGCCGGCACCATCCGCGGAAGCCGCCGTGGCGGAGCCGGTCTCCGCCGGCCCGGCCAAGCCGGAGCGACCCGAGGAGGCGGCGTCACCCGCACCGCCCGAGTCCGCGGTGCCGGTGGAGCCGACCGGATCCCGGGTACCGGCGCAGGCGACCGCCCCGACCACCCCGACCGGGTCGACCGGGCCGACCGCCCCGACCGGGCCGGCGGGGTCGAAGAAGACGAAGCGCCCCCGCAAGCCCACCCGGCCGCGCGAACCGAAGGAGACCACCGTCTCCAGCCGGCCGGCCGGCACCTCAGCGACCACCGACCGGTCGCCAGAGCGCCACCTCGGCTCTGGCGGGCCCGCGAGCGGGGCGGAGGCCGCGGAGGCGGTCTCGCCGCCGCGGCCGACCGGTACGGCGAGGACAGCTACCGGACCGATCCCACCTCGCAACCTGCTGACCGACACGGTCCGGCTGGTCGCCGTGCGCGGCTGACCCCCGCACCGGCCAGCCGGGAGAGCTCCCGACCCGGGAGCGGCCAGGCGCCACCTGCGCACCCCGGACCATCCCCGGCCGGCGGCCATAGGCCGCCGGCCGGTTGCCGTCCCGGCCCGGTCTTCGCCGGCACCCTCACCGGGCGCCGCTGGCGTCGTCAGCCCGGACCGGCCCGGCCCGCGCGGTCGCGGTGGCGGCCACACCCGGGAGGACCGCCGGCGCGGCCGGTATCGAAGCGGTGACCGTCAGGTCGAGCCCGTCCAGGGTGCAGGCGGTGAGCCGGCCATCGTTGTGGGCGATGAACTCGGCTGCCCGGGCGCAGGCGGCGGCCGGCCCGGCCAGGGCCCGCGCCGCGCCGGCCAACGCACCCAGGTCGGCGGCGGACTGAGCGCGGTGCCGCGCCACCTGGGCGGCGCCCAGCGTGGCGCCGACCATGCCCGCCGCGACCAGCACCAACCCGGCGGCGAGCAACCACACCGACGCGGCGCCCCGGTCCGAGCCGGCCGGCCAGCACCCACGCTCGCTGCCCGATCGCCGGCCGCTCACGGCGCTACCCCCGGCTCCCGCGCGGCGACCGCCGTCTCCGCCACCGAGATCGCCGGCAGGCGGGCACCCAGCAGCGGCACCGGCGCGCGGACCGTGGCCACGACGATGTCACCCTCCACCACCACCGAAACCTCCGCCCCGGCCGGTGCCGCCCGCTGGCCGGCCTGCGGTCCCGACTCGCCCCGGCTGGCGGCGAGCGCCGCCTGCCGGGCGGCGTCCACGCACTCCAATTTGGTGGTGACCGCGCCCACCGCGGTGAGTCCGAGGAAGAGCAACAGCAAGACGGCGGGGAGCCCGACCGCCAGCTCGGCCGTGGCGGACCCGCGTTCGGCACCGGCCCGGCCACCGCCGTGGCGCCCGGCGGGGGCCGCCTGCCCGCCGCGGGCGGCGTACGGGGAACCGGTCGGTCCCCGTACGCCGCGCCTCGGGTCGGTCATCCCAGTGCCCGTTCCACGATCGACTGGAGTGCGCTCTGGACCGGGTCTGACGTGAGAACGGTCAGTAGGATGCCGGCGAACGCCACCGCCGCCAGCGTCCCCACCGCGTACTCCGCGGTGTTCATCCCCGCGTCCGGCCGCGACCGTACCCACCGGTAGCCGGGCAGCCGATTGATGAACTTGCGCATGCGGTCTCCTCTCCGCAGTGTTCACAGGACATCGCCGAGCACGGCGATGATCACCGGCACCAGGCCGGCGAGCACGAATGCCGGCAGGAAGCAGAGCCCCAGCGGCAACACGATCAGGACCCCGGCGCGGCGGGCGGCCGCGTCCGCGGCGATCGCCCGGTCGGCGCGCAGATCGTCGGCGAGCCGGCGGAGCGCCGCGGCGAGCGCGCTCCCGTGCTCCGCGCTGCGCACCGCCGCGCGTACCAGGCGCTGGCCGCCGGGCACCGGCGCCAGCTCCGCCCAGGCCTCCCCCGGCGTACCGCCCAGCGACAGGGTCCGCCCCACCCGGGCGAGCCGCTCCGCCAGCGGCCCGGGCACCGCCTCGGCCACCGCCAGGGTGGCCCGGTCTACCGGGGCCCCGCCGCGCAGCGTCACCGCCAGCAGGTCGGCCGCCAGCGGGAGCGCCGCCGCCTCGGCGAGCCGCCGCCGGCGACTCGCCGCCGGCTCCAAGCGGCGCAGGCCCCGGTCCACGGCCACGGCCGTGGCCACTCCGGCCAGCACACCGAGCCAGCCGCCGGCCATGGCCGCC
>DATGPS010000043.1:0-18770 GCA_035304685.1 Natronosporangium sp. | reverse complement strand
ACCGGGCGGCGGCGGCGCGGCGCTCCGCCGCGGATTCGCCCTTTGCGGCGACCGGGACGTGTTCACCGGCCGCGGCCAGCCCGAACCGGGGCATGTTGCCGTACACCGTCTCCCACTGCCCGCCCCGCACCACGTACGTCTCGTGCCAGATCCCGACGTCGCCGCCGTCGCCGACCTTGCGGTTGAACGCCCGCCAGGCGGGGCGGTGCGGCAGCGCCAGGTCCCGGGCGAAGGCCTCGAGCTGCGCCACGCTGCGCCAGTACTGCACCACCATGACGCTCCGGTAGCCCAGCCAGGAGTGCGTACCGAGCAGCCCGAGCGCCGGGTCCCGGCCTAGGGCGCGCAGCATCGGCGCCATCGCCCGGGCCACCGGGAGCCACTTGTGCACCTTCCACAGCTTGTTGATCCGCATCCCGATCAGGAACACCACGAAGTCGCCGTCGAGGTCGGCGGTCATCCGGCCGGGGAAGATCCGCGCCATGGGGGTTCACCTCCGCAGGTGGATAGCAGTACTATCGGATAGTGACACTATCGGATAGTAGCACTATCCACTATCCATGGCGAGGAGGTTTCGCGGCGTGCGTATCGCCGAGCTGAGCGACCGGAGCGGGGTCCCGATCCCCACGATCAAGTACTACCTACGGGAGGGGCTGCTGCCGCCAGGCGAGCTCATCGGCCGCAACCAGGCCCGCTACCAGGAGCGACACCTGCACCGGCTGCGCCTGATCCGGGCGCTCCGGGAGGTGGGCGGGCTGAGCGTGGCCGCCACCCGCGAGGTGGTGAGCGTCCTGGACTCCCCGGCGAGCGGCCGCCACGAACAGGTAGGTATGGCGCACCGGGCGGTGGTCCGCCGCGTCGCCGCCGACCCGGACGACCCGCAGTGGCGCGACGCCCGGCGGCGGGCCGAGGCGTGGGTACGCGAGCTGGGCTGGCGCGTGGAGCCGGATGCCCCGGCGTTGGACCAGCTCGCCGGGGTGTTCCTGGCGGCGGCGCGGCTCGGTGACGAGTGGCTGCTGGCCCAGCTGCCCCGCTACGCCGAGGCGGGGTTACGCCTGGCGGAGGTGGAGGTGCCGCCCACCCTGGCCCTGGCCGACCCGGCGGAGAGCATGGCCGCGGTGGCGGTCGGCACGGTGCTGGGGGAGGCGCTGTTGGCCGCGGTACGCCTGCTCGCGCACGAGCACGTCTCCGCCACCTGGCGACCCACCCCGGAGCGACCCGCCGCCCCGGACCGGTCCGCAACCCCGCCGGCGGGGGAGTGCGCGCCCCGCAACGGCGCCGACGCTGATCCCCATCCGCCGCCGGTCGGGTAGCATCGGCGGCACAGCCGACGACCCGGCCATCGCCGGTGAGCGACCGCCACCGGTGACCCGCCGCCGCGGTGAGGAGAGTACGGCCGTGTACGAACCACTGCCGCCCGGGGTCGATCTTCCCGCGATGGAGCGTGAGATCCTGGCGTGGTGGCGGGAGCGGGACGTCTTCCGGCGCAGCCTGGCCCAGACCGCGGACGGGCCCCGGTGGATCTTCTACGAAGGCCCGCCGACGGCGAACGGCGCGCCCGGCATCCACCACGTGGAGGCCCGGGCGTTCAAGGACGCCTTCCCCCGCTACCGCACGATGAAGGGCTACCACGTCCCGCGGCGCGCCGGGTGGGACTGCCACGGGCTGCCGGTGGAGCTGGAGGTCGAGAAGGCCCTCGGCCTGACCAGCAAGCCGGAGATCGAAGACTACGGCATCGCCGCGTTCAACCAGCGCTGCCGCGAGTCGGTACTCACCTATGTGGACGCCTGGGTGCGGATGAGCGAGCGGATGGGCTACTGGGTGGATTTCGACCGGGCCTACCGCACCATGGACGCCCCCTACATCGAGAGCCTGTGGTGGGCGCTGAAGCAGATCTACCACAAGGGCCTGCTGGTCGAGGATCACCGGGTGGCGCCGTACTGCCCGCGTTGCCAGACCGCGCTCTCCAGCCATGAGCTGGGCCAGCCAGGCGCCTATGTGGACATCGTCAGCCCGTCAGCGTACGTGCGCTTGCCCATTACCGACGGGGCGTGGGCCGGTGACGCCGCCGACCTGCTGGTGTGGACCACCACTCCGTGGACGCTGGTGAGCAACACCGCGGTGGCGGTGCACCCGGAGGTGACGTACGTCCTCGCCCGCCACGAGCAGCACGACCGCGGCCTGGTCGTGGCCGAACCGCTGCTCCGGGCGGCGCTGGGCGAGGGGTGGCGGCCGGTGGACCGGCGTCCGGGCCGCGAACTGGCCGGGGTGCGGTACGCGCCGGCGTTCACGCTGATCGACGTGCCGGGGCCCCGGGTCGTGGTCGGCGCGGACTTCGTCACCACCGACGAGGGCACCGGCCTGGTCCACCTGGCGCCGGCCTTCGGCGCGGACGACCTCGCCGCCGCCAACGCCCACCAGCTGCCGGTGGTGAACCCGGTGGGGCCGGATGGCCGGTTCTCCCCGCGGGTGCCGCTGGTCGGGGGAGAGCGGTTCCAGGACGCGGACCAGCCGTTGCTGGCGGACCTGCGCGACCGCGGGCGACTCTACCGGGAGGAGGCGTACCAGCATCCGTATCCGCACTGCTGGCGGTGCGGGCACGCGCTGCTGTACTACGCCATGCCGTCGTGGTACATCCGCACCACCGCTATCAAGGACGAGCTGATCGCCGAGAACGAGCGGACCACCTGGTACCCGGCGAGCATCAAGCACGGCCGGTACGGCGACTGGCTCCGCAACAATGTGGACTGGGCTCTGTCGAGGAGCCGCTACTGGGGTACCCCGCTGCCGATCTGGCGCTGCGGCCGCGACCACGTCACCTGTGTCGGTTCCCTCGCCGAGCTGGGCGACCTCACCGGCCGGGACCTGTCCGGCCTGGACCCGCACCGGCCGTTCGTCGACGAGATCACCTTCGCCTGCCCTACCTGCGGCGAGCCGTGCCGCCGGGTACTCGACGTGGTCGACGTCTGGTTCGACTCCGGGGCGATGCCGTTCGCCCAGTTCGGCGCCCCGCACCGGAACGCCGAGGAGTTCGCCGAGAGCTACCCGGCCCAGTTCATCTGTGAGGCGATCGACCAGACCCGCGGCTGGTTCTACACCCTCATGGCGGTCGGCACGCTGGTCTACGGCCGCAACTCCTACGAGCACGTGGTCTGTGTCGGGCTGCTCCTGGACGCGGAAGGCCGCAAGATGAGCAAGCGGCTCGGTAACGTCCTGGAGCCGATCCCGCTGATGGAACGCCACGGCGCGGACGCGGTGCGCTGGTTCATGCTCGCCGCCGGCTCCCCCTGGAACGACCGCCGGATCGGCCACGACGCGCTGGCCGAGATCGTCCGCAAGACGCTGCTGACCTACTGGAACACCGCCGCCTTCCTGACCATGTACGGGCGGGCCGCGGGCTGGACCCCGACCCCGGGCGGGGCACCGGGCGGGGACACCTCGCCGCCGACCCCGCAGCCGATCCTGGACCGGTGGCTCCGCTCCGCGCTCGCCGTACTCATCACCGAGGTGGACCAGGCGATGGCGGCGTTTGACAGCCAGCGGGCCGCGCGGCGCCTCGCCGAGTTCATCGATGATCTGTCCAATTGGTACGTCCGGCGTTCCCGCCGCCGGTTCTGGGAGGGTGACCCGGCCGCCCTCGCCACCCTGCACGAGTGCCTCGACGCGCTGACCCGGCTGATGGCCCCGCTCACTCCGTTCATCGCCGAGCGGATCTGGCGGGCGGTCGTCGCGCCGACCGACCCGCACGCCCCGGACTCGGTCCACCTCGCTCGCTGGCCGGAACCGACCGCTGAGGCGGACCCGCACCTGTCGCACCAGATGGGGCTGGTCCGGCGGCTGGTGGAGGTGGGCCGCGCCGCCCGGGCGGCCTCCGGGGTGAAGACCCGCCAGCCGCTGTCCCGGGCGTTGATCATCGCGCCGGGGTGGGACGCGCTCCCCGCCGAGCTCCGCGCGGAGATCGCCGATGAGCTGAACGTCTCGACGCTGGCGACGCTCGACGATGCGGCGACCGTGGTGGACTTCGCCGTGCGGCCACGCTTCCGGGCGCTCGGCCGGCGGTTCGGCCGCCGGACGCCGGCCGTGGCGGCGGCGATCCGCGGCGCTGACCCGGCCGCGGTCGCCGCCGCACTGCAGGCGTCCGGCGAGGTGACCCTCACCGTCGACGGGGAGGAGGAGTCCCTCGGTCCAGAGGAGATCGAGGTCACCCAGCGGCCACGATCGGGGTGGTTCGTCGCCACCGAGGACGGACTGACCGTCGCCCTCGACCTGGAGATCACCCCGGAGCTGCGCCGCGCCGGCATCGCGCGCGACGTCATCCGGCTGGTCCAGCAGGCCCGCAAAGATACCGGGCTCCGCATCACCGACCGGATCACCCTGGGCTGGTCCGCCGCGGGCGAGACCGCGGCGGCGATCCGCGAGCACGAGGAGCACATCCGGGCCGAGGTCCTCGCCCTGGCCAGCACCGAGGTGACCGGCCCGCCGGCGACGCCACCGGCGGCGGCAGATGCGGACCTGGGGGTCGAGGTGTGGATCGCGCCGGCGAAGCGCTGATCCGATCCGCGGGCTAGTGCGGGATGTCCTCCAGGAGCTGGGTGACCACCTCGGCGATCGGGGAGCGCTCGGACCGGGTCAGGGTGACGTGCGCGAACAGCGGTTGCCCCTTCAGCGCCTCGATCACCGCGGTCACCCCGTCGTGGCGCCCCACCCGCAGGTTGTCGCGCTGCGCCACATCGTGGGTGAGCACCACCCGCGAGCCGGTGCCCACCCGGGAGAGCACGGTGAGCAGCACCCCGCGCTCCAGCGACTGCGCCTCATCCACGATCACGAACGCGTCGTGCAGGCTACGGCCGCGGACGTGGGTGAGCGGCAGCACCTCCAGCAGCCCGCGGGCGACGACCTCTTCGACCACGTTCTCGTGCACCACCGCGCCGAGGGTGTCGAAGACCGCCTGGGCCCACGGCGACATCTTCTCCGCCTCGGTGCCAGGAAGGTAGCCCAGCTCCTGCCCGCCCACCGCGTACAACGGGCGGAACACCATCAGCTTGCGGTGCCGGCGCTTCTCCATCACCTGCTCCAGCCCCGCGCACAGGGCGAGGGCGGACTTGCCGGTGCCGGCCCGCCCGCCCAGCGAGACGATCCCCACTTCGTCGTCGAGCAGCAGATCCAGCGCGACCCGCTGCTCCGCGGAGCGGCCGCGCAGGCCGAATGCCTCCCGGTCGCCGCGTACCAGCTTGACGGACTTGTCCGGCCGGACCCGGCCCAGCGCCGACCCGCGCGGCGACTGGAGCACCAGCCCGGTGTGGACCGGCAGCCCGGCGGCCTCATCCAGGTCGATCGTGCCGTCCGCGTACAGCTGGTCCACCTGTTCGGCCGAGAGCGCCAGCTCGGCCATGCCGGTCCAGGTCGGGTCGGTGGCCTGGCCGTGCCGGTACTCCTCGGCGCGCAGCCCGACCGCGGCTGCCTTCACCCGCAGCGGCATATCTTTAGTGACTAATGTCACATCGCGCCCGTCCTTGGCCACCCCGAACGCGGTGGCGAGGATCCGGGCGTCGTTGCTGTCGGTGGCGAAACCCGCCGGCAGCACCGACGGGTCGGCGTGGTTCAGCTCCACCCGCAGCGTGCCGCCGTGCTCGCCCACCGGCACCGGCCGGTCCAGCCGCCCGTGCCGCAACCGCAGGTCGTCCAAGAGCCGCAACGCCTGTCTGGCGAACCAACCCAGCTCCGGATGGTGGCGCTTGTCCTCCACTTCGGAGATGACCACCAGCGGGAGAATCACCTCGTGTTCGGCGAACCGGTGGAATGCGGCCGGATCGGAGAGCAAGACCGAGGTGTCGAGCACGTAGGTCCGCGCTCCCGTGCTTGGGGTCCGGGACATAGCCAGACCGTAGCGCCTTACCCGATGTCCCGGCCAGAGTCCTCCGGTACGCGGCCCGCGGAACCGCCGCGTGTGGTATGGGCCGGTCTCGGGCTCAGGCGCCGAATCGGCGCTGGCGATACGCGTAACTGCGCAGTGCCCGCAGGAAGTCCACGCGGCGGAAGCCGGGCCAGTTGACGTCGCAGAAGTAGAACTCCGAGTACGCCGACTGCCACAGCAGGAAGCCACCCAGCCGCTGCTCGCCACTGGTGCGGATGACCAGGTCCGGATCGGGCTGCCCCTTGGTGTAGAGGTGCTGCGCGATGTGATCCACGTCGATCAGCTCGGCCACCTCCTCCAGGGACCGGCCGGCCCGGGCATGCTCGTGCAGCAGCGACCGCACCGCGTCGGTGATCTCCCGCCGGCCGCCGTAGCAGATCGCCAGATTGACCTGGGCTCCCCCGGTACGCGTGGCGGTGCGCTCCTCCGCCGCCTTCAGGGCGGCGGCGTGGTGCGCCGGCAGCAGGTCCAGCGCGCCCACCATCCGTAGCCGCCAGGGCTGGCCGTCCGCGGCCAACTCGGTGACCAGGTTCTCGATGATTTCCAGCAGCGGGGTGAGCTCCTCGCTGGGGCGGGACAGGTTGTCGGTGGAGAGCAGCCACACCGTGACGTGGCCGATGCCCACGTCGTCGCACCAACGCAGCAGCTCTTTGACCCGCTCGGCGCCCATCCGGTGCCCATCGGCGGGGTTGACGTACCCCATCTCCCGGGCCCACCGGCGGTTGCCGTCGACCAGCACGCCGACGTGCCCGGGCAGGGGCCTGCCCGCCAGTGCCGCGGTCAGCCGGCGCTCGTACACCGAGTACAGCAGGGATCGCAGGCCCATGCGCTCAGCCTAGTGTCTGCCGCATCCGTACGGTGACCCCTTGATCATGCGTACGAACGGGCGTAGGGGCCACGCCGGCCCGGCCGGGTGCGCCGGGCCGGGCCGTTGACCGGCCGGGCCGGCGCGGTCACTCCACCCCGAGCCGGGCCCGCAACGCGTCCAGCTCCGCCCACAGCACGCCCGGCAGCTTGTCCCCGAACCGGCCGAACCACTCGGTGATCTGCGGGATCTCGGCGCGCCACTCCTCCGGGTCCACCCGCAGCGCGGCCTCGATGTCCTCCCGCGGCGTGTCCAGGCCGGTCAGGTCCAGCGCCTCGACCGGCGGCACCAGGCCGATCGGGGTCTCGACCGCCTCGCCGGTGCCCTCCAGCCGCTGCACTATCCACTTGAGCACCCGGCTGTTCTCGCCGAAGCCGGGCCACAGGAACCGGCCGTCCTCGCCCCGGCGGAACCAGTTCACATAGAAGATCTTCGGCAGCTTCTCCGGGTCGCCGGCGCCCTGGCCGCCGCCCTTGCCCATCTCGATCCAGTGCTGGAAGTAGTCCCCGGCGTTGTATCCGATGAACGGCAGCATCGCCATCGGGTCCCGCCGCACCACCCCGACCGCCCCGGCCGCGGCCGCGGTGGTCTCGGAGGAGAGCGTCGCCCCCAGGTAGACGCCGTGCACCCAGTCCCGAGACTGGGTCACCAGCGGGATCGTGGTCCGGCGCCGGCCACCGAACAGGATCGCCGAGATCGGGACGCCCTTCGGGTCCTCGTACTCCGGCGCCAGGATCGGGCACTGCGTGATCGGGGTGCAGAAGCGCGAGTTCGGGTGGGCGGCGAGCTCCCCGCTCTCCGGCGTCCAGTCCCGACCGCGCCAGTCGGTGAGGTGCGCCGGCGGGTCGCCCATCCCCTCCCACCAGACGTCACCGTCGTCGGTGTAGCCCACATTGGTGAAGAGCGTGTTGCCGCGCTCCAGCGTACGCATGGCGTTCGGGTTGGTGGTCCAGTCCGTGCCGGGCGCCACCCCGAACAGCCCGTACTCCGGGTTCACCGCGTACAGCCGGCCGTCCTCGCCGAACCGCAGCCAGGCGATGTCGTCACCGAGCGTCTCCACCTTCCAACCCTCGATGGTCGGCTGCAGCATCGCCAGGTTGGTCTTGCCGCACGCGGACGGGAACGCCCCGGCGATGTAGTAGACCTTCCCCTCCGGCGAGGTCAGCTTGAGGATCAGCATGTGCTCGGCGAGCCAGCCCTCGTCCCGGCCGATCACCGACGCGATCCGCAGCGCGTAGCACTTCTTGCCCAGCAGCGAGTTGCCGCCGTAGCCGGACCCGTACGACCAGATCTCCCGGGTCTCCGGGAAGTGCGAGATGTACTTGGTCGGGTTGCACGGCCACGGCACGTCGGCCTGGCCGGGCGCTAGCGGGGCCCCGACCGAGTGCAACGCCGGCACGAAGTCGGCGTCGGTGCCCATCTTCTCCAGCACCGCCGCGCCCATCCGGGTCATGATGTGCATCGAGGCGGCCACGTACGCCGAGTCGGTCAGCTCCACCCCGAACATGGGCTGCGGCGCGTCCAGCGACCCCATGCAGAACGGGATGACGTACATGGTCCGGCCGCGCATGCAACCCCGGTACAGCTCGGTCATGGTCGCCCGCATCGCGCCGGGTTCGACCCAGTTGTTGGTGGGACCGGCGTCGTCGGGGTCGACCGAGCAGATGAACGTGCGCTCTTCGACCCGGGCCACGTCGGTGGGGTCGGTCCGTGCCCAGAAGGAGTTGGGTTTACGCTCATCGTCCAGGCGCACCAGGGTGCCGGCGGCGACCAGTTCATCGGTCAAGCGGGCCCACTCCTCCGGCGATCCGTCGCACCAGACCACCCGGTCCGGGGTGGTCAGCGCCGCGACCTCGCGGACCCAGGCGAGCAGCCGCGGATGGGACGTGGGGGCATCCTGCAGGCCAGGGACGGCTGTGGTGGCAGTCATGGCGATCTCCTTTGATCGGCGGACCCGACACACGCCGCAGACCCGCCGGGGCACGCGGCGGGAGCGGGATCGGGTATGTGGTTTCCCCAGCCTAGACCCGCTATGACCGGCGCGTGACCAGCGTCTGATGAGTATTCCAACCGATAAATACTGATAAAGAGCCCAGGAATGACCAGGGCGGGCGATTTCGTTTTAGTGGAATTGCTCACCGCCGCCCCAGCGGTCGCTCCGGTATCACCAGGCTCATCTCGCCCACACCCACAGTAACCAGGCCCGAGTGGGCGATCGGCCCGGCGATGGCGCGCTAGGCTCAGGCGTGTGTGGCTGACTGAGCTGTACCGGCGGTTCCAGCACCTCGTCCACGAGCTGGGGAAGTTCGGCGTCGTGGGCGGCGTCGCGTACCTGATCGACACCGCACTCCTGGCGGTGCTGGTCCTGGTGATGGAGTCGCTGACCGCCAAGACCATCGCCGGCGTGGTCGCCGCCACAGTGGCGTTCATCGGTAATCGCTTCTGGACTTGGCGTCACCGGGCGCGCTCCGGACTCGCCCGGGAGTACCTCCTCTACTTCAGCTTCAACGGGGTCGGGCTGGTGATCGCGCTCGGCTTCCTGTTCGTGAGCCACTACGGGCTCGGGGCGGTCTGGCCCGTGTTCCAGTCGCCGCTGGCGGACCTGATCGCCGCGAACGTGGTCGGGCTGGCGGCCGGCACCGCGTTCCGGTTCTGGTCCTACCGCCGGTTCGTGTTCCGCCCGGTGGTCACCCCCGAGCTCGCGCCGGCCACCTCCAGCGTCCCGGACGCCTGAGCGCCCGGACCGTTACCGGCGTCCGGGGTTTACGGGTTGCTTTAGTGGCGTAGAGTGGCCCGGTGCCTCGCGTGTCTAAGCCATCCGCCTCCGCCTCGACCCCGCCGGAGAGCGGGTGGTGGCATCGCTGGCGGTCACTGGTTGGCGAGGCGTGGCGGTTCGGCGTGGTGGGTGCCACCAACGTGGTCATCAATTTCTTGGTCTTCAATGCGTTGGCGCTCACCCTGTTCCCCGGCGGGGAGTTGAAGGCCAACATCGTGGCCACGGCGTTCGCCACCACCACCTCGTACCTGATGAACCGCGGCTGGACCTTCCGCCACCGTAAGACCTCCCGCATCCCGCGCGAGTACGTGCTGTTCTTCGTCTTCAACGCCGCCGGGCTGGCGATCGAGCTGGCGGTGATGGGGGCGGCCAAGTACGGCCTCGGCCTCACCGGCCTGTGGGCCTTGAACGTGGCGAAGGGGGCCGGCCTCGGCCTCGGCACGGTGTTCCGGTTCTGGACCTACCGCACCTTCGTGTTCGACGCGGTCGAACCGCCCGCGGGGAGCGGGGCGAGTGGTGACCTCACCGGGGAGACCGGGTCCGGCTCTCCGGCGGCCCCGGCCGCGGTCGCGGAGTCGCCGCCCGCGGCTGACCGGGGTGCTGGCACGGGCGCTGGCTCGGCCGCCAACCCGGGCTCCGACTCGGCCGCTGTCCCGGCGGCCGACCCGGCTCCGATCCGGCCGTGACCGGCTCCACCGGCCATCCGGCCCGCTCCGGTACGGGCGGCGAGGCCACCCTGTTCTGGGAGGACCTCACCCCGGGGCGCGCCTTCGACCTCGGGGTGACCCGGGTCGACCGGGCGGAGATGGTGGCGTTCGCCCGCCGCTACGACCCGCAGTGGTACCACGTCGACGAGCGCCTGGCCGCGGAGAGCGAGTTCGGTGGACTCATCGCGAGTGGATTCTTCACCGTCAGCCTGTTCATGCGCGCGTACGTGGACGGTCTGCTCTCCCGCGCCGCCGCGGCCGCCTCGCCCGGGCTGGAGGAACTGCGCTGGCTGGCGCCGGTCCGCGCCGGGGACGCGCTGGCGGTCCGGGCGGAGGTGGTGGCGAGCGCCCGCTCGCGGGCGCGTCCGGACTGCGGCACGGTGACCCTGCGCGGCACCATGGCCCGGATCGCCCCCGACGTCGCCGATCTGGCCCGCGCCGCCACCGCCGATCTGGCCCCGGCCGCCGCGGACGTGGCCCCCGAGCCGGTGCTGCGGGTCCAGTTCCGCGGCTGGTTCCGCCGCCGCCCGCCTACGGCCTAGCCGGCGCTGGCCTTGCCTTCGCTGCCCAACTCGCCGTCGGCGTACTCGCGCAGGATCTCCCGGAACTCGTCATCGCCGAGAGCGTGCTTGTCCCGGTCACGGTCGACCAGGTCATAGAGCAGCGTCTGTACCCGCTGCACTTTGGGCACGTCGATCAGGGTGGTCTGGCCGCGCTCCCCGGCGGACTCGATGATCAGCGTGCCGCAGCCGAACAGCCGGTCCACCAAGGTCTGGCTCATGGAGTGGTCGTTGACCCGGTGCAGCGGGATGTCACGCCGCTCCCGCCGGAACACGCCGTGCTGCAAGATCACTCGCTCGTTGGTGAAGACATAGTGAGTGGTGCGCCAGACGATCCACGGCCATACCGACAGCCACAGCACCAGGATCAGCGCGAGGCCGGCGAGCACGTATAGCCCGATCCGCACCGCCTCGGTGTCCGGGAGCAGCACCCACGCCGCCACTACCGCGCCGACGCTGAGCAGGAACACCAGCATCGGCCGCACCATCTCCCGCCAGTGCGGGTGCAGGTGCATCGCGATGTGTTCGTCGTCGGTGAGGATGTTCTCCGGGAATGCCACCGCGTCAGCGTAGCGCCTGCCGACCAGCCCCGCAGCTCACGCGCGCGGCGCGACCGGCCGCAGGTGCGTGATGTCCCCGGCGGCGAGCGCCTGGGTGCCGTGCGCGGTGCGCAGCACCAGCCGGCCTTCACCGTCCACGGTCACCGCGGTGCCGGTGAGCACCGCACCGCCGGGCAGGATGGCCCGCACCGGCTGGTCTACGGTGGCGCACCACCGCTGGTACGCGGCGCGCAGCCCGCACGCGTCCGCGTCACCGGCGTGGCGGCGCCACGCCCCGTACCACTCCCCGGTGGCGCGCAGCAGCTCCACCAGCAGCCGCTGCCGGTCGGTGACCCGGGCCCCGGCGAGCGCCAGGGAGGTCGCCGGCAGCGCGCCGGGCCCCGGTGTGGGCAGTTCGTCCACGCGCTGGTGGACGTTGAGCCCGATCCCGACCACTACCGCCCCGCCGGCCACCTCGGACAGCACCCCGGCGGCCTTGGCGTCCGCCAGGAGCAGGTCGTTCGGCCACTTGAGGCGGGCGGTCACGCCGGCCAGACCCGCCACCGACTCGGCCAGCGCCACGCCGGCCAGCAGGGGCAGCCAACCCCACCGGGTCACCGGTACCGCCGGCCACCCGGCCGCGGCCACGCCCGGGCGTAGCAGGACGCTCACCGCCAGGCTGGCGCGCGGCGGCGCGGTCCACCCCCGGCCGGCCCGGCCCCGCCCGGCGCGCTGGTGTTCGGCGGCCACGATCAGCCCCTCCGGCGCGCCCTGCTGGGCCGCGGCCGCCACGTCAGCGTTGGTGGAGGCGGTGTCCGCGAGCACCTCCAGTGCACGCCAGGGACCCTCGGGAGTCAGCACCGCCCGGCGCAGTGCGGCGACGTCCAGGGGCGGCCGGGAGTCGGGACACATCCCTTCACCGTACCGATGTGACCTGCGTGATCATCTAGCGCCGGAGTTGTCAGCGTGCGGAGCAGGCCGCCGCGCCCGGGACCGCCGCGCCCGGGACCGCCGGGCTCGGGCGCGGCGGGCTCCGGCGCGCCGCGCCCCGGACCGGCGGCGGGCGCGGCGGCGGCGCAGGGCCCGGCGCAGCTCACCCGCGAAGAAGGCGAGTACGCCGATGCCCGCGCCCAGGAGCAGCAGACCCAGGACCAGCACACCTGACTAACGATTATCACGAAAGCCGCGAAACCCCCCTTCCCAGTCGCAATGCGCCGGAGCCAGGTCGATACCATCCAGAGGTGAGCGAGGTCGTCCCTGAGATTCACACCACCGCCGGCAAGCTCGCCGACCTGGAACGGCGTACCCAGGAGGCGGTGCACGCCGGCTCCGCCCGAGCGGTGGAGAAGCAGCACGCCCGCGGCAAGCGGACCGCTCGGGAACGCCTCGACATGCTGCTCGACCCCGGATCGTTCGTGGAGCTCGACGCCCTGGCCCGGCACCGTTCCACCAGCTTCGGGCTGGACGCCACCCGACCGTACGGGGACGGCGTGATCACCGGGTACGGCACCGTGGACGGCCGGCAAGTGGCGGTCTTCTCGCAGGACTTCACGGTCTTCGGCGGCTCCCTGGGGGAGGTGTTCGGCGAGAAGATCGTCAAGGTGATGGACCTGGCGATGAAGACCGGCTGCCCGGTGATCGGCATCAACGACTCCGGCGGTGCCCGGATCCAGGAGGGCGTGGTCGCGCTCGGCCTCTACGCCGAGATCTTCTACCGCAACACCCGCGCCTCCGGCGTGATCCCGCAGATCTCGCTGGTGATGGGCCCCTGCGCCGGCGGGGCGGTCTACTCACCGGCGATCACCGACTTCACCGTGATGGTCGACCAGACCAGCCACATGTTCATCACCGGGCCTGACGTGATCAAGACGGTCACCGGCGAGGACATCGGCTTCGAAGAGCTGGGCGGGGCGCGGACCCACAACACCCGCTCGGGCAACGCCCACTACCTCGCCAGCGACGAGACGGACGCGATCGAGTGGGTGAAGGCCCTGCTGAGCTACCTGCCGAGCAACAACCTGGACGATCCGCCGGTGGTCGAGACCCCGTTCCAGGAAGACCTCACCGACGCTGACCGGGCCCTGGACACGCTGATCCCGGACTCGCCCCGGGCCCCGTACGACATGCACACCGTGATCGAGACGGTGCTGGACGACGGGGAGTTCCTGGAGGTGCAGCCGCTCTTCGCGCGCAACATCGTGGTCGGCTTCGGCCGGGTGGAAGGGCGCGCGGTGGGCGTGGTCGCGAACCAGCCGATGCACCTCGCGGGCACCCTCGACATCGACGCCAGCGAGAAGGCGGCGCGGTTCGTGCGTACCTGCGACGCGTTCAACCTGCCGGTGCTGACCTTTGTGGATGTCCCCGGGTTCCTGCCCGGGACCGCGCAGGAGTGGGGCGGGATCATCCGGCGCGGGGCCAAGCTGCTGTACGCCTACGCGGAGGCGACGGTGCCCAAGGTCACGGTGATCACGCGCAAGGCGTACGGCGGGGCGTACGACGTGATGGGCTCCAAGCACCTCGGCGCGGACCTGAACTTCGCCTGGCCTACCGCCCAGATCGCGGTGATGGGCGCGCAGGGTGCGGTGAACATCCTCTACCGCAACGAGATCGCCCAGGCCGAGGACCCGGAGGCGGTACGCCGGCAGCGGATCGCGGAGTACGAGGACGCGCTCGCCAACCCGTACCTGGCCGCGGAGCGCGGCTATGTGGACGCGGTGATCCGGCCGTCGACCACCCGGGTGCAGGTGGCGCGGGGCCTGCGGGCGTTGCGGGGCAAGCGGGACACGCTCCCCCCGAAGAAGCACGGCAACATCCCGCTGTAGCCGGTCAGCCGCCGGTCAACTCGGCCAGGGCCGGGCCCAACAGCAGCGTGACCGCGTACGCCAGCGCCGCCAGGTTCACCAGGCCGAAGAAGCCGACCCAGAACAGGCCCGGTAGCCAGGTCAGGCGCGCCAACTGGTCGGCGTCGGAGTCGCGGGCCCCCCGCCGCCACCGCAGCCGCTGCAGCTCCCCGACCGGGCGGACCGCGCCCAGCAGCAGGAACCACACGAACGCGTACGCGAACGCCGCCTGCACCTCTGGTTGGGCGTACCACGACACCACGAACAGCGCGCCCCCGGCCACCAGCACCGACAGCAGCCCGTAGAAGTTCCGGATCATCAGCAGCATCGCCAGCAGCAGCGCCAGGCTGGCCCACAGCAGCAGGGTGATCCGTCCGGTGACGAGCAGCCAGGCCCCGCCGAGGCCGAGCAGCGCGGGGGCGGGGTAGCCCGCCATCAGCGTGAGGATCATCCCCAGCCCGGTGGGCTTGCCCCGGGACACGGTCAGCCCGGAGGTGTCCGAGTGCAGCCGGATGCCGGAGAGGCGCCGGCCCACCAGCACGGCGACCAGGGCGTGGCCGCCCTCGTGGGCGATGGTGATGCCGTTGCGGGCGAGCCGCCACACCGGCCGGGCCGCCACCACCGCCAGCGCCAGGGCGGCGGTGACCACGACCAACGCGGCGGGTGGGTCCGGCTGGCTGCCGAGGAGACGGTCGGAGAGGTCACCGAGGAGATCCGAGAGGTTGGTCACGCTGCGACAGCCTGCCACAGCGCGCCCCGGCCCGTAACCTGCCAGCATGGCCGAGGGTACGCGTGACGGCGAGCCGCTGCTGAGAGTGACGAGGGGTTCACCGACCGATGAGGAGGTCGCGGCGTTGGTGGCCGTGGTGATGCGGCTGGTGGCCGCCCGCCGCCGCGCGGGAGCCGGCGCCGGCCCCTCCCGGTGGGTGTTGAGCGCCCGCGCGACGCTGCGGACCGGCGCGGGCCTCGGGTCGGTGCCCGCGCGCGGCCCGGACGCCTGGCGCGCGGCCGGGCTGCCGGCGGCGCGCTGGTGAGGTCGGGGGTCGGCCGGTCAGGCCAGGCAGACCAGGGCCGCGCGGATCCGGTCGTCCAGCGGGTGTTCCGCGGGTAGGCGGCCCACCGTCGCGGCCACGAACTCAGACGGCGTGAGCTGGCCGACCGCCCCCTCCGCGCGGACCTCGAACCCCTGCGGGCCGGGGGTGACCCGGACCGGGCTGGCCAGCTCGTCCAGCGCCATCAGGCCGACCTGCGCCCGCCAGGCGATGCGGCCCTCCTCCTCCTGCGGGTCGACCGGCACCCCCACGTCGTCGCCGTGCGTGGCGAGTTCCGAGGCGTAGTGGAAGGCCTGCCGCCCCGCCGGGTACGGGCCGACCGCGGTCTGGACCGTGCCGTCGCGGCCCCGCTCCCGCATCCGCCGCCGGGTGTCGGCGTTCGCCTCCCGCCACTCGGCCAGCACCTCGGCCACCGGCAGGCCACGCCGCTGCCGGACCATCCACTCGTTCACCTGGTCCAGAGTCTCGCCGGCGCCTTCCCGCTGCTGTCGGTCGAGCAGCTCCGGCACGGTCCCGTCCAGGCAGGCGTGGTTGTACGCCTCCTCGCCGGCGAGGTGGGCGAGCACGTCCCGCACCGACCACCCGGCGCACCCCGAGGGGCGCTGCCACGCGGCCTCGTCGAGTGAGTCGAAGTACGCGTCCAGCCGCGCCGCTTCGGCGTCGTACAGGTCGAACGGGTCTAGTTCTTTCGGCTCCACCAGCTCAGATTAGTCCCGGATACTGCCGCGAGTCGGCGGGTCGGGGAGTTGAGCCGGGTCAGCCGGTGTTGCGCATCCCGGCGGCGATCCCGTTGATCGTGGTCAGCAGGGCCCGCTGCAGGGTGTGGTCCGGCGCGGCCGCGTCCCGGTACTGGCGCAGCAGCGCCACCTGCAGGTGGTGCAGTGGCTCCAGGTACGTGTCGCGCACCGCCAGCGTGCGCCGTAGCACCGGGTTGCCCGCGAGCAGGCTCTCCTCGCCGGTGAGCGCCAGGACCTCCCGGACGGTGTGCTCGTGCTCGACCTCGATCCGGGTGAAGATCGGCCGTAGCGGCTCGGGCACCAGCGTCTCCACGTACCGCCGGGCGATCGCCAGGTCGGTCTTGGCCAGCATCATCTCCACATTGGAGATGAAGGTGCGGAAGAAGTGCCACTCGTTGTGCATGTGGGCCAGCACATCGGAGAGTCCGGCGGCGCGGGCGGCGGCCAGGCCGGAGCCAACGCCGTACCAGCCGGGCACGATCTGGCGGGACTGGGTCCACCCGAACACCCACGGGATCGCCCGCAGCCCGCTCAAGCCAGCCCCGGCGTCGGGCCGCTTGGCGGGCCGGGAGCCGATGTTGAGCGCGCCGAGCAGTTCGGTCGGGGTACTGGCCCAGAAGTAGTCCGGCAGCAGTGGGTCGTCGGCGAGCCCCCGGTAGGCGGCGGCGGCCGCGTCCGAGATCACGTCCATCGCCGCGTCCCAGTCCGCGATCACCGATCGCGGCTGCCGGGGGGAGGTGTGCAGCACCGTGGCCTGCAGTACCGCGGCCATGGTGAGCTCCAGGTTCTCCCGGGCCAGCGCGGGCAGGGTGTACTTGTCGGAGATCACCTCGCCCTGCTCGGTCACCTTGATGGCGCCGTCCAGGGTTCCGTACGGCTGGGCCAGGATCGCCTCGTGGGTGGGGCCGCCGCCCCGGCCGACCGTCCCGCCCCGGCCGTGGAACAGCCGCAGGCGTACGCCGTGCTGGGCGGCGACGTCCCGCAACGCGCGCTGTGCCCGGTGGATGGCCCACTGGGAGGTGGTGATCCCCGCTTCCTTGTTGGAGTCCGAATAGCCGAGCATGACCTCCTGCACGTCCCCGCGGGCCCGGACGATCGCCCGGTACGGCGGCAGGGAGAGCAGCTCGTGCAGCATCTGGCCGCCGTCCGCCAGCTCGGCGATCGACTCCAGTAGCGGCACGAAGCCGACCTTGGCGGTGCCGGTGTGCGGGTTGACCAGGCCCGCCTCCCGTGCCAGCACCACCGCGGCGAGCACGTCGTCCACCCCCCGGGTCATGGAGATGATGTAGGACTCCACCACTCCTTCGCCGAAGCGCTCCTGCGCGGTACGGACGGTGGTGAACACCTCCGCAGTGCGCCGGGCGTCCTCGGTCAGCGGAGTGTACTGAGTGGACAGGGGTCGGCGGCTGGTCAGTTCGTCCGCGAGCAGTTTGGTGCGCTCCGGCCGGGAGAGCGCGTGGTAGTCGTCCACCTCGCCCACATGCTGGTACAGCTGCGCCAGCACCGCGTGGTGCGGGTCCGCGTGCTCACGGACGTCCAGTGTGGCCAGTTGCAGGCCGAACGCGGTGACAGTGCGGATGGTGGTGGTCAGCCGGCCGGCCGCGACCAGACCCCCGGCGTGGCGCGCCAGTGAGTCCCGCATCAGCTCCAGGTCGTGGACCAGGTCGGCGGCGCCCAGGTAGTCCCGCCCCGGCTCGTGCCGGCTGCCGGCGGTGAGCCGGGCCCGGGTGTTGGCGAGCTTGGTCTTGATCGCCCGGGCCTTGAGCCGGTACGGCTCCTCGGCGTTGACCCGCCGGTACCGCTCGCCGAGCTCCGGCAGGGCGGCGAGGTCGGCGGCGATGCTGTCGGCCAGCTCCGGGGTGATATCCCGCAGCCGCCGGGAGACGCTCACCTCGGCGATCAGCGCGTCCATCGCCGCCTCGGTCGCCTGGATGCCGTGCTCGTGCTGGATCAGCAGCACCTCCCAGGTGACCGCCGGGGTCACGTACGGATTACCGTCCCGGTCCCCGCCGATCCAGGAGCCGAACGTGAGGGGCCGCGCGGTGGGCGGCACCTCCACCCCGAACCGGCCCATGGTCTCAGCCAGCTTGTCCAGCACCGGGCCGACCGACTCGGCGTACAGGTCGCGCAGGTAGTAGACGGCGTTGCGGGCCTCGTCGGTGGGGTCGGGCCGGTCGACCCGCAGCTCGTCGGTCTGCCACAGCAGGTCCAGCAGCTCCGCCAGGCGGGGCTCGGCGCCGTTGCCGCCGTAGAGCGCGATGGTGGCCGCCTCGGCGTCCAGCTCGTCGGCGATCGCCCGCAGCTTGGAGAGGATCGATCGCCGCGCCGCCTCGGTGGGGTGGGCGGTGAAGACCGGCCGGACCGCCAGCTGGCGCGCCGCGGTGGCGAGCTCGGTCACCGGGACGTCGCTCGCCTCGATCAGCTTCGCCGCCTGCTCCAACCAGCTACCGGTGGTGGCCCGGCGGCGTCGCAGCTCCCGTGCCCGGTGGACCTGCTCGGTGATGTTGGCGAGGTGGAAGTAGGCGGAGAAGGCCCGGGCCAGCTTGGTGCCGGTGGCGACATCCACCGCCCCCAGCCGCTGCGCCGCCGCCTCGGCATCGGCGCGCACCAGCGCGCGTACCTCCTCCACCAGGTCGAGCAGCGCCTGCCCTTCCTGGCGGGCGAGGGTCTGGCCGAGCAGGGCGCCGAGCCGGCGGATGTCCGCCCGCAGCGCCGCGTCGGGTCCGAGGTCACTCACTAGCTGCTCCTGCGGGGCACTGGTAGGAGATGACGGCGCTGTCCGG
>DATGPS010000042.1:0-9957 GCA_035304685.1 Natronosporangium sp. | reverse complement strand
TCTTCCGGCAGCACCTCGGCGACCACGTCGTCGATGCCGACCTCGGCGGCGACCGCCCGGGCGGTGGCCTCGGTGTCGCCGGTGAGCAGCACCGGGGTCAGTCCCAGCGCCCGCAGCCGGGCGACGGCCGTGGCCGAGCTCGGCTTGACCCTGTCCGCCACGAACAGCGTGCCGGCATACCGGCCGTCCACCGCCACCGCCACCGGGGTGGCACCGGGGCGCGTGACCGCCGGCGCCTCGATCCCGTGGTCGGCGAGCAGTCGCGGCCGCCCCACCAGCACCGCGTGCCCGGCCACCGTGCCCCGCGCGCCCAGTCCGGGCAGGTTCTCAAACCCGGTCACCTCCGGGCGCCCGTCGGGCACGGCCGCCGCGATCGCGCGGGCGATCGGGTGCTCGGAGGCGTCCTCCACCGCGGCCGCGTACCGCCGCAGGGTCTCGGCCGCCACCCCGTCGGCGGTGACCTCGCCCACCAGCGCCATCTCTCCGGTGGTGACGGTGCCGGTCTTGTCCAGCACCACGGTGTCGATCCGGCGGGTGGACTCCAGCACCTCCGGGCCCTTGATGAGGATGCCGAGCTGGGCACCGCGGCCGGTGCCGACGAGCAGTGCGGTCGGGGTGGCGAGCCCCAGTGCGCACGGGCAGGCGATGATCAACACCGCCACCGCGGCGGTGACGGCGACGTTGGTGCCGGCGCCGACCAGCAGCCAGAACCCGAAGGTGGCGGCCGCCACCGCGATCACCGCGGGTACGAACACCGCCGAGACCCGGTCTGCCAACCGCTGCACCGGCGCCTTGCCCGCCTGGGCCTGCGCCACCAGCCGCGCCATCTGCGCCAGTTGGGTGTCCGCGCCGACCCGGGTGGCGCGCACCACCAGCCGGCCGCTGAGGTTGACGGTGGCGCCGGTCACCTCGTCACCCTCGGCCACCTCCACCGGTACGCTCTCGCCGGTGACCAGGCTGAGGTCCACGGCGGAGGCGCCGGCCACCACCACGCCGTCGGTGGCGATCTTCTCTCCAGGCCGGACCACGAACTCGTCGCCGACCCGCAGGCTCTCCGCCGGCACCCGGACCTCGACCCCGTCCCGCCGCAGCGAGACCTCTTTGGCGCCCAGGTCGAGCAGGGCGCGCAGGGCCGAGCCGGCCCGCTGCCGCGCCCGCGCCTCCAACCACCGCCCCACGCTGAGGAAGGTGACGAGCGCGGCCGCGACCTCCAGGTAGATGTGGCCACCCGCGGCGTCGCGCTCGGCGAGCAGCGTGAACGACATGGTCATCCCCGGCTCGCCGGCCCCGCCGAACAGCAGCGCGTACAGGCTCCAGCCGGTGGCCACGGCCACGCCGAGCGAGATCAGGGTGTCCATGGTGGCGCCGCCGTGCGCGGCGTTGACCAGCGCGGCCCGGTGGAACGGCCACGCCCCCCAGGTGACCACGGGGGCGGCCAGCGCCAGCGCCACCCACTGCCAGTAGGTGAACTGGACCGCCGGGACCATGGAGAGCACCAGCAGCGGGGCGGTGAGCGCGGCGTTGACGATCAGCCGGGTGCGCACCGGCGGGGCGTCGTCCGCACGCCGCCGGGAGACGGCCGCGGTATAGCCGGCGGCCTCCACCGCCCGGATCAGCTCCGCCACCGGCAGCGCCGCCGGGTGGCGCACGTGCGCGGTCTCGGTGGCGAGGTTGACCGTGGCCTGGACGCCGTCCAGCCGGTTGAGGCGCTTCTCCACCCGGGCCGCGCAACTGGCGCAGGTCATCCCGCCGACCTGCAGCTCCACCTCGCGGGCGGCCGAGGCCATGGTCGGCTCAGCCACTCGCGCCCGCCAGGGTGTAGCCGGCCTCGTCCACCGCGGTCCGGATCTCGTCCAGCGGCAGCGGCCCGTCCGAAGTGACCCTCACCTCGCCGGTAGCCAGCTCCACGGTGACGTCGCGTACGCCGGGCAACCGGGTCAGCTCGGCGGTGACCGCCGAGGCGCAGTGGCCGCAGGTCATCCCGGTGACCCGGTAGGTAGTCGTGGTCGGCATTCCGTTCCTCCTCAGGACCGCACGAGACGGGCGATGGCGTCAGAGGCCTCCTTGACCTTGGCGGTCGGGTCACCCTCCCGGGCCGCCTCCGCCACGCAGTGGGCGAGGTGCCCCTCCAGCAGGCCGAGCGCCACCGCCTGGAGGGCGCGGGTCGCGGCCGAGATCTGGGTGAGGACGTCGATGCAGTACACATCCTGGTCGATCATCCGGTGTACGCCGCGTACCTGCCCTTCGATGCGGCGCAACCGGCTCAGCAGGGCCTGCTTACCGGCCTGGTCGACCCCGTACCAGTATGGGGAGGAGGCCGGCGTCGAGTCGGCGTGCTCGGTACTCATACCACCATGATACCCCCCTCCGGTATAAGGTTCCGCTCCCTACGTGCCCGCGTCGGGTCCGGGGTGGTATGACAGACGGCGGACGTAACTTCACCGACCGGGGGTGGCGGGTGCGCCGTGCACTGCAACACCCGGCTCGGGTCCTACCCCTCGCGTTCCTGGCCGCCATCGCCATCAGCACCGGCCTGCTGCTGCTGCCCGCGGCCCGGGCCGACCCGGCCGGCTCCACCACGCTGGTGACGGCGCTGTTCACCGCCACGTCTGCGATCTGCGTCACCGGATTGACGGTGGTCGACACCGGCCACTGGTCTGACTTCGGCCAGGCGGTGATCATCGGGTCGGTGCACCTCGGCGGGTTCGGGATCATGAGCGCCGCGACCTTACTGGCCCTGCTGGTGGCCCGCCGGCTGGGCGTACGCACCCGGCTGCTCGCCACCGCCGAAGGGCGCAGCCTGGACCTGGCGAACGTCCGCGGCGTGCTGCTGCGGGTGGCGCTGATCCAACTCGCGTTCGAGGCGGCGATCGCGATCCCGCTCGCGGTGCGGTGGCGGGTGAGCTACGGCCAGGAGCCCCGGGAGGCGCTCTGGAACGGCGTCTTCCACGGCATCTCGGCCTTCAACAACGGCGGGTTCTCGCTCTTCCCGGACTCGGTGGAGTCCTTTGTCGGGGACTGGTGGATCAGTACGCCACTGGCGTTCGGGGTGATCGCCGGCAGCCTCGGCTTCCCGGTACTGATCGAACTGTTCCGCCACGGCCGGCAACCGGGACGCTGGTCGGTGCACGCCCGGCTCACCGTCTGGGGATCGGTTGCGCTGCTGGCAGCGGCGTTCGTCGCCCTGCTGGCGTTGGAGTGGCGCAACCCGGCCACGCTCGGGCAGCTGGGCGTGCCGGACAAGATCCTGGCGGCGTTCTTCAACGGGGCGATGCCGCGCTCCGGCGGCTTCCACAGTGTCGAGTTCGCCGCCATGCGGCCGGAGACGATCACGGTCACGAACGTCCTCATGTTCATCGGCGGCGGGAGCGCCTCCACCGCCGGCGGCATCAAGGTGGCCACGTTCCTGCTGCTGGGGTTCGTGATCTGGGCTGAGATCCGGGGCGAGCCTGACGTCACCGTGGGCCGGCGCCGGATCGCGGGACCGGCCCAGCGGGAGGCGCTGAGCGTGGCGCTGCTCGGGGTCGCGCTGGTCACGATCGGCACCCTGCTGGTGGAGATGCTGACCGACGGCTTCCGGTTCGAGCACATCATGTTCGACGTGATCTCCGCGTTCGGGACGGTGGGCCTCTCGGTGGGGGTGACGGCCGAGTCACCCGCGCCGGTCCAGCTGGTCATCGCCGCCCTGATGTACGTGGGCCGGCTCGGGCCGGCGGTGGTCGCCACCGGCCTGGCCCTCAATACCCGGCAACGGCACTACCGGTACCCGCAAGAACGCCCGATCGTAGGCTGAGCCCGCCCAGGCTCGGGGCGGGCATACTGAGAGGGACGGCCGGATGGAGGCGTGAGGCGTGGCGGACTTCAGCAATTCCCGCCCGGAGAGCATCCTGGTGATCGGGCTGGGCCGCTTCGGCGGCCAGGTGGCGGCCTCGCTGGTCCGGCTCGGGCACGAGGTGCTCGCGATCGACCTGGACGAGCAGATCGTGCAGCGCTGGTCGGACCGGCTCACCTACGTGGTGCAGGCGGACGCCACCGACGAGGAGGCGCTGCGCCAGTTGGGCGTGGCCGACCTGCAACGCGCCATCGTGGGCATCGGTACCGACATCGAGGCGAGCGTGCTGACCGTGCTCGCGCTCACCGAGATCGGGGTACCCGAGGTCTGGGCAAAGGCGATTACCGCCAAGCACGGCAAGATCCTCTCCGCGGTCGGCGCGGACCACGTGATCTACCCGGAGGCGGCGATGGGCGAGCGGGTGGCGCACCTGCTCGCCAGCCAGATGCTCGACTTCATCGAATTCGACGACGGGTACGCGATCGCCAAGGTCCGCGCTCCGGAGGAGGCGATCGGGCGCACGCTCGGCGACAGCAAGCTACGCAGCAAGTACGGCATCACCGTGGTCGCGGTGAAGATGACCGGGTCGGACTTCACCTATGCCCGGCCGGAGACCATGGTGTACGGCGGGGCGCTGCTGATTGTCGCCGGCAAGACCCCGGACGTCGAACGCTTCGCCGCCATCACCTGACCGCGGGCGGCGGGGCGTACCACCCGCCGGGTCAGGACCGGCCACAGTGGGCGCTGATACCGCCGGTGGTACGCCGTCGAGGGCTAGCGGATCGAGACGTGCACGTGGTTGGTGTGGTCGCTGGACGGATCGCCGCCGGCCAACCCGTAGGTCCGCCAACCGGTGCCGGGGAACCAGATCTCGCGATACCAGATCACGTACTGGACCGCCAGCGCATCGGCGTTGTGCACGAAGAACGACGCCAACCGGTCGCCGTAGGTCTTGTCGGTCCCGGTGGCGGCCCCACCGAAGCCGGTGACCTGGGCGGCGAAGTCACACGCCCGCCCGAGACCGTGCTCCCCGAAGTCGGTCACGCGGTAGCAGGAGGTGTACCGGTCGAAGCCGAACAGCTGCGCCTCGTTCAGTGCGTGCAGCATCCGCGGGGTCAGGCAACCACCGCTGACCGTCGGGTCCGGCTCCGAACAGCTCTCCGCCGGCAGGGAACCGTCGCTGTTGCGCGGCGCCGGCGCGGCGTCCTCCGAGGGATACGCCTCGAACTGCCCGGTGGCACCGCCACCGATCGCGTAGAGCGCGTCTTCGGCCTTCTTCTTCGCCGCCTCCAGCTTGGCGACCTCGTCTTCCTGGACCGCGATCTCCTCGGCGATCCGGGCCTGCCGGGCCTCCACCTCCGCGGTCAGCTCATTCAGCGTGGCGAGCTGGTCGTTCTCGCGCTGGGCGAGCATGTCGATGGTGGCGGCGCGCTGCAGGAACACCGACGGGGAACCGCTGCTGAGCAGCGCGGAGAAGGCGCTGACCCGCCCGGAGCGGTAGGCGCTGGCGGCGGTGACCTGGATGTCCTCCACCAGCTCCGCGCGCCGCTCCTCCAATGTCTCCAGCTCCACCACCAGCGCGAGCTCCCGCTTCTCAGACTCCTCCAGCTCGGCCTTGGCGTCCTGGTATGCGGTCGCCGCCTCGTCGAGCTGTTCGCGCAGCGACCGGTTGTCGCCTTCGAAGTCGTCGTCCTGCGCGTAGGCGGGCGCCGGGGTGAAGCTGATGAGGACAGTGAGAGCCACACAGAGGGCCGCCCCGAGCAGCGGGCCGCGACGGCTGCGGCCGTCGCGAACGCGGGGACGCTGGGTCGCGCCGCGAGGATGTGCCGACGTGAGCACGGGCGTCTGTTCCTTCCGTCGGCCGCCTACCGGGTTAGCTGACGGGTTCGGGACGGAACATCTCCCTACCGCTGGGTAGCGGATTCACCCCAGGTACTCGGGTCCCCGGTTCGCCGTACGGCGATTCGGCGGCGACCGTCGTCGGCGACCCACGGGTGGGCCGCACTCCGAGACGATGGCCGCCGCTGAGCATACCGGACCAGACTGGCGCGGTCAGCCAGTCCACGTCGCCCATTCACACGGTTTGGGGATCGACCGAGCGGCGGATGGCCACAGGTCACTGTCGTCTCCCGACAGCCTACCGCGATTCCCCGCTCACGCATAGTGGCGTAACCGGACGGTTACCGAACTGCGGGCGCGGGTGCTCAGAGCGTGAGGACCCGGGCGTGGATCTGGGTACGCTGCTGGAGCGCGGCGCGCAGGGCCCGGTGCAGTCCGTCCTCCAGGTACAGGGCGCCCCGCCACTCCACCACGTGCGGGAACAGGTCTCCGTAGAAGGTGGAGTCCTCCGCGAGGAGCTTGTCCAGTGCCAGCTCCCGCTTGGTGGTGGTGAGCTGGTCCAACCGCACCGCCCGCGGCGGGATCTCGGCCCACTGCTTCATCGTCAACCCGTGGGGCGGGTAGGGTCGCTCCCCCAGCACGGCCTTGAAGATCACCTGACTCGACCTCCTCCCCCCAGGCGTGTCCGTGGCGTAGCCTAGCCGCTCTGCTCCACCACGCCCCAACGGCCGTGGTGAACGACCTGGTCAACGCCCCGCCGGCCCCGGCGCAGAGACGGGGACCGCCGGTCGGGTGCAGGATAGCCCACCGTCACCGCGCCCACCGGAGTGAACTCTTCCGGCACCCCGAACGCCGCCCGGTACCGATCGACCCGCTCGGCCGGGATGCCGAAGAAGCACGCGCCGAGCCCGTGGTCCACCGCGGTGAGGAGGATCAGCAACGCCGCCATCCCGGTGTCCACATGCCAGTACGGGATCGGCCAGCGGCTCTCGATGTCGCCGGTGACCGGGCCGAGGCGGCGGACCTTGTCCGGCTCGGCGTAGCGGTCCAGGTACGCCTGGCGGCAGGAGTGGGCGACGATGATCAGCGGGGCGCGGCGCATCCCGGTCAGCCAGCGGCTGCCGGTCGCGCCGGCGGGCGTGGTGGCCTGCCAGAAGCGGTCCCGGTCGGCCGGGTCGCTCAGCACCAGGAAACCCCACCCCTGGGAGAACCCGGCGCTGGGCGCGCGGATCGCGTGCTCCAGCAGCTCTCGCACCACCTCTGGCGGCACCGGGCGGTCCGGGTCGTAGTTGCGTACCATCCGGCGACGCCGGACCACCTCGCCGAACTCCACGGTCTACCCCCGCTCAGGTCCGGGACCGCAGGGCCCGGCCGAGGAAAGCCAGGTTCGCCGGGCGCTCCGCCAGCCGGCGCATCAGGTACGCGTACCACTGCGTGCCGTAGGGGACGTAGACCCGCACCGGGTAGCCCTCCTCGGCCAAGCGGAGCTGCTCGGCCGGGCGCACCCCGTACAGCATCTGGAACTCCAGCTCCTCCGGGGAGCGGTCGAACCACCGGGCCCGGTCCTCCCCGATCGCGATCAGGCGCGGGTCGTGGGTGGCCAGCATCGGGTAGCCCTCCCCGGCCATGAGGATGTTGAGGCACCGCACGTACGACTTGTCGACCTCCAACCGGGTCTGGTACGCGACCGACTCCGGCTCGGCGTAGGCGCCCTTGCAGAGTCGTACCCGCGCGCCCGGATCGGCCAGGTCCCGGCAGTCCGCCTCGGTGCGCCGCAGGTACGCCTGCAGCGTGATACCGGTGTCGGGGTGGTCCTGCCGCAGCTTGGTGTGGATCTCGCAGATGGCGTCGGTGACGGTGTGGTCCTCCATGTCCAGGGTGACCGCGGTGCCGGCGGCGGTGGCGGCCGCGCAGACCGCGGCGGCGTGGTCGTAGGCCAGCTGCTCATCCAGCCGCAGCCCCAGCGCGGAGAGCTTGAGGCTGAGCTCGGCGACCGGGGTGAGCTGCGCCTCGGTGAGCGCGGCGACCAGCCGGAGGTACTCGTCCCGGGCGGCGGCGGCCTGCTCCGGGTCGCGGGCGTCCTCCCCCAGGTAGGCCAGGGTCACGGTGAGGCCCTGCGCGACGAGTTCGCCGGCGGCGCGCAGCGCGTCGGCCGCGGTGACACCGGCGACGAACCGGCGCACCACCGAGCGAGCCACCGGGGCATGTGTCGCCAGTCGCTCAATCCGGGGCGAACGGGAGGCGGCGAGCAGCACCGAACGCAGCATGTGCCGAGCGTATCGTCCGGCGCCGCGCGTGGTGGCGATCGTCTACGGTTGCCGCGTGGACTTTGCCGCGTACGCGCACACCGCGGTGAGGCTGGTGAACGCGCCGCTGTCGACCATCGAGGACCTGCGCGCGCTCTTCCCCGCCGGCGGCTGGGAGCAGGCCGAGCTCACCGACCGTGACCTGACCGGACTCCGGCGGGCCCAGCGCCGGCTACGCACGGTCTTCGCCCTCGGCACCGCCGGCCGCGACGCCGAGGTGGTGGCCGAGCTGAACGCGCTGCTGCGGGCGTACCCGATCGAGCCCCGCATCTCCGGCCATGACGCCTCGGACTGGCACATGCACGTCACCGGTCGCGGCTCCTCGGTCAGCGCGGAGTACCTCGCGGGCGCCGTCTGGGGCCTGGCGGTATGGGTCTGCGAGTACGGCAGTGCCCGGTTCGGTGTCTGCGCCGATGAGCGGTGCGGCAACGTCTACCTGGACACCTCGTCCAACAACTGCCGCCGGTACTGCTGCGGGCGCTGCGCCACCCGCTCCCACGTCGCCGCTCACCGGGCGCGCAAGCGGGCCACCGCCGCCGCCACGGGGTAGCGCGTTACTCCCCGCCCGGGCCGGGAATCACCCGGAGGGACCTGCCCGGGTCCCGTGCTCAGGCAGAGGGAGGCGCGATGTCAGGGCTGACACCACCGGATCTTCCGTCGCCGGGCGAGGGGTGGCGCCAGTACCCTGCCCCGCTGCCCGGCGACGAGGCGCTGGCGCCGGACGCGGGGCAGCCGATCTTTGAGCCGGACGTCATCGAGGCCCGCCAGGCCGAACGCCGGCGCCGGGAAGACCTGGTGGACCTGCTGACCGAAGACCACCGCACCACCGACAGCCTGCTGGCGGCGCTGGGCGACCCGGCCACCCCGCCGGCGCGCCGCCGTAGCCTGACCGAGGTGGCGGTCGCTGCGCTGAGCCGGCGGATCGCGCTGGAACGCCGGTTCCTGCTGCCGCTGGTACGCGAGTCGGTGGACCGGGCAGAGATCGAGCGGCTGCGCGCCGAGCTGGCGGCGCTGGAGAGCGCGCTCCGGCGGTTCCGGGAGCGGGTCTCCGCCGACCCCGGGCAGGTCGGCCAATGGTGTGAGGAGCTGCGCGAACGCGCCCGCGCCCGGGCGGAGGACCAGGAGCGGTGGCTGTTTCCCCGGCTGCGGGAGGTCACCGAGCGGGAGAAGCTGCGCGAGGCGGCCCGGCGGGCCCGCGACGCCAAGGACTCGGTGCCGACCCGGCCGCATCCGTACGCCCCGGACCGGCCGCCGTGGAGCACGGTCACCACGCCGGTGATCGGGGTGGCCGACCGGATCCGCGACGAGGTAACCCGGCGACCCACCGAGCCCTACGACATCGGCTGAAACCCGCGCGACACCCGCCGGCGCGGGCGCGGCGGGCGCCCTGCCCGGGGCGGCCCCGGCGGATAGGCTTGCACCGTGAGCCCTCCGGTACTGCTGTCCACCTCGTCGGTCTTCCCCGAACCGACCGCGGCCGCCTTCGAGGTGGCCGCCAAGCTGGGCTACGACGGCCTGGAGGTGATGGTCTGGACCGACGCGGTCAGCCAGGATGCGGCCGCGCTGCGCGGGCTGGCCCGGCACTACGGCGTACCGGTCCGCTCGGTGCACGCGCCGTGCCTGCTGGTCACCCAACGGGTGTGGAGTCCGGACCCGGCGGTCCGGCTGCGCCGATCCCTGGATCTCGCCGAGGAGCTGCACGCCGGCACGGTGGTGGTACACCCGCCGTTCCACTGGCAGCGCGAGTACGCCCGCGGCTTCGCCGGGCTGCTGGAGGTGCTCGGCGCGGCGCACCCCCACGTGCGGATCGCGGTGGAGAATATGTTCCCGGTGCGGATGGCCGGGCGGGAACTCGTCCCCTACACCCCGGGCTGGGACCCGACCGTGCCGGGCTACGGCGCGTACACCCTGGACCTGTCCCACTGCTCCGCCGCGCGTACCGACGCGCTGGCCCTGGCGGACCGGATGGGAGCGAAGCTG
>DATGPS010000041.1:0-28614 GCA_035304685.1 Natronosporangium sp. | reverse complement strand
CATCATCTTCGCCCGGAACACCCACCACGCCGCGTTCATCGCCGAGCGGTTCGACGCCAACTATCCGGAGTACCGCGGGCAGTTCGCGCGGGTGGTCACCCACCAGACCGCGTACGCCCAGAACCTGATCGACGACTTCTCGGTCAAGGACCAGGCCCCGCACATCGCTATCTCGGTGGACATGCTCGACACCGGCATCGACATCCCCGAGATCGTCAACCTGGTGTTCTTCAAGCCGGTGTACTCGAAGACCAAATTCTGGCAGATGCTCGGCCGGGGTACCCGGCTGTGCCCGGACCTGTTCGGCCCCGGCCAGGACAAGCGGGACTTCTACGTCTTCGACTGTTGCCAGAACTTCGAGTACTTCGGCCAGAATCCGCCCGATGCGGACGGGGCACTCGCCGAGTCCCTCACCGAGCGCCTGTTCAAGGCCAAGCTGGAGTTGGTGTGCCGGCTGGATGAACGCCAGCCAGCGGGTGCCCCACCCGACGGCGACGGCACCCGCACCGAGGCGGGGCTACGGTGGGATGTCGTACGCGAATTGCACTCCCGCATCCGGGGCATGACCATCGAGAACATCATGGTCCGGCCGCACCGCCGGCTGGTGGAGACCTATTCGGACCTGGACCGGTGGCGCACCCTCACCCCGGAGGCCGCCGAGGAGATCGGTACGCTCGCCGGCCTGCCCTCGCAGGTACGTGACGAGGACGAGGTCGCCAAGCGGTTCGACCTGATCGTCCTACGACTCCAACTCAGCCGGCTCACCGCCGAGCCCGGTTACCGCCGGCTGCGCCAGCAGGTCCAGGAGATCGCCGCGGCGCTGTTGGCACAGACCAATATTCCCGCGGTACGCGAGCAGCGGGAGATCCTGGAGGCGGTCGCCGGGGACGAGTGGTGGCAGGACGTCACCCTGCCGATGCTGGAACACCTCCGGCGACGGGTCCGTCACCTGATGCGGTTGGTGGAGAAGTCGAAGCAGGCGCTGGTCTACACCGACTTCGTGGACGAGCTGGGAGAGATCACCGAGGTGCCCTTCGAAGAGTTTTCGGTCGCCTCGGATCTCGAGCGTTTCCGCGCCAAAGTGCGCAGCCACCTGCGCACCAACCAGGATCACGTGACCCTGCAGAAGGTGCGCCGCAACCGGCAGCTCACCCCGACCGATCTCGCCGAACTGGAGCGGATGCTCGCCGACTGCGGGGACGAGGCCCAGATCGAGGAAGCCCGGCAGGCCGCTAACGGTCTGGGCCGGTTCATCCGGTCGCTGGTCGGGCTGGACCGGGAGGCCGCGAAGGAGGCCTTCGGAGAGTTCCTCCACGACCGGCGGTGGACTGCCAACCAGATCCAGTTCATCGACATGGTCATCAACCACCTGACCGAGAACGGGGTGATGGAGCCCAGCCGGCTCTATGAGGCGCCGTTCACCGATCTCGCGCAGCACGGACCCGAGTCCTTGTTCGCGCCCGCCGAGGTGGAGTCCCTGGTCACGATCTTGCGGAAGATCGAGCAGACCACCGAACCGGCTACCGCCGCCGCATAGCGTTTGATCGGAGATCACGCGCTCACGCTCCTACAGGGGCGCCCTGTTCAGGCTTGAGCTGTTATCGGGGCGCCCTGCTCAAATAGGGGCGCCCTGCTCAATCTCCGGGTTGTCGTGGTGCGCCTCGGCCGTGGCCTGGATCGTTGCCAGGAAATGCCGTAGCCGGGCTGAGGGCACCCGGCTGGCCGTGGCCAGGGCCTGCCGGGCCCAGGCGGTCCCGGCCGGGTGGTCGTTGACCGCGAAGTGCAGGGCCGCCAGTTGGGCCGCGCAGAGCGCCCGCGCCCGGCTACGGGTGCCCGCGTCCAGGGTCTGTGCCGCGCCGGTCAGCCGCTCGACCGCGTACTCCCAGTCCTCGGTGCTGCTGGTGCAGCGGGCCAGCAGCACCGAGGACTGGCCCGTGAGTGCCGGGCACCCCTCGACTACATTCCCGGAATTTGCTGGGTTGGCGCGGCGCCAACCCAGCAAATTCGGGGAAGTTGATTCGATCACGATCATGGCCGGAGGCGCCCGCCTGGGTACCCCGCCGAGCTGCTGCCTGCCGCTCGGGCGGCCGGCTTCAGTTCTAGCCGTTGCTCACCCCGGCTGAGTGCCAGCTCCAGCAGCACTACCAGCGTGTCCCGCACCGAATGCCGTTCCCGGGCGTCGAACGCCACCACGGGTACGCTCTCGGGGAGGGTTAGCGCCTACCGGACCGTGTCCAGGTCGTGCTCCAGCCGGCCGTGGAACGCGTTCACCGCCACGATGAACGGCAGTCCGGCGTGCTCGAAGTAGTTGACCGGCCGGGTGGCAGTGCTCCAACCGTCCACTGTCCACCACCACGACGGCGCCGAGCGCGCCCTCGCTCGGGTCGTCCCACATGAACCCGAACCGGGTCTGCCCCGGGGTGCCGAACAGGTAGAGCTTGAGGCTCTGGTCGATGGTGACGCAGCCGAAGTCCATCGCCACCGTGGTGGTGGTCTTCCCCACCCCGAATCCACCCGCGATGACGATCTTGACGGGGATCGGTGCTGCGGTACGGGTCGGGCGGGTGCTCTGCTCAAGCGATTTCACGGACATCCAACCAGCGGGGGGTGCAGGGCATGACGTGCGACAACGCCCGTTGGGCGGTGACGGATGGCGCTAACCGGTGACGTGCCTGGGCATGAACAGACGCCTCAGGACCAGAACTGGAACTGGTGGTAGCCGAAGTAGACCCCGTTGATCGGAGCGCCCGCGAGATCTACCAGGCCGTTGACCACCGCGGAGAACACCGCCCCGGTGGGCGGCAACAGGAGCAGCGCCAGCAGGATCAGTACGCCGAACGGGCGGATCTTGGCCCCGGCCCGCCGGATACCTGCGGGAAGGTAGGGCTCGGCTATCCCGTACCCGTCCAGCCCGGGGATCGGGCACAGGTTCAGCAACGCGGTGGCGACCTGGAGGTACGCCAGGAAAGTCAGCGCCGCCCAGAACGCCGCTCGCGGCTCGTCCAACCCGTAGATCGCCTCCGGGCCGGCGAACGCGACCACCCCCAGCAGCAGCAGTGCGGCGGCGGCGTTGACCGCCGGGCCGGCGGCGGAGACCAGCGAGTCGGTGAGCCGGCCCCGCAGCCGGTGCCGCTCCACCATGACCGCCCCGCCCGGCAGCGGGATGCCGCCCGCGATCAGGAACACCAGCGGCAGCACCAGCGTCAGGACCGGGTGACCGTAGCGGCGCGGGTCCAGGCGGAGATAGCCCTTGCCGGCGACCGTGTGATCGCCGCCCCGGTGCGCCACCAGCGCGTGGGAGAACTCGTGCAGGCACAGGGTGACCAGCCAGCCGGCGAGCACGAACCCGAACACGATCGGGGCGGTTGGCCCGGCACCGGCCCACAAGGCGACACCGCTGGTGACCGTGACCGCGAGCAGAGCCAGGAAGACCCAGGAGACCCCCCGCCCGGTGCGGGCCGAAGACCCACCTCTGCCGGACGGCCCCGGGTGCCGCCACTGCCGGCGCCGCTGGCGCCGCTCCCGCCGGGTGAGCTTGGCGAGATCCCGGTCGATCTTCCGCGTCCGCCGCCGCCATTCCTGGTCGGCGGCGAGCCGGTCGAGGGGGTCGTCGGAGTCCATCGCCGGACCAGCGTACCCTGGACCTGCCGGCAGGCCCCGGTGCGCCAAACGCGGGTCGGCGACCCGCTCCTGGGCCGACGGCCGAGGGAAGAAGGTGTGCGCCCGGTAGGATTCGAACCTACGACCTTGGGATTAGAAGTCCCCTGCTCTATCCACTGAGCTACGGGCGCTTGCTGATGCGAGGGTACCGTCTGGCCGGCGTTGATGTTGACAGCAGGATCGCGACCTGTGGAAACACCGCCGCGCTGACAGCGACCAACTACCGCAGGTGCGCCCACCGGTCGGGGTCGACCTCCAGCGCGGTCCGGTCCCAGCCGCCGCGCTCGGCGGCGGCTTCGTAGGTGCGCTGGAGGAAGGTCGACAGCGCCGCCTCCGGCTCCGCCGCCTTGCGCACCGCTTCGTAGGGCAGCAGGAACTGGCGGTACTCCTGGCTGTAGTACGCCTCGGGCGGGCCGATCGGGTAGGTGGCGAAGCCGTCCGGCTCCGGGTAGGCGTAGGCGTAGAACGCACCTTCGTCACCGCCCCCGGGCCAGAATCCGCAGCTGCTGAGTTCGTGGGAGTATCCCTCCTCCATCACCCAGTCGCCGCAGTTGGGAGCGCCGCCCGGGTGTGGGGGTGCGGTGCGTCCGGAGAAGCGGGTGCAGGCCAGGTCCATGCCTCCCCAGAAGAAGTGCACCGGGCTGACCTTGCCGACGAAGCGGGCGCGGAACTCGTTGATCACCCGGTGGGCCGAGAGCAGCTGTCGCCAGAACAGGTGCGCCGCATCGGGGTCATAAGAGGCGTGTTCGTAGTCGTCCGCGAAGGGGATCGCCGGGTCTACCTCATTGGGGCGGGACTGGATCCTCGCCTCGATGCCGAGCTGTGACAACGCGCCCATGAATTGGGCGTAGAACTCCGCGACCGGTTTGGGTGCCAGCGCGACGGTACGGGTGTCTCCCGCGCTGCCGCGGATGAGCAGGCGGTGGTCGATGAAGTCGAACTCGATGTCGAAGAACCCGTCCTGGTAGGGGATGGCCGAGGTGGTCAGACCCCGCGGGCTCACGTACAGCGTGACCTGCCACCAGTGGTTGATCAGTGGACTGTGCACCAGGCGGACCTTGCCGACGATCTGGGTCCACATGTGCAGGGTGTCGCGGGTGTCCACCCAGTCGTCCACCCGCAGAGCCGGCCACCGAAGCTCCGCGCGCCGATGCGTGTCTACCATGACGCTTCACCTGCCCAGCTGCGATTCACCGATACGGCGGGTGCGACGGCGCGGCGGGCGCCCCGGCGACCTCGAAGACGACCCGGTCGGCGTAGCACCACCACCAGTCCTCGCCCGGCTCGTAAGAGCGGACGATCGGGTGGTCGGGGTGGGCGCGCCAGTGCGCCGAAGCGTGCCGGTTGGGGGAGCTGTCACAGCAGCCGACATGCCCGCAGGTCATGCACATCCGCAGGTGGACCCACCGGTCGCCGGTGCGCAGACAATCCTCGCAGCCGTCGCTCGACGGGACCAACCCGTCAGTGATGGTGGATAGGTGGGTGCAGGTGTCAGCCACCGGTAGTCCCCCTCCCGAAGCGCGGTGGTGATGCCCGCCGGACCGTACGGGACTACGAGCGCTCGCCCTTGCGAGGGTACCGGCTGCCGGGCAGATGGTCACGCATACCGCGGTACCCTGCGAAAACCAGGGCCGCGGCCGGGGCCCCACCCGTGGGCGTAACGCACGGCTACGGCAAGCGCTTGGATCGGAGAGCCATGGCCAAGATAGTGCTCCGGCTCCACCTCACCGGCGGCGACCGCATGGACGTGGCGTACGAGGACCCTGATGTGGCAGACCCCGACCAGTTGCTCGACCACGCGCTCTCCACGCTCGCCGACGACGCCGGGATGCTACGCGTGGAGCACGGCGAACGGCTGGTGGTGGTGTACGGGCGGGGCGTCGCCGCGGTGCAGGTGGCGCCTCGCGGTGCGGTCTTGTGACCCTCCCACCCGGGACCGGTAGCCTGTCACCGGGTCAGACAGGAGGGCCATGCCGGAAGGGCACACCATTCACCGGCTCGCGGCCCGGCACCGCGAGCTGTTCGCCGGCCGGCCGGTCACGGCCACCAGCCCGCAGGGCCGGTTCCGCCAGGGCGCCGCGGCGCTCTCCGGTGCCGTGTTGCGCGACACCGAGGCGTACGGCAAGCATCTCTTCCACCACTTCGACGGCCGTACGCTGCACGTACACCTCGGGCTCTACGGGGTCTTCACCGACGGTGCGATGCCCGCGCCACCACCGGTCGGGCACGTGCGGCTACGCCTGACCACCGACCGGCACTGGCTGGACTTGCGCGGCCCGGCCGCGTGTGAGGTGCTCTCGCCGCCCGAGGTGGCGGCGCTGCGTGACCGGCTCGGCGCGGACCCGTTGCGCGACGACGCCGACCCCGCGACCGCGTACCTCCGGATCCACCGCAGCCGGCGCCCGCTCGCGGCGCTGCTGCTCGACCAGTCCATCGTGGCCGGCCCAGGTCTGGTGTACGTGAGCGAGGTGCTGTTCCGGGCGGGGCTGGCGCCGACCACGCCGGGGCACGACCTGACCGCGCCGGCCTGGCAGGAGCTGTGGGATGATCTACGGGCGCTGATGAAGGAAGGCGTCGCGAACGGCCGGATCGACACGGTCCACAGTGCGCATACGCCGGCGGCGATGGGCCGGGCGCCGCGGCGGGATCGCCACGGCGGCGAGGTGTACGTCTACCGCCGCGCCGGGCAGCCGTGCCTGGTCTGCGGCACCGAGGTACGCCGGGCGGGGCTCGCCGGCCGCAACTCGTACTGGTGCCCCACCTGCCAGCCAACCTGAGCCAGGACCCGCTTCGCCACAGATCAATCGACGGTCCGCTTTATGTGCCCGGTGCCGGTTCTGCCGCCCCGGCTCTGCGGACCGCTTCCGTCAACGCCTCCGGGGTGCGGCCGAGCATCGCCGACCCGTCGTCGAAGAGCAGGATCGGCCGCTGGATGAGCACCGGCGACTCCACCATCGCCGCGATCCACTGCGCCGCGTGCGCGTCGTCGCGGGGCCACTCGGCCATGCCGCGCGCCCGCGCCTCCGGCTCCTGGAGCCGGCAGATCTCCCACGGCGCCATGCCCAACCGGCGCAGCACGTCGGTCAGCTCTTCGGCGGTCGGCGCCTGCTCCAGGTAGGCGCGCAGCCGGTAGGGGACCCGGGCGGCATCGAGCGTCTCGCGTGCGCTGGTGCACTTGGAACAGGCGGGGTTGTTCCACACTTCCATACCTGCATGGTGCCAGCCAGAGCGGAGGCTGGCACACCCGCCATGCTGACCACAGAGCGCGGACATCCGGGATAGTGTGGGGCGTGCCCGACTACGGCCGTGAGTTGAGCTTCGGCTACTTCCTCGTGCCCTACGCCGACACGCCGCTGCTCGCCACCGCCCAGGAGGTGGAGCGGCGGGGCCTGGACTACGTAGGCATACAGGACCATCCCTATCAGCGGCGGTACGTGGACACCTGGGTGCTGCTCAGCATGATCGCCGCGAGCACCACCCGGCTGCGGCTCTTCCCGGACGTCGCCAACCTGCCGCTGCGCCAGCCCGCGGTCCTGGCCAAGGCCGCGGCGAGCCTGGACGTACTCAGCGGCGGCCGGTTCGAGCTGGGCCTGGGTGCCGGCGGGTTCTGGGATGCGATCGCGGCGTACGGCGGTCCGCGGCGCAGCCCCGGTGAGGCGTTGGCCGCGCTCGCCGAGGCGATCCAGGTGATCCGCATGATCTGGAGCGGTGAGCGCAACCTGCGGTTCGACGGCGAGTACTACCGCCTCGCCGGCGCCCACTCCGGACCGGTGCCGGCGCATCCCATCGGGATCTGGCTGGGGGTGTACGGTCCGCGCGCGATCCGGCTGGCCGGGGAGGTCGCCGACGGCTGGGTGCCGTCGCTGCGCGGCGACCTGGACCGGATCGCGGCGCTCGCCGCCCGCCTGGACGAGGCGGCCGTGACGGCCGGGCGGGATCCGGCGAGCCTGCGCCGGGTGCTCAACATCAACGGCGTGATCACCGGCGGGGAGTCGGCGGGCCCGCTGCGCGGCCCGGTGACGCAGTGGGCGGACGAGCTGACCGACCTGGCGGTGGGCCACGGGTTCGACACCTTCATGCTGTGGGCGGAGGAGCCGGCGCAGCTCGCGCGGTTCGCGGAAGAGGTGGTCCCGGCCGTACGCCAGCAGGTGCAGCGCGAACGCGGACCATGAGCCCGGAACCCGGCCAGGCCACCTGTTCATGGTCCAGGAAGGCACGAAGGCTCGCTACCTTAGAAAGATGGACGACCATGGTGCGGGCCAGGGCTACCTGGACCATCTAACCGACAAGGACCTGCGGCTGCTCGCGTCCGCCGGTGGGATGGACCCCGAGCGCGCGGCCGAGCTCCGTGCCCGGCCAGGCGTGGTGCTGGAGCTCGCCGACCGGCCGGAGCTGTTCCAGCGGGTGTTCGGCCAGGCCGGGTCGACCCGGCCGGAGCCGGTCGTGACGATCTCGCCCTTCCTGGCGTTCCTCGCCGCGGTCGGGCAGGCCCGGCGGGAGATCGCGGCCACCCCGTACGTGCCCGAGCGGTCCGGCCCCCGCGAGCTCGTGCCGGTCTTTGACGCCGCCCGGCTGGCGGAGTTCCTGGCCGACCCGCGCCACCGGCTGTTCCTGGCCGAGCTGCTCGCCTCGTTCGTGCGGATCGCCTCCGGCCGGTTCTGGACCCGGACCGCCCGTGGCTGGCGCGCCCAGCGGTACAGCGAGCTGGATCCGGTCCGGCTGGCGCAGGTCGCCGAGCAGGCGCCCACCGCGTACCGCCCGGGGATGTACCGCCGCCTGGGCGACGTGTCGCTGTTCCTGACCGGGGTGTTCCCCGACTACGCGCAGCGCCACGCGTTCGGCCCGGTGGACACCGCCCGGCTGGTACGCGCCGCCGGGCTCTCCCGCGACGAGGATCCCGACCTGGTCGCGTCGCCGCCGTTGCAGCTCCTGGAGCACCTGGGGCAACGCTGGTACCGCCGGGCGTCGGAGCTGGCGCCGGTGGTGACCGCGCAGCTGGCGGTGGTGGCCGAGGTGGCCGACCGGTTCCGCGACGCCCGGCGGGTGCTGAACCACATCACCGACCGGTACTTCGCCCGGGTCGGCAACCCGTGGTTCGGCCCGCCGTAAACCCCCGCCGGTCCGAAACTCGGTCCCTGATCAGGGCAGGCTGCCGGGCGGCACGTGGTTGTGGTGCGGCTCGGGCAGGCGTACGCTGGTGGCCTGGCGGATCCCACGCCTAACCTCGGTTCCGGCGCTCACGCCGCCGGTCAGCAGCGAGGCAAAGGGGACCCAGTCCTCGGGATATGCGGCCGCACACCTTCGTGCCGTGCCGTCGGGAGCGTGAGTCCCGCGGTCGCGGCGTGACGAAGGAGAGTGCGATGACCAGCGAGAAGTCTTTCAAGCGCCGGGTGCGCGAGCGCATGACCAAGACCGGCGAGAGCTACGCCGCCGCGCGTACCCAGGTGGTCCGTAAGCGCGACCGGGTCCGGGCCGCACAGTCGCGGCTGGTGGTGCCGGATGAGCGCCCGTCCGACGAGCGGGTCGAGGCCGCGACCGGCCGGCGGTGGGACGCGTGGTTCGCGATCCTCGACCGGTGGGGCGGCCGCGGCCGCACCCACAAGCAGACCGCAGCCTTCCTGATGGGGGAGCACGCCGTCCCTGGCTGGTGGGCGCAGACGATCACCGTCTGGTACCAGCGCGACCGCGGGCTGCGGCTCAAGCACCAGCAGGCGGATGGGTTCAGCGTCTACGCCTCGAAGACGATCGCCGCGCCGGTGACCGCCGTCTTCGAGGCGTTCGTGCACCCGCGCCGGCGCGAGCAGTGGCTCGGGGACGCGGACCTGTCGCTGCGCACGTCGCAGCCTGACCGCACCGCCCGGTTCGACTGGGGAGACGGCAGCACCCGGGTGAACGTGTTCTTCGAGGCCAAGGGCGAGGCGAAGACCACGGTCTCGGTCGCGCACGAGCGGCTGCCGGACGCGGACGAGGCCGAGACCGCCAAGGCCGCCTGGCGGTCACGGCTGGCCGACCTCAAGTCTTTCCTGGCGGCCTGACCGCCGCGGGACGAGCGCCCTGAGCGCATCCCGTGAACCAACCATTGTGGAGGTCGATGATGTCACCACAAGGTGCACTCCGCGCCCGGCCGCAGGTTCTCCTGAGCGGCTTGGCGTACCTGGAATCGCCCCGCTGGCACGAGGACCGGCTGTGGTTCGCCCACTGGGGGACCGGGGAGATCGTCGCCGTCGGGCTGGACGGCGCCAGCGAGGTGATGGGGCACGGGCCGACCGGCTTCGGCTGGTCGATCGGGTGGCTTCCGGATGGCCGGCTGCTGGTGACCGGTGAGGGGCTGCTGCGCCGCGAACCAGACGGGTCGATGGTGCCGCACGCCGACCTGGCCGGGTTGTCGGAGGACTGGAATGAGCTGGTTGTGGACGGCCGCGGGAACATCTACGTCAACGGCCGCTGCGACTTCGACCCGGAGGGGGACCCGCCGGGCATCATCGCACTGGTCACACCGGACGGTGCGGTACGCCAGGTGGCCGAGGCGATCGCGTTCCCCAACGGCATGGTGGTGACCCCCGACGGGGAGACGCTGATCGTGGCGGAGTCGTTCGCGGGCCGGCTCACCGCCTTCGACATCGCCGCCGACGGCGGCCTGGCTAACCGTCGTGTGTGGGCGGACCTGCCCGGCGCCGCCCCGGACGGCATCTGCCTCGACGCTGACGGCGCGGTCTGGTACGCGGACGTGCCGAACCAGCGGTGCGTACGGGTGGCCGAGGGCGGCGAGGTGCAGCAGAGCGTGGAGATCGACCGGGGCGCGTTCGCCTGCATGCTCGGCGGGCCGGACCGGCAGACCCTCTTCATCCTCGCCGCGCGGTGGGGCGGGCTGGAGGAGGTGGGGGAGACGCTGGCGGCCCGGACTGGTCAGGTGCTCACGGTGCGCGCCCCGGCGCCCCGGGCGGGCCGGCCGTAGGCGTACCGCCGGCGGGGAGGAGCAGGCCGCGCTCGACCAGGTGGGCGATCACCGGCGCGGCCTGCTCCGCCAGCGCCTCTTCGCTGACGTCGGAGCTGGCGGCGAGTACCGCCAGCTGGGCCCGGGCGGGGATCTCGCCGTCGGCGGCGGCGACCAGCGAGACCACCAGCGGGTCCACCTCTTCGGTCCAGCGCAGCCCGTGCGCCATGGTCAGGAACTGCCGCGCCACCCGCCACCCGTCGGGTTCCAGGGTGGCCTCCTGGCGCAGGGTCAGACCGTCGGCGGCGCGGTAGGGCTCGGCGAGCAGCGCCGCCGGGTCGCGGTCGCGCAACCAGTCCTGGCGGTCGAACCAGGCCGCGATCTGCGCCCCGACCGGCGGCTCCACCTGCTGGCGGAGGTCCTCCACCCGCACCACCGGCTGGTCGTGGCCGCCGCGACGCACCGTGACCAGACCGAAGCCGACCGCCTCGATCCGCGCGGCGTCGAACCAGTCCAGCCACGCCTCGGCCGCCGCGCGGGGCTGGCCGGTGTCGTCCAGCCAGAGCCGCACGTACGCCAGCGGGTCGCTGACCTCCCGCTGGATCACCCAGGCGTCGCAGCCGGTGCCGGCGAACCAGCCCGCGACCCGCTCCCGCCAGTCCTCACCGGCGACGTGCGCCCAGTTGGCGAGGTACTGCATCACGCCTCCCTCGGTGAGCAGCTCCGGCGCGAGGGCGGCGAGTTCCTGGCTGACCGCGTCGCCGGCCCGGCCCGAGTCCCGGTAGGTGTGGGTGGCGGTGCCCGGGCCGACCACGAACGGCGGGTTGCTCACCACCAGGTCGAACCGGCGCCCGGCCACCGGAGCGGCGAGGTCGCCGCGCCGCAGCTCCCACCGCTGCCCGCTGAGCGCGGCGGTGGTGGCGGCGAACCGCAAGGCCCGGGGGTTGAGGTCGGTGGCGGTCACCGCCCCGGCGTGGGTGGCCAGGTGCAGCGCCTGTACGCCGCAGCCGGTGCCGAGGTCCAGCGCGGTGGCGACCGGCCGCCGGATCGTCGCCCCGACCAGGGTGGTGGAGGCGCCGCCGACCCCGAGCACGTGGTCGGCGGGCAGCGGCCGGCCCGGTCGCGCCGAGGCGGGCAGGTCGGAGACCACCCACCACCCGTCGCCGTACGCCTCCAGGTCCACTCCGGCCCGCAGGCCCTCGCCGTGCGGTTCGACCAGGCCGGCGGCCCGGGCCTGGGCCAGCGGCAGCGGCGCCAGCGCAGCCGCGACCGCCTCAACCGGTTCGGTGGTACCGCAGACGTACAGCCGGATCAGGGTGGCGAGGGCGTCCCGGCCGGCGGTGAGGCGCAGCGCCTGCCGGTAGTCGCCCCGGCTGACGGCGGTGGTGGCTTCCGGGCCGAGCCGGTCGGCGATCCCGGGCGTGGTGTACCGCGCGCGGGTCAGTGCTTCTCGCAGTTGGGCGATGCCGGTGGGGTCGAGTAAGGGTTCAGCCACCGTGCCATCGTGCCAGCGCGCCCGAGCCGCCGAACCCGAGGTCATGACCGGTGCGCGGGGACCCGTATGCTGCTCTCCGACCCGCGTACCCGCGGAGGCGACGGCGGACTGGAGGGACAGATGCGCATTGGCCGGATGCTGGTGGATGGCCGGGTCGAGTTCGTGGTAGGCGCCGGCGAGGGATGGCTCCCGCTGTCGGCGGTCGGCCTGTCGTACGCGGACACGCCCGAGTTGATCGCCGACATCGAGAACGTGCGGGAGCGCGTCCGTGACGCCCAGGCGGACCCGCTACCGGCCGGCACCGATGACCTGCGATGCCCGGTGGTGCGGCCCTCGAAGATGCTGGCGATCGGGCTCAACTACGCCGACCACGCCCGCGAGACCGGGTCCAAGCTGCCGGAGCGGCCGCTGGTGTTCGCGAAGTTCCCGAACTCCTTGAACGATCCGTTCGGGGAGGTGGAGATCGGCGAGCGGGTCACCGCGAAGGCCGACTACGAGGTGGAGCTTGCGGTCATCATCGGCGCCCGGGCCAGGCAGGTCTCCGAGGCGGACGCCTACCGTCACGTCTTCGGGTACGCGGTCGCGAACGACGTCTCCGCCCGGGACTGGCAGCGGGCGGACATCCAGTTCTCGCGCTCCAAGAGCGCCGACACGTTCTGCCCGATCGGCCCGTGGATCACCACCGCGGACGAGGTCGCCGACCCGGCGGCGCTGTGGATCCGCTCGCGGGTCAACGGCGAGCCGCGGCAGGACTCCACCACCAGCCAGATGATCTTCGGTATCCCGCACCTGATCGCGTACCTGTCGGCCACCATCACGCTGGAGCCCGGTGACGTGATCCTGACCGGTACGCCGGCGGGGGTGGGGCTGGGCGCCAAGCCGCCGACGTTCCTCCAGCCGGGCGACGTCGTGGAGTGCGAGGTGGAAGGGCTGGGCATGATCCGGAACACCTTCGTCAAGAGCTGACGCCCCCCGGGGGATGATCGATTCGACCCGGAAGCTGCTCGCCGTCGCCGGGGTGACGTTCACCGTGGACGGTCACGACCCGCGACACCTGCTGGCGGTGCCCGGTGTGGAGTCGGTGACCGTCGACGACGGGCGGGCCACCGTGACCGGAGCGCCGGAGGCGGCGGCCGGGGTCGCCGCCGCCCTGCTGGCTCGGGGCGTCGTGCCGCGGGACTACCGCACCCACTATCCGTCGCTTGAGGACGTGTTCCTGCGCCTGACCGGCCGCCGGCTCACCGAGGGGCATCGGCATGACCTCGCACCTGGCCTGGACCGAGCGGAAGCTGCTGGTACGCGAGCCACTGGTACTGGTGGTGAGCCTGCTGTTCCCGATCCTGTTGATGGTCCTCCTGCTGGTCTCGTTCAGTGAGGACACCGAGCCGGTCTACGGCGGGATCTTCGCGACCGACTTCTACGTCACCGCGTACCTGAGCGCGGCGGTGGCGGTGATGGGGTTTATGGCCATGCCGGCGCACCTGGCCGCCTACCGCGCCAGTGGGGTGCTGCGCCGGTTCCGGGCCGCCGGGGTGCCGGCCCGGTCACTGGTCGCCTCCCAGGTGGTGGTGATGGCGGCGGTCACCGCGGTGGGTACGGCCGCGATGGTGGGTCTGGCGTACGCCGGGTTCGACCTGGCGGCGCCGCGCTCGACGGTCGGGGTGCTGCTCGGGCTGCTCGCCGGCATCCTGGCCTTCGCCGGGATCGGCGCGCTGCTCGGATCGGTCATGCGCACCGCCCGCGGCGCCCAAGGGCTGGGCCTGCTGCTCTTCTTCGCCACCTTCTTCGTGGCCGGCGGCGGCCCGCCGCCGGAGGTGCTGCCGCAGGTGCTGAACGACGTGGCCGCGGTGACGCCGATCGGGTTGCTGGTCGACGCGGTCCGCGAGCCCTGGACCCGCGACGGTCTGGACCTGCCGGCGCTGCTGGCGCTGGCGGCGATCGCGGTCGCCGGCCTCACGCTCGCCACCCGCCGGCTGTCCCGGCCTGCCTGACGCGTAGCCTTACCCGTCGATGGCCGAATCAGACCCGGGCCCGCGGTGGGTGGACACCTGGGCCTGCACCCCGCAACTGGCCGCCCCCGACCAGCTGCCGCCCGCCCCGTTCACCGCCGCCGGCCGGGCCTTCCCGGACTGCACGCTGCGGCAGACCGTGCGGGTCACCGCTGGCGGGGAGGCGGTGCGGGTGCGGTTCTCGAACGCTTACGGCGACGCCCCGCTGCGGATCGCCGCCGGCGCGGTGGCCGTGCCCGCCGGGGGCCGCTCCGGCGTGCCCGCGGTCGAGCCGGGCAGCGCCCGGCCGCTGCGGTTCGCCGGGGCGACCGGCGTGCTGGTGCCGCCCGGCGGGGAGGTCGAGTCCGACCCGGTGGCGCTCGCGGCGGCGCCCGGTTCCCGCCTGAGCCTCACCGTGCACCTCACCGGTGGCGTCCCGGCCGGCCAGGTCACCTCGCATCCTGGCTCGCGCACCACCTCGTACCTGTGCCCCGGGGACGAGGTCGGCGCGGTGGCGCTACCCGGCGCCACCGGGGTGGACCACTGGTACTTCCTCAGCGGCGTGCGGGTGCTCGCCCCCGGACCGGTGGCCACGGCGGTGATGGTGGGCGACTCGCTCACCGACGGGCGCGGGACCACCACCAACGGCGACGACCGCTGGCCGGACCTGCTCTTCGACCGGTTGCAACGAGACCCCGCGACCGGACCCGTGGCCGTGCTCAACCACGCCGCCGGCGGCACCCGGTTGGGCGACGACGACCCGGCCGGCCGGCTGGTCCACCGGGCGCGGTCCCGCACCGGGCTGCGGTGGGTGCTGGTCTTCAAGGGGGTGAACGACCTCGGTACCGCCGCCGCCACCCACGCCGCGCAGCAGCGTGCGGCCGGTGCGCTGATCGAGGCGTACGAGCGGATCATCGCCGGGCTGCGGCCGCACGGGGTGAAGGTCTACGGCGCCACCCTGCTGCCGTTCGGCCATGCCGGCTACGACGACCCGGCCGGTCACCGGGAGGCGGCGCGGCAACGGGTCAACGCCTGGGTACGCGGATCCGGCCGGTTCGACGAGGTGGTCGACTTCGACCGGGCGGTGCGCGATCCGGCCGACCCCCGCCGGTTGGCGGCCCGCTTCGACTGCGGTGACCACTTGCACCTGTCACCGGCCGGCTACCGGGCGCTCGCGGAAGCGGTGCCGCTCCGGTTCTTTCAGGCGCCGGCGACCGTGGACGGCAGCGCCCGCTCGCGGCCCGCCGCCCAGGGCTGGACTTGACGCCAAGGTGTAACTAAATTGTGATCCGTGCAGGTGAGCCGAGTCACTGTCCTCCCCGTGGTGGTGGGTCCGGACGATCCACTGTCGGCTGCCCACCCGACCGACCCGTTCGTGGCGAGCCTGTCCGTGGCGTACACCACCGGCCCCCCGTTCGGGCAGCAGTTGCTGACCTGGCACGACCTGAACCGGCTGGGCCGCTCCCGCCGGGAGCTGCGCCAAGAGGCGGCCGCCAATCTCTACCGCTCGCTGGGGCGGGTGCAGATCCTCGGGCAGCCGCCGGCGTTGCTGCTCTCGTTCGACGGGCTGGAGTCCAGTGTGCTCCTCGCCCACCGGTTCTGGGACGACCTGGCGACCTCCGTACCCGGCGAACTCGTCGTCGGGGTCCCCGCGCGGGACGTCGTGATCTTCACCGGGAGTGACTCGGCGTCGGGCATGCGCCGGGTACGCCGGGCGGTGGACCGCATGTTCCTCGCCCGCGGCAGCCACCTGCTCAGTCGCGATCTGCTGGTGCGGCGACAGCGGAGGTGGGAGGTGCTGCGGCTGGATCCGCACCCGCTGGACGAGTTCGACTCGGGTCTGCTTCCGGTGGTGCCACCGGATGCGGGGCGGCCGGTGCTGCCGCCTGGCCACCCCTCCGGCGAGCTGCCTCGGGTCCCGGCGCCGGCCTCGTGGTCCCCGCCTGCGCCATCGGCTGCGCCACCGCACCTGCCCGCGCCCGCACGACCTTTCCGGCCCGCGCCTTCCCGCGGCGCCTGGGCGCCCCCGCGCCCAGGTAGGTCCGCGTCCATTGCGCGAGTTCGCTGAACACCACCTTCCGCACCGGGGGCGCGGAGAGCGTCAGGTCGTGCATCCCGCCGTCGACCCGCAGGATCGTCACGTGCCGCCCGACGTGTGGTGCCCAGCGGACGATGTCGGTGACGTCGAGCACCGTGTCGCTCCAGCGGGCCAGCTCGTGCCACCGCCGGCCCCGGTAGGAGCGGGTGGAGGCGCCCACCAGCACCGGCACGTCCACCGACAGCCCGGCGTACAGCCGCCGCTGCCCGGCCCGTACCGCCGCCAGCCAGCCGTAGCGGACCGGGAACCCACCCACCGGCTTCCACCGCAGGTCGTAGGCCCACTCGCCGCGAAAGTCGACGTGCAGGCTGTGCGCGTACAGCGGGAAGGTCGGCTTGGGCAGGGCCCCGTACGGCCGGCGCCGGCCCAGCCACTCCAGGGCGCCGGACTGCGCGCGCAGCACCGGCGGCACGTTGAGGTCGAAGAACGGGCTGTTGAGGAACAACCCGTCCACCATCCCGGTGCCCCGGCGGCGGTGGGCCCACAGCGCGGCGATCAGCCCGCCGGTGGAGTGGGCGGCCACCAGCAGCCGGTCGTGGCCCTCGGCCTGGATGATCCGGGCCGCCTGGTCCAACTCCTGGTCGTACTCGCCGAGGCTGCGGCAGAAGTTCGGGGTCTGGTGCGCGCGCAGGCTGCGCCCGTACTTGCGCAGGTCCAGGGCGTAGAAGTCGAAGCCCTGGTCGGTGAAGAAGTCGGCCACGTGGGTCTGGAAGAAGTAGTCCGAGAAGCCGTGGACCCACAACACCGCCCGCCGGGTCTGCTCGCGCGCGGGGCGGCTGACTAGGGTGGCGACCACCGGGCCCTCGTCGTCCTCGCCGAGATCGATCACACGCCGCTGGTACGGCGCACCGAGCAGGTCGGTCTCCACCAGCATGACGTTACCCTGCCAGGAGTAACCGTATGGGTGTGATGCCAGGATTCGGTGATGGAGGGGAACGGTGATCGAGTCGCGGGATGGCCGCCGGGTCGTCGTGACCGGTCTGGGGGTGGTGGCGCCCGGGGGTATCGGCGCGGAGCAGTTCTGGCAGGGGCTGATGCGCCCGGTGGAACCGGCGGTGGTCCGCCGGGTGGCCGACTTCCAGCCCGAGACGTGGGGCCTGTCCCGGGTGGAGGCCCGGCGGTTGGACCGGTTCGCCCAGTTCGCGGTGGCGGCCGCGGCGCAGGCCCTGGTCGACGCCGGGCTGCTGGAGGAGCCGACCGCGACCGGTCCCCTGGCCGGGGTCGATCCGGAACGCGCCGGGTCGCTGGTCGGCTCGGGCATCGGGGGCGCGCCGTTCTGGGAGCATCAGGCGGGCGTACGCGCGGCGCGGGGGGACCGCGCCGTCTCGCCGCTCACCGTGCCGATGGTGATGCCCAACGCCGCCGCGGGCGCGCTCTCCATGCGCTGGGACCTGCGCGGGCCGTGTGAGACGGTCTCCACCGCCTGCGCCACCGGCACCCACGCGCTGGCCGGGGCGGCCCGGTGGATCGCCTCCGGGCGCGCGGACCTGGTGCTCGCCGGAGGCGCGGAGGCCGCCCTGACCCCCACCAACGTGGCCGCGTACACGAACATGCGGGCGCTGTCGACGAGCGGCATCTCGCGTCCATTCGATGTGGACCGGGATGGGTTCTGTGTGGCCGAGGGCGCCGGCGTACTGGTGCTGGAGGAGGCGAGGCACGCGGCGGCCCGCGGGGCCCGCGTCTACGCCGAACTCGCCGGGGCCGGGTCCAGCGCGGACGCGTACCACCTCACCGCTCCCCAGCCGGAGGGGCGGGGCGCGGTGGCGTGCATGCGGGCGGCGCTGGCCGACGCCGGCATCTCGCCGGCGGAGGTGACCCACGTCAACGCGCATGGCACCTCCACGCCGCTCAACGACGCCACCGAGGCGCGGGCGATCCGGCAACTGTTCCGCGCACCCGGGCCGGCGGTGAGCGCGATCAAAGGGGTGACCGGCCACTCCCAGGGTGGGGCCGGCGCGATCGAAGCGGTCTCGGTGGCGCTGACGTACGCGCACCGCACGCTGCCGCCGACCATGGGGACCACCAAGGTGGACCCGGAGTTCGAGCTGGACGTGGTGCTCGCACCGCGGCCGTGGGAGCCGGCGGCGGTGATCTCCAACTCGTTCGGCTTCGGCGGTCACAACGGGTCGCTGGTGTTCCTGCCGGTCTGATCCTCCGCCGCCATAGCAGCGGTCTGATCCTCCGCCGGCGCCATAGCAGATCGTCGCGCTCGGCGGGAGGTTTCCACAGGCGGCTGTCTTGTCCACAGCTCAGGCCGGTGGGGGTGGCCCGGCCGGCTGTCGCGTCGCAGGCTGTGAGCGAGTCGACTCACCTACCGGACGAGACAACCATGCCGGACGAGACCAGAGGATCAGCCATGTACGACACCCATGTGACGGTGGTGGGCAACGTGCTCCACGAGCCGCAGTGGCGGCGGACGGCCAATACCGGGGCACTGGTCGCCACCTTCAAGATCGCTTCGACCGCGCGCCGGCTGAATCGGGAGACCGGGCAGTGGGTCGACGGCAACAGCCTGCGGGTCCGGGTCACCTGTTGGCGGGCACTGGCGAGCAACGTCAAGCACTCGGTGACCCGGGGCGACCCGGTGATCGTGACCGGCCGCCTTTTCACCCGGGACTGGCGGGACAGCGAGGGAGTGGTGCGCACGCAGTACGAGCTGGAGGCGGCGGCGGTGGGGCACGACCTGAGCCGGGGCCGGGCGGTGTTCGAGCGGGTCCGGCCGCACACCTCTACCAGCGCGGTGGAGGACGCGCAGGCGCAGGAGCGGGTCGGTGGGGAGCCGACCGAGCCGGTGCCGGACGACGAGGCGCCCTCGCGGTTCCACGACGTGCCCTACGAGGTCGCCGCGCACGCGGCCGAGACCGGCGCGGAGCTGGCCGGCGGCGGGTCGAGCCGGCCGCCTGCCCCGGCGACCGGCTCGTCCGGGGAGCCCGCAGAGCGGGAGGGGCCCGTGGCGGAGCAGGAGCCGGGCCAGCTCGACCACGACCCCGACCCGGCCGAGGTCGCGTCCGGCTCCGGCGCGGCCGGGCCGGTGTCCGGCGAGTCGGCGCCTGACCAGCCGCCGGACGAGTCGGCGCCTGGCGGGTCGAGGGACGGGCGGGGCCGGCGCCGGGGTCACGCCACGGTTCCCGCCTGATCCCGGCTGGCTCACTTGGCGGAGGCTGGCTGCGCGGGGTGGGGGGCCGGTGCCCTCCCACCCCGCCCGGCCCTCGTCGGGGGCGTCGCGGCGGCGCGGATCGGTCCGCGGCCCGGCCGCCACGGATGGTCGCGCTGGTCACCAACGGGGGGCGACCCGCTCCCGGCCCGTCCGGTGTGGGCTCGCCACGCTCGGTGTCCGCCCGGTAGACGCGGTTGGTAGACGCGGGTTGCGGACATGGGGCACGATCGGCAGCAAAGCATTCGCGAGCCGCCGGAAGGCGGCGGACGGGGAAGGCGGAACGCAGATGGCTGACGCTGATGCCGCGGGCGGCGCGGGCACGGGCAACCACGACCAGTCAGGTAACGATCGTGCGACGCCGGCCAAGCCGCCGGCCCGCGCCCGGGTGACGCTCACCGGCATCAGCTCGCGCGCCTGGGAACACCCCGCCGACCGGGGCGCCCTGACCGCCTTGCGGGAGCTGAAAGGCTTCGACGAGGTCCTGAAGGTGATCGCCGGAGTCTGGAACGAGCGGGCCTGGCGGTTGCAGTTCCTCGGCGGCGCCATCCGGGTCGACCACCGGCAGTACCCTCGCGTGCACCGCATCTACGCCGAGGCCGCCACCGCCCTCGACGTCAAGGAGCTGCCCGAGCTCTTCGTTCAGAACGACCGGACCCTCAACGCGATGGCGGTCGGCATGAAGCAGCCGTTCATTGTGGTGAACACCGGGATGCTGGAGGTGGCCGATGACGACGAGCTGCGGTGCCTGCTCGGCCACGAGCTGGGTCACGTGCTCTCCGGCCACGCCGTCTACCGCACCATGATCATTATTCTCACCCGGATGGTGCTGCGCCTGGCGTGGTTCCCGATCGGGGTGTTCGCGCTGTACGGGATCATCGCCGCGCTCTTCGAGTGGTGGCGCAAGGCCGAACTCTCCGCCGACCGCGCCGGGCTGCTCGCGTGCCAAGATCCGGCAGCTTCGCTGCGGCTGTCGATGAAGCTCGCCGGCGGCGGTGATCTATCCGAGGTGGACACCACCGCATTCCTGGAGCAGGCGAACGAGTACGAGCGCAGTGGTGACCTGCGCGACAGCGTGCTGAAGATCCTGCTGGTGGCGTTCCGCAGCCACCCGATGCCGGTGGCGCGGGCGGCCGAGATTCGCAAGTGGATCGACTCCGGCGCCTACCAGCGCATCCTCGCCGGCGACTACCCGCGCCGGGACGGCGACGCCGACGCGTCGGTCAGCGAGGATGTCAAAGAAGCAGCCGAGTCCTACCGGGAGACCTTCGCCCGCTCCGAGGACCCGCTGTTCAAGCTCATCCGCAAGCTCGCCGGGGGCGCCGTCGACGTGGGTAGCTGGGTCGGCGCCGGAGCGGGGCGGGTGCGGGACTGGATGGCGGCCGCCGGCCGCTCGGCCCGCGAAGCCGCCGCCGGCCGCGGCAACGGCGGCGCCAGCGATGGTGACTCCGGCACCGGCGGCTGAGCACCCGGTCATCGCGACCCGTCGGGTCGGCGCCGGGAGGCACGCTAGCATCGTCGCATGACCGTGCCGGACGAGGCTGACCTGCGCGCCGCCGTGGCGGAAGAGCTCCCCGCCGCCCAGGCCGACCTGGCGCGCCTGGTCGCGATACCCAGCGTCGCCTTCCCCGGGTTCGACCACGCCCACGTCGAGCGCTCCGCCGAGGCCACCGCGGCGCTGCTGCGCGACTGCGGCCTGACGACCAAGATCGTGCGCGCCGGTGGGCAACCGGCGGTCATCGGCGTCCGGCCGGCTCCGCCCGGGGCCCCGACCGTGCTGCTCTACGCCCACCACGACGTGCAGCCGGCCGGCGAGGCGGAGAAGTGGGACACCGACCCGTTCGTCGCCACCGAGCGGGACGGCCGCCTGTACGGTCGCGGCTGCGCCGACGACAAGGCCGGCATCATGGTCCACGTCACGGCCCTGCGCGCGCTGCGCCGCGCCTTCGGCGACGACCTGCCGGTCGGCGTGGTGGCCTTTGTGGAGGGTGAGGAGGAGTACGGCTCCGAGTCGCTGGAGCGGTTGCTCGCCGCCCACCGCGACGAGATCGCCGCCGACGTGATCGTGATCGCCGACTCCACCAACTGGGAGGTCGGGGTACCCGCGCTGACCACCTCGCTGCGGGGCATCGTCAACCTGTTCGTCGAGGTCCGCACGCTGCAGTCCGCGGTGCACTCCGGCATGTACGGCGGACCGGTGCCAGACGCGCTCACCGTGCTGAGCCGGCTGCTCGCCACCCTGCACGACGACGCGGGGGATGTCGCGGTCCCCGGGCTGCAGAGCCGCGCCGCGGCTCCGCTGGAGTACCCGGCCGACCGGCTGCGCGCGGACGCCGGGGTGGTCGACGGCGTGACGTTGACCGGTAGCGGGCCGCTGGTGGACCGGCTCTGGACCCGTCCGGCGCTCGCCGTGCTCGGCATCGACGCGCCCACCGCGGCCGAGGCGCCCAACGCCCTCGTGCCCAGCGCGCGGGCGAAGCTCAGCCTGCGGATCGCGCCCGGTGAAGACCCGAAGGCCGCGTACGACGCGCTAGCCGCGCACCTGCGCGCACACGTGCCGTGGGGAGCGCAGGTGTCGGTGACCGTGGACCAGCTCGGGGCGCCCTGCGTGATCGACGCTACCGGCCCGGCGTACGACGCGGCCCGGGCGGCGTTCCGCGCGGCCTGGGACGGCGTGGCGCCGGTGGACATCGGGGTGGGCGGGTCGATCCCGTTCATCGCCACCTTCCAGCAGATGTTCCCCGACGCGGCGATCCTGGTGACCGGGGTGGAAGACCCGTACAGCGCGGCCCACGGGCCCAACGAGAGCCTCCACCTGGGCGAGTTCGCCCGCGCCTGCGTGGCCGAGACCCTGCTCCTGGCTGACCTCCCCGCCCGCCTCTCCCCTTAATCCCGCCTCTCCCCTTAATCCCGCCTCTCCCCTCAATAGGGCGCCCCTCTTGCGTGCCTTTCGCTCAGCAGGGCGCCCCTGCTGGGGGTTGAGCGTTAGCAGGGCGCCCCTGCTGAGGTGAGTGCGTGCAAGCGGGCGCCCCTGTTGGGGTGTTTCGCTCAGTAGGGTGCCCCTGCTGGGGGTTGAGCGTTAGCAGGGCGCCCCTGTTGAGAAGAGCTATAGCCTTGGTCCCGGGTGCCTGCGGAGAACGGGAAGCGAGGCCGACCATGAGGTTTGCCGAACTGGCGGCCGTGTCCGCGGCGGTGGCGGGCACCTCCGCGCGCAACGCCAAGATCGAATTGCTCGCCGGTGCCCTGCGCGGACTCGCGCCGGACGAGATCGAGGCGGGCACCGCGTACCTCTCAGGTGAACTCCGGCAGCGGCAGACCGGGGTGGGATGGTCCACGCTGAAGGAGCTGCCGCCCCCCGCGCCGGTGGCCACCCTGAGCGTGGGCGAGGTGGACCGCGCCGTCGCCGAGATCGCCGCGGTCGCCGGCAGCGGATCGCTGGCGAGGCGGCGGGAGCTGGTACGCCGGTTGTTCGCCGCGGCCACCGCCGAAGAGCAGCACATGTTGCGCGGCCTGTTCCTGGGCGAGCTGCGGCAAGGCGCGGGCGCCGGCGTACTCACCGAGGCCGTGGCCCGCGCCGCCGGGGTGCCGTCGACCGTGGTCCGCCGGGCGTTGCTGCTCGCCGGTGACCTGGCGCGGGTGGCGCGGGCCGCGCTGACCGGCGGTGCCCCCGCGCTGGCGGCGTTCTCGCTGCGACTGGGCACGCCGCTGGCGCCGATGCTCGCCGCCAGCGCCGCCACCGCCGAGGAGGCGCTGGTCACCACGGGTACCCCGGCGCTGGCGGACACCAAACTGGACGGTGTGCGCATCCAGGTGCACCGTGACGGTGACCAGGTCGAGGTCTTCAGCCGCAGCCTGGACGTCCTCACCAACCGGATGCCGGAGGTCGTGGCGGCCGTGCGGCAGCTACCGGCATCCCGGATGGTGCTGGACGGCGAGGCGATCGCGCTCGACCCCACCGGCCGGCCCCGGCCATTTCAGGAGACCGCCGCGATCGCGGCCGAACGCCAACGCGGCACCAGCGGTACCCCGCGCCTCTCTCCGTACTTCTTCGACGTACTGCACCTCGACGGCGCGGACCTGCTCGACGCACCGCTATCCGAACGGATCGAGGCGCTCGCCGGCGCGATCCCCGACCACCTGCTGGTGGCGCGCAGGACCGTGGCGGAGGTGCCGGAGCTCGCCGCCGCGCTGACCGCCGCCGTCAGCGACGGGCAGGAGGGGGTGGTGGTCAAGTCGCTCACCGCCCCGTACGACGCCGGCCGGCGCGGCGGCGCCTGGGTGAAGCTGAAGCCGCGGCACACGCTGGACCTGGTCGTGCTCGCCGCCGAGTGGGGGCACGGCCGCCGTAGTGGTTGGCTGTCCAACCTGCACCTCGGCGCGCGAGATCCGCGTACCGGCGGCTTCGTCATGCTGGGCAAGACCTTTAAAGGGCTCACCGACGAGCTGCTGCGCTGGCAGACCCGCCGGTTCCAGGAGCTCGCGATCGAGCGCAACGAGTGGCTGGTGCGGGTGCGTCCGGAACAGGTCGTGGAGATCGCCTTCGACGGCGTGCAGGCCAGCCCGCGCTACCCCGGTGGGGTGGCGCTGCGGTTCGCCCGGGTGCTGCGCTACCGCCACGACAAGACCGCCGCGGAGGCGGACACCATCGACGCGGTACGCGCCATCCACGCTCAGCGAGCCGCGAGCGAGCGGGCGTAGTTGACCTGCTGGTGCACGTACTGCACCTGGGCGTAGCTCTGCACCGGGACGTACGTCACGTACTGCTGTGCCCCGTTGCTGACCGTCACCTGCACGTGGCCGCGGTAGATGGTTTCCTTGGCGAGCAGGAACAGCAGGCTGAAGATGGTGAGACAGAAGAAGCCCACGATCGCCAGCACGATGGCCCAGGTCGGGATCTTCTGCGTGGCCATCCACTGGTCCTGCACCATCCACTGCGACCCGTGCAGCGGGATCGGCCCCGCCGGCGTGTGCACGGTGTTCTCGGTGATGGTGATCTCCCCGATCTGGGCGAGCACCGCCTCCGGCGCGGCAGGCAGGTCCGCCACCACCCGCTCCAGCGCCGCCATGGTCGGCGCCTGTTCCGACGCGCGCAGCCGCTGGTCGTACTCGTGGAGGTCCAGCCGCCCCTCGTCCACCGCCTGGCGCAACCGGTCGGCCACCCGCTGGCGGTCGGAGTCGGAGGGGCGCCAGCCACCGGGTGAGCCAGGCGGCGGCGACGGGGCAAAGGGGTCTGTCATGACCGGCAGAGTACCGCGCCCGGACTAGCCGCGCGGCCCGGATTCCACCGCCCGCCGGGTTAGCCGCCCCGGCCAGTCTCCGCGTTCGAACCGGCCACAGGCGGCACCGGTGGCGCGGGCGCCTTCGGGGCCGCCGGCGCGGACCCGCGCGTGGCCTCCTTGCGCGCGAGTACGCCGAAGCCGACCAGCACCAGCACGGCGAAGAGCCACCACTGGACCGTGTACGCGGCGTTGAGCAAGGCGTTCTCCCGCCGGACCGGGATCGGCGTCAAGGCGTCGTCGGCCGGTGGGTCCTGGGTGTCGAGCTGCAGGTACCCGCCGTAGATCGGGTACGGGAGCGCGGCCGCGAGCGTGTCCAGGTGGATCCGGCGGGTCTGCGTGACCCCCTCGATGGTCTCCACCGGTCGCGACCCGCTCTCGCTCGGGCGGACCCGCCCGGCCACGGTCACCTGGCCGGTGGAGGCCGGGGGCACCTCCGGGTGGGCGCCGGCGGCGTCGCCGCCCGGCGGCACCCAGCCCCGATTGATCAACACCGCCGCACCGTCGGGCAGCACCAGCGGGGTCAGCACCTCATAGCCGACCTGACCGGAGACCGTGCGGCCGCGGACCAGGATCTCGTGGTCCGGGTCGTACCTGCCGGTGGCGGTGACCATCGACCAGAGAGCCTCCTCAGGCGGGGCCGGGCCGGGCGAGGCGCCCGCGGACGGGGCCGTGAGTACCTCGGTCAGCGGTGCGGCGGTCTCCGCCGTAGCGGCGTCGATGCGAGCGTTAATGGCGGAGCGCTCCTCGTACCGGCTCAGCTGCCAGCCGCCGAGCAGTCCCATCACGGTGGCGAGCACCAGCGCGACCGCGAGCCGGCCGAGCCAGGCGGGCGTGAACAGGAACCGGTACACGTGGCCAGGCTACTGAGCGCACGGCAGGACAGCACAGGTGGTGTGCGGTATCGTCGCCCGGTGGACCGACCGGAAGGGTGAGTGGTGACCGAGCAGACGGGCCTGAGCTACGTCGCGGTGCCCCGGTTCCCGACCCTGACCGTGGCGACGCCACGGCTGCAGGTCCGGCCGGCCGCGGTCGAGGACGCTCTGGTCGTCCAAGAGATCTTCGCGGACCGGCAGACCCGCCGCTGGGTGCCGGTACCGGTCGAAGCGCAGCAGGTGGACGCGGAGACCTGGTGCACGGTGCTCGCGGAGGAGCGGCGGGCCAGCGGCCAGGGGGACCACTACGGCGTCGTCCGGCGCGAGGATGGCGCGCTGGTGGGCTGCCTGTGGACCAAGCACACCGATTGGGTCGGCCGGGTCACCGAGGTCGCGTACGCGGTGGTGCCGCACGCGCGCGGGTTCGGGCTCGCCGCCGAGGCGGTGGACGGCCTGGCGATCGCGCTGCTGCTGGAACACGCCTTCCAGCGGGTGGAGCTACGGGTCGCGCCGGGTAACACGGCCTCCCGCCGGGTGGCGGAGAAGGCCGGCTTCACCTACGAGGGCCTGCTGCGCAACGCCGGGAATCTCGCCAGTGGCCGGGTCGACCTGGAGATCTGGTCCCTGGTCACCGCCGACCTGCGCTGACTCCTTCAGCAGGGCGCCCCTGTAGAGCGCTTTATCTTCAGCAGGGCGCCCCTGCTGGGGCTTGAGCGTTAGCAGGGCGCCCCTATGGATGTCGAGGTGCTCAGGCGGGCGCCCCTGTAGAGCGCTTTATCTTCAGCAGGGCGCCCCTGCTGGGGCTTGAGTAGCAGCAGGGGAGCCCTGCTGAAAGACGCTCAGCGCACGATGTCGTCTGAGGGTGGCGTGAACTCTGTGACCGGTTCGCCGCGTAGCGCGTCGCGCAAGGTCTGCGCCACCGATTGCACTGATTGCTGCGATCGTCCACCACCGACCGCATTATGCGGATTGTCCGGGTCAGCGGTGAAGCTAGCCGCGGCCAGCTCCGGAGTGAAGCCGATGAACCAGGCGGTACGGTTGCCGTCGGTGGTGCCGGTCTTCCCGGCGACCGGGCGGCCGACGATATCCGCCACCCCGCTCGCGGTGGACCACCCGCCGCAGCTTCCGCGCGCCGCCCCGTCCCCGGTGACGCACCGGGCCGCGTCGGTCGCTGCCCGGGCCACGTCCTCGCTGAACACCCGCCGGCATCGCGGCTCCGCCACCGGCACCGTCTCGCCCTCGTCGTTCTGGTAGACGACTTCGTTACCGTCCACGTCCTGGATCGAGACCACCGGTAGCGGCTCGCAGTACATCCCGTCGGCGGCGGCGGTCGCGTACGCGTTCGCCATCTCCAGCGGCGTGGTGTCGGCGACCCCGAGCGTGAACGCACCCCAACCCTTTGCTCGCTCCGGGGAGGCCATCATCTGGTCCACCTCGGTACGCCAGGTCAGGCCCAGCCGCTCGGCCATGGCCACCGCCTTGTCCGCGCCCACGCGTTCCTGTAACTGGACGAAGTACGTGTTCACGGACTTGCCGAAGCCCTGCCACATGGTGTGCCGCCCGGTCATGCTGGCGCTGGCGTTCTGCGGGCACCAGCGGCTGCCGCAACTGGCCGGCTCGCCGGGGCCGGAGAGGTACGTGGAGACGTACCGCTGCGGAGAGCTGATGCGGGTGGAGAGCGGCATGCCCTCGTCCAGCGCGGCGAGCAGCGTGAACCACTTGAACGTCGACCCGGCCTGGTATCCGGGCATGTCCCCGCCGCCGAGCAGCGGGTTCACCGTGTTGGGGTAGTTGCTGGGTACCTCGCCGCGCAGCGACGGGTCGGTGTGCGGCCGGTTGTGGGTCTGGTTCAGCGAGAACCTGCGGTTCACCGCCATCGACTTCACCCGCCCGGTCCCGGGCTCGATCGCCACCAGGCCGTGGGCGTACGGGCTGCCGATCCGTTCCTTGTCGACCACGTGGCCCTGCGCGATCTCCTGGATCTCCGGGTCCAGCGAGGTGATCACCCGGTACCCGCCGCGGCGCAGCGCGTCTTCCCGCTGCAGCGGGTTGTCGCCGAACGCCGGCTGCGAGGTCCACCAGGTACGGAAGAAGTCGCAGAAGAAGCCCCAGTGGTTGTTCTTCTCGGGCACCGAGACGCAGTCGTTGGGTGGGTCGGTGAGGTCGAGCTCGATCGGCTTCTCCTTCTCCTCACGCGCCACCTCCGCCCCGACGTAACCCAGCTGCGCCATCCGGTCGATCACCCAGTTGCGCCGTTCGGTCGCCGCGGTCTGGTCCTGACCGGCCGGGTCGTACGCCGAGGGCGCCTGCACCAGTCCGGCGAGGGTCGCCGACTCCAGCAGGGTCAGCTCCGAGGGGCGCTTGGAGAAGAAGATCTGCGCCGCGGCGAAGATGCCGTACGCGCGGTGGCCGAAGTACGCCCGGTTGAGGTACCGCTCCAGGATCTCGGTCTTGGACAGTTGCTTCTCGATCTCCATCGCGAGCCGTACCTCCCGGAGCTTGCGGGCAGCGGTCTGCTCGGTCGCCGCCCGTACCTGCTCCGCGGTCTCCGCGCCGTCGCGCAGGGCCATCCGCACGTACTGCATCGTGATCGTGGAGGCGCCCTGCTCCACCTGGTCGGACTCGATGTTGGCCACGAATGCCCGGGCGATGCCCTTAGTGTCGACCCCGTTGTGGTCGAAGAAGCGGGCGTCCTCGCTGGCCACGATGGCCTGGAGCATGTATGGCGAAACCTCGTTGATCGGCGTGTACCGGCGGTGCTCCTCGTAGAAAGTGGTCAGCAGGGTCTTGCCGTCCCGGGCGTACACATAGGTGGTCTGCGCGGGTGGCCGCATGGTCAGCTCGCTGGGTAGCTCTCCCAGCATCCGGGTACCGGCCTGGATGCTCAGCCCGCCGATTGCGGTGATCGGGTAGAGCACCGCTGCGAGGACCACGCCGGCGATGATGCCGGCCCGCACCAGCGGGGAGAGTCGACCTGTCGCTGAGAGCAGCCGGTGCCACATATCCGTAAAGGTACGATACGACCATCTATAGTGTGACCGAATGCGAGAATCGATCACGGACTGGGTGGATGAGCTCACCGGGCCGGCGGCACGCGCAGTTTCGCCAAAACTGCGGCCTCGGCGCGCGCTGAG